>NZ_JBITCJ010000002.1:0-480682 GCF_044453095.1 Amycolatopsis sp. NPDC051758 | reverse complement strand
GTTCGTTGTCGTTCAAGTGCAGCTCTGACAACTCAGTGAAGTTGCGAAGCCACTCGGGAACCACAGTGAGACGACAGTCGCCGATGCCCAGCATGCGAAGGCTCGTCATCGAGCCAACCCAATCTGGGACCCCATTCAGCCAGTTACCACTAACATTCAACCTGGTCAGATTAGAGAAATGTTCGAGAACGGGTGGCATCACAGTGAGAATGTTATTCTCTAACCGGAGTTCTGTCAGCTTGGTAAGAGTTATGAGCCAGTCGGGGAGTTCCCCAAGAAGGTTGTTATCCAACCGAAGGGACGTGATGTCCGTCAACTTCGGAAGGGAAGTAGGGAGATCACGAAGCCAGAGCCCACTAAGATCAAGAGAGTCTGATCGCGCAGCTAAGGCGTTTTCGATTCGCTGCTCTGCCTCGCGAAGTCCATAAGCCATCGGTCAATTCAAGCACATCACGAACCGCTAGACTAGCCACCGAGACTCACCTGCTCACGTTGGTCACGACTCGGGGTGACGCTCACCCAGGAAAGGACCTGCATAGCGCCACTTCAAGACCCTCTGTTGCACTGGTCGCCGAACGTGGCACCACTGAACAAGTTGATCAATTGCCTAAGGTCAATGACGCTGCCGAGGGCGGTCGCGACCTGCCAGCTGCTGACGTGGCTGGCGAAGAAGGGACCAGCCGCCGGGATCGTGCTCGTACTCGCCACGCAACGGCCGGACTCGAAGACGATCCCGTCCGGGCTGCGGGCGGTGCTCGGGTCGCGGTTCGCGCTGCGGGTGATGGACTGGCGTGACTCGAACATCGTGCTCGGCGAGCAGATGAACACCCGCGGTTTCGACTCGTCCAGGCTGTTGCCCTCCCACAAGGGCGTTGGCATCCTGCGGCCGGACGGCGACACGGCGGCCGGGGCCGACGTGCTGGCTATGACGGTCCGGACCTTCTACATGCCGAACGAGGACTGGCGGACTATCTGTGAGCAGGGCCGGGCGTTGCGCGGGGCGGCCGGGACGCTGACCGGGCACGCGGCCGGACAGGACGCGACGCCGGTGCTCGACCACTCTGCGGCAGTCAAGGCAATCGGTGCAAGTCATCCCGTTGACGCGGTTTCGTCGCCGGGTGAGCTGCCTGAGCTGCCTGAGCTGCTCGCGTCGCTCGTCGAGTACCTGGGCGACGACCTGGGCCCGGATGGCAGGGAGTTCATGCCAACGGCTGAGCTGCTGGGCGCTCTGGAGATCGACCGGAAGACGTTCGCGCAAGAGATGACCGACCTGGGCTGCCGGCCGACGCGAGACCGCGTCACCGGCGAAGACGGCGAGGTTCGGCAGGTCCGCGGGTACTTAACGGCTGAAATCAGGAACGCCATCGGTCGCTCAACCACTGACGCTGGCATGACGGACGAGGACGGCCGACCATGAGGGCCACTCGTTCCGAAGAGTCGCAGATCCGGGTTATCCTACCTGCGGGATTGCCTGAACTGACGCCTGCTGTCGCGCGCGCATTGCTGGCCGTTCTGATCGAGGTTACTGAGGTGCCGGTGCTGGACGCGCCAGCAGAGGAGGTGAACTGTGACAGCTGAAATCATCAGCGATCCGTGGGCAACGCTGGATGACATCCTGGGCCTTGAGGTCGCCGACTTAGCAGACGACGGGATCGGGGCATTGGCCGCCTACGGCCGGTGCTCGACCGAAGACAAGCAGGACCCGGAGACCTCGCGCGGATGGCAGTTCGGGAACGCGCGCAAGTTCGTCGAGACGCTCGGCGGGCAGATCGTGGCGGAGTTCTTCGACGTCGGGCAGTCACGGTCCGTCCCGTGGGAACGGCGAACCGAGGGCGCACGACTGCTCGCCGAGTTGAAGAATCCGCGCCGCGGATGGGACGCGATCGTCGTCGGCGAAGGCACTCGGTGTTGGTTCGGCAACCAGTTCTCGCTTATCGCACCGAAGTTCGCCGCCTACGGAGTTGATCTGTGGGTGCCGGAACTAGGTGGGGAGTACGACGCGCGGAACCCATCGCACAAGATGCTGATGAGCGTGCTCGGCGGAATGAGCGAGTCCGAACGCCAGCACGTTCAAGCACGCGTCCACGCGGCAATGGACGCGCAGGTGATTAACGAAGGACGGCACCAGGGCGGGCGGGCGCCGTACAACTACGTCGTCGACAGCGGTCCGCATCCAAACCCGCGGAAAGCTGCGGAAGGGTTCAAGCTGCGGGTGCTGGCGATCGAGGAGACGACGGCGGACGTGGTGCGCCGGATCTTCACCGAGTACCTAGACGGAAACGGCGATCGCGTGATCGCCAACCTCCTGAATCGGGATGGCACTCCCTGTCCCTCCGCGCATCGGCGGGACCAGAACCGGCACCGGCTCGCCGACGGCTGGCAAGGCAACTCGGTGCGGGCGATCCTGGATAACCCGCGATATACCGGTTACGCGATCCTCGGGCGTTGGACGAAACATGAGACTTGCTCGACCCCGAGGACGTCGCCGCGGGCCACTTAGTGCGATTCAAGCGCGCCACTCCCGACCGGATCATACGGTCGCGCGAGCAGGCACACCCGGCGATCGGGTCCGTCGAGACGTTCACGCAGCCTCAGCTACTGCGCCGGTCGAAGTCGGCAGGCGGGTTGAAGACGGCGCGCAAGGCCGAGCGGGGAGCCCGAAAGACCGCACGGTCGTACCTGCTGCGCGGTCTGGTCCGATGTGGAGTATGCGGCCGGAAGATGAAGGCGCCACGATTCGGAAGGGCGCCTACTACCGCTGCACCTCGCGAAAGATGGCCCCGGGCTCGCAGAAGCTGGAAGATCACCCGAAGACGGTCAACCTCCGCGAAGGCGTGGTCGTCGAGGCGCTCAACGGATGGCTCCACGAGCTGTTCCGTCCAGACAACCGCGACCAGACGGCAGCCGCGCTACTCGGGTCGGACGGGAGCAAGGCCGGCGGTGGTCCGCTGGAGGCGGCGCGGAACCGGCTGGCGGACGCAGAGGCACGGCTTCAGCGGTATCTAGCCGCGATCGCGGCCGGCGTCGAGCCCGAAGCGCTCGTCGACCCGATCGACCAGGCACAGGCGGAACGAGCCGCCGCAAAAGCACAGATCGAGAGCGTTCCAGCCGACTCGACGGTAAGCCGCGCCGAAATCTACGCGAGGATCGATGCACTCGGCGATGTCTGCGGCACCCTGGCCGACGCAACCACGGCTGGCATGAGCCGCCTGTACCGTGCTCTCAACCTGGAGCTACGCTACGAACCAAAAGAGCTGGCCGTCTATGCGACGACCAGTTCGGGTGTAGATAGTGCGTGTGTCCGAGGGGGGACTTGAACCCCCACGCTCGTTAACGGTGGGCGATCGTTCAGGCTGCTGCGCAGACCGAGTGCGGATTCCGCACCGCTTGGATTCTCGAGTCTATATCTAGGGGTGCTAGCGCAGTGCCTCCTTTGCGCCTTGGGTCACTGCTTCCGCCACTGCTGCCAAGGCTGGTGAATCGAGCTTCCACTGCTGCCAGTACAGCGGCACGTCCGATGGGCGGTCCGGAGCCAGGTCCACCAGGGCGTCGCCGCGGGGGGTCGCTTGGATTTCTGGCACCATGCCCCACCCGAGGCCGGCGGTTACTGCGTCTACGAATGACTCTGAGGCTGGGATGTGGTGGCGTACCAGGGTGAAGTTGCGGCGGCGGGTCAGGGCTCGGAGGAAACGGTCCTGGAGGTCGTCTTTTCGGTCGAACACGATCACTGGTGCCTTGGGGAGGGATGTTGGGAGGGGAGCTGAGGAGAGCCAGCGTGCGATGAACGCCGGGGAGGCCATTGCCCGGTAGCGCATGCGGCCCAGGCGGTGGGATGTGCAGCCTTGGACTGGGTGGGGGGATGCCGTCACCGCTGCCATTACGAGGCCTTCGCGGAGTAGTTCGGATGTGTGATCCTGGTCCTCTCGCTGCAGGTCGAAGCAGAGGGAGAGGGACTCGGAGACTTGTGCGAGGGCTGGGAGGAACCACGTTGCCAGGGAGTCTGCGTTCACCGCTATCGAGAGCGTGCGAACTGACGTTGAGCCCAGGCCTAGCTCGGAGAGAGCGTCCTGCTCCAGCTGGGCTAGGGAGCGGGCGAAGCGGACCAGGACCTGGCCGGACGAGGTTAGGGAGACTGGCTTGGTGCGGAGTAGGAGTACTCGGCCGGTGCGTTGCTCCAGTGCCTTTACTCGCTGGCTGACTGCGGACGGTGTTACGTGCAGGACCGCCGCTGCGGCGTCGAAGCTTTGCTCGTCCACTACGGCCAGCAGGGTTCTGACCTGGTCCAGTGGGAGGTCTGACATCATGAACGCTAATGTTACGTAAGAATCTTTAGCTGGAGTAATCCTGGGGGACGGTCATACCGTGGCGGGGTGCTCCCTCTGCTTGTTGCCGGGTTCGGAACCGGGCTCTCCCTGATCATCGCCATCGGCTCTCAGAACGCCTTCCTGCTGCAGCAGGGGCTGCGCGGGGGAGCCGTGGCGCCGCTCGTTGTCATCTGTGCTGTGTCCGATCTCGTGCTGATCGGGCTTGGGGTCAGTGGGATCGGGGTCGTGCTGAAGCAGTGGCCGACGGCGATTGGGGTTGTTGCTGCGGGGGGTGGGTTGTTCCTGCTTGGCTATGGCGCGCTTGCGGCGCGGCGGGCGTTTCGGCCGTCGGTCATGACCGTGGGGGAGGAGCGGACGCCGTTGCGGAAGGCTGTGCTTGCTTGTTTTGCCTTCACTTGGCTCAATCCGCACGTCTATCTCGACACCGTGTTGCTGCTCGGGTCGGTCGCCGTTGCTCATGGGGATGGGCGGTGGCTCTTCGGCCTTGGGGCCTGCATCGCCAGTGCTGTGTGGTTCAGCGCTCTTGGCTTCGGCGCTCGGCGGCTGGCCGGGGTGTTTGCCCGGCCGGCCGCGTGGCGTGTCCTTGATGTGCTGATCGCGGTGATCATGACCGCGCTGGGGGCTAGCTTGCTGCTGAGTCACGTCTAGGCGGGCTTACCAGAGCTGGCCTCGCTCCGCGGCGGGTGGGCGTTCCAGCTCCAGCAGGAACTGCTTGCGCTTCAGGCCGCCCGCGTATCCGGTCAGCTTGCCGTTCTTGCCGACTACGCGGTGGCACGCCACCAGGATGCTCAAGGGGTTTCGGCCCACTGCCGCGCCGATCTCGTGCGGTAGGCCGCCGACGGCTTGGGCGAGGTCGCCGTACGTGGCTGTCTGGCCGTACGGGATCTTTGTGATCTCGGCCCAGACTGCGTGATCTGAAGCAGGTCCGTCGGCGCGCATGGTGATGTCGAACTCGGTGCGTTGGCCGGCGAAGTACTCCTTCAGCTGTCGGATCGCTTCCGGGAATGCCGTGTCGTCGCGTGTGCCGAACGTGGAGCGGTCCGGGCGTGTCCAGTGGTGGGGGAAGTACAGGCCGGTGACCACCTCGTCCTCGCCGACGAGGGTCAGCGGGCCGATCGGCGAGTCTACGATCGTGTGTTCCATCAGTCCTCCCAAGTGCTGCCGTCTGCCTGGGCGCCACGTACGCCGGGCAGCCGGAAATCCGCCAGGGCGGCGGTAAGTATTGTCCGATGTGGACTCCAGGATGTTGACATCGTCAGCCGCCGCGCCATTCCGGCCCAGCCGGCCGGAGTTGCGCTGACGACCCAGATGTCCGGTTCCGGTTCCGCGAACCGGCGGGCCTGGCGCAGCCACGACGCCGCCGTCTCCGGCCACGTCACCGTTGCCAGTACCAGGCCGCCCCATGCCGAGGCGATCCGCGCGCCGTCAGCGCGGGACACCTGGTCGGTTGCGGTGCCGATCACGATGTGCCGGGCTGGGCCGATCAACCGGACCAGCGCCTCGAGTTCCGCCGCCGTCATGTTGCGTCGTGGAAGACGAGGCCCAGGGTGTGCCGACGGCCCGAGCGGACCGCTGAGACGCCGTGGCGCACCGGGGCCGCTGACCAGCCGCGGGCTGAGCGGACCGGGCGGTCGCGGGTGGTGAACACCAGCCCGTGACCCTGGGGGATGAGTGTTGCCGTGCCGCGGGACTGGGCTCGCGGACGTTGCTCGACGAGCAGGAACTCGCCGCCGGTGTGGTCGGTGCCCGGGTTGTTCAGGTTGATCACGACCTGCAGCGGGAACACCTTGTCGCCGTAGAGGTCGCGGTGCAGCGCGTTCCAGCCGCCTGTTTCGTAGCGCAGCAGGATCGGTGTCGGACGCCGCTGGCCGGCGGCGTGGCAGATGTCCAGCCATTCGTCCAAGGTGGACGGCCATTCCGCTTCACGGCCGAGGCGCGCGTGCCAGTCCTGCGCGATCGGCAGCAGCCGCGGGTAGAGCGCCTGACGTAGCTGCTGCACCGGCTCCGGGAACGGCTCGGCGAAGTAGTGGTAGTCGCCGTTGTCCCCGAACCGGTGCCGTCGCAGGTTCACCGTCGCCCGGAAGTGCGACGGTTCGTCCCAAAGCTTGACCAACTGGGCGCACTCGGCCGGGGTGAGCAACTGGGGCAACAGCGCGCAGCCGTAGTCGTCGACCTCGGCGGCCACGGCAGCCCAGTCGGCCGCCGCGACCCGGTTTTCGTAAGTGCTCATACCCGGTAGACGTCCGGGCGGGGCGAAACGTGAGATCGGGTGATCTTCGCCGGGCGAACCGGGAAGCTGCGCGTCAGCCTCCGCTGATGATCGGAAGCCGGCCGTGCCGCGGCGTCATCGCCGCCGTGATCGTGGTGTCACTGGTGATCGAGCTGCTACTGCTGTTCACCGGCGGTGCCGACGCCAACGCAGGCCAGGCAGACACCTCGCGGTCCGGTCGACCCGGTGGCGAGGTGTCTCCGTCGGCAGGGAGTGAGCGCCGTCGACGGAAGGCTCAAGCCGCTTCCAGCGTGAGCAGCACCCGCTTCGCCTCTTCGCCGCCGGCGTACTGGCCGTACGAGCCGTCGGAGCGGACTACCCGGTGGCAAGGCACCACCACCGGCAGTGGGTTGAGCGCGCAGGCCGTTCCCACCGCGCGGACTGCCTTCGGGCTGCCTGCGGCCGCCGCCACCTGGGAATAGCTCTCCGTGTGGCCGTAGCCGATTTCCGGTAGGTGCTCTAGCACCGAGAGGCGGAAGCCGCGGGCCAGGCGGAAGTCGAGGGGGACGTCGAACGTCTGGCGGCCGGCGGTGAAGTACTCGTCGAGCTGGCGGGTGACCGTCTCGAGGCGGGCGGGGGCGCGCAGGATGCGGGGGCTGATCGCCTCGGCGAGCGCGGCCAGCACCGCGTCGTGGTCCTGGCGGTCGAAGGCCACCTTGACCAGGCCCCGCTCGGTTGCGGCCAGCAGCAGCGGCCCGACCGGGCTGTCGAGGGTGCGGTAGGCGACGTCCAGCAGGCCTTCGCGCTCGGCGGCCGCGGTCAGCCGCTCGTGGAGGCGGTGCGGGTTGAGCTCGTACTCCACCGGGAACGACGCGAAGATGTCCGTCATGAGTGCGCTCCTTCCAAGCTGGCGGGATAGATGGCCCGCAAGGCCTTGATGCCGTCGGCGGCCGCTCGGCGGGCGGCGTCGGTGCTGCCCCCGGTGATCTCCGCGATTTCGCGGTAGGGCAGCCCGGCCACGTAGTGGTAGGCGACGGCGGTGCGCTGCTTGTCCGGCAGCCGGGCCAGCGCGTCCCACAGGTCGCCGTCCCACGCTTCCGCGCGGCCCGGCCGATCCGGGACGTCGCCGATCGGGACCGGCCGGCGAGCCTGCGCGCGGGTGACGTCGATGGCCTTGCGGTGCGCGATCGTGACGAGCCACGCCTGGACGTTCGCCTCGGCGGGCAGCTCGGGGTAGGCCTTCAGCGCCGAGAGGAAGGTCTCCGACCAGGCGTCTTCGGCGTCGGCGGGGCCGAGCACGGCCCGGCAGACCCGGAGGACCATCGGCCCGTGCTCGGCCACGATCTGCTCGAACGGTTTCACGATCACACCTTGTAGACGCTCCCCACGCCGAAACGTGAGATCGAGTTTGTCACGGGATCGCGCTTCCGCTGACGACGGTGGCGCCGAGCTCCTCGGAAGTGTGCACCCGCGTGCGCAACCCGGCCGCGGCGAAGATCTCCGTGGCGATCGGGGCCTGCCGCTCACTCGACTCCACCAGCAGGACGCCGCCCGGCGCGAGCCAGTCCGGCGCGCCCGCGGCGACCCGGCGGGCGAGATCGAGGCCGTCCGCGCCGCCGTCGAGGGCACTGAGCGGCTCGTGCAGCCGGGCCTCCGGCGGCATGGTCGAGACGGCGTCCGACGGCACGTACGGCACGTTCGCCAGCAGCACGTCGACGCGGCCGCGCAGAGAGCCGGGCAGCGCGTCGTAGAGGTCGCCCAGGTACACCTGGCCGGGAACGTTCACGCGGGCGCACTCGACGGCCGCGGGTTCGACGTCGGCGGCGTGCAGCTCACGCGGAGGCATCGCCGCGGCGAACGCGGCGCCCAGCGCGCCGGAGCCGCAGCACAGGTCGAGGACCACCGGGTCCGGCGGCGCGAGCGAGACGGCGACGTCGACGAGGAACTCCGTGCGGCGCCGCGGCACGAACACCCCGGGCCGGACGGTGATCCGCAGGCCGTGGAACTCCGCCCAGCCGAGCAGGTGCTCCAGCGGCAGCCCGGCGACCCGGCGCTCGACCAGCGAGTCCAGCTCGGCGGACGTCGTCGCGGCGGCGAGGAGCAGGTCCGCCTCGTCCTCGGCGAACACACACCCGGCGGAGCGCAGCTTGGAGACGACGGCGGAAAACGTATCGGGCACGGGTCACCGTACCCCGGGGATCAGCCCTGGACCTGCACTGCGTCACCGACGTTCAGCCCGTCGAAGAACGCCGCGGCGTCGGCGTTGTTCAGGTGGACGCAGCCGTGTGACGGCGCGTCCAGCGGGCCTTCGTGGAAGGCGATGCCGCCGGCGGCGAAGAACACCGAGTACGGCATGTTCGTGCCGTAGCTGCTGCTGGTGTGCTCGCGGTCCTTCCACGCGACGCGGAACGAGCCGGCGGGGGTCGACTGGTCGGGCGGCCCGAACCCGGCGGGGACCGGGCCGCGCACGACCTGGCCGTCCCGCAGCAGCCAGGCCAGCCGCAGCGACAGGCTCACACACGCGCCGGTGGTGACGGCGCAGGTCGGCGCGGGTGGAGGAGGAGCGGCGGTCGGCGTGGACGTCCTGGTCAGTGGCGCCGGCTCGGCGATCGGGCTCGGCGTCGTCGTGCGCGGCGCCGAACACGCCGCCGTGACCAGCACCAATCCCAGCAGGGTCGCCACCCCGGTTCTGCGCATCCGTCGTCCCCTCTTCACCAAGGTCCTTCCGGGAGCAGTACGGCTGAGCGGCCCCGGAGGTTGAGCCGGGGCGTGCACCCGGGTTGTCCCTGCGTGCAGCTCGGCTACCGCGGCGGGTACCCGGACGGTCAAGGTCGAACCCATGACCAAGCTGAGCGCCGAGCAGATCGCCCGGCACGCCTACGAGGCCGGGTTCCGCGGCCAGGGCCTGACCACCGCGGTCGCGGTCGCGCTGGCCGAGTCCGGCGGGCGGACGACCGCGCACAACGCCACGCCGCCGGACAACTCCTACGGCCTGTGGCAGATCAACATGCTGGGCGCGCTCGGCCCCGAGCGGCGCCACCAGTACCACTTGAAGTCGAACGACCAGCTGTTCGACCCGGACACCAACGCCCGGGTCGCCAACAGCATCTCGAGTGACGGGCACGACTTCACGCCCTGGTCGACGTACACGAACGGCGCCTACAAGGACCACCTCACGGCCGCCCGCAAGGCCGCCCAAGACGTCACGAAGCACCACGGCAAGCCGCATGCGCAGTCCGGCAGCGGCGGTCAGCCGCTCCGCGTGGACGACGCCGTGTTGCACGCCTACGTGAAGCGGACCCGGCACGTCGCCGACACGCTCGGCAGCGCGACCGGGCAGCTGCGGGACGTGCGCGAGATCGGTCACGAGAGCTTCGGCAAGATCGGCAAGGAGTCGGGCTTCGCCGACGCGCTCGCCGGCTTCGGCCTGGCGCTGCAGAAGCAGGTCAAGGGGGTCGGCGCGCACGCCGACGGGCTGGCCTCGGCCGCGCAGAAGGCCGCGAAGTCCTACCGCGACCACGAGACGGCCACCGCCGCCGCCCTGAACGACCACGCCCGACGGAGCTGACATGGACACCACCGCGCTCGCGCGCTCCTTCGCGAAGGACCTCATCGCGCACCGCAACAAGCTCGCCGGGAAGGCCGAGGACGCCGTCCGTGCCGAGTTCGCCCTGCACCAGGTGGCCGGCGCGCTGGACGGCCAGCACGACGCCTACCACAAGGAAAGCACCACCGTGCTCGGCCACTGGCACGGCCAGGGCGCCGACGGCTTCCGCCACACCAGCGCGAAGCTCACCAAGGAACTGCGGGTCACCGGCGCGGCCGGCGCCGCGGCCGAGAAGGTCGTCGCCCACGTCGCGTCCACAGTGGACAGCGGGCACACGGCCGTGCAGCGGCTGGTCGACGAGTACACCACCAAGGCGAAGCAGATCCTCGACGCCGGCGCGGCCACCGGGACGCAGGCCGCGCTGATGCGGGCCGTCGGGAGCGTCGCGGACCTGGCTCCGCAGTACACGCGTCAGTCCGCGTCGACGCTCAGGCACGTCGACGCAGAGCTCAAGGCAGCGGCGAAGAAGCTGAACGAGCTGCGGAAGGACCTGACCCACGACGGCGTCGCGGACAAGGCCGCGCCGGCGCACGCGAAACAGCCGCACGGCACGGGAACCCACCCGAGCAAGGCGTCCGGACGCGGCAAGGACGTCGTCCACGCCGCGCGCACGCAGCTCGGCGTCCGCGAGAACCCGCCCGGCAGCAACCGGAACCCGTACGGGCCGACCGCCGCGTGGTGCTCGTCGTTCGCCACCGCGATGTGGCGCAAGGCCGGGGTGAAGATCCCGGTCCTGCCGTTCAGCGGCGACGTCTACCACTGGGGCCAGCAGAACGGGCACGCGTACGGCAAGAACTCGCTGCACCAGGCACGCCCGGGCGACGTGCTGATCTTCGGCACCGGGCCGCAGAACACCTCGACGAGCACGCACATCGGCATCGTCGAGAAGGTCGAGGGGAACCAGGTCACGATGATCGAGGGCAACTCCGGGGACGCCGTCCGCCGGAACACGCACACGCTCTCGGCGTCGACGTTCTACGGAGGGGTCCACCCGTGATCACCGGAAAAGCCGCCGACCGGACGGTCGCCGTGGAGGTCGCGCCCGGCGGGGCACTGCAGGAGCTGACGCTCGAGGCGGCGGCGTTGCGGCTGGAGCCGGACGAGCTCGCCCGCCGGATCCTGGTGCTGACGGCGGCCGCGTCGGCCCGCGCCACGGCGTCGCTCTGGCACACCTTGGACGACGGGTTCGAGGGGCTCGGCCTGCCCGAACCGGGGGAAGCCGCGGAAGAGACCACACCGGAAAGCTGGCGGGCCCAGTGAACGCGGAGCGCACGGCGGTGGAGCTGGCCGACGACGCGTTCGCGGCCCCCGACCCGGGTTTCGGCGCCCGGCTGGCCGCGATCCGTGCTCGTGCGGCGGGTGACGGGGTTTCCGTGCTGGTCGATCTGCACGGAGCTTTGGTCGATCTGCGGTTCGACCGGTGGGCGCTGAACCGGTCGCCGGGGGAGCTGGCGGGGTTGGTCCGGCGGCTGGCCGAGGAGGCCGCGGGTGACGCGCTGCGGCAGGGGCGGGAGCTGCTCGGGGATCTGCTGCCCGCGGACGCCTCACCGCACCGCGCGGACGGGCCGCAGATCCGGCCGCGTCCCGTCGAGCCGCAAGAGTGGTCCGAGGGGCCTGAGATCCGGCCGCGACGGCGGGCCGAGCCCCAGGTTTGGGCCGGTCCGAAGATCCGGCCGAGCGAGCCCGGAGACGACTCCTTCACTCCGGCGACCTGGGCGACCTGACTTTCCCGTGAAAGTCCCGGTCAGCAGGCGTTGTCGACCAACCGGGTGATCCGGTCCGCGAGCCACCCGCCGTCCGCGGGCGTGACCATCACCCACGGCTCGCCGCCGACGTCCTCCGGTGTCACGGCGTACCGCCCGGCCGCGGTGTCGAACCAGGCCAGCACCGGGGTGCGGCCCGCGGGACCGGTCGCGGCCAGCTGGCCCGCGGCGTACCGCTCGGCGGTGACGAGCGTGGCGAGCGGCCGCACGGCCCGGCCGGTGATCCCGGCCGCGCCCAAGGCTCGCTCGAACGCGTCGTAACCGCTGCGTGCGTAGGCGTCCATCGCCGTCGAGTACGTCGTACGTGGGAGCCGCAGCTGGTCACCCGGGCCCGGTGGCTGGTCGCCGAGCATCCGCGCCACCGCCGGCACCAGGTCGGCCGGGCGCAACGGCTCCAGCACCAGGTCACGCTCGTCCAGCACGGCGAGCACCCCGGACGCGTCCCGCACGGCGGCGAGCAGCCGCCACGGCGCGTCGCCGAGCACCAGTGCGTCGACGCTCAGCGTCGGCGAACCCAGCAGCCCGAACAGGTCCGCGAGGTCCGGGTCGACGTCGTCGCCGTCGGTCAGCCCGGCCTCGGCGAGCCCCGCGAACACGCGGACACCCAGGTCGTCGCGCTCGGCGTGGGTGGCGCCGTGCGCCGGCACGTCGAACGGGTGCGGCGGCGGCCCGCCCGGCCCCAGGTCATCCCAGAGGAGATCGAATTCCAGATGCGACAGGATCACTCCCGCCGTCGTCGCGGTGCGGCGCGCCATGGTCCCCCTTCCCGTGGTGGGCGGCCGCCGTCGGGCACGATGGTGCCGATGGCCGAGCCGCACCCTGTGGACGTACCCGCGAGCGGGTACCTCGTCGTCCGCGCCTCGGGCGCGGCGGCGGCGCGCGCGGCGATCCTCGGCGGCGCGTCCGGTGCCCCCGAGGGGATCCAGCTGCTGCTGCGCTGCCCGGTGCCGCGCGCGGTCGCCGAGTCCGCTGCGAAGCTGACCTTCGCGGACGCGACGCTGCACCTGCAGCCGTCCGGCGTCGTGATGCTGACCGTCGCGGCGGCGAAGCTGTCCATCTCGTTCACCGAGCTGCGGCCGCTGATGTTCCGGCCGGTCGAGGTGGACGCGCCGCTGCGGGCGCTGTTCGCCGGCGCGGTGGCGCACGTCCTGGCTGCCGGGCCGCGCCTCGACCCGCACGGGCTGGCCCACCACCTGCTGGGCCTGGCCGAACTGGTGCTCCGCAGCGCATTGCGCGTCGAGCTCGACCGCGTCGACGCGCTGGCGGCCCGGCGGCGCGAAGCACTGGAGTACATGCGGGCGCACCTGTCCGAGCAGTCGCTGACGGCGGACCGGATCGCCGAGGCGCTGTACATCTCGCGACGGCGGCTGTACCAGCTGTTCGACGACGGCCAAGGCGTCTCGGAACGGCTGAAGGGCCTGCGGATCGAGCGTGCGAAGGTGCTGCTGGCGGACCCGGCGAAGGCCGGACGGGGGATCGCGGAGATCGCGCGGGACTGCGGGTTCACGAGCGCCCCGCACTTCTCGCGGACGTTCCGCGCGGCGACCGGCCGGACCCCGCGCGAGTTCCGGGAGCAGGCGCTGCGGGGGTGAGGTCGACGCCGGCGACGAGCGTGCCGGCCAGGCCCGCGACCTCCAGCCAGCCCCGGCCGCCGGGGGAGTGGAGGGTGAACACCGCGGCGCGCGGGCGGTCCGGGTCCAGCACCACCGCCTGCAGCTGCGCGCCGGACAGGCCGATGCGCTCGACGATCACCACCGGGTAGCCGCGGCCGGTGCGGGCGCTGCTCACCTCGCGGATGCCCGGGCTCCGGTCGGCGACGAACCGGCCGAGGTCCGCCGCGGCGGCTTCGTCGAGCGGGCCGTCGACCGCGACCACCCCGGCGATCAGCAGCGCCGGGTCGGCGTCACGGTGCTCGACCAGCGCCAGCAGTCCCGCGCGCTGGTCGTGGGCGATCTCGGCGGACTGGACGGCAGCCGCCTCCAGCCCGAGGTCGCGGGCGGCGTCGGGGCCGCGCAGGCGCGCCATCAGCGCGTGCAGCTCGGCCGTGGTGCGCTCGACCGAGTCCAGGCTGACCGGGGTGATCCCCGGGACGGCGGGCAGTTTCACCGGCCACCCAGCGCGGCGGCGAACGCGCTCACGGCGCCCGGCGGCGGGGTCACCGGCGTGACGGGGGTGCGCGCGACGGTCACGCCCAGTTCGCGCCCGGCACCTTCGAACGACTCCAGTTCCGTCGTGAGGGACCGGAAATCCGGTGCGCTCGGCAGGGGCGCGCCGTCGCCGAGGGCCCGCAGCCGCTCGGCGATGCGGGCCGCTTCGGTGGTGTGGGCGCGTTCGAGGTCACGGGCTTCGCCGAGGACGCGGTCGAGGTCGTCGCGCCGGGCCGCGAGCCGGGTGCGGGCGGCGGTGAGTTCTCCTTGGTGGGCGGCGGAAAACTGGGCTGCGGTCTCGGCGCGCTCGACGTCGTCTTCGGCGTCGACGACGGCTCGGCGTGCCGCGGTGGCCCGGCCGTCGAGCTCTTCGGCGCGGCGGCGGTGGGCGACGAGTGTGCCGGCCCAGCCGTCGAGAACCGTTGCGGCTGTGCGCATCGCGTCCGGGAGGGTGGTGATGGCGGCGGCGGCGTTTCGGGCGCGGTTGGCCAGGGCCTGCGCGGATCGTCCGGCCCACTCGGGGATTTCGCCGGGGGCGGGGGTTTCGGCGAGACGGGTTGCCGCCTCGGTGCAGCGGCGGGCTGCTTCGGCGACGGCGTCGGGGCTGCCGGGTGCCGGGTCGAAGCCGAGGCCGCGGAACTCAGCCATCGGTTCGGCCCAGGTCCTCGGCGGCGTTCGCGTCCGTGGTCCGGTAGGCAGTCGCCGCCGTGCGGACGCTTGCCGCGGCGGTGGCGAAATCCGTCTGCACCGCTCGTATCCTGCCGGACCACTCGCCGGTCAGCGCGGTGAGTGCGGCGGACACCGTCAGCGGGCCCAGGTCGCCCGCACCCGCCGCCTCGATGTCGGTCGCGGCGGCGTTGTGGTCCTCGGCGGTGTCCTCCAGGCGTCGGGCGAGGGTGTCGAGCGCAACCGGGTCGGCGTGGAACCCGCTCATTCGCCGAACACCGGTGGGTAGGCGGGCGGGAGGTCGTCGAGCAGGTCGTACCCGTCGGCGTACTTGTCGCGGTGCTCGGTTTCGTCGTCCTCGCGCCGGGCGCCCTGGCCTGGCGGGTACATGCCGTACCCGCCCGCCGAGCCGCGGCCGGCGGTCGGGCCCGGGCCGAAGCCGGACATCCCGGCGCCCGGTCCGCGGCCCACACCGGCTCGTGCGCCGTCACCGAGGGCCGATCCGCTGGCACCCGGGACCCCGGTGAAGCCCGGGCCGAACCCGGCGCTGTACCCCGCGCCACCCGTCTGGCCAGCGGGAACGCCGGGAACACCGCCCAAGCCTGGGCCGATCAGCCCGTCGAGCCCGCCGGGCATCCCGGCGCCGGTCAACGTGCCGGGCAGCGCGGACGCGGTCGACGTCGAGTCGTCCGGTCGCCGGCCGGGCTCGTCGCCGGGCGCCGGGTCGTCGACGGCCGGCGTCACCGGCACGGGCACCCGCGGCGGGACGAAGTCCGTGCTCACCGCGCTCACCTGCGGCGCGGTGTCGAACGCCGGCGGCAGCCGGTGGCGGACGTCGTGGCTCGCGCCCTCGTACTGCTCCATCACGCGGACGGCTTCGGCCTTGGCCTCGTCGGCCTGCTTCTTGGTGGGCAGCTTGTCGTCGAGCAGGTCGTCCAGCATGTAGGCGCCTTCGGGCCCGTCGAGCCGCTTGACGGCGTACCCCTCCTGGAACCACCGCTCGGCCCAGTAGTGCACCGGCTCCGGCATCTTCCGCCGGGCCTCGCCGATCGCCGAGGTGTAGGAGTCGAGGCCGTCGCCGATGTGCCGGGCGTTCTCGCTCGCGGTGCTGGCCCAGCCGGTCAGCCGCTGCACCGAGCCGGCGGCCTGGGCGGACGACGGGCCGCGCCACGACAGCAGCAGCTTCTGCACCAGCGCGTGGACGTCACCGGTGGCCGTGTCGACGTTCTTGGCGAGCTCGGCCCACCGGTGCGCCTGCTCGCCGAGCTTGGGCGGGTCGGCCGACTGGACCATGTCCCACAGCTCACGGTGGTCGTAGCTGTTCCAGTTGATCCGCCCGAAGGCGTCTTCACGGTTGTTCGCGGCCTTCTCACGCCGGACGCGCCGCGCCTTCGCCTTCTCGCGCTTGGTCGGTTCGTGGTGCGTGGAGTGGAACTCAGGCATCACGCTCACCCACCCGGAGGGCCTCGGCGGCCTCCTCGTCGTTGCGGCTGTGCGTCGCGACGACGGTGTCGAGCGCCTGCCGCAGTGCGGCGAGCTCGGCGAGGTACGACGTCAGAGCGGCCTGCACCCCACCGGCCTCGGCGCCGCCGCGCACGCCGAACGAGCGGCGCATCCAGTGGGACACCGGGCCCTTGCCGTCGGCCAGCGGCGTGCCCAGGTCACGGGCGCTTTCGAGGTACGCGGACAGCTCCTGGTGACGTTCGTCGAGGGCCTTCTTGGCCGCGTCCACCTCGGCGTAGTCCAGCTCGAGGACGTCGGAGCCGTCGGCGACCAGCGCGGCCGCGCCCCCGCCCTGCGGTTGCGCCACACCCGACGCCTTTTCCCGCGGGTCGTGGTGCTCGTGCTTCTCGCGCTGGTGCTCCGCCCGCAGCTGCCGCCGTGCGTCGGCTTCGTCACGCACTGTCGCCATTGAGGTCCTTCCCTCGCCACCCAGGCGTCCATCCTGGCCAATGCGCGGCGCGAAGAGAAGGGAGACCCACCCGGCTGCACGGGTGGACACGAAGACTGCACGGGCGGATAGGGCAGGATGTCCGGATGATCCTCCGTCGTACGTTCGGCGCCGTGCTCGCCGCCCTCCTCGGGCTCGTTGTGCTCGCCGGGCCCGCTTCGGCCCACACCGAACTCGAGTCCAGCTCACCCGCCGAAGGCGCGTCGCTCGCGGCAGCGCCGACGCAGGTCCAGCTGACCTTCGGCGAGCCGGTGACACTGCCGCCGGACGCCGTCAAGGTCACCGGCCGCGACGGCACCGCGTGGAAGATCGGCACACCGTCGGTCGCCGGCGGGGTCGTGACGGTGCCCGTGACGCCGGCCGGGCCCGCCCAGGCCTACACGCTGACCTGGCAGGTGGTCGCGAAGGACGGTGACAACGTCACCGGCACCGTGCACTTCACCCTCACCGCCGCGGCCTCGAGCGAGGCGGCTCCGACGACGTCCGTGGCGGCCGCGGCTCAGACGACCGCGCCCAGCTCTCCGGCGCCGACCACCACCGTGGACGCCGTCGGCATCCCGAGCTGGATCTGGATCCTGGTCGCGGTGGTCGGCCTGCTCGCGGTGATCATCGTCGGCGTGCGCCAGCTGAAGGGCCGCCCGAAGGACTGAGCTACTCCTCTTGCGGGACGGTCACGACCCACCGCTCGGGACGGCGGCGCAGGTAGCCCCACCAGTACAGCGCCGACACCACCAGGACGCCGGCCGTGATGCCGAGGTCGAGCGCACTCTGCTCGACCAGGACGTAGGCCAGCGCCACGACGGCGAGCACCGGCACCACCGGCCAGGCCGGCATCCGCCACACGTGCGGCTTGTGGTGTGCCGCCCGGCGCGCGCCGAGCGCGGCGGCCGCGACGCTGAGGTAGAGCGCGACGACGGCGACCCCGGTGACACCGCTGAGCGTGTCCACCGGCACGAAGCAGAGGACGGCTTCGGACAGCCCGACGAAGAGGGTGGCGACCCAGGGCGCGCCGAACCGTTCGCTCACCACGCTCATCGCGCGGTTCACCGGCGCCGGCCAGGCCTGGTCGCGGGCCGAGGCGTAGAGCACCCGCGAGTTCTGGATGACCATGACGATCACGGCGTTCACGATCGCCGCCGCGATGCACAGGCTGATCGCCACGCCGACGGCGGAGTTGCTCCAGCCGGTGACCAGCGCGCTGAGGTCGACCCCGGCGAGCGCGGCGGCGTCCGGCACGGCCAGGGTGACCGCGACGACCGGCACCAGGATGACCAGCGCGCTGATGCCGAGCGTCCAGAACACCGTCCTGGCCACCGTCTTGCGCGGCTCGCGCATTTCCTCGGCGAGGTAGACGGCGGTGCTGAAGCCCTGCACGACGAACAACGCGACCGCGAGCCCGGCGACCACGGCGATCAGCCCGATCCCGCTCGTGCCGAGGCTCGGCTTCAGCAGCACAGCCGGGCTCTGCGTGGTGTGCGTGAAACCCAGCAGCGTCACGACGAAGATCGCCACGATCTCGATCAGCAGGAAGATCCCGGTGATCCAGGCGTTGGACCGCAGGTTCAGCAGGCCCATCACGGTGGACGCGAGCATCACGAGCGCGCCCGCCACCGACGGGTTGATGTCGACGACGGCGGCGAGGTAGTCGGCGACGCCGATCGCGATGATCGGCGGCACCACGAGGATGACGATGAACGACAGCACGAACGCCAGCCAGCCGGCGAACCGGTTGGCCACCGTCGTCACCATCGCGTACTCACCGCCCGCGCTCGGCACCAACGTGCCGAGTTCGGAGTAGCAGAAGGCGATCCCGACGCAGAGCAGCACCGCGAGGGCGATGGCGAGGGCGGTGCCGGTGCCGAGCTCGGCGAACAGCGGGGGCACGAGGACGAACAGCGACGACGCCGGTGTGACGCAGCTGAGCGTGAGGAGCGTGCCGCCGCCGACACCGATGGACCGGGTGAGTCCGCGGGCAGTCTTCGACGGGGCGGCGGTGGTGGTGTCGGGCGGGGCGGGAGTGCGGGGCACGGGGGTTCCCTCCGGCCAGGGGGCAAGGTGCGACGGATGGAACAGCACCGTTTCGGTGTTGTCAACGGCCTGAAGACGACTAAATCCGTTGCCGTTGACCAGGTCCTTCTTCGCATTTAGTGACGTTTTGTGACGAACTCGCCGCGTTTGCCTGGGGTCGCCCGCGGGGAGGATGATCCGGGGCGTGAGCAGTCAGGACACCCCACACCGGCCCGCCCCGCCGGTGCTCGACGACATCTCGCGGCAGATCATCGCCCAGCTGCAGGAGGACGGGCGGCGCGCCTACGCGACGATCGGCAAGGCGGTCGGCCTGTCCGAGGCGGCCGTCCGGCAGCGGGTGCAGCGGCTCTCGGACTCCGGGGTCATCCAGATCGTCGCCGTCTCGGATCCCTTGCAGATCGGGCTGTTCCGGCAGGCGATGATCGCGATCACCGTCGAGGGCCCGCTCGAGCCGGTCGGTGACGCACTGGCCGAAATGGACGAAATCGCGTACGTGATCCTGTGCGCCGGCCGTTACGACCTGCTTTGTGAAGCGGTCTGCGCGAACGACGAGGCGCTGCTGGAACTGATCTCGACGCGGATCCGCGCGCTGCCGGGTGTCCGGCACGCCGAGGTGATGGTCTACCTCAAGCTGCGGAAGCAGACCTACCAGTGGGGCACTCGCTGAGGGTGACGACTAAATCCGAAGCTCGTCGCGGGTAGATGACCATGGATTAGTTGTGAAAGTTGGTCCAGGCGACTGAATCGCTTGCGTCGTGACGCTGACGCGTGCGATAACCAGGGCATGACCACTACCGCCGACCGCGCTGCTCTCGACGCCTCGGGCCTCGCCCAGTCCGCCCGCACCAACCTCTGGATGCACTTCACCCGTCACTCCGCCTACGACGAGACCGACGTCCCGGTGATCGTGCGCGGCGAAGGCGCCTACATCTGGGACGCCCGCGGGAAGCGCTATCTGGACGGGCTCGCCGGCCTGTTCGCGGTCCAGGTCGGCCACGGCCGTGAAGAGCTCGCGGAAGCCGCCGCGCGGCAGACGAAGCAGCTCGCGTACTTCCCGCTGTGGGGCCACGCGCACCCGACAGCGATCGAGCTGGCCGAGCGGCTGGCCGCCGCGTCGCCCGGTGACCTGAACCGCGTGTTCTTCACCGTGAGCGGCGGCGAGTCGGTCGAGACGGCGTGGAAGCTCGCCAAGCAGTACTTCAAGCTGGTCGGGAAACCGACCAAGCACAAGGTGATCAGCCGTGCGCTGGCCTACCACGGCACGTCGCAGGGGGCGCTGTCGATCACCGGCATCCCCGGCGCGAAGGCCGACTTCGAGCCGCTCGTGCCGAGCACCCTGCGGGTGCCGAACACCAACTTCTACCGCGCGCCCGAGCACGCCGACGACTACGCCGCCTACGGGCGCTGGGCCGCCGACCAGATCGAACAGGCCATCGAGTTCGAAGGCGCGGACACCGTCGCGGCGGTGTTCCTCGAACCCGTACAGAACACCGGCGGGTGTTTTGTGCCGCCGCCCGGCTATTTCGCGCGGGTGCGGGAGATCTGCGACAAACACGACGTGCTGCTGGTGTCCGACGAGGTGATCTGCGCGTTCGGCCGGGTCGGGTACGACTTCGCCGCCAAGCGGTACGGCTACCAGCCGGACATCATCACTACGGCGAAGGGGCTGACGTCCGGCTATGCGCCGCTGGGCGCGGTGCTCGCGAGCGAACGGCTGATGGAGCCGTTCACCCACGGCGCCACGACGTTCATGCACGGCTCGACCTACGGCGGGCACCCGGTGTCCTGCGCGGTGGCGCTGGCCAACCTCGACCTGATGGCGCGTGAGGACATCTACGGGCACGTGCTGTCGCGGGAAGCCGCGTTCCGGTCCACTTTGGACAAGCTGACCGATCTGCCGATCGTCGGCGACGTGCGCGGTGCGGGGTTCTTCTACGGCATCGAGCTGGTGAAGGACAAGGCGACGAAGGAGACGTTCAGCGCCGAGGAGTCCGAGCGGGTGCTGCGCGGGTTCCTGTCTGACGCGCTGTTCGAGGCCGGGTTGTACTGCCGTGCCGACGACCGCGCCGAGCCGGTGGTGCAGCTGTCGCCGCCGCTGATCTGCGACCAGGCGCAGTTCGACGAGATGGAACAGATCCTGCGGGACACGTTGACGCAGGCTTGGAAGCTGCTGTAGCTGGGCCGCCGCCCCCGGAATCCAGGCTAGCGGAAGGCACCGACAGTTCCGGTCCGCCTTTGGCCCGATCGGGCGGGGAACCCGGCTTTCCCGCCCGGGGGCCGGGTTCCTCGGTACCGTGGAAACCGGGGGACCGGGGGGAGCGGCCGGTGACCGGGCCGCCCGTGTTCGCGCCGTCCGGCCGCGCACCCGGGAGGAGACCCGATGACCACCACGGAGACCCCGCGCCTGCCGTTCGAGCGGCCGAACGTCCTGGAGATCGCCCCGCTGTTCGGCGTGCTGCGCCGCCAGGGGCCGGTGGTGGCGGTGACCACGCCGACGGGTGACCCGGCCTGGCTGGTCACCGGGTTCGAGCAGGTCCGCGCGGTGTTCACCGACTCGCGGTTCGGCCGTTCGCACCCGGCGCCGGAGGAGGCGGCGGCGCTGTCGGAGGCGGCGATCCTCAGCCGTCCCCAGGGCGACCACGAGACCGAGCACGTCGAACACGCGCGGATGCGGCGGATGCTCGTGCCCGCGTTCTCCGCCAACCGGATCCGGCGGCTCGCCGGGCACGTCCAGGAGCTGGCCGACGGCTGCTTCGCCACGATGGAGCGGGTCCGGCGCGGGGATGAGCCCGTCGACCTGCACGAGCACCTTTCGTTCCCGTTGCCGGTCCTGGTGATCTGCGAACTTCTCGGCGTCCCGTACGAGGACCGCGACACGTTCCGCGTGCTCTCCGACCGGATGGGCCGGATGGACATCGGCGCCGGCGCCGAAGCCGCGCTCGACGAGTTCGCCGGGTACATGGGCCGGCTCGCGGCGGCCAAACGGCGAGCGCCCGGCCAGGACGTCGTCTCGGACATGGTGCGGGCGCAGGCCGAGGACCCGGCGTTCACCGACGACGACCTCGCCCGGCTCGCCGCCGGCCTGCTGTTCGCCGGCCACGAGACGACGTCCAACCGGATCGACCTCGGCGTGCTCTACCTGCTCACCGACCTCGCCCGGCGGGACGCGCTCGCCGCCGACCCCGACGGCCGGGTGCACGGGGTGGTCGAGGAGATCCTGCGGATGTCCGCGCCGGGCGGGCTCGGTGTGCTGCGCTACGCCCACGACGACGTCGAGCTCGGCGGGGTGACGGTCGCCCGCGGGGACGCCGTCGTCCTGTCGCTGGCCGCGGCCAACCGCGATTCGGCGGTGTTCGACGACCCCGAGTCGTTCGACCCGGACCGCAAGCCGAACTCGCACGTCGCGTTCGCCTACGGCGGCTGGTTCTGCATCGGCGCGAGCCTCGCCCGGACCGAGCTGCGCGTGGTGTTCGGCTCGCTGTTCCGGCGGTTCCCGGGGCTTCGCCTGGCCGCGTCAGTTGATGAACTGGAGGTCCGGACCAACCGTGTCACCGGGGGAGTGGACCGCGTGCCGGTCCTCTGGTAGACCTGCGGCGACAGAGGGGAACGGGACAGCATGACCCTGTGGGACAAGCTCGGAATGGACGACAAGCTCGTCAAGGTGCTGCAGGAGATCCCGCCCGGGCCGGACGCCGGGGACTTCGGCCCCGCGTACGTCACGATCCACCAGCTGGCCGTCGAGCTCGACCAGCGGTTTCCCGAGGTGCGCAAGCAGCTGGACGTGCCGCTGGGCGGCGGGGCGACCCGGCACGCCGGGCTCGTGGAACTGCTCGGCAAGGAGCTGGTCGACAAGATCAAGCGGTACGGCGACGTCTACCCGATCGAAGCCGCGCAGCTGTCGTCGGTGCGGTTCCGTGAGCTGCGGCTTCGCGGGCCGGGCGGCCGGGACCTGGTCGGCGCGTCGCGGGCGGACCTGCCGTTGATCCGCCTGCGGCCCAAGGACTGAGTTGTGCTCTCACCGCAGCCGGTCCGGGTCCTGGTGGTCGAACGTGACCCCGGCGTGCGGGACCGCTTGAGCGGGCTCCTCAGCGAGGCGGACGGCATCGAGGTGGTCGGCACGGCGGGCGACGCGACGGCGGCCCGGACCACCCTCCGGCGGCGGCTGCCCGACGTGGTGCTGCTGGACCCGCGCCTGGGTCCGCTGGGCCCGGTGTCCCGCCGTCCGGCGGTGGTGGTGCTGGCGACATTCGATTCCGAGGCGGGGATCCTGCGGGCGTTGAGAGACGGCGCGGCCGGGTTCCTGCTGCGGTCCGCCCGGCGCAACGAGCTGATCAAGGTGGTCCGGCTGGCGGCGGACGGTCACGTGGTGCTGTCACCGGACGCCTCCCGCCGGCTCGTGTCCGCGGCAACGCGCTTGTCCGGGCCCCGGGATGAGCGGCTGGCGCGGGTGGACCGGCTTTCCGGGCGCGAGCGGGAGGTGCTCGTCGGGATCGGTTCGGCGCTGACGAACGCCGAGATCGCGACGCAGCTGGGCGTGGCGGAGCCGGTGGTGCGGAGTTGTGTGGCGCAGGTGGTGCGGAAGCTGGGGTGCGCGCATCGGACTGAGGCCGGGTTGCTGGCTTACGAGCGGGGCTTGTGCCGGCCGGGCTGAGGTCTGCTCAGCTCGGTTCGGCCTGCAGCAGTTTCGCCGACACGGCAAACCCGTGCCGTTCGTAAGCCGGCACTGCGCGCTCCGACGAGTGCACGGTCACCCGCTCCAGCTCGAGTTGCTCGGCCAGGTGCAGGATCGCGTTGATGAGGAGGCCGCCGAGGCCGCTGTCGCGGGCTTCCGGCGTCACGTACACGCACTGGACGTCGCCGGCGGCTCGGGTGAACTCTCGCGGTGTCGGGACTCGCGCGGTGATCGCCAGGAACGCCATGCCCGCCACCCGGCCGTCTCGCACCAGCACCAGGCACCGATGGGTGGCCGCGTTCTCCCGCGCCCACGCCGCAAAGCCTCGCACGAACTCGGCGCGGCCGGTGCCGGGCAAGGCGTCCTGGTCGGCCACCCAGCGCCAGCGCAGCTCCGCGACGGCTTCGAGTTCGGTCGGACGCACGGGACGGATCTCGATCTTCGCCACCTCTCGATTCTGGCAAAGCCGCTCCGCCGGGCTCAACACCCGGCGGAGCGGCTTCGGGTCAGAAGCCGGTGAGGCCGTTCGGCACTCCCACCCCCGTCGGCGCGTCATACCCGGCGCCGGCCACGCACAGGTAATCACCGCCGCACTTCTTGCCCGCGCCGGCCGGGTCGTTGTGGCCCGTGGTGATGTCGACGAACTGGGACGCGTGGGCGTACAAGTCCGCCGGGCCCGCGACTCCCGCGCGCCCCGAACGGCCGTACAACCCCGCGACGAACGGCGCCGATGCGCTGGTGCCGTTCACCGGGAGCCAGCCACCCGCGTCGGCGTTGAAGATCGCGACGCTGTCCGCGACCGCCGCGACGTCCGCGACTGTGCGCTTGCCGCAGTGGGTGTCCTTCTGCCACTTCGGTTTGGTGATGTAGGCCGAGCAGCCGCTGCCGCCGTACTCCCACGCCGACTCCGCCCAGCCCCGCGCCGAATCCGGGTCGCGGGCCAGCGTCGTTCCGCCGACCGCGACCGTCGAGGCCAGCACGGCCGGATAGCTCGCCGCGGTGAAGCCGGTGTCGCCGGACGATGCCACCACCGTCACGCCCGGGTGCTGGTAGTGGCTCGCGTATGCCAGCGGCGCGCCGCCTTCGCGGGCGCCGTAGCTGTTCGACACCACCTTTGCGCCGAGCCGGACCGCGGTGTCCTCGGTCTCGGCGAGGTCGGCGAACCCGGGTGTGTTTCCCTCCACGACGACGATCCGGCACGACGGGCACGCCGCCGACACCATCGATACGTCCAAAGTGGACTCCAGGGCCCAGCCGAAGTCGGCCTCCGGCAGGGGAGCCGCGGCGCCCTGCTGGTTGACCTTGGTGAAGCAGCCGTTCGCCGTGGTGCACGGCGGCAGGCCGTACTGCGCCCGGTAGGCGGCCAGGTCGGCCTCCAGGTTCGGCGCGTCGTAGGCGATCGAGATGCCGACGACGGTGTCCGGACCGGCCGAAGCCGGTAGCCGGTAGGCCGACACCAGGTCGTCCGCACCCCAGCCGACCGGGCCGTCGGCCAGGGCGCGAACCGCAGCCGGCGTGAACGTGGTGAGGCAACGCAGGACGTTCGGCCCCGCGTCCGGGCAGGCCGCGCGCGGCCCTGGTGCGGCGGACGCGGCCGGCGCCAGCGCGATCGCCGCCGCGCACACGGCGGTCAGCACGCCGAGTTTTCGGATGTACACAGTGGACACTCCCCTCAGACGGCGTAGACGTGGTAGGCGGCGGTGAGCGTCTCCGCGATGGTCGCCCCGGCGGCGTCGGCGGCGGTGACCCGCAGCGAGACGTCGTCACCGCGGAAGGTCTCCGTGGTTGCGGTGAAGTCCGCGTGGAAGACCCCGTCACCGCGGGCGGTGACGGTCGTGTCGTGCCAGGTCACGCCGTCGAGCGAGTACTGCACCGTTGCGGCTGTGACGGGCGAAGCGGCGCTCTGCTGCAGGTGCCCGACCGTGAGGTCGAGACCCTGCGGCCCGGAAACGGTGGAGCCGTCCGGCCGGAGCCCACCGACCGCGTACTCCAGGGTCAGCAGGGGCTCGACCGCGCAGGCCCGGTCCGGCACGCTCCCGCGCGCGCAGTACAGCGCCTGCGGGAGCGTGACACCCTCGACGTGCTGCGACTGCCACGTCCACTCGGTGTGGCTCGCGGTGCTCTGGCGGTACATCGGCCCGGTGCGGCCCGCGTCGATCGTCAGCCCCAGCGTCGACGGCCCGGCGGCGACCTCCTGCTCCAGGTTGAGCGCGGTGCCGCCCACCGGGTTGCCCTCGGCGACCGTCGCACCGTCCTGCGTCAGCGTGTAGTGCCCGGTGACGGTGTCCCGGGACTCGCCGTAGAAGCCGAAGCCGGTGTGGCCGGGCTCGTTGTCGCTGAACGGCGTGATCGCGAACCGCAGCAGATCGCCGGCGCGGGTCGCGCCCGGCTGGGTGTAGACGGTCGCGTGGTCCAGCGGCTCGAGGGCCACCGGGCTCGCCGGGTGCAGCGGGAACTTGTTCCAGTTCTCGGTGACCGAGGAGCCGCCCCGGTAGCCGTGGAACGCCTCGTACTGACCCCCGGCCCAGGCTTCGAACGGCCCGGGCGGGACGTACTTGGAGAACCCGCCGAGCCAGGTGAGGTCCGGCGCCGCCGAGACGTACTCGGTCTGCCGCCGGGGCAGCTGGATCGGGTGGGACACCCGGCCGCTGGAGTCCTCGAAGGCGAACATGCCGCTGCGCTGCCGCCGGCCCAGCGAGGCGAACTCGGTGAAGTAGGTGGCGTCCACGGTGGCGACGTCCTTCGCCGTGATCACGTACCGCTGCTGCGGAATCGTGCCCACGCTGGCCTTCTGCAGCACGTATTCGTACGGGGTGCCCGGCCCGGGCGGGGACACGAGCCTGCTGTACGGATACGTCTGCAGCGCCCCGGTGCGCACCGGGACCGCCGTCGGCGACACCGAGATCGGCACGCCGGGCCCGGCGTCGAAGTCGACGAGCAGCGCCGGGCCGGTCTTGGCGGCCCGCCGGAAGAAGAACCCGGTGTCGTCGAGCAACGCGGGCCGCGGGGTCACCCAGGTCACCTTGCTGGAGGCACGCGAAGCGTCCACTCGGACGGTCTTGTCCGCCTTCACCGCGAACTCGGGCTGCGCGCTGAACCGCACCTCGGTCGGGTTGCCGTCGGCGTCGGCCGTCCAGAAGAGGCCGAGCGCGCTGTAGTTGCCGTCCGGCGCGCTGAACTTCGCCGTGCCGCCCGAGAAGTAGTTGAAGTTCTCGCTCGGGTCGAGGAGGTTCCCGTCGTCGGTGTTGTACAGGAACGCGACGCCGGTGTCGGCGGGCTTGCCGCCGATGTCCGTGGCGTCGACGGACACCGTGCGCATCACCGAGCGGGGCTGGACAGCCCGCCGCGTCGGTGCCCCCGAGAGCGCGAAGGTCTTTCCCCCGGCGAAGAGCCCCTGACCCCCGAAGTGGCCCTTCGCGTTGTCCTCTTTGAACTGCTTGGCCAAGGCGGCGCCGAACGCCGACGGGTCGACCGGGGCCGAAGCGCCGGCCAGGAGCGCCTTGACGTCGAACAAGCTCAGGTCGAGCCCGCGCCCGAGGTAGGGGAGCGCGGTGCCGGGAACCTCGTAGTCGCGCTCGCCGAGGCGCAGGTGCACCAGCGCCCGCGCCATGCCCTTCTCGGCGGCGGGCCGGATCTCGAAGGTGTCGCGACCGTCCGAAGCGGTCCGGACGGTCACGCGGTCACCCGTGGGCAATGTGACAGTCGACGACGTCGTCGCGGCAAGAGCGGGCGGGGCGAGCCCGGTCAGCCCCGCCGAGCCGGCGAGCAGGACCGCGAACGCCGAAAGAGTTCTTCGCACTGGCACCTCCGTGTGGTGGTTGATCACCACTACTACGAGCCAGGCGCCGGATCCGTTGGGCCCGGTTTCCCGATCTTCCGGAAGTTACCTCGATCGGCTCAACGACCGAGAGTCAGGAATGCGCCGCCGGCACCGGCCGCGCGACACCGAAACCCCCGTACGGACCGGCTTTCGCACGCTTGCGCACCTCGTCGAAGTGCCGGTGCACGGCTTCGGCGGCGGCGTCGGCGTCGCGCAGCAGGAGGGCGTCGACGATGGCCTGGTGACGTTTTGCGGTGGCCGTCGCGGACGACGCCGGGCCGCCGAGCTCGCTTTCGGCGATCCGGTAGACGTCCCAGAACAGGCCGGTGAGCTCGCGGGCGAGGTCGAAGCCGGCTTCGGCACAGATGAGGTCGTGGAACTCGCGGTCGGCCTCCGCCGCGTCCGGGCCCTTGCGCTTCATCCGCGTGACGCAGGCCTGCAGTTCCTCGACCAGTCCGGGCCGGTGGTCGGTGGCGACGCGGCGGGTCAGCTCGGTCTCGAGCATCTCCCGCACCTCCAGGAGGTCGCGCAGCCGCCCGACGTCGGTCGCGCCGCGCGCGCGGGTGCGGAACAGCAGCCACGTCTGCAGCGACTCCGAGCCGGCGGAGCCGACGAACGTGCCGTAGCCGTGGCGGATCTCGACGATGCCGAGGGCCTGCAGGGCCTTGATCGCCTCGCGGATCGAGTTGCGGCTGACGCCGATGTCCTCCATCAGGCTCAGCTCGGTGGGCATGGGCGCGCCCGGCGGGAGCTCCCGCTCGACGATCAGGTCGATGATGCGCTTGGTGATCTCTTCGCTGCGCTGCGGACGGGCCACTGCTGTCCTCCCCGGATGCGTCGTGAGAGGACATCCTACGTCATACGTCCAGAAGGGTTGACCGGCACGCGAACCCATCCTAGGCTCACGCCGGTCATAGGACGTCCCATGTCCTACCGTTCGAGGCCAGCCGGAGACACCGATGTCCCAGAGCCCGTCGCTCAGCCGCCGCCAGTTGCTGCGCTACACCACCTTCGCCGGGGCGGCCTTGGCGTTCCCGACCGTGCTCGCCGCGTGCGGCGGGCCGGCGTCCACCAACAAGACCGGCAGCTCGGCGGGCTCGCTGACCGCCGTGATCGGCTACGGCAACAACCAGACGTGGGACCCGCTGCAGACCGCGTCCGCGTTCTCGATGGCCGCGATCCTGCACTGCTACGAGTCCCTGGTGGAGGGTGACCCGATCACCCGCGCGCCGTTCCCCGGCCTGGCGAAGGCACTGCCCGCCGACACGAGCGGCACGAGCCTGAAGTTCGACCTGCGCGACGGTGCGAAGTGGCACGACGGCCAGCCGGTGACCGCCGACGACGTCGTCTTCACCTACGCGCGGGCCCTCGACGACAAGGAAAACGTCCTCATCCACAGCTTCTTCTCCACGTGGCTGAAGGAAGTGCGCAAGACGGGCGACCGCTCGGTCGAGTTCGTCCTCAAGTTCCCCTTCCCGTACGCGCTGCAGCGGATCCAGTGCTGCAAGATCGTCCCCAAGCACGTCTACGACGGCAAGTGGGCCGACGCCGCGGCGGGCAAGGTCGTCGGCTCCGGCCCCTACAAGGTCGTCGAGCAGGCGCCGCTGTCCCACACCAGCTTCGAGAAGTTCGCCGACTACAACGGCCCGCGCCCGGCCGCGTACGACAAGATGCTGTGGAAGTCCATCGTGGATTCCGCGCCGCGCGTCGCGGCCATCTCGGGGGCGAAGCCGGACGCGCAGATCGCCGAGAACATCCCGGCCGCCAACGCCGACCAGCTGCGGAAGGCGGGCCGGACGGTCGAGTTCGCCGACGGCGGCAACAACCTCTTCCTGCTCTTCAACACCCAGCACGCGCCGTTCGACAAGAACCTCGTCCGGCAGGCGCTGCACTACGCGATCGACAAGAAGAAGATGATCGAGATCGGGCTGAAGGGCGCCGGTTCGCCCGGCACGTCGTTCATCAACCCGAAGCTCCCGTCGTCGCAGCCCGCGTCGCAGGACTTCGCCTACAACCCCGACAAGGCCAGGCAGCTGCTGCAGCAGGCCGGCGTGAGCGGCCTGAAGATCACGCTGTCCACGACGAACACCTCGCTGGTCGCCGACTGCGTCAAGGTGATCAAGGAGGGCTGGGACGCGATCGGCGTCCAGACCACTTTGGACTCCCAGGACACCAAGGCGCTGTTCTCCAAGCTCGACGCCGGCACCGACTTCCAGGTCGTCGCGACGACCAACAACCCGATGCAGTTCGGCAACGACCCCGACCTGCTCATCCGCTACTACTACGACGCCAAGTCCATCCTCACCAGCAAGTACGCCCGGTTCACCGGCCCCGACGCCCGGTCCCTGCTCGCGCTGCAGGACCAGGCCGCCGCCGAAACGGACGAAGCCAAGCGGACGACGCTGAACAAGCAGCTGCTGGACCTGATCTCCGAGCAGGCCGTCATCTACCCGGTCGTATTCACCCAGCTCGGCACGGCGTGGGACCCGAAGGCGATCTCCGGCGTGCACGCCCAGGGTTACCCGGGCATCTACCTGAACCAGGCGAAGCCGGTCTAAGAGGAGAAACCCGTGGCCGTCGTCGTGCGGATGCTGCTGAGCCGCATCCTCGCCCTGATCCCGCTGCTGCTCGGCGTGATCCTGTTCGTGTTCATCGTGATGCGGTTCGCGCCCACCGACCCGGCGCTCGCCGCGTTCGACGGCGCGAACGCCACCGCCGAGCAGCTCCAGCAGTTCCGGCTGGAGAACGGCCTGCTCGACCCGCTGCCGCTGCAGTACGTCCACTTCGTCTGGCACCTGGTCCAGGGGGACTTCGGCACCAGCGTGATCACCAAGCAGCCGGTCGGCGAGACGATCGCGACCGCGCTGCCGCTGACCGTCCAGCTGACCCTGCTCGGCCTGGTCATCGCGCTCGTCACGGCGCTGCTGCTCGGCGTGACGTCGGCGCTGTTCCGCGACCGCTGGCCGGACAAGGTCATCCGGGTGGTCACTCTGGCCGGCGTCGCGGCGCCCGCGTTCTGGGTGGCGCTGCTGCTGGTGCAGTGGCTGGCCGTCGACCGGGGCCTGTTCCCGACGAGCGGCTACGTCAGCCCGGCCGACTCGGTCGGCGGCTGGCTCAACTCGCTGACGCTGCCCGCGGTCTCCCTGGCGCTGCCGGTGGCCGCCCAGCTGACCCGGGTGATCCGGACGTCGATGGTCGAGGAGCTGGACCGCGACTACGTCCGCACGGCGCGCGGCGGTGGCCTGCCGCCGGTGGTCGTCGTCGGGCGCAACGTGCTGCGCAACGCGCTCGTCACCCCGCTGACCGTGCTCGGCCTGCGGGTCGGCTACCTGCTGGGCGGGGCGGTCGTGATCGAGACGATGTTCGCGCTGCCGGGAATGGGGCAGAACATGATCCAGGCCGTCAAGGACGGCGACACCGCCAAGGTGCAGGGCTTCGTGATCACGATCGCGATCGGGTTCGTCCTGGTCAACCTGATCGTCGACGTCCTGTACCTGATCGCCAACCCGCGCCTGCGGAGCCACTCGTGAGGCGGCTGCGCGGGTCGTGGCCCGCCCTGGCGATCCTCGGTGTCCTGGTGCTCGTGGCGGTGCTGGGCACGCTGCTGGCCACGCACAACCCGGACGCGCTGAGCACCGACACCGGCGGCCCGAGCGGCACGCACTGGTTCGGCACCGACACCTCCGGCCGCGACATCTTCTCCCGGCTCGTCGCCGGCACGCGCTGGTCGCTCGCCATCGGCCTGGGGGCGGTGGCGCTCGCGCTCGTGTCGGGGGCGGTGATCGGGGCGTTCGCCGCGACGTCGCACCGCCGGGTGGACGCGCTGGTCATGCGGGTGCTCGACGTCATCATGGCGTTCCCGGGCATCGCGCTCGCGGCGGTGCTCGTGGCGGTGTTCGGGCACGGGATCCTGGTGCTGATCCTGGCCATCGGGTTCCTGAACATGCCGCCGGTGGCCCGGGTGATCCGGGCGAACGTGCTGGCCCAGTACGGCGAGGACTACGTCGCCGCGGAACGCGTCATCGGGGCCCGCCGGTTCTTCGTGCTGACTCGGCACATTGCGATCAACTGCGCCGCGCCGGTGCTGGTCTACTGCACGGTGACGGTGGCCGACGCGATCGTGTTCGAGGCGTCGCTGTCGTTCATCGGCGCCGGCATCCAGCCGCCGGACCCGTCGTGGGGCTCGGTGCTCGCCGACGGCAAGGACCTGGTGCTCACCGGCGGCTGGTGGGCGACGCTGTTCCCGGGCCTGATGATCCTGATCACCGTGCTGGCGCTGAACATCCTGTCCGAGCGGATCTCGGACGCGTGGGCCGCGCCCTCGGCCCGCGCGGTCAAGGCGGCGGAGGTCGCGAAGGCCGTCGCCAAGCGGGAAGACGCCGACACCGCACCCGTCCTGCCGATCGCCGGGCTCCGGGAGGCGGGGGAGCGGCTGGCCCGCACCGCCCGGTCCCTGGACCACCACGAAACGGTCCTCGAGGTCGACCGGCTGGCGATCGCCTTCCCCGGCCGCCACGAAGGGGTCGACGTCGTGGATGGTGTCTCCTTCAGCGTCCGCGCCGGCGAGGTCCTCGGCCTGATCGGCGAGTCCGGCTGCGGCAAGACGCTCACCGCGTTGTCGATCCTCGGCCTCCAGCCCGCCGGGGCCCGGGTGTCCGGCCGGATCCGGTTCGCGCAGCGTGACCTGCTCGCGTTGCGCCCCGGGGAACGCCGCCGGCACCTCGGCCACGACATCGCGATGATCTACCAGGACGCGCTGAGCTCCCTCAACCCGGCGATGACCATCCGGGCCCAGCTCAAGCAGTTCACCCGCCGCGGCGGCACCCGCACCCCGGCCGAGCTGCTCGAGCTGGTCAACCTCGACCCGGGACGCACCCTGCGCGCGTACCCGCACGAGCTGTCGGGTGGTCAGCGCCAGCGGGTGCTCATCGCGATGGCGCTCTCGCGGGACCCGAAGCTGATCGTCGCCGACGAGCCGACCACCGCGCTCGACGTCACGGTGCAGGCCCAGATCATGGCGCTGCTGCTGCGGCTGCAGGAGGAGCTCGGCTTTGCGCTCATCCTCGTCTCGCACGACCTGGCGCTGGTGTCGGAGATCGCCGACCGCGTCGTCGTCATGTACGGCGGGCAGGTCGCCGAGCTGGGCGCGACCGCCGCGGTGGTCGGGTCGCCCCGGCACCACTACACCCGCGGCCTGCTCAGCGCGGTGCTGTCGCTGGAGGAGAACGAGGCCCGCCTCACCCAGATCAAGGGTGTCGTCCCGGCCCCGGCCGAGTTCCCGGCGGGCTGCCGGTTCGCCGACCGCTGCCCGGCGGCCCGCGCCAAGTGCCACGAGGAGACCCCGGTCCGCTTCGGCGAACCCGTCGCCCACCTCGTCGCCTGCCACTTCCCGGCGGTCGACATCGCTCGTGAGAAGGAGGCGACGGCGTGAACCTCCTGGAGCTCGACGGCGTCCACGTCGTCCACAAGATCCGTGGCGCCAACCTCTTCGGCCATGACAACGTCTACGCCCTGACCGACGCCCACCTGGTCGTCAACCCGGGGGAGACCATCGGCGTCGTCGGCGAGTCCGGCTGCGGCAAGTCGACGCTGGCCAAGGTGATCGTCGGCCTGCAGCGGCCCACCGCGGGCACCGTCCGGTTCCGTGGCAAGCCCCTGGACCGCGGCTTCGGGCGTGAGGTCGGCATGGTCTTCCAGGACCCGTCGACCGCGCTGAACCGGCGGCTCGCCGTCGCCAGGATCATCCGCGACCCCCTCGACGTGCACCACGTCGGCACCTCGGCCGAGCGTGACGAGCGGGTCCGCGAGCTGATGGCGCTCGTCGGCCTGCCCACCAGCGTCGCCGACGCGGTGCCGGGCCAGCTCTCCGGCGGCCAGCGCCAGCGCGTCGCGATCGCGCGGGCGCTCGCCCTGCGGCCGGCGCTGCTCGTCGCCGACGAACCGACGTCCGCGCTCGACGTCTCGGTCCGCGCCCAGATCCTCAACCTGCTGCTCGACCTGCGCGAACAGCTGGACCTGGCGATGGTGTTCGTCTCCCACGACATCCAGACCGTGAAGAAGATGAGCGACCGCATCGTCACGATGTACCTCGGCCGGATCGTCGAAGAAGCCCCGGTGACGGCGCTGCCGGACCAGGCCCGGCACCCGTACACCCGGGCCCTGTTCTCCGCGACGCCCAGCCTGCTGAACCCGGTCGAGCCGATCGTGCTCAGCGGGCCGGTGCCGTCGGCGACCCACCCGCCGAGCGGCTGCCCGTTCCGCACCCGCTGCCCGAAGGCCACCGAGGAGTGTGCGGGCGACCTGCCGCCGCTCGCCGTGGCGGACGGCGGCCACACCTACCGCTGCATCCATCCCGAGATCCCTACCGGAGTGAGCGCCTGATGCCGAAGTTCGCCGGAATCGTCCCGCCGCTGTGCACGCCGTTCAACGACGACTTCAGCGTGGACACCGACTCGCTGCGCCGCCACGTCGAGGTCCAGCTCGACGCCGGTGTGCACGGCGTCTTCGTCCTCGGCTCCTCCAGCGAGGTCGCCTTCCTGCCCGACGCCCAGCGCCGGGTCGTCGTCGAGACGACGGTCGACCAGGTCGCCGGCCGGGTCCCGGTGCTGGCCGGCTGTATCGACATGACGACATTACGTGTCGCCGAGCACGTCCGGACGGCCGAAGCCGCCGGGGCCGACGCCGTCGTCGTCACCGCGCCCTACTACACGCGGACCCACGTCGCCGAGATCGACCGGCACTTCCGCCTGCTGGCCGAGCGCACCGCACTGCCGATCGTCGCCTACGACATCCCCGTCGCCGTGCACACGAAGCTCGACGGCGGGATGGTCCTGGATCTGGCCGCCGACGGTGTTCTCGCCGGGCTGAAGGACTCCAGCGGCGACGAAGCCGCGTTCCGCGCCGTGCTGCTCGGCAAACGCGAACGTGGCCTCGACTCCTTCGCCGTGTTCACCGGGTCCGAGCTGATCGTGGACGCGGCGCTGGCGATGGGCGCGGACGGCGCGGTGCCGGGCCTCGGCAACGTCGACCCGGTCGGGTACGTGCTCATCCACGACCACTTCAAGGCCGGCAACCTCGCCGCGGCCCGCCGCGAGCAGGAGCGCCTGCTGAAGCTGTTCTCGATCACGTCCGTCGCGCCGCCGAGCCGGATGGGCCGCGGCTCGGCCGGCCTCGGCGCGTTCAAGGCCGCGATGAAGATGCGCGGGTTCATCGACAACGCTGTCATGGCGCCGCCGCAGCTGCCCCTGGACGACGAAGAGCTGTTGCGGATCAAGGAGAAGCTCGCCGAAGCCGGCCTGCTCTGATGATCCACTACGGGGCCGACTACAACCCGGAGCACTGGCCCGAAGAGGTCCGCCGAGAAGACCTCAAGCTGATGGCCGAAGCCGGCGTCACGATGGTCACCGCCGGGATCTACTCGTGGGCCGCCGTCGAACCCCGGCCGGGGGAGTATAACTTCGGCTGGTTCGACGAGGTCATGGACGGCCTGGCCGCCGCGGGCGTCCAGGTGTGCCTGGCGACGATGACCGCGTCCCCACCGCCGTGGCTGTCGTTGCGGCACCCGGAGATCCTGCCGGTGCGCGCCGACGGTGTCCGGCTCTCACCCGGCGCACGACAGCAGTTCTGCCCGTCCAGCCCGGTGTACCGGGCGCACGCCGAACGGCTCGTCGCGGAATTGGCGACGCGGTACGCCGGGCACCCGGCGCTCGCGATGTGGCACATCGGCAACGAGTTCGGCTGCCACGTCCGGGCCTGCTACTGCGACGTCTCCGCGGCAGATTTTCGCGTCTGGCTGCGCGAGCGCTACGAGACGATCGAGGCGCTCAACGCCGCCTGGACAACGACGTTCTGGTCGCAGCGCTACGACGACTGGGCCGAGATCCTCCCGCCCCGTGTCGCGCCGACGTTCCCGAACCCCGCGCAGCACCTGGACTTCCACCGGTTCTCCTCCGACGCCGCGCTCGGCTGTTACCTGACCGAGCGGCGGGTGCTGCGGCGCATCACGCCGGGCGTGCCCGCCACCACGAACTTCGTCGGCCTGGTGCAGAAGGCCCTCGACTGGCACACCTGGACACCGCACGAGGACGTGGTCAGCCTCGACTCCTACCCGGACCCCTACGACCCGCGCGCCCACGTCGAAGCCGCGTTCGCCTACGACCTGGTGCGGTCGACCAAGGACCAGCCGTGGATGCTGCTGGAGCAGGCGCCGAGCGCCGTCAACTGGCGGCCGCGCAACAGCCCGAAGCCGCCGGGCGCGATGCGGCTCGGCAGCTGGCAGGCGATCGCCCAGGGCGCCGACGCCGTGCTGTTCTTCCAGTGGCGGCAGACCAGCGGCGGCGCGGAGAAGTTCCACTCGGCGATGGTCCCGCACGGCGGCCGCGACACCCGGACGTTCCGCGAAACGTCCGCCCTCGGGCAGGAGCTGGCCCGCGTGCCGGAGCTGGCCGGGACGCGCGTGCGGGCCGACGTCGCGCTGCTGCACGACTGGCCGAGCTGGTGGGGCCTGGAGCTCGATTCACACCCGGCCCAGCTCGAGCAGCTGGAGACGCACCTCGCGCACTACGCGCCGTTGTTCGACGCCAACGTCACCTGCGACGTCGTCCATCCGCAGCGTGACCTGTCGGGCTACAAGCTTGTCGTCGTGCCGAATTTGTACCTGCTGGAACAGGCTTCCGCGGACAACTTGCGCGCGTATGTGGCGGGCGGCGGGCATCTGGTGGTGTCGTACTTCTCCGGCATCGTCGACGGGTGCGACCGCGCCTACCTGGGCGGGCATCCCGCGCCGCTGCGGGACATCCTTGGTCTGCGGGTCGACGAATTCTGGCCCTTGGACTCGATCTCCCTCGAGTTCGCCGACGGGACAACGGATTCCGGGTCGATCTGGTCCGAATGGATCGAGACCGAAGGCGCCGAGGTGGTCGCTTCCTTCGCTTCCGGAGACCTCGCCGGGCGGCCCGCGATCACGCGTCACGCGTTCGGCGACGGGGTCGCCTGGTACCTGGGCACCCGGCCCGATCTGGGCTCACTGTTCGATCGCATCACCGCCGAAGCCGGGGTGACACCGGTGCTGAGCACTCCGCCCGGTGTCCAGGCGGTGGTCCGGCACGGCGAGGAAAGCGCTTACCTGATCCTGCTCAACCACGGCACCGAGCCGGTCACCGTCGACCTGCCGCACGCCGCGCCGGACCTGCTGACCGACCCGTCGAGGCCGCTCCGTGAGGTCCGGCTCGCCCCGCGAGGTGTCGCCGTCCTGAAGGGATGAGAATGAGAACACTGGGGAGATGGGCCGCTCTGCTGGCCCTGGTGGGCAGCTCGCTGCTCGCCGTGAGTCCGGCGCAGGCCGCGCCGCAGTTCGACCAGCAGGTGCTGTTCAAGGCGGCCCAGGATCCCGGGTACAGCTGCTTCCGGATCCCGGCGATCGTCAAGTCCACCCACGGCACGCTCCTGGCGTTCGCCGAGGGCCGCATCAACAACTGCGGTGACACCGGCGACATCGACCTCGTGCTGAAGCGCTCGACCGACGGCGGCAAGACCTGGTCGCCGCTGCAGGTCGTCAACCGCGGCGGCGGGGACACCCACGGCAACCCGGTGCCCATCGTGGACGGTCGCACCGGCCGGATCGTGCTGATCACCACGTACAACAAGGGCCGTGCCGACGACAAGGCGTGCGACGTCCCGTGCCCGCGCACCCCGCATTCGCAGTACAGCGACGACGACGGCCGCACGTGGTCCACGCCGGTCGACATCAGCGCGCAGGCCAAGCTGCCGAACTGGGATTCGTGGTACGCGTCCGGCCCGGTGCACGGGATCCAGCTGACGAAGGGCCGGCACGCCGGGCGGCTGGTGTTCGGCGTCAACGCGGAGACCAGTGACGGCACGAACTCGATCGAAAACCACGCCGGGCTGGTCTACAGCGACGACGGCGGCCGCAGCTGGCACGTCGGCGCGGTGAACTCGTACCCGCACCCGGTTGGCGGGACGTACACGCAGAAGCCGTCCGAAGTCACGGTTGTCGAACTGGCCGACGGCTCGATCTACGCCGGCGGCCGCGAGCAGGGCGGCACCGACATCGGCAACCGCGACTACGCCATCAGCCGGGACGGCGGTGAGACGTTCTCCAGATCCTTCACCACCATCCCCGACCTGGTTACGCCGATGGTGCAGGGAGCGATCGTGCGGGTCGGGAACCGTCTCCTGTTCTCCTCGCCGTCGGACACCGACCGGCGCCGCTGGATGATGATCCGGTCGTCGTACGACAACGGGCGGACGTGGGAGAACGCCGAACAGGGCACGCAGATCACGACGGACTGGTCGGGCTACTCGGACCTGGTGCAGATCGGCGGCCCGGAGATCGGGCTCATGTACGAAGGCGGCGCCGTCGACGCGCGGGACGAGATCCGCTTCGCGCGCTTCAACGAGGAGTACCTGGGCTGGAAGAACTCCGCCGGACCGTCCACACCGGACGTTTCGGGTCACTCGGACGCCCGGGTGCTGGGTGGCGCTTCCGTTGCTGCCGGACGCTTCGGCGGAGCTTTGACGTTGGACGGCGTCGACGACTACGTCCGCGTGCCGTACAACCCGGCGCAGCCCCCGGGCGACGGCGACCTCACGTGGACCGGCTGGTTCCGGTACGGCGCCACGAAGGGCAACCAGGTGCTCTTCTGGCTCGGCGGGATGGGCACCACGGCCCCGCAGCTGTGGTTGCGCGGCGAGCCGGCGAACCACCGGCTGATCACCACGATGACCACGGCGGCCGGGACCGCGTCGATCACGACGGCGCAGGCCTACGACGACCAGGCGTGGCACCACGTCGCGCTGGAGCGGACCGGCGGCAAGCTGCTGCTCTGGGTGGACGGCGTCCAGGTCGCGTCCGGCGCGGCGGTCGCGGGGTCGGTCAGCCGGACGGTGTCGTTCCAGCTGCAGCTGGGGCAGCGGCTGGACAACGCGTACCGCTGGAACGGGTCGTTCGACGAGGTCCGGTACTACCGCCGGGCACTGACAACGTCGGAGCTGGACGCGATCCGGCTGCGGAACGCGGCGGTTCCCTCGGGCCAGGTGCTGCGGCTGCCGTTCGACCGGGTGCACGGCTGAGCCCTCGAACCGCACGAACCGGGGTGGATGACCGGTTCGTGCGGTTCCGGGCCGTTGTGCCCTGGTGCCCGGTTGCGCCGAGTGGTCCGATCGTGGTCGGACAGCAGGCGAGGCCACGCGGCCGAGCAGCACTTCCGTTGCGGGGCGGGCGGGGTCCACCGCCGCTGTCACGGAGGTAGCCATGTCATTCATCTCGGTGAACGGAACGACGCTGTACTACGAATTGCGCGGCGAAGGGCCGTCGTTGCTGTTCATTTCGGGCGCGGTGGGCGACGCCGGCCAGTGGAGTGCCGTCGCCGACGGCCTGGCGGACGAGTACACCGTCCTGACCTACGACCGCCGCGCCAATTCGCGCAGCCCGCGGCCGGACGGCTGGTCCGCGACCACCGTCGACGAGCAGGCCGACGACGTGTCCGCCCTGGTCGTGGCCCTCGGTCTCGCGCCGGTCCTCGCGTACGGGAACAGCATGGGCGCGACGATCCTGACGAATCTCGCCCTGCGGCACCCGGAAGTGCTGCGTGGCGCGGTCTTCCACGAGCCGCCCTACCTCGCGGGCTGTTCGGAGCCGGAGGCCACCGCCGGAGCGCTCCAGGAAGTCGTCGACGCCGGCATGGCCGAAGGCGGCCCGCGCACCGCCGTGGAGCGGTTCCAGCGGTGGATCGCCGGCGACGAGGCGTACGAGTCGTTCGCGCCCGATTTCCGGGCGCGGCTGCTGGCCGACGGTGAGGTGCTGTTCGGGATCGAACTGGGCCCGGTGATGAGTTATCTCCCCACCGATGAGCAGCTCGCGGGCATCCGGGTGCCGAGCGTCGTCGCCGCGGGAGCGGAGAACCGGGATCCGGCCTCGATCCGGCACCCGCTGTTCGAATGCGCCCAGTGGTTCTCCGAGCGGCTCGGCGTGCCGCTGGTCGAAACCCCCGGTGGGCACGTTCCGCAGTTCACCCACGCGCCCGCCCTCGTGGACCGGCTGCGCCCGATGCTGCGCACCTTCGACCAGCCGCCGGTGCCGGCCGGGAGCTGAACCGCTACTTCTCGGGGCGCGCCTTTTCCACGGCCTCGAGGAACTTCGCGACCTTCGCCCGCATCCCGTACGGGTACAGGAACGTGTTCCCGGCCAGCTTGTCGGCGAACAGCGGCACGTTCGTGACGACCTCCGCGGGCGGGCCCGGGACCACGAACACGATCCGGCCCGGCTTCCAGGCCGTCGGCGGGGTGTGCTGGATCTTGCTGATCTTCTCCACCGGGAACCGGTTCTTGGTGTCGCCGGGGACGATGAACCAGCTCTTCGTCGCGATGCTGAGCGTGACCGTGTGCCCGTCGAAGTGGAGTGATCGCCGCCTGGCCCGCAGGTGCACCGTCCGACTATGGCAGAGCGGGCGCCCGGTGGGACAGGTGCTTCCGGGTGCTCAGAGCGTCCGGCAGGTCACGGCCGGGCGCGCGGTTCCGTCGCCCTGCCCCGTCAAGGCGGTCAGGCCGAACGACGTCGAGCTGTTCGCGCCGAGCTTCGCGTTCCAGTCCGCGTTGTCGACGGTGACCGTCGAACCGTCGACCGTGAAGGTGCCGTTCCAGAGGCCGGTGATGTGGTGGCCGGCGGGCAGGGTCCAGCGGACGCGCCAGCCGAGCAGGCCCGCCGTCCGGTCGTTGCGCACCGTCACCTCCACCTGGTAGCCGCCGGGCCACGAGTTCGTCACCCGGTAGCTGGCCGCGCAGCCCAGGTCGGCCGGGGCCGACGAGCCGGTGGTGGGGGCTGCCGACGGGGGAGTGGTGGACGGCGCGGGCGCCGGCGCGGCGACCGGCGTGCCGTCCGGCACGAGCGCCGTGCCGATCACCACGCCCAGGGCCAGCAGCACCACCCCGGCGGCGCCGGCCAGCGCAAGGCGACGGCGCGGGCGCGGCACGTGCAGCAGGCGCGTCCCGGTCTTCGGGCGGGGACGCGGCGGCGGCAGCGGACGGCCGCCGGTGACGGCTTCGAACAGCTCCTGGACCTCGGCCATGGCCGGCCGCTGGTCCGGGTTCCGCTGCAGGAGCCGCCCGAGCACCTCGGCCAGCGGGCCGTCGTGCTTCGGCGGGGTGACCTCGTCGCGGGCGATGCGCTTCAGCAGGACGATGGTGTTGTCGTTGGTGCCGAACGGCGGGGTGCCCTCCAGCGCGCGGTAGAGCGTCGCGCCGAGGGAGAAGACGTCCGCGGGGAACCCGGCTTCGGCGCCGCCGGCGACTTCGGGCGCCAGGTAGGCGGGGGTGCCGGCGATGAACCCGCCACCCGTCACGGTCCCCTCGCCGGTGGCGCGGGAGATGCCGAAGTCGGCGATCTTCGTGACACCTTCGGGCGTGATGAGGACGTTGCCGGGAGTGACGTCCCGGTGCACGATCCCCTCGGCGTGCGCGGCGGCGAGCGCCGAAGCGACCTGTTCGCCGATGCGCGCGACCTGGTCGGCCGGCAGGCTTTCCCGCTCCAGCAGGACGTCGGCCAGGCTCTGCGACGGCAGGTACTCCATGACCAGGTACGGCGCGCCGTCGTGCTCGACGACGTCGTGGACGGTGATGGCGTGCGGGTGCCGCAGCCGCGCGGTGAGCCGCGCCTCCCGCAGCGCCCGCGCCCCGCCCTGGCCGCTGCCAGAAGGGTCGTAGCCCAGCTGCTTCACCGCGACGACGCGGTCGAGCCGCTCGTCGCGGGCACGCCAGACGACGCCCATCGCGCCCTGGCCGATCCGGTCGACCAGCCGGTAGCGCTCGGCGATCAGCTGTCCTGCCTCGGTCACGACGACCTCCGGTACCGGTGCTCGCCCAGGCCTTCCCCGGATGACACGGATCCGGGGACCGATCGGTTCGAGCTTAACGGCCCGCCCGCCGCCTCGCCGACGGGCGGGCCGCCCCGCTCACGCGCCGAACGGGTGCAGCTCGTCCCAGGTCGGGACGCGCGGGGTGAACCGCAGCTTCATCCCGGCCTCGCCCGGCAGCTTGTCCGCCTTGCGGGCGTTGCAGCTGCGGGACGTGCCCCCGCACGCGGCGACCGTGTTGAGCCAGCTGGTGCGGGCGCCGCCGCGGGACAGCGGCGTCACGTGGTCGATCGTGGTCGCGCGCTGCCCGCAGTAGGCGCAGCGGTGCCCGTCCCGGGCCAGGACACCGCGCCGGGACCAGCGCGGTGCCTGCGTATATCGCCACTTCATGACGACGTACCGCAGCAACCGGACGATCTTCGGGCGCGGGAACAGCCCGTAGGCGAGACCGTCTTCGGCCTCGTGGATCTCGGCGACGTGCCGCACGAGCATGCGGATCGCGTGCGGGACCGAAACGGTGTGCAGCGGCTCGTAGCCGGCGTTGAGGACGAGAACCTTCACAGTGCACCTCTTCCTGGTGGGGAGACGCAGAAAGCCGCCCGATCGGCTGGTCCGACGGGCGGCTTCTGCCTGGTGCAGTTCATCGTCGCCGAGCGGCGCGAGCTGCGTCAATCGTGTTTCACCCCAGGGGATGGGTGCGGAAGAACCGCCAGATCACCGGGGTCGCGTTGATGACCGTCGGCGTGGCCGAGTCGTTGTTCGGCGCGGTGCTGGGCCAGACGTGCCCCGCGCCTTCGACGCGGTAGTGCTCGAGGGCGCCCCGCCGGTCGCAGCCGAGCCACTTCTGGGCGACGACACCCTCGACCGGCGTCCACGACACGGGTTTCGCCCGGCAACCGTCCCTTGTGGACCACGCGGCCAGCCAGTCCGGGATCGACGGCAGGCCCTTGTCCGGGTTGCCGGTGTAGGGGATGGTCGTGTCGGCGGTGCCGTGGAAGTCGAGGATCGGCACGTCCCGGCTCGGGTGGCAGGCGCCGCCCTGCGGGTAGAAGGCGCCGGAGACGGGGGCGAACGCCGCGATCCGGCCGGCCAGCCGGCACGCCAGCACGCCGACGAACCCGCCGCCGTTCGACTTGCCGGCGGCGAAGATCCGGTTGTTGTCGACGCACAGGGTGCGCTGCAGCGAGTTCAGCAGGTCGCTGGTGAACAGGACGTCGTCGGCGGCGGCCGAGTACGGCGCGCCGGTCCAGGCCGACTCGCCGTCGGTGCCGATCAGGCCCTGCGGGTAGACCGAGATCGTGTCCAGCGCCGAGAAGCCGGACAGCTCCTCCTGGTACTGCGACGTGCGCTTGTGCCCGTGGTAGGACAGGACCAGCGGGTACGCCCGGCGCGGGTTGTAGTGCGCGGGCAGGTGCACGGTGTACTCGCGGTCGAGGCCGCCCGAGACGACGTGCTGCGGGGTCGTCACCCCGGCCGGGACCGGCGCCGTGTGCCCGCAGCCGGTGGTGCGGACGGGGCGGTCGACGACCCCCGCGGCAGCGGCGGGCGCGGCAAAAGCGGTGGTCAGGGCAGCGGCCGCGGTCAACGCGGCGGCCCACCGGGGGAAGCGTCCGGGCACTCGATCCTCCTTGATCGGCAGCGGGGCGTGGCCAGCATCACCCCACGGTCCGGGGCCCACCTAGATTGCGTTCATAAAGTGCACGACCGGGTGAGCACCGGGAATGTCGGACCGCCTCGGTAGGATCGGCCCGCTCGGCACCCCGCCCCGGAAAGGACCGGAAGTGACCACCCCGATCGAGACGCTCGAGTTCCAGTCGGAAGCGCGTCAGCTGCTCCAGCTGATGATCCATTCGATCTATTCGAACAAGGACACGTTCCTGCGGGAGCTCGTGTCGAACGCCTCCGACGCCCTCGACAAGCTGCGGCTGGAGTCGTACCGCGACAAGGACCTCGACGCGGACACCGCCGACCTGCACGTCGCGATCGAAGCGGACCCGGCCGAGCGGACCCTGACGGTGCGGGACAACGGCATCGGCATGACGCGCGACGAGGTGGTCGCCCTCATCGGCACGATCGCCAAGTCCGGCACCGCCGACTTCCTGAGCAAGCTGAAGGAGGCGAAGGACGCAGCGGCGTCGCAGGACCTCATCGGCCAGTTCGGCGTCGGGTTCTACTCGAGCTTCATGGTCGCCGACAAGGTCACCCTGGTGACGCGCAAGGCCGGCACCGCCGAGGGCGTCCGCTGGGAGTCGACCGGCGAAGGCACGTACACGATCGAGCCGGTCGAAGACGCGCCGCAGGGCACCGCGGTCACGCTGCACCTCAAGCCCGAGGACACCGAGGACCACCTCTACGACTACACGTCCCCGGCGAAGATCCGGGAGATCGTGAAGCGGTACTCCGACTTCATCACCTGGCCGATCCGGATGACCGCCGAGGCGGGCGAAGGCGAGGAGCCGAAGGTCGAGACCGTCAACTCGATGAAGGCGCTGTGGGCGCGTTCGTCGAGCGAGGTCACCGAAGCCGAGTACAGCGAGTTCTACAAGCACGTCAGCCACGACTGGCAGGACCCGCTGGAGACGATCCGGCTGCAGGCCGAGGGCACGTTCGAGTACCAGGCGCTGCTGTTCCTGCCGTCCCAGGCGCCGATGGACCTGTTCCTGCGGGAGCGCAAGCGCGGTGTCCAGCTGTACGTGAAGCGCGTCTTCATCATGGACGACTGCGAGTCGCTCGTCCCCGAGTACCTGCGGTTCGTCAAGGGCGTCGTCGACGCGCAGGACCTCTCGCTCAACGTTTCGCGGGAGATCCTGCAGCAGGACCGGCAGATCCAGCTGATCCGCCGCCGCCTGGTGAAGAAGGTCCTGTCGACGGTCAAGTCGATGATGACCGCCGACGCCGAGAAGTACGCGACGTTCTGGCGCGAGTTCGGCCGCGCGGTCAAGGAGGGCCTGCTCGACGACTTCGAGAACCGCGAGGCGATCCTCGAGATCTCGTCGTTCGAGTCGACGCACGACACGGAGAAGCCGACTTCGCTGCGCGACTACGTCGAGCGGATGAAGGACGGCCAGCAGCACATCTACTTCATGACCGGCGAGTCGCGGTCCGCGATCGAGAACTCGCCGCACATGGAGGCGTTCCGGGCCAAGGAGTACGAGGTGCTCGTGCTCACCGACCCGATCGACGAGATGTGGGTCGACGCGGTGCCGGGCTTCGACGGGAAGCAGTTCCAGTCCATCGCCAAGGGCCAGGTCGACCTGGAGTCGGACGAGGACAAGAAGGCCACCGAGGTCGCGCGCGAACAGCAGCAGAAGGACTTCGAGGGCCTGCTGTCCTGGATGGGAACGGCGCTGGGCGAGTCGGTCAAGGAGGTCCGGCTCTCGTCGCGGCTCACGACGTCGCCCGCGTGCATCGTCGGGGACACCCACGACCTGACGCCGACGCTCGAGAAGATGTACCGCGCGATGGGGCAGGAGCTGCCGCCGATCAAGCGGATCCTGGAGCTCAACCCCGAGCACGCCCTGGTGACCGGCCTGCGCGAAGCGCACACCGCCCGCCCGGAGGACGCGGACCTGGCCGAGACGGCCGAGCTGCTCTACGGGATGGCGCTCCTGGCCGAAGGCGGCGAGCTGGGCGACCCGGCCCGGTTCATCAAGCTGCTGGCGAGCCGGCTGGAGAAGACGCTCTGAGACCGTGGCCCGGGCGGGGGTTCCCGCCCGGGCCACGTCCATTGTGGACATCTCGGTCCCGGTGGCGCCGGTCCGGTCGAAGGGCCGGACGTTTCGCGCGAAGATCGAACGGGCAGACGCGAGGTATGTCCGGAACCGTGCTCGACGACGTCACGACGATCCGCGAAGCCGCCCGGCCGCTGCGCTGCCCGCAGGACCTCGACCCGCTCGTCCGGCGGATCGGGCAGGCCCGGATCGTGCTGCTCGGCGACGCGACCCACGGCACCGCCGAGTTCTACGCCTGGCGTGCCGAACTCACCAAACGGCTGCTGGCCGAACGGGACTTCTCGTTCGTCGCCGTCGAAGGGGACTGGCCGGAGTGCCACCGGCTGCACTGCTGCGCCGCCGGGGCGCCCGGTGCGCCGAAGGACCCCGGCCAGGTGCTGTGGGGCTTCCGCCGCTGGCCCACCTGGCTGTGGGCGAACGAAGAGGTGGCGGAGTTCGCCACCTGGCTGCGTGCCTTCAACAGCACCGGTGACACCCCGTGCGGCTTCCACGGTCTCGACGTCTACAGCCTGGGGGAGTCCCAGCGCGAATGCCTCGAGTCGTACGGCGACGCCGGCGCTTCCCCCGCGCCGGAAGGCCGCCGCGAGGACGTGGTGCGCCGCCTGACCGCGGCCCACACCGGCAGCGTGCCGGGCCTCGACCCGGCGCACCAGGCCGAGGTCGTCGCCGGCGCGGAACACCACTACCGGGAGCTGGTGCGGGGCGGCGTACGGTCCTGGAACGTGCGGGACACCCACCTGAGTGACACGCTCGACCGGCTGCTGCGTGCTTACGGCCCGCGGTCGAAAGCCGTGGTGTGGGCGCACAACACGCACGTCGGGGACGCGCGAGCGACCGACATGGCCGCCGCGGGCCTGGTCAACCTCGGGCAGCTGGCCCGCGAACGGCACCCGGCGGACGGTGTGGTCACCGTCGGGTTCGGCACCCACCGCGGGTCCGTGGTCGCCGCCGACCGCTGGGGCGGGCCGGTGCGCCGGATGCCCGTCGAGCCGGCGCGCCCGGACAGCCTCGAAGGGGTGCTGCACGAGGCCGTGCCCGGTGAAGACAGCTTGTACGTCTTCGATGCGGCCGAAGGGCGCGAGTGGTCCGCGGAGCTGCGCGGGCACCGCGCCATCGGCGTTGTCCACCGTGGCGGCGGGTACGTCCCGACCGTGCCGGCCGCCCGTTACGACGCATTTGTGCACTGCGACGAGACCACTGCGATCACGCCGCTGCACCACTGGGAGCCGGTTCGCACGGACGGGGACTGACAACGATGGCCGGTTGCTCGCGCGTTTTCGCCGACCGCGAGGACGGGGGACGACAGCTCGCCGAAGCGCTGCAGCGTCGCACCTGGGTCGACCCGCTCGTGCTCGGCCTCGCCCGGGGCGGGGTGCCGGTCGCCGCCGTGGTCGCCCGGCGGCTCGGGGCCGAACTGGACGTCGCGGTCGCCCGCAAGATCGGCGCGCCGGGCCGGCGCGAGTACGGCGTCGGCGCGGTGACACCCGGCGGTCCCGCCATCTACGACGAAGCGATCCTGCACACGCTGAAGCTCACGGCCGCCCGGATGGCCCGCGCGGAACGGCGAGAACGGACGGAGGCGCGCCGCCGCCTCGACCGTTACCTCGGCGGCCGGGCGCCGGCCGGCCAAGCCGACCGTGACGTCATCCTCGTCGACGACGGGCTGGCCACCGGTGTCACCGCAACGGCGGCGCTGCGTGACGTACGGGCCGGGAACCCGCGGACCGTCGTCTTCGCAGTGCCGGTGGGTGCGCCCGGCGTCGCCGCGGGGCTGCTGCACGAAGCCGATGACGTCGTCTGCGTCGCGGAACCGGCGGAATTCCGCGCGGTCGGCCAGTGGTACGCCGATTTCCGCCAGATGAGCGACGAGGACGTGCTTTCACTGCTCGCGCGGTGACCCGGGCAACTCCACACAGGACGTGCTGCTCCACCCGGGGAGTGCCGGGTTGACCGGATGGGCGGCGGGGTACCACCCGGCGGGGGCACCTACCGGATGGGCAGGCGCGTGATGATCGAACGGGACGGACTCGGCGCTCCGGCGCGCGGACTGCGGCAGTACCTGCTCGCCGTGGCGACGAAGCTGGACGTGCCCGCCTGGTTCTGCGAAGTCGAAGTGCCCGCGTCCGCTTATTTCGCCCTGGAGCGCCGGCTCGCGCGGTTCCCGGACCACGAAGCGGCGCTGCTGTGGGACGAGCGCGACGGCTGGGCCGCGGCGGTCGAGTCACCGACGGGCGAGGACGCGGTGGTGCTCGCCTACCTCGGCGCCGACGTGCTCCCGGCACCGGACACCGTCGGGGCGTTCGTGCAGGACCTTTACGGCGACGGCTACCCGGGCCGGCCCGACCCCCCGGACTTCCGCAGACCCGGGGCCCCGGACGGCTTCGACGACCGCCTCGCCACCTGGACCGGCGACCCCGTCTGCTTGCCCGAGGGCCAAGCCTGAGACTCCGAGCCGTCGTCAGCGCGGCGGCAGCACGCAGAACTCGTTGCCCTCCGGGTCGGCGAGCACGATCCACGGGTCGTCCGCGGGGTCGTCGAGGACCTTCGCGCCCAGCATCACGAGCCGCTCGACTTCTGCCCGCTGGTTCCGGCCCACCGGGGCCAGGTCGAGGTGCAGGCGGTTCTTGCCGGTCTTTCCCTCCGGCACCGGCTGGAACAGGAGCGCCGGTCCGTCGTCGACGTCGACCTGGCGGTAGTTCGTGCCGTGCGAGTCGGTCCAGGTTCGCTTCTTCCCGTTGCCGAGCGCCTTCGCCCAGAACTCGGCGAGCAGGTCCGGCCGGTGGCAGTCGACCGCGACGGCCAGGATGCGCGCGGTGGTCATGCCGCCGCCACGATCCGGTTGATCGCCGCGGCGACCAGCTCCGGCTCGGCGACCGTCACCGTCAGGCCCGGGTGGCGGACGAGCCCCCACGGGTCGATGCCGGGCACCGGCTCGTGGAACCGCAGGCAGACGCCGCGTTCGGTCGTTGTGCCGAAGGTCAGGCCACGGTCGGCGAGCGAAAGGCGGACGCCGAGTCCCTTGAGCGGGTTGAACGGGCCGCTGACTTCGGCGCCGGCGAGGTTGTGCAGCGGTGTGGTGACCAGCCACGGCCCGAGCCGCACGCGCAGGCCGTCGGCGTCCAGCTCGAGTCCGCTCCAGGGGTTGAGGACCGGGCGCAGCCAGGGGTGGACGGCGAAGTCCGCGTGCAGGCGGTGCTGCACAACAACGGCGGGTTCGCCCGCCGCCGTCCCTGGGGCGGTCATGCCCCTCGGCCGGCCGTCGCGTTCGCGGTGCATGGGCTCTCCTTCACGCCGTGTCCTCCCCGGCTACCCGGTGATCGCCCGCCGAAACCGGCTGGTCACCGGGCGGCAGCCCGGTTCGCCGCTCGGGGTGGAAGGGGCCGGACGGCGGACCCGGAAGCCCGCCGTCCGGCCCACGGCCGGGACCCGCGCCGGCCCCTGCAGCCAGGACGCGGGCCCCTGGTCTCAGGGGAAACGCCAGTCGTGCCCGGAAGCCGCCGCGCCCGTCAGACGCACACAGTCGTCCGCGGGCAACGGTGCCGGGACGGACACGAGCGGCTCCCTTGTTCCCCGTCGGCTACCACGTCCTCATGGGACTAAACCTGACCGGCCCGGGGTATCCGGGCCGCGACCCGGAGGAGGTGCGGATGCCCGCGACAGCAAGCGAAATCCGGAACGCGGCCGCGCTCGTGGCGCCGCCCCGATGACCGATCGTCACGACCGGACCCCGGTGGGCTGGTTCGCCCGCGCGCTGCGGGTCCCGGGAACCGAACGACAGAACCTGGTCCAAGCCGCAAAAGCGACCTTCGCCGCCACCGGCGCGTGGCTGCTGGCCACCTTGGTCCTGCGCCTGCCTCAGCCGTTCCTCGCGCCGTACGCCGCGGTGTTCCTGGTGGAAGCGACGGTCTACCGGTCGCTGCGCGGATGGCTGCAGCAGGTCGGCGCGGTCGCGGCGGGTGTGCTGCTCGCCGCCTTCGCCGGTCAGCTGATCCCGTCGCAGGCCGTGGCGCTCGCCGTGGTGGTGTTCGCCGGGTTGCTGGCCGGGAACTGGCGGCACTTTGGGTCCGCCGGGATCTGGGTCGGCGTCACCGGGATGCTGGTGATCTCCTACGGCACCGCGACCGAGACCGTGCTGCTGGGCGACCGGCTGCTGGAGACGGCGCTGGGCGCGACGATCGGCGCCGCGGTCAACGCCCTGATCTTCCCGCCGCTGCACGGGGAACGCCTCGCCTCGGCCGCCGGCCGGCTCGCGTCGTCGCTGGCGGACCTGCTGGAGGCGACGTCCGACCTGGTCCGCCACGACGAGCCGCCGGAGGACGTCGAAGACCTGCTGGCCCAGGCTCGTGACGTGCGGAGCCTCGTCCAGCTGGCCGAGGACGCGATCGGCCTGACCCGGGAAGGACGGCTGCTCAACCTGCGCCGCCGCCGTCCCGGGGCGGGCGGCCGCCACGAACGTCCACTTGTGACACTCATCGCGCTCTGGCCGCCGGTGGCCCAGCTGATCGCCGCGGTCCGGACCACGTCGGGGCGGCAGGAGCACCCGTTCGGCTACCCGTGGCCGGACGCGCGGGACTCGCTGGCGGACCTGATCCGCGGCCTGGCCGGCGCGGTCCGGTCGGTGGCGAAGGACGGCGAAGCGGTCGACCTCGACGGCTCCCGCGCGCTGCTGGCCCAGCTCGAAGAGCGCCTGGTCACCGCGGACGACGGGGTGTCGGCGCGGCTCGGGCTGGGCACGTTGACGCTGCCCGCGCGGCACCTGGTGGAGAAGCTGGAGAACCGCTGAGCTGCTGGACCGCGACGGCGTCGGCTTCGGAGCGGCGGGTTGCTGTCGTGGCTGATCAGCACTCGGGAGTCGTCACGACGCCGGGTACTGCTGCTCCCGGAGCAGGTTCGCGAGGTGAACGGCGTTGCGGACGAGGGTCGTGTTGGTCGAGGCCACGGCCTTCGGCGTCTCGTCGAGGTCGTTGTAGTCGCCGCCCTGCATGGCCTCGCCGTTCCAGTACGTGCCGCCCTGGGCGGGGACCGTGAAGCCGGTGTCGTTCAGCGCCTGGAACAGGTCGGCGATGATCTTGTGGGCGCCGTCCTCGTTGCCGACCGCCGCGGCTACCGCGACCTTGCCGAACATCGCGGGCCGGCCTTCGTCGTCCTGTTCGGACAGTTCGGCGTCGAGGCGTTCGAGGACCCGCTGGGCGACGCTCGACATGTGGCCGACCCAGGTCGGCGTGGCGATCAGCAGGACGTCCGCGGCCGCGATCTTCCGCCGGATCTCGGGCCATTCGTCACCCTCGCCCATGTCGGCCTCGACACCCGGGCGGACGTCGTAGTCGACCACGCGGACCAGCTCGCCGGTGGCGCCCCGCTCCGCGAAGAGGTCGAGCAGCTGGCGCGCGATGAGGTCGCTGCTCGACTTCGCGGGCGACGGCTTGAGCGTGCAGGTCAGCGCGAGGACGCGCAGTGCCATGGGTGCCTCCGGGCGTGAGTGCTGGACAGAACGGCTACCCGGTCCCCGCGTGCACAAACCCCGGGCGGTTCACCGGGCCTCGGCCGTGAAAGTGGTTTCGGGGACCAGTTGGCGGTACGCGCGCAGTGTGTCGGCGGCGACGCGGTCCCACGAGTAGCGGGCCACCACCCGGTCGTGGCCCGCCGTGCCGTAAGCGTGGCAGAGCGCCGGGTCCTCGAGGAGCCGCCGCAGCCGCGAGGCGAGCTCCTTCGGCTGGTTCGGCCGGACCAGCAGCCCGGTGACGCCGTCGACGACGGTGTCGGTGAGCCCACCGACCGCGGTGGCCACGACCGGGACGCCGCAGGCCATCGCCTCCAGCGGCACGAGCCCGAACGGTTCGTACCGCGGCGCGCACACCACGACGTCGGCCGAGCGCAGCAGGGCGGGCAGGTCCGCCCGGGACACCCGGCCGGGCCAGGACACGCGGTGGCCGACGGTCAGCCGGTCGGCGAGCGCCCGCAGGCGCGCCGCCTCGGCCGGTTCGGGGTGGCCCGCGATCACCAGTTCGGTGTCCGGCAGCCGCGCGAGTGCGGCGAGTACGAGGTCGAACCCCTTGCGCGGGACCACCGGGCCCACGGCGACCAGCCGGTGCGCCGCCCGGCGGCGCGCCACCGGCCCGTCGGGGGTGAACCGCTCGAGGTCGACCCCGCCGGGGACGATCGAGATCCGCGAGCGCGGCACGCCGAAGCCGGCCAGCGTGAAGACCTCGTCCCCGCCGGTGGCGAGCACGAGCCCGGCCCGCCGGGCGAGGAGGCGTTCCATCCGGACCCGGTCGGCCGGTCCGGTCTCCCGGGCACCCAGGTGCCGCTGCTCGGCCACGCCGAGGCCGTGGAACGTGTGCGCGACCGGCGTTCCGGTCGTGTTCGCCGCGAGCGCCGCCGCGAGGCCGGAGGTCCAGGAGTGCGCGTGCACCACGTCGGGCCGGTCGGCGGCCCACCGGTCCCGCAGGAAGCCGCCGAACTCGCCGGTGCCGGGCAGGTCGTCCTCGTGCACCGGGCCGCGCACGACGCGGTAGCCCTGCGGCGCCCGGAGCTCGGCCGGCTCACCGGGAGCCTGGTGGTGCGTGTGGACGGTGACGTCGTGGCCGGCCCGGGTCAGCGCGGCCGCGAGCTCGGCGACGTGCACGTTCCGGCCATCGGCGCCGGCTCCACCCGGTTCCGCCAGCGGGTCCGCGGGCCCGGACACCATCGCGATCTTCATCGGTGCGGCGGGTGCTCCGGAGGGTGAGGCGCCGGGTACGGTCATGGCCTCCTGGTTTCCCGGACGAGGCTCGTTAAACGTGCCCCCGCACGGGGTATCCGGGTGGGTTTGCTCCGTGTTGACGGAAGGACGGCCATCGATGCGGTTCACCCCACGGGAACCCGGTTCTTCGACCTGCTGACCGACGCGGCGAGAAACCTGTTTTGTCGCGGAGTCGGTGGCGTCGTCGGTGCCTGTACGTGACGGCGTTCGCGGTGAAGGCCCCGATCTTCACGACGCACGTGATCACGGCGGCGATCATGGGTGTCGGCGCGACCCGGCGGCTTTCCGCGGTGCGGTGGGGCATCGCCCGGGACATCGTGCTCGGCTGGCCGACGCGCTCACCTGACCCGCGTTTGTCGACCGCACTCCTGGGAAACCGGGAGGCGACAACGAAGCGGATGAGGGAGAGCCATGAAGGCAGTGACCTGGCACGGCAAGCGCGACGTGCGCGTCGAAGAAGTGCCGGACCCGAAGATCGAGGAAGGCACCGACGCCGTCATCCGGGTCACCTCGACCGGGATCTGCGGCTCCGACCTGCACCTGTACGAGGTCCTGGGCGCGTTCATGACCGAAGGCGACGTCCTGGGCCACGAGCCGATGGGTGTGGTCGAGGAGGTTGGGCCCGACGTCAAGAACCTCAAGCCCGGTGACCGGGTCGTGGTTCCGTTCAACATCTCCTGCGGGCACTGCTGGATGTGCGAGCGCGGCCTGCAGTCGCAGTGCGAGACCACCCAGGTCACCGAGCAGGGCAAGGGCGCGGCGCTGCTGGGCTACACCAAGCTCTACGGCCAGGTCCCGGGCGGCCAGGCCGAATACCTGCGTGTCCCGCAGGCGCACTACGGGCCGATCAAGGTCCCCGAGGGCCCGCCGGACGAGCGGTTCGTCTACCTCTCCGACGTTGTGCCCACCGCCTGGCAGGCCGTCGACTACGCCGGCATCCCCCAGGACGGCACGGTCGTCGTGTTCGGGCTCGGGCCGATCGGGCAGATGTGCGCCCGGATCGCCCGGCACCGCGGCGCCGGCCAGGTGATCGGCGTCGACCTGGTGGCGGAACGCCTCGCCCGGGCTCGCGAGCACGGTGTCACCGCGCTCGACACCCGTGACCACAAGGACATCGGCGACACCATCCGGCAGCTGACCGCCGGCCGCGGTGCCGATTCGGTGATCGACGCGGTCGGCATGGAGGCGCACGGCGCGCCGGTCGGCCGGCTCGCGCACAACCTCGTCGCGATGCTGCCGCAGCAGCTCGGCGCCAAGATCACCGAGAAGGCCGGCATCGACCGGCTCAGCGTGCTCTACGCGGCGATCGACAGCGTCCGCCGCGGCGGCACGATCTCGCTGTCCGGTGTGTACGGCGGGATGGTCGACCCGATGCCGATGATGGAGCTGTTCGACAAGCAGATCCAGCTGCGGATGGGCCAGGCCAACGTGCGGCGCTGGATCGACGACATCATGCCGGTGCTCACCGGCGACGGCGACCCGCTCGGCGTCGAAGGCTTCGCCACGCACAAGCTGCCGCTGGCCGAAGCGCCGCATGCGTACGAGATCTTCCAGAAGAAGCTCGACGGCGCGCAGAAGATCCTGTTGCAGCCCAACAAGTAATTCTCGGGAGGACCCTGCCGGTCACCGACCGACGGGCACGACGAGCCGGCGCCGATGCAGGCCGGTCGGTCGGCGGTGCGCGGTCGAGATCGAGCTGAACGCCGTCGCGCAGGCTTTCCCACCGGGGCACCGGATCCGACCTGGAGGTCACGGCGAGTGCTACACCTGGGTCACCGACGGACACGGAGCTGGTCTGAGTTTCGCGGCCGCGACACCGGGTAAGCCTCTCGCGTGCGGATCGTGATCACCGGGGCCACCGGCAACGTCGGAACGGCGCTGCTGGCCGCCCTCGAACCCGGGCACGACGTGGTCGGCCTGGCGCGGCGGTTGCCCGACACGGCGGCCGAGCCGTACCGCCGGGCGGGCTGGCGCGCCGTCGACGTCGGCGAGCCGGGCGCCGACCGAGAGCTGACGCGGCTGTTCGACGGCGCGGACGCCGTGGTCCACCTCGCGTGGGCGATCTCGCCGGTGCGCGGCGACCCGCCGATGTGGCGGACCAACGACCACGGCACCCGGCACGTGCTCGCCGCGGCGGCGGCCGCCGGGGTGCCGCACCTGGTCGTCGCGTCGTCGGTGGCCGCCTACGGACCCGCGCCGCGCTGGGAGAAGGTGGCCGAGGACCGGGCGTGCACCGGCATCAACGGCAGCGCCTACAGCCGCGGCAAGGCCGCGCTGGAAACCCTGCTCGACCGGTTCGAAGCCGAACACCCGGAAGTGCGGGTGGCCCGGCTCCGGCCGTGCGCGATCCTGCACCGCCGCGCAGCCGGGGCGTTCGCGCGCTGGCTGCTCGGCCCGGTGGTGCCCGCGGGTGTGGTCGGCGGCCGCGGCCTGCCGGTTCCGCTGTGGACTGATCTGCGTGCGCAGATCGTGCACCCCTCCGACGTCGCCGGCGCGATCCGGCTGATCCTCGACCGCGGCTTCACCGGCCCGGTGAACCTCGCCGCACCCGAAGTGCTCGACGCCGACGCGCTGGCCGCGGTCCTCGGCGGGGTGCGCGTGCCGGTGCCGAAGCTGTTGGTGCAGGTCGCGGCCCGGGCGGCCTGGTTCACCGGCGTGCTGCCGCTGCATCCCAGCTGGCTCGAGCTCGCCGATCGCGCCGCGCTCGCCGACACCACGCTGGCGGAGACCGCGTTGGGCTGGCAACCTCGGTACGACGCCGCGTCCGCGCTCGCCGAGCTGGTCGACGGGCTCCGCTCGGGTGCGGGGGCGGCGAGTGAGCCCCTGGCTCCGCCGCGCCGCGACGGGGTCGTGTCCCGGCTCCGCTCGCTGACGCGGGTCGGGCCGAGTCACCAGTCGCAGTCCTGACCTCCGGGAGGCCCCAGTGAGTACCGAAGCCGCCGACGTCGTGGTGATCGGCGCCGGGCACAACGGCCTGGTGGCGGCCAACCTCCTGGCCGACGCGGGCTGGTCGGTGCTGGTGCTGGAGGCGACCGACCGGCCGGGCGGGGCGGTGCAGACCGCCGAGGTGACCGAGCCCGGCTTCCGCAACGACCTGTTCAGCGCCTTCTACCCGCTCACCGCGGTGTCCCCGGTGATCAAGAGCCTGCGGCTGGCGGAGTACGGCCTGCGCTGGCGACGGGCGCCCGACGTCCTGGCGCACGTGCTGCCCGACGACCGGTGCGCGGTGCTGTCGCGGGACCTCGAGCGGACGGCGGCGTCCGTGGACGAGTTCGCCCCGGGTGACGGTGCCGCCTGGCGGCGGTTGTTCGAGCAGTGGCAGGAGATCCGCGAGCCCCTGCTGGGCGCGCTGTTCACGCCGTTCCCCCCGGTGCGCCCGGCGCTGAAGCTGCTGCGCCGCACCGGGACGGCGGACGCGCTGCGGCTCGCCCGGATGCTCACACTGCCGGCGCGGCGGTTCGGTGACGAGCTGTTCGCCGGTGAAGGCGCCAAGCTGCTGGTGGCCGGGAACTCCGCGCACAGCGACCTTTCGGTCGACAACGCGGGCAGCGCGGTGTTCGGCTGGCTGCTCGCGATGGTCGGGCAGGACGAAGGGTTCCCGGTGCCCGAAGGTGGTGCGGGGGAACTGATCGCGGCACTGGTGCGGCGGCTGGAGTCGCGCGGCGGGACCATCCACTGTGGACGTCCGGTGCGGGAGGTGATCGTCGGCGACGGCCGGGCGCTGGGTGTCCGCGACGCCGCGGGTGACCCGGTCCGGGCACGCAAGGCCGTGCTCGCCGACGTCCCCGCGCCGGTGCTGTACGGGTCGCTGGTCGGCGCCGAATGGCTGCCGTCGCGGCTGGTCGAAGACCTCGGCAAGTTCGAATGGGACAGCGCGACGGTGAAGGTGGACTGGGCGCTGTCCGGCCCGATCCCGTGGACGGCCGAAGCCGCGCGCGGCGCCGGCACGATCCACCTCGGCACCGACCTGGACGGCCTTTCTGCCTTCGGCGGCGAGCTGGCGCGTGGCCGGACGCCACGGCGGCCGTTCCTGCTGCTCGGCCAGATGACGACGAGCGACCCGACCCGCTCCCCGGCGGGCACGGAGTCGGCGTGGGCGTACACGCACGTCCCGCGCGGCACGATGGAGAACCGGGCGGCGCTGGAGCGGCGGGCCAAGCGGATCGAGGAGACGGTCGAGGCGAACGCGCCGGGCTTCACGGACCTGATCAAGGCGCGCTACATCCAGGGCCCGGTCGAACTGGCCGGCCACAACCCGGGCCTGGTCGGCGGCGCGATCAACGGCGGCACCACGGCGATCCACCAGCAGCTGTTCTTCCGGCCGGTGCCGGGTACGGGCCGCGCGGACACCCCGGTCGACCGGTTGTTCCTGGCCGGCTCGTCCGCGCACCCGGGCGGCGCGGTGCACGGCGGCCCGGGGGCGAACGCGGCTCGCGCGGCGCTGGCCCGGGCCGGCCGGCTCGGTGGCGGTTACGCGGCGGTGATCCGGGCGGCCAACCGCGCGGTCTACGGCTGAGCGTTCTTCGTGCGGGTGTGCTTGCCGGTCGCCAGGTCGGCGAGGCGGGCCAGGGATTCGGTGTTCCGCGGCTTGATCAGGAGCGTCTGCAACGCCGCCGGCAGCACCTTGGCGGGGCCGCCGACGATGTGCTCCGTCATCCGGACCTCCGTCTTCCCTTCGCCGTGCGGCACGAGGGTGAGCCCCACCGCCGCCTCGCCGAGCGGCCAGCCGCGTGCCTGCAGGGACAGCGACAGGCCCGGCTCGACCGCCGTGACCACGGTTTTGTCCTGGATGTGCACGGGCCACGGGCCCACGCTGTGGTGGATGCGCGACCCGATCGCGGGCCAGTTCTCGTCGACGTCGCGGATGTGCGAGCTCCCGACCACCCAGCCGGCGTAGAGCCAGCCGTCGGCGAGCACCGCGAACACGGCCTCGGGCGGTACGTCGATCACGCGGCTGACCTCGGTCACGGTTTCCTCCTGCTCGTCGGGCAAGGCAGGAGTACCCCGTCGCGGACGGGGTATGCCCGCGGCGACGAACTGGAGGTGGCGACGGTGGCCGGACGACACAAGGAGCCCGAAGGACCGGGAGAGCTGTCCCGGCGGTCGTGGTGGGCGGTGCTCAAGCGCACCGTGAAACAGTTCGGCCGGGACAACTTGACCGACTGGGCCGCCGCACTGACCTACTACGGCGTGCTGTCGATCTTCCCCGGCATGGTGGTGCTCACCGCGATCCTGGGCCTGCTCGGACCGGGCGCGATCCAGACGGTGATCGACAACGTCAACCAGGTGGTCCCGGGTCAGGGCAAGGACATCATCGTCGGCGCGATCCGGGAGCTGGCCGGTTCCCGGAGCCTGGCCGGGCCGCTGGCGATCATCGGCCTGCTCGGCGCGCTCTGGTCGGCGTCCGGCTACATCGGCGCGTTCATGCGGGCCGGCAACGCGATCTACGGCATGCCGGAAGGCCGTCCACTGTGGAAGGTGCTGCCGATCCGGGTGCTGCTGACCGTCGGCATCGTCGTGCTGCTGGCCCTGTGCGCGCTCGGCGTGGTCGCGACCGGCTCGGTCGCCCGGCGGATCGGCGACCTGATCGGGCTCGGGTCGACCGGGGTCCTGGTGTGGGAGATCGCGAAGTGGCCGGTGATCGCGGTACTGGTCAGCCTGGCGTTCGCGCTGCTGTACTGGGTGGGGCCGAACGTCCGGCAGCCGAGCTTCAAGTGGCTGACGCCGGGCGGGCTGCTGGCCGTGGTGCTGTGGGTGCTGGCTTCGGCCGGATTCGCGCTGTACGTCGCCAACTTCGGGTCGTACAACAAGACCTACGGTTCGCTGGCGGGTGTGATCGTGTTCCTCGTATGGTTGTGGATCTCGAACCTCGCCGTGCTGCTCGGCGCCGAGCTGGACGCCGAGCTCGCCCGCGGCCGGGGGATCGAGGCGGGGCGGGAAGCGGAGGAAGAGCCGTTCCTGCCGCCGCGCGACACAAAGGCGATGGACGACGACGAAGCCGCGGAAGTGGCGAAGGAAAGCGAACGGAGCTGAGCCGATGGCCTGCCGGATCACCGAACTCGTGCTGGACTGCCGCGACCCCGGCCGGCTCGCGGAATTCTGGTGCGCGGTGCTCGGGTACGAGGTGATCCTCCGCGACGGCGAGGACCTGGAGCTGGGCCCGCCCGGCGGCCGCTTCGGCGAGGGAGCGATCACGCTGGTGCTGAGCCGGTCGGACGACCCGCGGCGCGGCAAGCTGCCCCTGCACCTGGACGTCAACCCGGTCGGCTGTGACCAGGAGACGGAGCTGGCCCGGCTGACGGCCCTCGGCGCCCGGCCGGCGGACGTCGGTCAGGACGGCACCGAACCATGGGTGGTGCTCCAGGACCCGGAGGGCAACGAGTTCTGCCTGCTGCGCAAGGACGTCGGCGCGGCGTGACGCTCGTGGTCAGTCGCTCTCGGCCGCGCAACGGTGCCAGTGCACCTGGTCACCGGAGCGGTCGGCGTGCCACACCGCGGTGCCCGAATCCGACTCCCAGGTCGGCACCAGCCGCCCGGTGACAACGTGGCCGCGGGCCACCCGGCCGAACAGCTCAACACCGTCGGCCCGGCGGGCGGCCGGGATCCAGGCGGGGAACCGGGTGCGAGGGAGCTTGCGCTCGATCCACTCGCGGGCGGACCCCTCGCTGCCGTGCTCGGACTCGACGATGCTCGAGACCGGGCCACCGCCGCCGACGGCCAGGCCGATCGACGCGCGCCAGCGCACGGGGGAGGGTTCGGGGTCCATTACTCTCAGGGTCCCGGACGAGCGGGTGCGCGGACCAGTACACGTTCGGATGGATCGCCGTTCACTCACGGTGCCCCCTGCTGGTCGCGGGACGTCTGCACACCCCAGGCTTCCCCGTCCGGGTGACCTTCAATCACGGCGCGGGATCAGGGTCGAGATCACGACCGGGCCAGCAGGCGCGCGCACGCCTTTTCGAGCACGGCTCGCGCGTCGTCGCCGTCAAGCCGGCCCGCCCGGTTCAGTGCCGCCGAAATGGTGCGTTCGTCCCGGTACGCCGCCACCAGCCGCGGGTCCACATAGGACGAACGGCACACCGCCGGGGTGTTGCCGAGGGCCTGGGACACCTCCCGCATCACCCGGGCTTCGGCGCGCTTGCGTGCGCTTTCGGACACGGGCGGGTCCGCCGCGGCGAACGCGGCCGCCGCCAGCACCGTCGCGGTCCAGGTGCGCAGGTCCTTGGCCGAGCAGTCGTCGCCGGCCAGCTCCTTGAACCGCTCGTTGATGTCGGCCGCGTGCACGTCGTGCCAGTCGCCGCCCACGCGGTAGACCAGCAGCCGGTCGCTGTCCGCGCGACTCCGCAAGAGGGACTTCACGACCTTCGCCAGCGCGGGGTCGCGGATCGCCACCTCGCGGTCGAGACCGCCCTTGGCGACGTAGCAGAACCGGCACTCGTCCCCGCGGACCGCGGCGTGCTCGCGCAGCAGCGTCGCCACGCCGTGGGTGCCGTTCTCCTCCGCGTACTCCTCGCCGCCGGTGCGGAAGATGCCCCGGTCGAGCATGCGCAGCGCCGCCCCGAGAACACGTTTCCGGGTGAGCCCGCGCCCGGTCAGGTCGGCCTCGACCGCCTTGCGCCAGGCCGGCAGCCGGCGGGCCATCGCCAGCACGCGGTCGTGCTTCTCCTCGTCGCGGTCCTGGCGCCATTGCTCGTGGTAGAGGTACTGGCGCCGGCCGGCGTCGTCGGTTCCGACGGCCTGGACGTGCCCGTTCGGGTACGGGCAGATCCACACGTCCCGCCAGGCCGGCGGGATCACCAGGTCCTTGATCCGGTCGAGGAGCTCACGATCGGTGACGGGTTCGCCGTCGGTCGTCGTGTACGAGAAGCCGCGGCCGCGGCGGACCCGCCGGATGCCGGGGCCGCGCAGCTCACTGCGCCGGAGTCGGGTGCGTCCCACCGCCGCCTGGTACCCGCCCGGGCGGAGCGGAAACCACGATTACCCCACGCGGGGAGCGGATCAGGGGCCGCGGTGCAGCGGGCGCACCGCCGGGCCTTGGACCACTTCGCCGTCCACGCCGAACCGGGAGCCGTGACAAGGACAGTCCCACGTCTTCTCGGCGTCGTTGAACGACACCAGGCAGCCGAGGTGGGTGCAGTGCGCGCCGACCGTGTGCAGCTGCCCGGCCTCGTCGCGGTGGGCCGCGACGAGCTCCCCGCCGACCCGGACGACCTCGGCGTCGCCGGGCCGGAGGTCGTCGAGCTTCTCCGACCGCCACAGCGCGGCCACGTGGTCGCCGATCAGGTACCGGGCCACCGTCAGGTTGTCCTGCGCCACGCCGAGCACCGAACGCGTGTCGAAGCGGTTGGGGTCGAACAGGTCCGCGGCCGGGTGCGGCTCGCCGAGGATCCGCGCGGCGAGGAGGTGCCCGGCCGCCGTGCCGCCGGTCATGCCCCACTGGCCGAACCCGGTGGCCACCCACAGGTTCGCGGTGCCCGGCAGGTACCGGCCGACGTACGGCACGCCGTCCACTGTGGACATGTCGTGGGCGGACCAGCGGTGGGTGACGCGGTGCAGGTTCGCGTGCGCGTCCGCCCAGTCCGCGAGCCGCCGGTACCGGCGTTCGACGTTGACGTGCGCTCCGACGCGGTAGTGCTCACCGCCGGCGATCACCATCGGCGTGCCCTGCTCGGTGTAGCCGCGGACGGAGTGGTGGGTGTCGGCGTCGAGGAACATGCCTTCGGGTGCGGCGTTCCCGGCCGCGGGGCCGGCGACGACGAGGTCGCGGATCGGTTCGAGCCGGGCGAAGAACAGGCCGCGGTCGAGCACCGGGTAGTGGGTCGCGACGACGACTTCGCCCGCCACGACGTCGCCTCGGGAGGTGCGGACGGTCTGCCCGTTCACCGCGGTCGCGCGGGCGTGTTCGACGATCGTCCCGCCCGCGCGTTCGACTGCGTCCGCCAGGCCGAGCAGCCACCGGCGCGGGTGGAAGTGCGCCTGCCCGGTGGTCCGGACGGCGCCGAGCGCGGGCACGTCGAGCGCGATCTCCTCGACGTACGACGCGGGCAGCCCGGCCGCGGCGGCGGCGTCCGCCTCCCGCTTCAGCGAGTCCACGCTGCTCTCCCGCGTGGTGTAGACGAAGTTGTCGGCGCGCGTGAAGCCGCAGCTGATGCCGAATTCCGCCGACGTCGCGGCGATCCACTCGCCCGCGGCCGACTGGACGTCGGCGTAGGTCTTCGCCGCTTCGGCGCCGTGCCGGGACGTCAGGTGCGCGTACTTGGCGCCGTGCTGGGCGCTGACCTTCGCGGTGGTGTGGCCGGAAACGCCGGCGGCGACCCGCTCGGCCTCCAGCACGACGACCGACCGGCCGGCTTGGGCGAGCAGCAGCGCGGTGGTGAGCCCGGCGATGCCCGCGCCGAGCACCGCGACGTCGGCCGACTCCGGCACCGGCACACCGGTGCGGTCCGGGGCGGGTGCGGTGTCGACCCAGAGCGAGAGCGGTTCGGGCAGCGCTGTCATGGCGGCGGTGTTCCCGCTTTCGGGCCCGGCAAACGGCCGTCCGGTCCGGTTCGACCTGGACGAGGAGAACCACCGCTTCCACGGCCTGCTGACCCCGAAGTGCTGCAGCCCGGGCGACATCACCGCGATCGTCGGCTACTGGACTTCCCGGGCGCGGCGCTCGTCCCGATCCTGTGCGCCCGGTACGGCCTGCCCAATCGAGATCTTCTGCGACCCGGACTCGGGTCAGGTGGCCTGCTGGAGATCAACCCGCGGCACTCGCAGTCGCACGCCGAACTGTTCGAGTTCGACGCCGGGTGACCACCGGGTTTCGATCCACCCGTCCCGGTTACCCCGCGTTGGTGAGGGGGCTACCGTGAGCGGGTGAGGAGGTGTTCGCCGTGCCCCTCCACCGCGACGTGGTGGTGGTCGGCGCCTCCGCTGGCGGGGTCGAAGCACTTCGCGAGCTGGTCCGGGCGCTGCCCGCCGACTTCCCGGCCGCCGTCCTCGTCGTCATGCACCTGGCGCCCGGCGCGTCGAGCGCCCTGCCGCAGATCCTGAGCCGGGCCGGCGCGCTGCCCGCGGTGCACGCGGCACACGGCGAACGGCCGGCCAAGGGCACGATCCACGTGGCCCCGCCCGACCACCACCTGCTGCTCGGCGAAGACACCTTGGTCCTCAGCCGCGGGCCGACCGAGAACGGCCACCGGCCGGCCATCAACGCCACCTTCCGCTCCGCGGCGGTCACCGCGGGTCCTTCGGCGATCGGCGTCGTCCTCTCCGGGGCCCTCGACGACGGCTCCGCCGGGCTCTGTTCGATCGTCGAGCGGGGCGGCGTGGCGATGGTCCAGGACCCGGCCGACGCGCTTTACCCGGGGATGCCCGAGAACGCCATCGCCCGCACGTCGACCGAGCACGTCTACCCCGTGGGCGTGCTCGGCGGTGTGCTGAACCAGCTGGTCCGCACCCCGGTGGAGCCGGGTCCGGCGGCCGGGCCGTCCCCGGCCCTCCTGCTGGAGGACCGGATCGCGCGAGACGGCGTCCGCGCGGACGCAGTCACCCCGGGCGAGACGACACCCGTGTCCGGCCACATGTGCCCGGACTGCGGCGGCGCGCTGCTGGAAGTCGGCCGGCGTGGCGGGCACTACCGCTGCCGGATCGGGCACGCCTGGTCGGCCGAAGCTCTGCTCGGCGCGCACGACCTCGAGTTCGAGCGGGCCCTGTGGACGGCGCTGCGCTCCCTCGACGAGAAGGCCGCATTGGCCCGGCGGATGCAGCGGGACGTGGGACTCCGCGGCACGGTCGGGCTGACCGGACGGTACGAGACCACCGCGCGGGAGTGTGTGACGGCGGCCGAGACGCTTCGCCGGTTCCTGCTGGCGCAGCACCCCGAGCCCGGGTCGGCGTCGTGAGCCGCGAAGGCGCCGGCGTGCGCCTGGTCCCGAACGAGGACGTCGGATCGACCGTCGTGGCGGTGACCGGGCGCCTCGACCTCGCCAGTTACCCCGGCCTGCGGGACAACCTGCTCAAAGTGGCCACCGACTCGCCCGAAAGCATGATCGCCGACATCGACGGGCTCGCCGTCGCCGAAGACACCTTCGCGAGTGTGTTTTCGGTCGTCGCCACCCGGATCGGCGACTGGCCCGGCATCCCGTTCACGCTCGTCGCCACCCGGCCGGAGCACCTCGCGATGCTGGCGCGCCAGTCCATCGACCGCTTCGTGGCGGTGCACGCCGACGTCGGCACGGCCGACCGCGAACGCGACCACCCGCCCCGCCGCCGGGCGGTCCAGCTGCTGGTCGCCCCCGAGGGCGCGTCGGCGCTGGCCCGGCAGTTCGTCCTCCGCGTCTGCGCGGAGTGGGGGATCCCGGAACACACCCACGACGCGCTGATCGTCGCCACGGAACTGGTCGAGAACACCCTCCGGCACACGACCTGCACCCCACGGCTGCGGCTGGAGCTGCGCCGGCAGGTCTTCACGGTCGCGGTGGGTGACGACGACCCGCACCCGGCCGTGCTGCGCGAGCGGGTCCCCGGCGGGGACTCCGGCCTCGGGCTGATGCTGGTCGCCCAGGTGGCGCGGGTGTGGGGCTGCAGCCGGTCCGCTTCGGGCGGCAAGGTCGTGTGGGCGGTGCTGACCAAGAGGGGCCGATTGCGCCCGGTTTCGACCGCGTAGCGTGTCCGGCGTGACGGATGACCGGCCGGAAGCCGACGACGAGTTCGAATCGGTGCTCGCCTACCTCAAGGAGTCCCGGGGTTTCGACTTCACCGGCTACAAGCGGACCAGCCTCATGCGGCGGGTCCAGCGGCGGATGAACCAGGTCGGCGCCGAGAGTTACGGCGACTACATCGACCAGCTCCAGGTCAACGCGGACGAGTTCGTCGCGCTGTTCAACACGATCCTCATCAACGTCACCGGGTTCTTCCGCGACCCCGACGCCTGGGATCACCTGCGGAACGAAGTGATCCCCGCGCTGCTGGCCGAACGCAGCCCCGAAGAGCCGATCCGGGTGTGGAGCGCGGGGTGCGCGGCCGGTCAGGAGGCCTACAGCCTCGCGATGGCCTTCGCCGACGCGATCGGCGTCGAAGCGTTCCGGCAACGGGTCAAGATCTACGCCACCGATGTCGACGAAGAGGCGCTCACCCAGGCGCGGCACGCCGCCTACACGCCGGCCGAGCTCGAAGGGGTGCCCGAGGCCAAGCTGGAGGAGTACTTCGAGCAGCAGGGCAGCCGGTACAGCTTCCGCAAGGACCTGCGCCGCTCGGTCATCTTCGGCCGCAACGACCTCGTGCAGGACGCCCCCATCTCGCGGATCGACCTGCTGGTGTGCCGGAACACGCTGATGTACTTCAACGCCGACACCCAGACGAAGATCCTCGAGCGGTTCCACTTCGCGCTCGCGCCGCGGGGCATGATGTTCCTCGGCAAGGCCGAGATGCTGCTCAGCCACACGCGCATCTTCGAGCCGCTCGACCTCAAGCGGCGGGTGTTCCGCAAGGTGGCCAACTCACCGGTGGCCTACAACCACTTCCTCGCCCAGGGGTACCCGCCGCGCAAGCCGGCCGACGTCTCGGGCCTGGAGCAGATGCGCGAGCAGGCGTTTTCCGCCAGCCCGGTCGCGCAGATCGTGGTGACCGGCGACGAGGTGACGGCGCTGATCAACCAGCAGGCCGAGATCGCGTTCGGACTGTCCGAACGCGACATCGGGCGGAAGCTGTGGGACCTCGACGTCTCCTACCGCCCGGTCGCGCTGCGGCCGTACGTCGAGCAGGCCCGGCTGGAGCGCCGCTCGCTGCGCATCAAGGACGTCGAATGGCGCCGCGGCGGCGACCCGGTCTGGTACGAGGTGCACATCAACCCCTTGCTGGGCAAGGAGAAGAGCCTCATCGGCGTGTCGGTGGTGTTCCACGACGTCAGCTGGGCGCGGTTGCTGCTCACCGAGCTCGAGCACGCCAACCGGCAGCTCGAATCGGCGTACGAGGAGCTGCAGTCGACCAACGAGGAGCTGGAGACCACGAACGAGGAGCTCCAGTCCACGGTCGAGGAGCTGGAGACGACCAACGAGGAGCTCCAGTCCACCAACGAAGAGCTCGAGACCATGAACGAGGAGCTCCACTCCACCAACGACGAGCTGCAGACGATCAACGACACGCTGCGCGACCGCAGTCTCGAGCTCGACCAGCTCAACGACTTCCTGGAGTCGGTGCTCACCTCGATCCAGGCCGGGCTCGTCGTGATCGACTCCGAAATGCGGGTGAAGGCCTGGAACCGCGGGGCCGAAGAACTGTGGGGCGTCCGCCGTGAAGAGGCCGAAGGCACCCACCTGCTCAACCTGGACATCGGCCTGCCGCTCACCGAGCTGCGGCCGGTGGTCCGCGACGCGCTGGCCGACGCCGGATCCGAGACCGAGCTGACCCTGGACGCCATCAACCGCCGGGGCCGCGCCGTCGTGGTCCGGCTGCTGTGCGCTGCGCTGCGCAGCGCGAGCGGGGAGAGTGTCGGGGCGCTGCTGATGATGGAGGAAGTCAAGCCGGCTTCCTGAGCTCGTCAGCCCGACTGCGGGTCGCTGTCGTCGTGCTGGTCGCCGCTCGACGTGCCCTGCTCGCCCCGGAGCGTCTCGCGCTGCTCCTCCGAAGTGTCGCCGTGCGGGTCGTCGCCGTGGGCCGGCTCGGCCGGGTGTTGCGTGCGGTCCTCGGACGTCATCTCGGCGTCTCCCTCCGGTGTCCTATCCGGACCGGATACCCGGCCCCGGACGGTTCAACCGGCGGTGTTTGCGCCGATCTTCGCCGGGTAGCCCGGTGCGACGCGGACGTCCGCCGGCGGGGACGCCGGCACCGCGGTGAAGGTGAAGGAGACCAAGATGACCGCGTTGGCGGAACCCGTTCGCGCGAGCCAAGGCGAACCGACGGAAGCGCCGGCCCCGACCGAGCGACACCCGCGCCGCGTGACGGTCGTGCCGGGTGGCCCGGTCCTCGTCGAAGGACCGGTCGAGCTGTGCACGCCGGAGGGCGAGGTGGTGACGTCCGACCGGTTCGTGGTGGCGGTGTGCGCGTGCCGGCGGAGCAAGCGCTTCCCGTTCTGCGACACCAGTCACCGGCGGCGGGTGCGGGCTCAGCCGAGTGAGAGCGGCTGACGCAGCGAAGACCGCCCGGCCCGCCAGCTGCTCAGCAGGTGCGCACCGAAGCGGCCCTCCAGGAACTCCGTCGCCTGGAGGCCGAACACCACGTCAGCGGCCAGTTCCGGCTCGTGCTCCAGCAGGTCGCCGAGCACGTCGTGCCGCATCACCTGTTCGTGGACCGCGTCCGCCTCGATGTGTTCCGTGTAGAAGTACCGGCACGCCTCGGGCGCGCCCAGCCGCTGCAGGGCTTGGTCGATCCGGTGGGCCGACGGCCCCGTCGTGATCTCCGTTGCCGCGAAGTGGCCGCACAGCGCGCCCCGCAGGGACCGGTGCAGGCCGAACAGCGACATCATGTTGACCACCGCCAGCATCGACCCCGGGACGTGGTCGATCAGCTCCAGGTAGCCGTCCGGCAGCTCGGCCGCGCGGAGCAGGTCCGTGTAGAGGCGGGAATGCATCAACTCCGCGCGGCCGGCGCCGAACTCGTCGAACTCCACCGCCACCAGCGCGGCCTTGGCCCGGCCGCGCAGCCGCGGGATCACCCACGCGTGCGGGTCGGCCTCCTTGTGGTGGTACACCGACCGGTGGGTGAACAGCTCCAGCACGTGCTGCCACTCGCCGTGGTCGCGCAGGAAGTGTGAGAGTCCGTCGGCGTCCAGCGGTTCGACGAGCAGAGCGTCGAGCTCGGCGGTGACGTCGTCGCCGCCCGCGACGTTTTCGCGCAGCGCGGCCAGGAATCTCGCCTCCAGCACGCCGCGCAGGCGCAGCAGCTCCGGGTCCCACTCCCATTCGTCCGAGACCCCTGGCAGGCCCTGGTAGTGCAGTTCGTAACACAGGTGCAGGGCGAGCTGGAGGTCGTCGCCGAGCGGGTCGGTGTCGGCCAGGACGGCAAAACCGAGGTCCGCTCGCGGTTGTTCGCGCAGCAGCGTGCCGAGCACGGACTCCGACAGGGGGCCGCGAGCGGCCGGCAGCGTGGTGGTGGCGGTGAAGGTCGTCATGGCCCCGGGCTACCCCGTGAGCTGCGTTCCATGCCCCGCCGGCACCGTCCGTGCGGTCAACCACCGCACGGCCGCCGGGATCCCGCGTCCGGCGACGGCACGCTGGTGCGCCGAACCGGTGCCGTCCGCGCGCACGGCCGCAACGAGGTCCTGGACTTCGGCCAGGTCACCATTCGCCTCCAGTGCTGTCCGGACCTGCGCCAGCAGCGCTTCGACCAGCGACCACGCGGGCCGCCGCGTCTCTTCCACCGGGTCCACGAGCCGGTCGGTGAGGCCGTGGCGCGACGCGGTCCACAACGCCGCCGCCGCGACCTGCGGCGACAGCGGTGCGGCCTCATGCCCCCGAGAAAGGTCTTCCAGGGCCCGGCTCACCAGTGCCCGGCTCAAAAGTGCCTGCAGCACGGCGTGGTCGACGGTGAGAGCGGTGTCGGCGACGCGGAACTCCACCGTCGGGAACCGGCCGGACGGGCGGGCGAGCCAGAACGTCTGGTTCGGGTCGACCAGAGTCCCGCACTCCACGAGGGTGCCGACCGTCCGGCGGAATTCGTCGTACCCCCGGAAATGCGGCGTGAGACCGCCGCCCGGGAACCGGGACTGCAAAACCGTCCGCCAGCTGTGATAACCGGTGTCGCGGCCGTGGTCGAACGGCGAGTTGGCCGACAGGGCGAGCAGCGTGGGCAGCCAGCGGCCGACGTGGTTGACCACCGCGACCGCGGTGTCGCGGTCCTCGACCCCGACGTGGACGTGGCAGCCGCAGGCCTCGTAGTCCGCGACCACTGCGCCGTAGGCGGCGTCGATTTCGGCGTACCGGCCGGTGCTCGCCGCCAGTGTGGTCGCCGTGCCGGGCCCGATCGGCGTGCCGGTGGCCAGGAGCGCGCAGTCCTCCGCCGCCGCGGCGGCGGCCAGCACGCGCCGGGCCGCTGCCAGGTGGTCGCGCAGTTCGCCGGCGGTGGTGCAGACGCCGCTGGCCGCCTCGAGCTGCGTGAGCCGCAGTTCGCGGTGCACCTGCGCACCGTCGGGCAGCGTGCCGTGGTGGTGGTACCGGGCCAGCACCGGTTCGGCGCACGGCGACGTGTGCCCGGTGCGGGGATGCACGAGGAGGAACTCCTCTTCGACGCCCATCGTGGGCGGGCCGTCGGACACGGGCGGGCTCCTTCCGGGCGGGCGCCGCCGCGGGTTACCCGGTCCGGCCGCGGAAACACGTCCGGACCGGGGCGTGTTTCGCGATGATCATGGCCGGGGTACTTCGCAGCCATGACGACTTACGAGCGTCCGCGCGCCGATCCGCAGCGGACGCACCGGCTGCCTTCGCCGCGCGCGCCGGCGGACGGTGACCTGCACAGCCGGATCCGCTGGAAGACGGCCGACGCGATCGTCGTCGAAGTCGCCGGGGACATCGACCTCTGCACGGCGCCGGACCTGGCCGCCGCCCTGGACGAGCACGTGCGGGCCGCCCCCGGCGTGTTGCGGGTCGACCTCGGCGAAGTCCGGTTCCTCGGCGCCGCGGGCATCCGCGTGCTGCTGCGGGCCCACGAGCAGGCCGAGGCCGCCGGCGTCCACCTCGTGGTCGATCCCGGGCGGTCCTGCGCCGCCGGGCGCGCGCTCGAACTGCTCGACCGGCTCGAAGGCCGGCGCCTGCGCTAACCGCTGCCGGTGAGCAGGTCGACGACGTCTTCCGGGCGGCTCCGTTCCGCGAAGCGGCGCCGCTGGCGGTCCGCCCCGCCGCCCTCCGAGACCAGCCGCGTCGTCCCCTCCCGCGCGAACTCCAGGTCGCCCGCCGCCTCCAGCGCGGGCGCCGTCAAGGTGATCAGGTCCTCGAGCACCGCCTTCGTCGGCACCAGGTCCCCGCTGTCCGGGTGCGGGCAGCAGCCGGTGGCGCCTTCCCGCGACGCCCGCCAGAGCTGGGCGCGCAGCACCTCGTTGGACAGTTCCGGTGGGGGAGCGTCCTCGGCCAGCGCGGTCGCGACCAGGCCGCGCGCCAGCACTCCCAGCAGGACGGCTTCTTCCGGTGTCGCGGCGACGTCGGCGATGCGGAACTCGAGCGTCGGCTGTTTCTCCGAGAGCCGGACGTCCCAGTAGATCATCGCGCGGTCGAGGATCGACCCGGCGCGCAGCCAGCCGTCGACGATGCTCTCGTATTCGTCCAAAGAGGCGAACCGCGGCGGCGGACCGGCCGAAGGCCACCGGCTCCACTGCTGGTAGCGCCAGCTGCTGTAGCCGGTGTCGTACCCGTCGGCGATCGCCGAGTTCGCGGTGATGGTGAGCAGCGCCGGCAGCCACGGCCGGAGGTGGCCGAGCACCTGGATGCCGCTCTCCTTGTCGGGGATCGCGACGTGCACGTGACACCCGCAGGTGTGCGAAGTCCTCGCGGTGGCGCCGAAGTGCTCGGCCATCCGCTCGTAACGCGGGTTGGGCGTGATGATCGGCAGCCGCTCCGGGGCCAGCAGCGGCGCCGCGGCGGGCAGCAACCGAAGCCCGCGCCGGCGCGCGGCGCCCGCCAGATCCCCGCGCATCGAGCGAAGCTGCCGCAGTGCCTCGGTGTGGGTCCGGCAGACGTCGGTGGCGGCCTCGGCCTGCGACCGGGTCAGCTCGTGCTGCAGGTCGCCCTGATCGTCCGCAGTGGCTTCCGCGGCGTCGACGACGTCGTCGCCCGCCTGCGAAAGGTGGCCGCGGCGGTCGACGACGAAGAACTCCTCTTCGATGCCGAACGTCAGCACGTCACCGGTTGGTTCGTTCACCGGGGTTCTCCTGGGGGTGGGGGAGCTTCCGGAATACCCGCGGGGTGGAGCGCGCAAACGGCGTTTCCGCAGCCCGCGACGGGGTATCCCGCCCGGCATGTCGACCGATGCGATAGTGCTGCTCAAGAACGATCACAAGACCGTGGAGAAACTGTTCAAGGAGTTCGAAAATGCGGAGGACAAGGCGTACCGGCAAAAGCGCCGGCTCGCCGACTCGATCATCGAAGAGCTGACCGTCCACGCCTACATCGAAGAGGAGATCTTCTACCCGGCCGCGCGGGCAGCCGTGCCGGAGACGAAGGACCACGTCCTCGAAAGCGTGGAGGAGCACCACGTCGTGGTGTGGATGCTCTCGGAGCTGCTCGACCTCGACGCCCAGGACGAGACGTTCGACGCGAAGGTCACCGTCCTCACCGAGAACGTCCGCCACCACGTGGCGGAGGAAGAGGACGAGTGGTTCCCGGAGGTCCGCTCGGCGATGGGCCGCAAGCAGCTGCAGGAGCTCGGGCAGCGGATGATCGACGCCCGGTCGGGCGCGCCCACGAACCCGTTGAAACTCCGGAGTGCCAAAGCCTGAGGCCCAGCGCGCTCCGTGTGGAACACTTCGGAGGGTAGGAGCGTGCGGGGTGGGGGTATTCCGGTGGGCATGGAGTGGCACGAAGAGCGGCACGAGCGGGCCGACGAGCGCATCGAGCAGCTGGACGACCGGCTGTGGGCCGTGGCCACGGCGCTGCACGAACGGCCGGAACTGTCCTATGAGGAGCACGCCGCCGCGGACTGCCTGACCCGGGAGCTGACCGCGGACGGCTTCGAAGTGGAAACCGGGGTTGCCGGACTGTCCACGGCGTTCGTCGCGCGGTCGGGCGCCGGACGGCCGTGCGTCGCGCTGCTGCTGGAGTACGACGCCCTGCCCGGCCTGGGGCACGCCTGCGGGCACAATCTGATCGCCGCGGCCGGGCTCGGTGCCGCGCTGGCCGCCAAGGAGGTCCTGGCGGACAGCCCGGGGTCGCTGCTCGCCATCGGCTGTCCCGCCGAGGAACGCGGGGGTGGCAAGGTCGCCCTCGCCGAAGCCGGCGTCTTCGACGATGTCGACGCGGCCCTGACGGTCCACCCCGGTGTCCACTCGTGGTCCTGGGCCCCGCTGACCGCGCAGGTCGAGCTGAAGGTGACCTTCCACGGCCGTGCGGCTCACCCGACCGGCAACCCCGAGCAGGGGGTCGACGCCCTCGCCGCGCTGATCCAGGCGTTCGGCGCGGTCTCGGCCCTGCGCCAGCGGCTGCCCGCGAGTTCCCACGTCCAGGGCATCATCACCGAGGGCGGTGAGGCGACGAACATCGTCCCCGACCACGCCGAAGGCCGGTTCGGGCTGCGCGCGCTGACCACCGCGGCGCTGGACCGCCTGGCCGAGGACGTCGGAACCTGCGCCCAAGGTGCGGCGCTCGCGACCGGCACGAAGGTCGACGTCGAACGCCTCGGGCGCGGGTTCGCGCACTTCCGCGACAACCCGGTGCTGTCCGAGCGGTTCACCGAGCACCTTGCGGCGTGCGGGATCCACGCGACACCGCCGGCGCCGGGGGTGTACCTGGGCTCGTCCGACATCGGGGACGTCAGCGTCCGCGTCCCGGCGATCCACCCGTTCGTGGCGATCACGGCGGAGGAGTACGCGGTGCACACGGAAGAGTTCGCGGCCGCGTCGGCGAGCCCGCGCGGCCGGTCGGTGATGCTGGCTTCGGCGGCGGCGCTGGCCCGCACGGCGATCGACCTGCGGACGCACCCGGCGCTGGTCAGCCGGGCCTGGGACTACTTCCGCGAGCTGGAGCGGAACGAGCGCTGAGCGCGCCCGTTCCGCTCCCGGCTCACGCCACCGACGTGTAGTGCGAAGCGTCGCCCTCGAGGGATTCGCTCGCCCGGCCGTCGATGCCGACCGGGATGTCGCCGGCCACCGTCACCCGGTTGAGGCGGCGGGGCAGGCCGTCGTAGTTGTCGATCGCGTAGTGCTGGGTGATCCGGTTGTCGAACAGCACCAGCTGGTTCGGCTCCCACGGCACCCGCACGACGTTCTCCGGCCGCGTGACGTAGGACTGCAGCAGCCGCAGCAGATCACGGGACTCGCCGGCCGACAGCCCTTCGATCCGCTGGGCGAACCCGCCGATGTACAGCCCGCGCTCGCCGGTGACCGGGTGCACCCGCACCACCGGGTGCACGGTCCGGTACTTGCGCGAGACGAACTGGGCGCGCCGCGTCTTTTCCTTCTCGTCCACCGTTTCCGGCGGCTGGACGTAGTCGTAGTCGTTGGTGTGCACCGCGCGCAGCGTGTCGGCGAACGCCCGCAACGGCTCCGGCAGGTCGCGGTAGGCCGCCGCGGAGTTCGCGATCAGCGTCTCTCCGCCGTACGGCGGCACCACGAGGCTGCGCAGGGTGCTGGCCTTCGGCGGGTTGAGCACGAAGGTGACGTCGGTGTGCCAGTGGTTGGCGCGGCCCTGCTCGCTGTCGACCGGCAGGATCGTGGGCGCGCCTTCGACGGCGGGCACCGTCGGGTGGGCCTTGGTCAGTTCGCCGAAGCGCGCGGCGAACCGCTGCTGTCCTTCGTCGTCCAGCTCGACGTTCCGGAACACGAGCGCCTTGTGCTCGTGCAGCGCGTCGGCCAGGAACGCCACCTGCGTGGCGTCCAGATCGCCGGCGGGGTCGACGCCGACGATCTCGGCGCCGATCCGGCCGGTGATCTTGCGGACGTCGGTGCTGATCGTGGTCATGCGGGCTCCTTCACTCGGGTGCGGTGGACGGGACGCGCGAGGCCGTAGTGCTCGCGCAAGGTGGTGCCGGTGTATTCGGTGCGGAACAGCCCGCGCCGTTGCAGCTCGGGGACAACGAGGTCGACGAAGTCGTCGAGCCCGCCCGGCAGGGTCGGTGGCATGACGTTGAAGCCGTCCGCGGCGCCGCCGGTGAACCAGGCCTCCAGCTCGTCGGCGACCTGGACCGGGGTGCCGGCGAAGACGCGGTGCCCGCGCCCGCCGGCCAGCCTTTCCAGGAGTTGCCGGATGGTCAGGTCCTCGCGCCGGGCCAGGCCGACAACAAGCTCGAACCGGCTCTGGCCGCCCTCGGTGAAGCTGCCGACGTCCGGCAGGGGACCGTCCAGCGGGTAGCCGGTGACGTCGTGGTCGAGCATCTTCGACAGCTGCCGCAGCCCGTAGTCCGGGGTGATCAGCGCGTTCAGCTCGGCCTCGCGCTCGCGGGCCTCGGCTTCGGTGCGGCCGAGGATCGGCGAGATGCCGGGCAGGATCTTGAGCTCGTCCGGCGAGCGGCCGTAGCGGGCGAGCCTGCCTTTGACGTCGTCGTAGAACGCCTTGCCCTCGGCGAAGGTCTGCTGCGCGGTGAACACGGCTTCGGCGTGCCGGGCGGCGTACTCCTTGCCGGTTTCGGACGACCCGGCCTGCACGAGCAGCGGGTGGCCCTGGGGTGGGCGTTCGATGTTCAGCGGCCCGCGGACCTGGAAGTGCGCACCGTCGTGCTCGATCGGCCGGATCCGGTCGGTGTCGGCGTAGACCCCGCTCGCCCGGTCGACCAGCGCCGCGTCGTCTTCCCAGCTGTCCCACAGCTTCTTGACCACCTCGACGAACTCCTCCGCCCGGTCGTAGCGCGCCGCGTGCGCCGGCCGCTTGGCCAGGTTGAAGTTGCGGGCCTCGTCGATGCCCGCCGAGGTGACGATGTTCCAGCCCGCGCGGCCGCCGGAGAGGTGGTCGAGCGAGGCGAACTTGCGCGCCAGGTGGTAGGGCTCGTTGTAGGTCGTCGACGCGGTCGCGATCAGTCCGATGTGGACCGTCGAGGCGGCGAGCGCCGAGAGCAGTGTCAAAGGTTCGAAGTGGCTGTGGGAGTTGTGCTTCACGTTGCCCCACAGCGCGACGCCGTCGGCGAGGAACAGCGAGTCCAGCTTGCCGCGCTCGGCCGTGCGGGCGATGTCGACGTAGTGCTGGAGCGTCCGGGCCCGGTGCGGGTCGGTCGACGGGTGCCGCCAGGCGGCCTCGTGGTGGCCGTTCGGCATCACGAACGCGTTGAGGTGCATCATGGCTTCTCCTTGGGGCGCCAGGTCGAGAACCGCCGTTCGAGGACGACGAAGCCCTGGTTGACGAGCACTCCGAGCACCGAGACCGCGATGATCCCGGCGTACATCTGCTGGATCTGGAAGTTCACCTGGCTGGTGTTGATCAGGTAGCCGAGGCCGGCCTTCGCGCCGACCATCTCCGCGGCCACCAGCACCAGGATCGAGTACGACGCCGCCATCCGGATGCCGGTGAACACCGTCGGCACCGCCGACGGCAGGATCACCTTCCGGAACAGCCGCGGACTGGCCAGGCCGAGCGAGCGTGCGGCCTTGACCAGCAGCGGGTCCACGGTGTTGACCCCGGCGATCGTGTTGAGCAGCACCGGCCACACGCAGGCGTAGACGACCAGGGTGACCTTCGACAGCTCGCCGATGCCCAGCAGCAGCGTGAAGACCGGCAGCAGCGCCAGCGCGGCGGTGTCGCGGGCCAGCTCCAGCAGTGGCTGCAGGAACCGCGCCACCGGCCGGTACCAGCCGATCAGCAGCCCGAGCGGCACCGCGACCACCACGGCGATCGCGAAGCCGGCGGCCGACCGGCCGACGCTGGCCAGCAGGTGCTCGGCGAGCTGGCCGTCGAGCGTCAGCTCCCAGAGGGCCTGCAGGTCTTCCGACAGCGGCGGCAGGAAGGTCCGCGTGCCCTCGTCGAGGACGAACCGGGGGAGCAGCTCCCAGAGCGCCACGAACAGCACGACCGCGGCCGAGCCGTGCACCGCGCGGGTGAGCTTCTTCGTGAACCGCCGCGGCCGGGGCGGCTCGGGCGGGGGTCCGGTGTGGACGGACGGCGCTTCGAGGGTGGTGGTCATCCGACCGCGCTCCGTTCGTGTTCGGCCGCCTTGCGGACCTCGTCGTGCAGCAGTTCCCAGAGCCGGTGGCGCTGCCGCCCGAACGCCGGGTCGGAGCGGACGTCCCCGGCGCTGTCGGCACGGTCGCCGAGCTCGACGTCGACGACGGCCTTGAGCCGACCGGGCCGCGACGTCAGCACGGCCACCTGCTGCCCGAGGTAGACGGCTTCGTCGATGCCGTGGGTGATGAACACGATCGTCTTGCCTGTCCGGCGCCAGATCCGCAGCAGCTCGTCCTGCAACTGCTCGCGGGTCTGGGCGTCGAGGGCGGCGAACGGCTCGTCCATCAGCAGCACGCCCGGGTCGTAGGCGAGGCTGCGGGCGATCGCGACCCGTTGCTTCATCCCGCCCGACAGCTCGTGCGGGTAGCGGTCCTCGAAGCCGGAAAGCCCGACCAGGGCGAGGTATTCGCGGGCTCGCTCGGTCCGTTCCCGCTTCCCGAGCGGCCCGCCTTCGAGCCCGAACTCGACGTTGGCACGAGCGGTGCGCCACGGGAACAGCGCGTACTGCTGGAACACGACGCCGCGGTCGAGACCGGGGCCACGCACCGGCTCGCCGTTGATGAGGACTTCACCGGACGTCGGGGTGGCGAGCCCGCCCAGGAGGTCGAGCAGCGTCGACTTGCCGGAGCCGCTCGGCCCGACGAGGGACAGGAACGTGCCTTCGGCGACGTCGAGCGAGACGTCGTCGAGCGCGGTGAGCTCGCCGAAGGTCTTGGTCACCGAGCGGAGGCTGATCTTGGCGGTCACTTCGCCGCCGCCGGCGCGCCGTCGCGGTAGGGGTTGAACTCGTTGGTGTAGAGCTTCCCGGTGGTGATCCGATCGCCCTTGATGTAGTCCTGCTGCTTCAGCCACGGCTCCCACAGTGTGTAGTCCTGGTCGGAGATGAGACCGCCGTGGGTGACGCCGACGCTCTTCCAGTACTTGAGGGTGTCGGTGTTCTCGTTGCGGCCGCGGGCCTGGATGATCTGGGTGAACCGGGCGATCACCTCCTCGCGCGGGGTCGTCCGCTCCCACTCGATGGCGCGGGCCACGGCGGAGACGAAGATCTTCGTGGTCTCCGGGTTCTTCTTGATGAAGTCGGTGCGCAGCACGTACGGCCCGCCGTTGTACGGGCCGAACGCCTGCACGTCGCTGAACAACGAGCGCACGCCGCCGGCGGCAAGAGCGTGGTCCTGCAGGATTCCCTGCAGCGCGGCGACGTCGAGCTGGCCGTTGCGCAGCGCCTGCTCGGCGTTCACCGGCGGGATGACGACGAGCTGCACCTGCTTGATCTCGTCGTCGGAGAGGCCCTGGCGCTTCAGCCAGGTGTCGAGCGCGGCTTCGAGGTTCGCGCCGGCGGTGTTGACGCCGACCTTCTTGCCGATCAGGTCGCGGGCGGTCCGGATCGGACTGTCCTCTTTGGTGTAGAAGCCGATGAAGGCCTTTTCGTCGGAGCCGTAGTAGTTGACGACGGCCTTGACCGGCGCCCCGGCTTCGACGAGCTTGACCACCGCACCGGTGAAGGCGCCGCCGAAGTCGGTCTGGTCGGTGGCCGCGGACTGGATGTCCTGCGGGCCGCTGATCGTGTTGCCGACCCACTTCAGCTTGACCGGGCCGAAGTAGCCCAGGTCCGCGGCGAGCTCGGGCAGGGTCACGGAGTTCGCGCTGCCCTGGTAGCGCAGTTCGAGTTTCTCGGGTTGCCCGGGCGCACCGGTGGCCGTCGCCGACGCGCAGCCGGACAGCAGCACCGCGGCCACGGCGAGGAGGGGCAGGATCTTCTTCACGGCGGGGCTCTTTCGGCTCGGGAGTCGGCACGACGCGGCCACCGGCCGAAACGGCCGGCGGGCTCGCCGGTGGGGATACGGCAATTCTTCGCAGCCCCGGCGAGGGTGGTCAACTTTGCGAGTTTCTGAAATAACTGCGGCGCTTCACGAAGCGTGGGACAACCGCGTCAGCAGCGGACCGAGCGGATCTTCGTAGAGCACGTCCAGCAGCACCGCGCCACCCGCCGTCGCCAGTTCGGTGCCCGGGAAGCTTGTCGCCACAACGGTTTCCTCGGGATCGGCGCAGCCGCGGGACCGTGTGCGGACCTCGTCCCGGATGGCGGGAAGGCAGCCGGGCAAGCGGGCTACACTCTGGTCGACCACCACGAGCACGTCCGGGTTCAGCACGTCCAGCAGCAAGGCCGCGGCCTGGCCGATGAGCCGCGCGCGGTCGTGGAACACCCGCACCGCCGCGGATTCGCCGGAGGCGGCGAGCGTGAGCAGGTCCGGGAAGTCCGGTCGCGCGATCAGGCCGCTTTCCGCGGCTTTGCGCGCGAGCGTTCCTTCCGAGACGGTGGCTTCGAGGCAGCCGGTGCGCCCGCAGCGGCACGGCTCCGTGCTGTTGTCGACCGGCAGGTGGGCCACGGCGCCCGCGGCCGAGCGGGGCCCGTGGTGCACCGTGTCGCCGGTGGCGAACGCGGCGTCGACGACGTTCCCGGCGAACAGCTGCACCACACTGTCCCGGGCCCGGGGGTGACCGAAGAGCCGTTCCGCGTGGACGAGCGCCCGCGCGTGGCCGTCCACTTCCACCGCCAGCCCGGTGCTTTCGGTCAGCAGGTCGCGCACCGGGACGTTGCGCCAGCCCAGCAACGGGTGTTCGACCACGGTGCCCGACTCGCGGTCGACCCAGCCGCCGGTGGCGACACCGAGGCCGAGCGGCTCGCGGTCCGGCGCGTGCCCGAGCAGCAAGTCGTCGAGGATCTCCGCGGCGCGTGCGAGCAGGTCTTCGGCGGCCAGGCCGTCGTGCGGTTCTTCGTGCTGCACCAGGACGTTCCCGCGCAGGTCGAGCAGCGCGACCGTCGCGTGGTGCACGGCCAGGTGCAGCGCGCCGACAACATGGCGTCCGGTGTCGAGGTCGACCGGCACGTGCGGCCGCCCGACCCCGCGGCGTGGTTCGGCGCCGGAAAGCTCGCGCAGCAACCCGAGGCGCGCCAGGTCGGCGGTGTGCCCGGTGACCGCGGCCGCGGACAGCCTCGTCCGCCGCGCGATGGTGCTGCGCGCGATCGGCCCTGCGTCGAGCACCGCGCGCAGCACGGCACTCGCGCTCGCACTGCGCCGGGCGCCGCGTGCGTCCGTCCTCTGTGGACCGTCGGCCCCCGGCGTCATGGACCGATCGTGGCAGATGCCGCGACGCGAGCCCAGCGTGCCCAGGATGCAGGACTTGACGCATACCCATATGGGAATATGATGGGCGCGTGGCACGAGCGGCAACAACGACGGACACGTTCAACGCGGTCGCCGAACCCCGGCGGCGGCAGATCCTCGACGTCCTGAGGGGCGGTGAGCGGTCGGTCGGCGACCTCGTCGACGCGCTCGGGCTGGCCCAGCCGCAGGTGTCGAAGCACCTGCGGGTGCTGCGGGAGGTGGGTGCGGTGGACGTGCGCGACGAAGGCCGCCAGCGCGTCTACCGGCTCAACGGCGCCGCGCTGAAACCCATCCACGACTGGGTCAAGCACTACGAGCGGACGTGGTCGGAACGCTTCGAGCTGCTGGACGACGTGCTCGAAGACCTCAAGGAACAGGAGTGCTGACATGGTGGCGACGAGCAGTGCGAAGATCACCCTGCCGACCGACGAACAGATCCTGATCACGCGCGAATTCACCGCCCCGAGACACCTGGTCTACCGCGCGTGGACCACACCGGAGCTCGTGAAGCGCTGGTGGGCCGGCCACCGCGGCACGACCACGGACGTCGAGCTGGACCTGCGGCCCGGCGGGCGCTGGCGTTACGTGATCCGGGCGAACCCGGGTTTCGAAGTCGCGTTCCACGGTGAGTACCGCGAAGTCGTGCCGGACGAGAAGATCGTCTACACCGTGGTGTTCGAGGGTGCGGACCCGTTGCCCGAAGCCGATGTGCCGGTCGACACCGTCACGTTCACGGCCCTCGACGGTGATCGCACGGTGGTGCACCTGCTGACGCAGACGACGAGCAAGGAACTGCGGGACGTCATCCTCGAGTCCGGCATGGAGGTCGGCATGCAGGAGCAGATGACCATCATCGAGGAGCTGGCGAACTCCCTGCGCTAGCCCGCAGGAACCGCTCGCCCGTCTTCGCCAGTTCCGCGGCCAGCTCCGGGGCGTCGAGCACCTCGAAGTCCACTTCGAGCAGCCCGAGGTACAGCGCGAGCATCTGCGCGTTGTCGGACCCGACCTCCGCGACGCAGCGGTCGGGCGCCTCGGACGTCACCTCGACGGCCAGCGGGAGCCGGGCCCGTACGTGCTCGGCCGAGGCGTGCAGCCGCACCTTGGCGTGGAACCGCCAGGTCGCCGCGCCCGCGCTGCGCTGCACGAACTGCGCGACGTCACCCTCCGGCGGTTCACGCGGCGCGAAGCGCGGGCCGTTCGGCACCCGCGGTGTCATCCGGTCGACGCGGAAGGTGCGCCAGTCGTCCCGCGTGGTGTCCCAGGCGACGAGGTACCAGCGCCGGCCCCAGCTGACCAGCCGGTGCGGCTCGACGTCGCGGCGGCTCGCCGCCCGGTCGTGGCTGGTGTAGTCGAACCGCAGCCGCTCCCCGGCCCGGATCGCCGCCGCGATCGTGGTCAGCACGTCGGCGTCGACGGCCGGGCCGGCGCCGGGCACCGCGACCGTCGCGGCCTGCAGCGCCTGGACCCGGTGCCGCAGCCGCGACGGCAGCACCTGTTCCAGTTTGGCCGAAGCCCGCACGGACGTTTCCTCGATCCCGGCGACTCCTGCGGCCGTCCGGAGCCCGACCGCGACGGCGACCGCTTCGTCGTCGTCCAGCAGCAGCGGCGGCAGCTGCGCGCCCGCGCCCAGCCGGTAGCCGCCCTGGACGCCGGGGGAGGCCTCGACGGGGTAACCGAGGTCCCGCAGTTTGCCGATGTCGCTGCGGACGGTGCGCGGGGTGACACCGAGCCGCCCGGCGAGGTCGGCGCCGGTCCAGTCGCGCCGCATCTCGAGCAGCGACAGCAGCCGCAGCAGGCGGGCGGAGGTCTGCAACATCTTCCGAGGATCGCACGAATCGCGGAAGGAAGTCTTCCGCAATGGCTCCTACCGTCCTTCCCATGACGAATCAAATCCGCCCCTTCCGCATCCGGATCCCGCAGGCCGAGCTGGACGACCTGCACCGGCGCCTCACCGACGCCCGGTTCGCCGACCCCGTGCCCGGCGACGAGCCGGACTGGTCCCGCGGCATTCCCGCCGCCGTCGTCCGGGAGCTGGCCGAGCACTGGCGCGACGGTTACGACTGGCGGGCGCAGGAGGCAGCGCTCAACGCGTTTCCGCAGTTCACGACCGTGATCGACGGTCAGCCGATCCACTTCCTGCACGTCCGGTCGACCGACCCCGGCGCGGTCCCGCTGCTGCTGACCCACGGTTATCCCAGCACTTTCGCCGAGTTCCTCGACGTGATCGGACCGCTGACCGAGCCGGGGCCGGACGCGTTCCACGTTGTGGTGCCGTCGCTGCCCGGCTTCGGGTTTTCGACGCCGCTGAGCGGACCCGGCTGGGAGCTCGCCCGGACCACGGACGCGTTCGCCGAGCTGATGACCCGCCTCGGCTACGACCGGTTCGCCGCGCAGGGCGGCGACATCGGCGCGGGTGTCACCGGACGGCTGGCCGCGCTGTATCCCGAGCGTGTCCTCGGCACCCACGTGAACAGCGATCGCGGCACGATCGCCCTGGCCGGGGAGCAGCTGCCGATGCCGGAGCACCTGACCGTCACCGAGCAGGCCGAGCTGGACGCGGCCCGTGCAGCGTGGAAGGCTGGCCGCGGGTACCTGGACCTGCAGTCGCACACACCGGAGACGATCGCGGCGGCGCTCACCGACTCGCCGGTCGGGCAGCTGGCCTGGCTCGCGGAGAAGTTCGAGGCCTGGACGAACCCGGGAAGCGGGATCAGCCGTGACCGGCTGCTGACGACCGTCAGCCTGTACTGGTTCACCCGCAGTGGCGCGACGGCGGCCCGGTTCCTCTACGAGGCCGCCCACGCCGGGCACGGCTGGCTCGCGGCATCGGACGTGCCGGTGGGCTGGGCGGTGTTCAACACCTCCCCGGTGGTCCGCCGGATCATGGACCCGGACGAGAAGATCGAGCACTGGTCTGACTTCGCCGAGGGCGGCCACTTCGCGGCGATGGAAGCGCCCGAGCTGCTCGTGGCCGACATCCGCGCGTTCTTCCGTAAGCTGCGGCCGTGACGGTCCTGGGGCAGCGCGCGCTCAACCGCGCGCTGCTCGCGCGGCAGCACCTCCTCGGCCGCGCGGAGGTGCCCGCCACCGTGCTGCTCGGGCACCTGGTCGGCATGCAGGCGCAGGCGCCGCTCGCACCGTACGTCGGGATGTGGACGCGGATTTCCGGCTTCCGGCCGGAAGAACTGGCCAAGCTGACCGCTGATCGCGACGCTGTGCGTGGGCTGCTGATGCGGGGAACCGTCCACCTCGTCCTCGCCGAAGACGCCCGGATTCTGCGGCCGCTGGTCCAGCCGGTGGTGGCCGCCGGGTTCACCGGGCACTTCGGCCGCCTGATCGGCGACGCGGACCTGGACGCCGTCGCGAGGGCCGGGCGGGAGCTGCTGGCGGAGAAACCACGCACCCGGCGGCAGCTGCAGGATCTACTGGCCGAGCGGTGGCCCGAGCACGACGCCGTGGCGCTCTCCTACGCCGTCAGCTACCTGGTGCCGACCGCGCAGGTCACGCCCCGCGGCGTCTGGGGCGCGACCGGACCGGCCACGCTGACGACCCTCGAAGGCTGGCTCGGCCGGGCGCTGGCGGAGAAGCCGTCACTCGAGGACGTCGTCCGGCGGTACCTCCGCGCGTTCGGCCCGGCGTCGGTCGCCGACGTCCAGACGTGGTCGGGGCGGACAAAACTGCGCGAGGTCATCGAGCCGATGGGCCTCCCGACGTTCCGCACCGAAGCCGGTGACGTGCTGTACGACGTCGAAGGCGGCTTGCTGCCGGACCCGGAACTCCCGGCGCCGGCACGGTTCCTGCCGGAGTACGACAACGTCCTGCTCTCGCACGCCGACCGGGCCCGGGTGCTGCCGCCCGGGCGACGCGTCCCGCTGCCGCCGGGCAACGGCGCGTCGCGGGGGACCGTGCTCGTGGGCGGGTACTACCGCGCGGACTGGCGGCTGCAGAGCACCGGCCTGCACGTCACGCCGCACGACGACCTGCGCGAGGAGGAGCGCGCGGACGTCGTCGAGGAGGGCAGGCGGCTGCTGGAGTTCCTCGACGCGGGGGACACGGACGTCCGGTTCACCCAAAGCTGACCGCCGAACCGCGCGGTTGAGCCAGAATCGGCGGGTGCAGTTCGCCATCCTCGGGCCGGTCGAAGCCCACCGTCCCGACGGGACCCCGGTCGCCCTCGGCGGCCCGCAGCTACGCGGGCTGCTCGCGCTCCTCGCCCTCGAAGCCGGGCGGATCGTCAGCGCCGAGCGGCTGATCGACGGGCTGCACGGCGAGCACCCACCCGAGGGCGCCGCCGAGGCCCTGCAATCCCAGGTGTCGCGGCTCCGGCGGCGGCTGCGGGACGGCGGCGCTCCCGACGGCCTGGTCGAGTTCACCCCCGCCGGGTACCGGCTGGCCGTCGACCCGCTGGCCGTCGACGTCCACCGGTTCGAGCGGCTCACCGCCGAAGCCCGGGAGACGCCCGATCCGGGCACCAAACTGGCGCTGTTCGGCGAGGCGCTCGCGCTGTGGCGGGGGCCGGCGCTCGACGGGCTCGCGGACCCGCCCCGCGCGGCCCGGCTGGCCGAGCTGCGCCTGGCCGCGACCGAGGACCGCGTCGAGGCCGGGCTTGGGCTGGGCCACCACGAGCGGCTGGTCGCCGAACTGCGTGAGCTCACCGGCGAACACCCGTTGTGCGAACGGCTCGCCGCCCAGCTCGTCCGGGCGTTGCACGGCAGCGGACGCTCTGCCGAAGCCCTTGCCGTGTTCGCCGAAATCCGGGACCGGCTGGCCGACGAGCTCGGCGCCGACCCGTCACCGGAACTCGCGGACGCGCACGTCGCCGTCCTCCGGGCTGCCGCCCCCGCGCCGGCCCGGCGGGTTCCGGTGCCGCTCACCGGGTTCGTCGGCCGGACCGAACTCGGCCGGCTCATCGCGGCGCTGCGTGACGCCCGGCTCGTCACGCTCGTCGGGCCGGGCGGAGCCGGCAAGACCCGGCTCGCCGTCGAAGCCGCGTCCCGCGAAGGCGAAGTGTGCTTTGTCGAACTGGCGACGACGACCGACGTCCCACGAGCCGTGCTCGCCGCGCTGGGCCTGCGTGAAGCGGGCGTGCTGGCACCCGGTGCGCCGGCGGACCCGGCCGACCGCCTCGTCACCGGGCTCGCCGACCGGCCGTTGCTGCTGATCCTCGACAACTGCGAACACGTTGTCGCCGGGGCTGCCGCCCTCGTCCGGCGGCTGCTCGGCGAGTGCCCCGGCCTGCGTGTACTCGCCACCAGCCGGGAAGCGCTGGGCCTGACCGGGGAAACCCTGGTGCCGGTCGGAGCGCTCCCGGCGGAAGCGGCGGAGCAGCTGTTCACCGACCGCGCCGCGGCGGTGGCTCCCGGTGCCGCGCTGGACGCGAACGCCGTCACGCGGATCTGTGCCGCCCTCGACGGGCTCCCGCTGGCGATCGAGCTGGCCGCCGCCCGGCTGCGGTCGATGTCCGCGGACGACGTCGCCGCCCGGCTCGGTGAGCCCTTCCGGCTGCTGTCCCGGGGCGAACGGACCGCCGAGCCGAGGCACCGGACCCTGCGCGGTGTGGTCGAATGGAGCTGGGACCTCCTCGATCCGGACGAGCAACGGCTCGCCGCCCGGTTCGCGGTGTTCACCGGCGGCGCCCGGCTCGACGCGGCCGAGCGCGTCTGCGACGTCCCCGACGCCGACTTCGTGCTCACCGGCCTGGTCGAGAAGTCCCTCGTCGAGTTCGCCGGCGGCCGGTACCGGATGCTCGAGACCATCCGCGCGTTCTGCGCCGAACAGGGTGACGACCGTCGCGAGGCGCACGCGAAGTACTTCCTCGACTTCGCGCGCGCAGCCGAGCCGAAGCTGCGCAGTGCCGATCAGCTCACAGCGCTGGCGGAGCTGACCGCCGAGCACACGAACCTCCACGCGGCGCTGCGCTGGAGCGTCGAGCACGCGCCGGACCTCGCGCTGCGGCTCCTGGCGGCGCTGACGTGGTACTGGTGGCTGCGCGGACTGCGGAGCGAGGCGACGCCCTTTGCGGACGCCGTCCTCGCCGCGGTCGGGCCCGAGCCGCCGGCGGGGATGACCGAGGAGTACGTCCTGTGCGTGATCCACGCGTCGGCCACCGACGTCGAGATCGAGCCGATCCTCGCCGGGTACGCCGGCCCGCTGCGGCACCCGTACCTCTTCCTGCTGTGGGCGTTTTCCCCGCGCACCAAGGTGAAGGAGGGTGAACGGCTCGCCGGTCTGGTCGGCGGCGACGCCTGGTCGCGCGCGTTCACTCGGATCGGCGACGGGCTCGGCGCGCAGTACCGCGGGCGGATCGCCGAAGCCGGGGCGCACTTTTCGGCGGCGCTGGACGGGTTCCGCGCTCTTGGTGACCGCTGGGGCGAGGCGAGCGCACTGGAGAAGCTGGCGGAGTTCGCGGACTGGCGCGGGGACCACGCGCGGTTCCGCGCGCTGATGGACGAGTCCGTCCGGCTGGCCGGCGAGCTGGGTGCCGGCGAAGATGCGGCGGACCTGCTCTGCCGCCGCGCCGACGGGGTGCTCCGGGCCGGCGACGCGGCGGCGGCCAAGGCCGACTACGAAGCCGCCGCCGAGCAGGCCCGCGCGGCGGGAACGCCGCTGATGCTCGCCCGGGCCCGCGGCGGGCTGGGCGAGATCGCGCGGCGTGCGGGTGACCTGGCCGCGGCCCGGCGCTGGTACACCTCGGCGCTCGCGCTGGCGGTCGACCCGGTGACCGGCGGGGAGACGCGAATCCGGCTCCACACCGGCTTCGGCTGGACGGCGGCCGCCGAGGGTGAGCTCGACGAGGCGACCGAGCTGCACCAGGAGGCCCTGGCCACGGCGATGGAGCACACGAACCTGCCCGGAGCGGCCCAGGCGATCGAGGGCTTGGCGGGAGTGCTGGCGGGCCGGGCCGAGGACGACCGGGCCGCGTTCCTGCTCGGCGCCGCCGTCGGACTGCGCGGAGCCCCGGTTCTGGGCGACACCGACGTCGCCGCGGTGACGGCGCAGGTGCGGGCGCGCATCGGTGCGGAAGCCTATGCCGCAGCGTTCGAGCGTGGCCGGGAAATGCCGCCTGAGCAGGCCCTTCAGGAGTTCGGTCAGCGGCGGTTCGCGCTCGGTTCGTGAGCGGTCAGCGGCCGCGCCCACAGTTCGGGGCATGACGAAGAGCATCCTGATCTCCGGCGCCAGCGTCGCCGGCCCCGCCCTCGCTTTCTGGCTGCAGCAGCACGGTTTCCGCCCCACCGTCGTCGAGCGGGCCCCGAGCCTGCGCGAAGGTGGTTACAAGGTCGACATCCGCGGTGTCGCCGTCGACGTCGTCCGCCGGATGGGCCTGCTGGAGCAGGTGCACACGGCGAGCACCGACATGCGAGGAGCGGCGTTCGTGAACAAGCGCGGCAAGGAGCTCGCGACGCTCGACGCCGACACGTTCGGCTTCCGCCACGGCGACGACACCGAGATCCTGCGCGGCGACCTCGCGGAGATCCTCTACTCGGCGACCCGGGACAACACCGAGTACGTTTTCGGCGACTGGATCACCGGCCTCGACGAGCGCCCGGACGGCGTCCACGTGACGTTCGCCAATGGCGCCCCGCGCCGGTTCGACTTGGTCGTCGGCGCCGACGGCCTCCACTCCGGCGTCCGCGCGCTGGCGTTCGGCCCGGAGGAGGACCACCTGCGCCGGTTCGACGCGTACATCTCGATCTCGACCGTGCCGAACACGCTCGAGCTGGACCGCTGGGAGCTGCTGCACTCGGCGGCAGCGGGCAAGATGGTCAACGTCTACAGCACCGCCCGCGCCGACGACGCGAAGGCCGCGTTCTGGTTCACCGCACCGCCGCTGTCCTACGACCGCCGTGACGTCGAGAGCCAGAAGGACCTGGTCGCCGGCCAGTTCGCCGGCCTGGGCTGGGAAATCCCGGAGCTGCTCGAGGCGATGCGCGAGGCAGACGACTTCTACTTCGACCCGGTGTGCCAGATCGTCATGGACCGCCTGTCGGCCGGCCGCGTGACCCTCCTGGGCGACGCGGGCTACTGCGCATCCCCGGCGTCGGGCCAGGGGACAAGCCTGGCCCTGGTGGGCGCATACGTCCTGGCGGGCGAGCTGGCCGCGGCTTCCGGCGACCACTCGGCGGCGTTCGCGCGGTACGAGGCGGAGATGCGGCCGTACATCGAGAAGAACCAGGCCCTGGCGAAGACGGCGTTGCGCGGGATCATCCCGCAGTCGCGGGCGTTCGCTTGGTTCAACACCCGGATGATCAAGCTGATGCCGTACCTCCCGGGCCGCAACCGCGTCCTGGAGCAGATGTCCCGCCCGATCCGGGAAGCGGCGAATGCCTTGGTGCTGAAGGATTACTCGCTGAGTGCAGGGGGTCGTGTCTCCAGTTCATGAGCGAGTGCCGCCCGACGGATTCGGCGCTCTTGTGCTCGCGGCGGATCTGGTCGTCGTCCATATCGGACGGGTACCCCCGGTGATCGCGGGTACTCCCGGGTCAGGAGGTGGTCCCATGACCCAGGAGTTCCGCAAAGGCGACCGCGTCCGCTGGGACGCGGGCAACCAGAGCTCGGTCGGCACCGTCGAGGAGAAGATCACCGGGGATACGCACGCCGGCAAGCGTGATGTGAAGGCGTCGGCGGAGGAGCCGCAGTATCTCGTGCGAAGTGAGAAGTCCGGGAAGACCGCCGTGCACCACCCGGACAAGCTGCATCCCGCCTAGAGGACGGCGCGCACCTTTGCCGAGACCTCCGCCAGCTCCTCGCGGGACCGCACACGCCAGTCGGCGTCAAGGACGAAACCGTCGCCCGCATGGCGGGGGATCACGTGCAGATGGACGTGGGGGATCTCCTGGCCCGCGGCCGTGCCGTCGGCCAGGAACAGGTTGATCCCCTCGCAGCGCAGGTCCGTGCGCCGCAGCGCGGCCGCGAGTTTCTGGGCGATGGTGAACATCCGGCCGCCCGCTTCAGGCGGGAGCTCGGCCAGGTCCGCGTGGTGCGCGCGGGGGAGCACCAGCAGGTGGCCGGTGGTCACCGGGCACAGGTCGACGATGCCGACGAACTCGTTGTCCTCGTGCACGAACGCCGCCGGGGCGCGGCCGGTGCTGATGGCGCAGAAGATGCATTCGCCGTCGGACGTCGTTGCGGGGAGACGGGGACGCTCAGCCATGCGAGTGACCCTAACCGGGCGATCATCGCGCGGTCAGGTGGTTTTCCGCCCAGACCGCGAACGACGTCAGCGGAATGCCGAGAGCCCGCGCGAACTCGGGCCGCGCCGGGTGACCGACCTCGTTCTGCCACTCGTGCCGCACGGCGAACGGGGGCGCGCCGGCGGCGATCGCCTCCTCCGCCGTCATGTCGGGTGCGGTCAGCTCGACGCCGAGCACGCGGGACAGCACCTCGGCGATCCGCTTCATGGTCATCATCTCGCTCGCGAGCTCCAGCTCGACCCGGTGGAAGCGCGCGGGATCGGCGAAGGCGGCCGCGGCCGCGGCGCCGATGTCGGCCACCGCGACCAGGCTCAGTTCGGTGCCCGGCTTGATCGTCGTCACCAGGCGGCCGTGGGGCAGGAGGAACGACGGCGGCAGGAAGTTCTCCATGAAGAACCCCGGCTTGAGCAGCGTCCAGTGCTCGAACCCGGCGTCGCGGACCCGGTCCTGGATCGCCGTCTTGGTCTCCAGGTAGTGCTCCATCGAAGCCCAGCGGCCCTCGGCCCAGCCGGGCACGGAGCGGTGCTGCCCGGCGCCGGACACCGACGTGTGCACGAACTGCGCCACGCCGGCCGCCCGGGCGGCGTCGACCAGGTTGCGGCCCTGGACCTGCTCGGAGTCGCCCTCCAGGTTCGTCATGTCGGGCATCTGGACGGAGAAGACGCCGCGCACACCTTCCAGCGCGGGGCGAAGGGAGCCTGGGTCGTAGAGGTCGCCGGTGACCAGTTCGGCGCCGAGCGCCTGGATCGCCCGGGCTCGCTCGGACGCGGGATCGCGGACCAGCGCGCGGACGGGGACACCCGCCGCGAGGAGGGCGCGGGCGGTGGCGCCGCCTTGTTTGCCGGTGGCGCCGGTGACGAGGACAGGGGACACGGGTGCTCCTCGGACAGCTAAACGGCGGGGTCCGCCATTTCGTGTCCGCTACACTAGCCGCTAAGTGGCGGGCCCCGCCACTTCCTGTCCGGAGGTGAGCCATCCCGCGGTCCGATGCCCGGCGCAACCACGAGCGCATCCTCGCCGTCGCCGAGGCGGAGGTCGCCGCGCACGGCGCCGACGCCTCACTGGAGCAGATCGCCCGCACGGCCGGCGTCGGCTCGGCCACGGTGCGGCGCCACTTCCCGAGCCGGCAGGTGTTGCTGGAGGCCGTGTTCCGGCAGCAGGTCGACGCACTGGCCGCCCGCGCGGATGAGCTGGCCGCCTCGGCGGACCCCCGGACGGCGCTGCTCGACTGGCTCGCCGCCTTGACGTCCTACGCGGCGACGGCGCGCGGCCTGGCCACCGCCCTGATCCGCGACGACTCCACCACGGAGCACGCGCACGCTTGTTCGGTGCAGCTGACCGAGGCGGGAGAACCGTTGGTGCGCCGGGCGATCGAGGCGGGCGCGGTCGGCGAGGAAGTGACGCCCGAGGACTTGATCGCGGTGGTGACCGGGATCGTGCTGGCGACCGAGCACGGCCACGACCCGGCGAGGGAGGCTCAGCGGCTGCTCGCCCTGGCGGTGAAGGGAATCAGTCCGTGACGGTGTCCACGCGGGTCAGCCAGTGGTGCAGCGCCCACCAGGACCGCACGGAGTCCAGGACGTTCGCGCCGGCGTTTTCGGTCAGCGACAACGGGGTCAGCTCGGCGAGCCGGTCGAGGCGGTAGCGGACCGTGTTCGGGTGCAGGTGCAGTGCTTCGGCGGTCGTCCGGAGCCGTTGGCCGTGGTCGAGGTAGGCCAGCGCGGTGGCGGCGAGCTCGTGGTGGAACGGGTTCCCGGGGTCGAGCGCGCCGAGCAGGTCCGCGGTGAGCAGGTCGCCGAGCAGCGGCTGGGCCGTCAGCGCGATCTCACCCGCGAGCGCGGTCAGGTCGTGGTAACCACGCCGGTGCTGTGCCGCGGCGGTCCGCAACGCCGCCGCGCAGAGCTGGTGGATCTCCCGCAGTGCGGGCAAGGCGGCGGCGGGCGCGGCGATCAGGAGCACGCCGGGGGCGAGCGTGAGCCCGCCCGGCGGCCGCGCGGCCAGGCCGGTGAGCCGGCCCTCGACCAGCCCGTAGACACCACCGAACTCCAGCAGCGCCTGTTCGACCGCGCGCGCCTGGGCCGGGTCGCTGACGTCGGACACCACGCAGTGGTACCGGCCACCGGGACGCAGGCCCGCGCGGTGGAGTTCTTCGGGCGCGGGCGGATTCCCCGCCCCGGGCAGCAGCAAGGTGCGCAGCAGCTGGGTGCGCGCGTCGCGCACGGTGCGCGAGAGCTGGAGTTCGGCGGCGTGGTACCCCTTGACGATGTGGCGTTCCAGCGCGCCGGTGTAGCGCTCGGCGTCGAGGACGGTCTCGAGGATGACGTCGTCGGGCACCCCCGCGGCCCGGCAGCGTTCGACGGCGACGCGCGCCGCGAGCGTGCGCCCGGCCTGGACCCCGCGCAGCAGGTCGGTCAGCGGGACACCCTGCGCGGCGCGGTCGGCTCCCAGCGTCTCCGCGGTGGTGTAGTCGTCCCGCGAGGCGGAATCGGGGTTCGCCGTCGCCCGGAGCGCGGCGCCGAGCAGCACCTGGATGTGCCGCCGGTTCTCGGCCGCGGGCAGGCGCGCGACCGCGGGTGACTGGCTGCGCGCGGCCTCGACCAGTTCGTCCAGCACGGCCTCGTCCGCGGCCATCGCGTCGAGCACCTGCCGGAGCAGCGGCGTCGCCGGCACCGAACCTCCCGAACCCGTTGTGGCCCAGCCACAACGGCACACCCGCGACGTTGGGCGGACGGCCCTACCGGAAGAGCTCCCGTGCGCGGTTATCGTGGTTATACCGGACAGTAACCCCTCTACCTCGCGAAAGCCACCGAGTGCTTCGCGGGGTTGTTGCCGCACCTCTTCAGCGTCGAAAGGTGTCTCCCGTGCACATCTCCCCGACAGGTGGCAGGACCCGCCGACGGCGGTCGTACCTCTCGCGCCTGGCGATTCTCGTGTCCGCCGCCGTCCTGCTGACGACGGGCGCGGCGGTGCCGGCGACCGGCGCGCCCGCGGCCCTGCGGGAGGTGATGTTCGTCGGCAACAACTGGGAAGGGACGGCCGACGTCATCCAGTCCCGCGGGTCCTTCGCCCGCATCGGGCGGGTGAACATCATCCCGGACAAGGACGACCGGCTGCGGGAGATCTACCTGAACCCGATCAAGCTGGCGTTCTTCCTCGGCATCCGCAGCGGGCCCGGCGAGGGGCACGACCAGTTCGTCGACGACATGTACACCACACCGGACGGCGCTTCGGTGGTCGCGTCGCGCCCGAGCTTCGCCGATGTCGTGTCGATCAGCCTCACCACCGGCCGGGTCAACTGGCGGTTCCCGGTGTCGGGGTTCCGCTCCGACCACATGGCGGTCTCCCCGGACGGGCGCCGCGTCGCGGTCTCCGCTTCGACGTCGAACACCGTGCACGTGCTGGACATCGTCACCGGGCAGCAGGTGGGCTCGTTCGCCACCGGGGACAAGCCGCACGAGAACGTCTTCACCGACGGCGGCCGGACCCTGTGGAACATGTCGATCGGCGAGGTCAACACCGATCTCGACGACCCGGGGTGGGACTTCACGAAGGGGGACCGGCGCATCACCGTCGTCGACGCCGCGACCTTCCGCCAGGTCAAGGTGATCGACATGCGGCCGCGGCTCGACGCCTTCGGGCGGCGGGACCTCTCGGACGCGGTGCGGCCGGTCGCGTTCACCCCGGACGAGTCGAAGCTGTACTTCCAGGTGTCGTTCTTCAACGGCTTCCTGGAGTACGACGTGGCGGCCGACCGCATCACGCGGCTCAAGGAACTGCCGAAGAACCCGGCGACGAGCGACGACCGCACCACCTTCGTCAACGACTCGCGCCACCACGGCATGTCGATGAGCCCGGCGGGGGACAAGCTGTGCGTCGCGGGGACCATGGACGACTACGCCACGGTCGTCGACCGCGCATCCCTGCAGCAGGGCACGCTGGTGCCCGCCGTGAAGCCGTACTGGGCGACGGTCAGCGGGGACGGCAGCGCGTGCGTGATCTCCGAGGCCGGCGCGGACCAGGTCACCGCGATCTCCTTCGCGACCGGGCAGAAGCTGCTCTCGGTGCCGGTGGGCGACCACCCGCAGCGGGTCCGCATCGGGCACGTGCCCGAAGGCTGGACGGGCCCGGCGAGCTCCTGAGCCCGCGCGGAGCGGCGGCCCCCGGTCCGCCGCTCCGGCGGGTCAGGCGATGTCGAAGGCGATCGTCAGCCACTCCCGGACTTCGTCGTCCACATCGGACACTTCGCGCAGCTTCAGCTGGTGCCCCACCCGCGGCCCGCTCGCCCAGCGCGCCGGGGCGATCCGCGCCGTCTCCACCGGATGCGGCAGCCACAGGTACACCAGGACGTCGCGGGAGCGCGGCCGCAGCTCGGCGAGCTTCCGGTCGCGCTTGAGGAACACCCCGACCTTGACGGCGTCCTCGTGGACCTCGCCCAGGGTGCGCAGGTGCCCGACCACCGCGTCGTAGACCGCGCGCTGCCACGGGGCGCGCCCGGCGAACGTCTCGTCGACCGTGCTGCCCGGGACGCAGGTGTGGCCCTGGCGGGCGCGCGCGAACTCGCGGTCGCAGCGCGGGCACGTCCAGCGGGTCGGCATGCCGTCCAGGATGGCACTCACAGCGGGTGGGGACCGAGCGCGGGGATCGTGGCGGCCGCGTGCACCAGCCGCCGCGCCGCCGCGGCCGCGGCCTTTCGCTGCGCCGGCGGCAGGCGGTCCAGCAGTTCGCCCAGCGCGGCGTGCCGCCGGTCGAGCACCTGCGCCACCAGTTCGTGCCCGGCCGCGGTCACCTCCAGGGTGACGACGCTGCGGTTGCGTGGTTCGCGGCCGCGGGCCACGTAGCCGAGGGCCTCCAGCCGGTCGGCCAGCCGGGTCACCGACGACGCGTTGACCCCCATCGCCGCCGCCAGCCGCGAGCTGGGGACCCGGCCGAGGCGATCGAGGATGAGCAGCAGGCGCGTCTGCGGGAACGAGACCTCGGGCGGCGCCGCGTGCGCGCATTCCCAGGCGATCCCGACCAGGACCAGGGTGAGACCGTCCAGGGCCTCGACGTCCGGATCGGCCCCGGGGGCCGCGTCCTCAAGGGTTTGCATGAAGCAATACTTGCCATCCGCAAGAGCATCGGTCAAGATGGGGCGCCCCGGCTCTCGTCCGGGTCCTCCGGCCGGATCGGCCGCCCATCTTCGTGTCTCCACTATGGACTGTGGAAAACCGTTGGCGTGCAAGGAAAATATTCCGTGATCCGGTGAACTCCGCCGCGACGGGAGCCGTACTACCCCGTACAGGCACTTGTCGCCAGAAGGAGGAACGATGCCGGATCACCGTGGCATGACGGCCAAGGCCAGGGCTCGGACCGTGCTGGTCGTCGTGGCCACACTCGCCGTGGTCGCCGCAGGCTCGGTCATGGTGCTGAAAGCGAGCGCCCAGACCGCCCCCGGGTCGACGCAGGCGCAGGTCCCGGCCTACGGGCACAACATGGCGGGCATGCAGCCGGGGTCGGCCGCCGAAGCGTCCGCCGCCTCCGCGGGCATCGCCGGCGCCGGACCGGTCACCGACCTCGACAAGACGTTCCTGGTCAAGGTGCGGCAGGCGGGGCTGTGGGAGATGCCCGCCGGTGACCTCGCGCAGACCCACGCCAGCAGCGACGCCGTGAAACGCGCCGGACTGCACCTGCTGGACGGGCATTCCCACCTCGACCAGCTCGTCCGCGAGGACGCGAAGATGCTCGGCGTGCAGCTGCCCGACCAGGCCAGTGCCGAACAGCAGGGCTGGGTCCGGCAGCTGACCGCCGCGCAGGGCCTCGAGTTCGACAAGCTGTTCGTGAACCTGCTGCGCGCCTCGCACGGCAAGATCTTCGCGACCATCGCCGAGGTCCGCGCGGGCACGCAGAACGACGTCATCCGCCGGCACGCGACGCAGGCGAACCAGACCGTCCTCGACCACATGAACGTCCTGGAGGACACCGGTCTGGTCGACACGGCCACCCTGCAGGACGTCGCGAACACCGTGAACCCTAAGTGAGCGAGCTGCCCGCCAGGTACCGCTGCACCGTCGGCGCAATCTCTGCGACGACCTCGGCCTGAGTCAGCGCGACCACCGGGGGCAGCCGCAGGACGTATCGCGTCAGCGCCAGGCCGAACAGCTGGCTCACGACCAGGCCGGCGCGGCGGGGGGCGTCGGCCGGTTCGCCGAACCGCAGCACCGCCGGGGTGACCTGGCCGGCGAACACGCTGCGGATCTTCTCGACCACGGCGTCGTCGGCGACCGCGGACCGCAGCAGCGTCAGCAGGATCTCGTCGGTCGGCGGCTGCTCCCAGAGAACCAGGAACTGCCGGGTCAGCAGCTCGCCGACGGTGCCCGGGTCGGCCTCGGCCAGGTCGGGCAGGTCGAGCTCGACGTCGACGGCCGCCGCGAACAGGCCGTCCTTGCTGCCGTAGTAGCGCATCACCATCGACGGGTCGATGTCCGCGTCGGCGGCGATCGAGCGGATCGTCGCGCGGCGGAAGCCGTCGGCGGCGAACCGGCGGCGCGCGGCGTCGAGGATGGCCGCCCGGGTGGCGTCGGACCGGCGAGGAGCGGGCTCGTCACTCATGTCAACAAGTGTAGGTCAACACTTGTTGACAAGCCAGCGGCGGCGTGCCTACAGTCGATGCCAACAGTTGTTGGCAAACGCTTGGAGGCATCCGCCATGACGACTCAGCTGCCCACCCGGACCGACGTCCTCATCGCCGGCGCCGGCCCCGCCGGGCTCGCCGCCGCGATCGCGCTGGCCGAGGCCGGGGTCGACTTCGTCCTGCTGGACCGCCAGGCCGAGGGCGCGAACACGTCCCGGGCCTGCGTGATCCACGCCCGCACCCTGGAGGTGCTCGCCGAGCTCGGCGTCACCGAACGGCTGAAGGAGCTGGGTGTCGTCGTCCCGACGTTCACCGTCCGCGACGGCGCGACGGTGCTCGCCAAGGTGGAGTTCGGCGGCTTGCCGACCGACTACCCGTACACGCTGATGGTGCCGCAGGACCGGACCGAGGCACTGCTGCTCGAGCGGCTGCGCGAGGCGGGCGGCGACGTGCACCGGCCGTACCGGGTCACCGCGATCGCGGGGGACGACACCGGTGTGACGGTGACCGTCGAGGGTGACGGCCGGACGGGCGAGGTGCGGGCGCGCTACGTCATCGGCGCCGACGGCATGCACAGCACCGTGCGGGAGCAGGCCGGGATCGGGTTCACCGGCGCCACCTACGGCGAGTCGTTCGTGCTCGCCGACGTCCGGATGAGCTGGCCGCTGGCCCGCGAGGAGGTCAGCCTGCACCTGTCGCCGGAAGGGGTCACGGTGGTCGCCCCGCTGCCCGGCGCGGACGACCGCTACCGCGTGGTCGCGACGGTCGCCGAAGCGCCCGAAAAGCCGGGCATCACCGACATCCAGTCCATTGTGGACGCGCGGGGCCCGGAAGGGGCCCGGAGCCGGGTCACCGAGGTGCTGTGGAGCTCGCGCTTCCGCGTGCACCACCGCGTCGCCGACCACTACCGCGCCGGTCGTGTCCTGCTGGCCGGCGACGCCGCCCACGTCCACAGCCCGGCAGGCGGGCAGGGCATGAACACCGGCATCCAGGACGCGGTGGCGCTCGGCCGCCTGCTGGCGCGGGTCGTCGGCGGCGAGCCGGACACCGTCCTCGACGGCTACGAGCGGACCCGCCGCCCGATCGCGACCGGCGTGGTGGCGTTCACCGACCGCATGACGCGGATGGCGACGCTGCGTCCCCGCCCGGCGCGGGTGCTGCGCAACACGGTGATGAAGGCGGCCTTCTCACTGCCGCCGGTGCGGGCGAAGCTGGCCTACCAGCTGGCCGAGCTGGCGGCCCGCTGAGCCGGGAGCGTGCTCAGCGGGCCGGCGGCACGATCCCGTACTCGTGGATCTTGCGGTAGATCGTCGCCCGCGAGATCCCGAGCAGCTTCGCCGCCCGGACCTTGTTGCCGTCGGCATCTTCGAGGCACCGCACGATGGCGTCCCGCTCGATCGACTCGAAGCGGTTGAGCGGCCGCCGGGTCACCGCGTGGAACTCCGCCGGCAGGTCGCCCGGGCGGATGGTGCCCGCCCGCCGGCGCTGGGCCACCTTGCGCAGCACCTGGTAGAGCTGCCCGGTGTTGCCCGGCCACTCCGCCCGCATCAGCAGGTGCAGCGCCGCCGCCGAACACGTGAGCCGCCCGCCGTAGCCGAGCTTGCTCAGCACCAGCGGTACCAGTTCCGCCAGGTCCTCGACGTGGTGGCGCAGCGGCGGCACCCGCACCGTCCGCGGGAACGACTTCAGCAGCTCGGCCAGCCTCGGCTCGGTCTCGGCCTCCGGCACGAGCGTCGCGACGACCCACGGTGCGTCCGGCCGCTCCCGCAGTTCGCGCAGCACCGCCGCCAGCGCGGTCGCCGCCGGCGCCGTCAGCCGGTCGGCGTGGCGCACCACCAGCGTCCGGATCGGGGTCTCGGCGTGTTCGCGCAGCAGCGCGCTCGCCCAGTCGGGGCCGGTCGCGGTCGCCGCGTCGACGGTGAGCAGCCGGTCCGCCGGGTGGTGCCGCTGGTGCAGGCCCTTCGCCAGGACGAGCTTGCCGGTGCCCGGCTCGCCTTCGAGCGCGACCCACTCGCCGCGCTGGTGGCCGGTGTCGAGGTCGTGCCCGCAGCGCAGCCACAGCGGCGCCGAACCGACCACCCCCGGCAGGTACATCGGCAGCATCGGGGTCGAGATCGCGAGGGTTTCCTCCGCCTCGATCAGCTTCACCGACAGCACACCACCGGCGGTGTCGGTCTCGCGCTGGCCGGGGACCCGGCGGCAGAACACGCGCACCCGCAGGCCGCTGGACAAGGCGAGCGTCGCCGACGTCCGCCGCCCGTCGGTCAGCGCTTCGGTCCCGTGGCTGAGCAGCACCGACTGGTCGACCGGGTCGAGCAGCTGCCGAGCCCGGTCGTTCATCATCACGATGTCTTCGTTGAACGCCAGCACGATGCCGGTCCACCGGCGGCAGGTCTGCAGGTAGGCCTGGAAGAGGATCATCTCCCGCAGGTCGCTGTGCCGCAGCAGCGCCTGGCGGATCTGCTCGGCGGTCGAGCGGGCCAGCGCGATGAGCAGGCCGCCGGCGTCCTTGTACCAGCAGGTGAGGTCGACGGCGCCGATCTTCTTGCCGGAGATCGGGTGGTGGATCGGCACCCCGGCGCAGGCCAGGTTCTCCAGGTGCTCGGCGTAGTGCTCGTGGCCGAACACCGTCGTCGCGCGGCCGTCCTCGAGCGCGGTGCCGATGCCGTTGGTCCCGACGGACTGCTCGCCGTAGCTGAACCCGGGCACGAGCTCGACCCGCTCGAGGTGCCGGCGCAGGTCGGCGTCGCCGGTCCGCTGGGTGAGCACCACGCCGTTCGGGTCGGTGAGGATGAGGCTGATCGGCTGGCCGTCGAACTGCTCGCTCAGCTTGTGGAGCACCGGCTCGGCGCCGCGCATCAGCGGGATGTCGAGGTTCTGGTCGCCGAGGAAGTGCGGGTCGATCCGCTCCGCCTGGACCTGGAACTCCTGCGAGCGCCGCCAGGACGCCAGGATCGTCTGCCGGACGGTCCCGGGAGGCACCGGCTCGGCGGTCAGGAAACGCACCCGGGTGCGGGCGAGCTCGTCGTCGGCGAGCAGGGTTCCGGGCGCGATCTCGTCCACGTGACCTCCATTTTCCCGCGGCCCACGTGGGTGCGGGCACACCCGTTGTGCCGCCCGTCCAGCCTAAGCGCGTTAGGCCGGTCACGGTGTCTCAAATTGAGACGCCCGGGTGGCGCGGGCGGCGGTCCGATGGACCCCGGAAGAGTCCGTCGACCAGGAGGAGAGCCGATGGCCGCCGAAGGCGCTGAGACGTACAACCCGTGGACGATCGTCAACGTGGTTTTCACGCATCTGGCCGAACAGGGGCTGCACCCGGTGTTCGGCGGGGAGGGTCATCCCGGCGAGCCCGCCGCCGCGCTGCTGCGGGCGCTCGGCATCACGCCGACCGTTGAAGGAGACGCGCGCGTGCGGAACGGCGTCCAGAACGAGCTCGCCGAATTGCGCGCCCGGATGCTCGGCGCGGACGAAACGCCCTGAGCAGCGCTTCTGTCTCAGATTGAGACCCGCGTCACTGACGCACGCCCCTTGAATGGTGAACGCAGGACGTCCGCCCCGACGGCGAGCGACGGACAAGGAGTCTCCATGAGTCGCCAGAGTGTGGCGAAAGCCCACCAAAAGATCCAGGAACTGTCGTGGGAGCCGGCGTACCACACCCCGGTTTCGCACTACGGGACCGACTACACCTTCCAGAAGGCCAAGAAGAAGGACCCGCTGAAGCAGGTCCTCCGGTCCTACTTCCCGATGCAGGAAGAAAAGGACCACCGGGTCTACGGCGCCGAAGACGGCGCGATCCGCGGCAACATGTTCCGCCAGGTGCAGGAGCGCTGGCTGGAGTGGCAGAAGCTGTTCCTGTCGATCATCCCGCTGCCGGAGATCTCGGCCGCGCGGGCGATGCCGCTGCTGTTCCGCACGGTGCCCAACCCGGAACTGCACAACGGCCAGGCGATCCAGATGATCGACGAGGTCCGGCACTCGACGATCCAGCAGAACCTCAAGCGCCTGTACATGCAGAACTACATCGACCCGGCGGGCTTCAACTCGAGCCTGCGCAACTTCCAGAACGACTACTGCGGCACCATCGGCCGCCAGTTCGCCGAAGGCTTCATCACCGGTGACGCCATCACCGCGGCGAGCATCTACCTCACCATCGTGGCCGAGACGGCGTTCACGAACACGCTGTTCGTCGCCATGCCGGCGGAAGCCGCCGCCAACGGCGACTACCTGCTGCCCACGGTGTTCCACTCGGTGCAGTCCGACGAGTCCCGCCACATCAGCAACGGCTACGCGACCCTGCTGATGGCGCTGTCGGACGAAAGCAACCACCAGCTGCTCGAACGCGACCTGCGGTACGCGTGGTGGAACAACCACGCCGTGGTCGACGCCGCGATCGGCACGTTCATCGAGTACGGCACCAAGGACCGCCGCAAGGACCGCGAAAGCTACGCGGAGATGTGGCGCCGCTGGATCTACGACGACTACTACCGCTCGTACCTGGTCCCGCTCGAGAAGTACGGGCTCGTGATCCCGCACGACCTCATCGAAGAGGCGTGGAACCGGATCTGGAACAAGGGCTACGTGCACGAAGTCGCGCAGTTCTTCGCCACCGGGTGGCTCGCCAACTACTGGCGCATCGACCCGATGACGGACGAGGACTTCGAGTGGTTCGAGTACAAGTACCCGGGCTGGTACGACAAGTACGGCGCCTGGTGGGAGAACTACAGCCGCCTCGCGACGCCGAACGGGCACCACCCGATCGTCGCCGAAGACGTGAACTACGTGTACCCCCACCGCTGCTGGACGTGCATGGTGCCGTGCCTCATCCGCGAGGACATGGTGGTCGACGAGGTCGACGGCCAGCACCGGACGTACTGCTCGGAGACGTGCCGCTGGACCGACGCCGAGGCGTTCCGGCCCACCTACCAGGGCCGCAACACCCCGAACATGGGCCAGCTGGTCGGCGCCCGCGAGTGGGAGACGCTCTACCACGGCTGGAACTGGGCCGACGTCGTCTCCGACATGGGCTTCGTGCGCGACGACGGCAAGACCATGGTCGCGCAGCCGCACCTGAACCTCGACCCCAAGAAGATGTGGACGCTCGACCACCTGCGCCGGATGCCCGAGGTGCAGTCGCCGAACGTGCTGCTGAACCAGATGACCGACGCCGAACGCGCCGCGTTCGTGGCCGACTACAACCGCCAGGGCCCGGCCGGACGGCCGGCGCCGCAGCAGGCCTGACCGCGAGGAGAGGCCCGGCATGGCAGAAAAGCACCGCGTCCGGTTCGAACCGGTCGGGATCGAGATCGACGTCGCCGAGGACACCACGATCCTGCGCGCCGCCGCCGAGCAGGGCGTCATGCTCATGCACGGCTGCAAGGAAGGACAGTGCGCGGCCTGCAAGTCGTTCATCCTCGACGGCGAGGACGTCGAACACGACCGTTACTCGACCTTCGCGCTCCCCGATTACGAAAAGGAGGAGGGTTTCACGCTGCTGTGCCGGGCCCACGCCTACGAAGACCTGACGATCGAGCTGCTCAACTACGACGAGGAAATGATCCAGTCCGGCCTGCCGATCCAGGAGGCCGAGGTCGAGGTCGTGGCGAACGACCACGTCACCCACGACCTGCGCCACCTCGTCGTCAAGCTGACGGATCCGGACCAGTCGCTGAAGTTCTTTCCCGGGCAGTACCTGGACTTCGCGATCCCGGACACCGAGGAGTCCCGGTCGTTCTCCATGGCCAACACCTCGGCGCGCGAGGGGCTCCTGGAGTTCGTCATCAAGATCTACCCCGACGGGCTGTTCTCCCGGTTCCTGGACGCCGATGTCGCGGTCGGCGACCGGCTCCGGGTGACCGGCCCGTTCGGGGTGTTCACCCTCCGGGACAACCCGGGCAAGGACCTGGTCTTCGTCGGCGGCGGGGCCGGGATGGCGCCGATCCTGTCGCTGCTGCGGTCCATGGCCGAGCGCGGCATCGACCGCAAGGCGACCTACTACTACGGCGCCCGCCGCGAGGCGGACCTCTGCTTCCACGCCGAACTGCGGGAGCTCGAGGAGAAACTGCCGAACTTCCGTTACGTCCCAGCGCTTTCCGAACCGGGTGACAACGCCTGGGACGGCGAGACCGGCCTGATCACCGACGTCCTGCGCCGGGCCGGCCTGGACCTGAAAGGGGCCGACGCCTACGTCTGCGGGCCGCCGCCGATGGTGGAAGCCGCGCTGGAACTGCTGCCCGCGCTCGGCGTCGCCGACAAGCGCGTCTTCTACGACAAGTTCACCACCACGGGCGAAGGGTAAAACCCATGACAGCCACCTCCGAACGCAGCGTGCCCAAGCCGACGTTCACCGACGCCGAAGCGGGCGCCAAGGTCTTCCCGGACTCCACCGCCCGCCAGTACAACTACTTCACCCCGGCCAAGCGCAAGCAGAGTCACTACGAAGACGTCACCGTCGAAGTCCAGCCCGACCCGCGGCACTACCTCGCCCAGGGCTGGCTCTACGCCTTCGCCGACGGCAAGGGCGGCTACCCGCTCGAGTGGACCGCGCTCAAGGCCTGGGGCTCGGACCGGCCGATTCCCGAGCGCAGCCCGGGTTCCGGCGGCAAGGGTTACGACTGGCCGGCCCTCGGCTGGCACGAGTTCCGCGACCCCAACGAGGAGTGGGAGCTCACCCTCTACCGCTACAACGCGAACGTCGTGCGCCAGCTCAACCAGAACATCGACGCGGCGCGCCAGGCCAAGGCGTTCGAGCAGTGGAACCGCAACTGGATCGACTTCGTCGCCAAGAACGTCGGCGCCTGGATGCACGTCGACCACGGCCTCGGCCTCTACCTGTACGCCAACGCCAACCGGCGCGCGCCGACGAACATGCACAACAACGCGATCTCGGTGAACAGCATGCACCGGATCCGCGCGGCGCAGGACCTGGCGCTGTACAACCTGACGCTCACCGAGGAGATCGAAGGCTTCGACGGCGCCGCCCACCTGACGACCTGGGCCGAGGACCCGGCCTGGCAGGGCGTGCGGGAGACCGCCGAGCAGCTGACCGGGATCTGGGACTGGTGCGAGGCGATCTTCGCCGCGAACATCGTCTTCGAGCCCCTCGTCGGCGAGCTTTTCCGCAGCAACCTGGTGCAGCAGGCCGCGCCGGCGAACGGCGACTTCGTCACGCCGACGCTGATCGGCGCCGAAGAGTTCGACTTCTCCGAGCGCGACCTCCGCTACACGAAGGCGATGTTCCACCTGCTGATCAACGACAAGGAGTTCGCCGGCCACAACCAGGCGCTGCTGCAGAAGTGGCTCGAGGACTGGGTGCCGAAGAGCATCGCCGCCGCCCGGGCCCTGCAGCCGCTGTGGTCGCAGCCCGACGCGAAGCCCATCCGGTTCGAGGACGGTCTCGACCGGGCGAAGAGCCGGTTCGCCGGAATCCTGTCCGAATTGGGTCTCAAAGCACCGGAGGAGCTGGGCCAGTGACTGTCTTCAAGACGTCGGAAAGTCCGTACAAGGTCAACAACACGGCCTCGAACATGTGCGGCTTCACCTTGATGAACAACCAGGTCGGCGCGATCATCGCCGAAGTCATGGCCGGCAAGGACAACGTGACCGTGACGCCGCTGCCGTCGATGATCCGCGTCGACGCGAAGGGCCGGACCGACCTGGTCTACGCCGAGGTCGACGAGGCCGCCGGCGAGGAAGAGGGCTGGTTCAACGCGGCAGAGTTCGAGGAGAGCATGTCCACCCACTACGGGCGGATGATCCACGAGGACGACCGCACGATCATGTTCGCCAACCCCGAGGACGCGGCCGAGTACCTCGACTTCGACCTCAAGGTCATCAAGTAAGAACCGCAGGGAAGCACTCGATCCGCTCAGGAAGGATCACCGATGTACGAAAAAGACGGCGAAAAGTATTTCGTGGTGGACGCCCACACCCACTTCTGGGACGCGAGCCCGGACAACTGGGTGAAGGGGCAGGAGGAATACGCCAAGGGCTGGATCGAGTGCTTCCACGCCTACCAGGGCCTCGGCCCGAAGGAGACGCACTGGCCGATCGACCGGTTCCAGAAGTACTCCGAAGAGCTGATGATGCACGACCTGTTCGAGGTCGGGCACGTCGACACGGCCATCTTCCAGCCGACGAACCTGCGGCAGTGGTACAAGAACGGCTTCAACACCACCGAAGCCGACGGCGCGCTGGCCGCGAAGCACCCCGGCAAGTTCCTCGTCAACACCACCTTCGACCCGCGGGAAGGCGACGCGGGGATGAGGGCGTTCGAGGAACGGGTCAAGAAGTACGGCTGCAAGGGTGTCAAGCTCTACACGGCCGAGTGGTACGGCGACTCCCGCGGCTGGAGCCTCAAGGACCCGGAAGCGGCTCGTTATCTCGAGAAGTGTGAAGAACTGGGCGTCAAGAACGTCCACATCCACAAGGGCCCGACGATCTGGCCGCTCGACAAGGACGCCTTCGACGTGTCCGATGTGGACCACGTGGCGACGAACTTCCAGGGCCTCAACTTCATCGTCGAGCACGTCGGCCTGCCGCGCATCGAGGACTTCTGCTTCATGGCCACCCAGGAGCGGAACGTCTACGCAGGGCTCGCCGTCGTCGTCGGCGGCCTGATGCACGCCCGGCCGAAGTTCTTCGCGAAGGTCATGGGCGAGCTGATGTTCTGGATCGGCGAGGACAAGCTGATCTTCGGCGCGGACTACGCCATCTGGGAGCCCAAGTGGCAGGTCGAGGGCTTCGTCGACTGGAACATGCCGGGTGACGACGAGCTGTCGGACTTCGCGCCGCTGACCGTCGACCAGAAGAAGAAGATCCTCGGCCTGAACGCCGCGCGGCTCTACGACATCGACGTGCCGAAGGAGCTGCAGCTCGCGGCACCGGAGTCGGTCGAGCCCGTCGGCGTGCCGAACTCATGACGGCACTGCAGGACACGGGTGTGCACGCCGGCCACGCCGCGGTGTGGTCGGCGCTCGGCACCGTCCGGGATCCCGAACTGGACGAACCCCTCACCGATCTGGGTTTTGTGGCCCGCTGCGAGGTGAGCGCGGCGGGCCACGCCGTCATCCGGCTGCGGTTGCCGACCTACTTCTGCGCGCCCAACTTCGCGTTCCTGATGGTCGCGGACGCCTACGACGCCGTCGCCGGGGTGCCGGGCCTGACCGGGCTCGACATCCGGCTCGACGACCACTTCGCGTCCGACGTCATCAACCGCGGGGTGGCGGCGCGGCAGGGGTTCGTCGCGTCGTTCGAGGGTGAGGCCGTCGACGAGCTCGACACGCTGCGCTACGACTTCGTGCGCAAGGCCGTGCTGGCCGGCACCGACCGCGTCTGCCGGACGCTGTCGGGCACCGGGCTCGACCCGGCGTCGCTGACGCTCGGCGAGGTCCCGCCGGGGCCGGACGTCGAGCGGCTGCGGGCGCGCCGCCGCGAGCTGGGCCTGCCCGCCGAGGACGGCGACCCGCTGCTGCTCGACCCGGCCACCGGGCAAGCGGTGGCTCCCGCCGACGCGAAACGGCACCTGGCGTTCGCGCGGCTCACGCGTACCAGCATGGAGGCCAATTCGGGCGTGTGCCGCGGCATGCTGCGTGCGCGGTACTCGCTCACTTCGGATGAGGAGGGCACGGGATGAAGGCCGTGCGGCTGCAGAAGTACCACCAGCAACCGGTGATCGAAGAGGTGCCGGAGCCGCGCGCCACCGGGCCCTTCGACGTCGTGGTCAAGATCGGCGGCGCCGGCGTGTGCCGCACCGACCTGCACATCATCGAGGAGCAGTGGGCCGAGAAGTCCGGGGTCGCGCTGCCGTACACGATCGGCCACGAGAACGCGGGCTGGGTGCACGAGGTCGGCCCGGCGGTGACGAACGTCGAAGTCGGCGACACGGTCATCCTGCACCCGACGCCGACGTGCGGGCTGTGCCACGCCTGCCGCGCGGGCGACGACATGCACTGCCCGAACGGGAGCTTCCCGGGCATCGACTCCGACGGCGGCATGGCCGAGTACCTGCTGACGTCGGCGCGGGCGTGCATCAAGCTCGACCCGGCGACCCAGCCGTCCGACGTCGCCGCGCTCGCCGACGCGGGCATCACCGCCTACCACGCGGTGCGCAAGGCCGTCCCGCAGCTGTACCCGGGCACCACCTGCGTCGTCAACGGCGCCGGCGGCCTCGGGCACATCGGCATCCAGTCGCTCAAGGCGCTGACCGCGGCCCGCGTGATCGTGGTCGACCGCAACGCCGACGCGCTGGAGCTGGCGGCCACCCTGGGCGCCGACGAGACGGTGCTGGGCGACGGCAAGCAGGTCGAGGCGGTGCTCGACCTGACCGGCGGCAACGGGGCCGAGGTCGTGCTCGACTTCGTCGCCGAGCAGGGCGCACAACAGGACGCCTTCGCGATGACCCGGCGTGCCGGGTCGCACTTCGTCATCGGCTACGGCAGCAACATCGACATCCCGACCATCGACATCATCTCCACCGAGCGCAACGTCATCGGCAACCTGGTCGGCACCTACAACGACCTGGCCGAGCTGATGGTGCTCGCGCAGGCCGGGAAGGTCACGCTCCACACGAAGAAGTACCCGCTGGACGCGGCTCTCGACGCACTCGCCGACCTCGATGCCGGACGCGTGCGCGGTCGGGCCATCCTCACACCCTAGGAGCAGGAAACATGGCGAAGGAACTGCGGTTCGGCTCGGACGCCCGCGACCTGCTGCTGGCGGGCGTCGACAAGCTGGCCGAAGCGGTCAAGTCCACCCTCGGCCCCAAGGGCCGCAACGTGATCATCGAGAAGATCACCGGTTCGCCGGTGGTCACCAACGACGGCGTCACCATCGCCCGCGAGATCCACCTGAAGAACCAGTTCGAGAACATGGGTGCGCAGCTGGTCAAGGAAGCGGCGATCAAGACCAACGACGTGGTCGGCGACGGCACCACCACGGCCACCGTGCTCGCTCAGGCGATCGTCCACGAAGGCATGCGGGCCATCTCGGGCGGTGGCAACCCGGTGCTCGTCAAGCGCGGCATCGACCACGCCGTCGGGCTGCTGGTGGCGCACCTGGAGAAACAGGCGCACCCGGTGGTGTCCGAACAGGACTACGCGCGGGTCGCGGCGATCTCCGCCAACGACGACGACACGGTCGGCGCGGTGATCGCGAAGGCCCTGCACACCGTTGGCGACGGCGGTGTGGTGACGATCGAGGAGTCCCCGGCGATCGGCATGAGCGTCGACTTCGTCGAGGGCTTCGAGTTCGACAACGGCTACCTCTCGCCGTACCTGGTCACCGACCCGGGCCGGCTGGAGGCGGTGCTCGACGACCCGTACATCCTGATGTCGGCGGAGAAGATCACCAAGGTGCAGCAGCTGATGCCGTTGCTGGACAAGGTGATGCGGGCCCCGCGGCCGCTGGTGGTGATCGCGGAGTCGATCGAGGGCACGGCGCTGTCGATGCTGGTGCACAACCACGTCAACGGCACGTTCCAGTCGGTGGCCGTCCGCGCGCCCGGCTTCGGCGACCGGCGGCTGCACAAGCTGGAGGACCTCGCCGCGATCGTCGGCGGCGCGGTGCTGTCGAAGACGTCCGGGTTCAGCATGGAGACGATGACCCTGGAGCACCTCGGCCGGGCCAAGCAGGTCCGGGTCACCGAGAACAACACGACCATCGTCGGCGGCGCCGGCACGTCCGAGGCGGTCGAGTTCCGGGTCGGGCAGCTGCGGGCGGAGCTGGAGCGCGCGCAGTTCGGCGTCGACGAGGACGTGCTGACCGAACGGATCGGCGCCCTGACCGGCAAGGTCGCGGTCGTGCGTGTCGGCGCGGCCACCCCGGCCGAACTGAAGGAGCTGCAGCACCGGGTCGAGGACGCCCTGTCGGCGACCCGGGCGGCGATGGCGGAAGGCATCGTGGCGGGCGGGGGAGCGGCGTTGCTGCACGCCGAGAAGGCCCTCGAAGGCCTGGGGCTGGAAGGCGACCAGGCGATCGGCGTCGAGATCGTCCGGCGTGCGCTGGCCGAACCGGCGTTCCTCATCGCGCACAACGCGGGCCACCCGGCGCACGAGATCGTCGCGCGCACCCGCGAACTGGGCGACGACGAGGGCTTCGACGCCCTGCACGACGAATTCGGCGACATGATCGCGCTCGGGGTCGTCGACCCGCTTCGGGTGTGCCGGTCGGCCATCCAGAACGGCGCTTCGGTGGCGGGTCTGCTGCTGACGACGAACTCGCTGATCGCCGAGGAGCAGACCCCGTGGGGCGGCAGCGCGGCGCTGATGACCGAGTTCGGCCCGCTGGACGAAGGCTTGCACCAGCCGTCGCCCGACGCCAGCACACCGCAGTCCCTCGGGATGGGCCCCTCCGTCGGCTGAGCTTTCGTCCGCCAGCCCACGGAGATCGGAGGTCCCTTCGCCGGCGTCCTGAGCGCCGGTGAAGGGACCTTCCCGTGCTGCGCCGGGCCGCCGTCGATGCCACGCTGGTGATCATGACGCACTACGTGATGGCCCAGACGCTGGCGACGGTGACCGAGTTCGAGGCGAAGGGCTTCCTCGGCACGGTCGGCAAGATCGCCGCGGCGACGGTGATCTTCTTCATCGCTATCGGCTTGGTGGTGGGGTTGCTGCTGGGGTTCTTCATCGGCCGCTCGGTGGGCCGGCGTCAAGGCCCGCGCTGAGGCGTCAGTTCGCTCCGAGCGGGGGCGCTTTGCGCGCGGCGCGCACGACGTTCGGGTCGAGGTGCCAGTCGGTGCCGACCCGGACGGCGGCCGACCGGTCACGCAGCAGCTTGAGGGTCGCGCCCACGTCGAACGGTGCGAGGTCGTTCAAGCCGGTCACGCTCGCGGCCGAGAAGGTCGTCGTGCTCAGCCGGTCGGCGAGCAGGACGATGAGCCGCTCGTCCGGTGTCATCCGGTCGAGCACGCCTCTCGCCGGCGCCAGGATCGCCCCGGCGACCGATCCGGTGATCGCCAGGTCGTCCGCGAACGTGCGGTAGGACGCGAGACCGTGCCGATCACAGAGGTGCTTGCCGACGGTAACCAGCGAAGCGGCGTGATGGCCCAGGTGGGCCGCGAGCTCGTCGCGCGCGTTGCTGTCCTCGTCGTCGTCCGGTACCCGATAGGCGTCCAGCAGCGCGGCCGCGTCGCCCGGGGGGAGCGGGCCGACCCGCACCACCGGGAGATCGTCGCGGAATTCGTCGTCTTCGCTGATCAGGATGACCCGGGTGCGGCCGAATTCGGGCAGCGGGAGGGCCTCGAGCAACTCGGGACCGACGCCGGCCGGGATGTCGTCCACCACCCACAGGCAGCGCGGCGACGCACGAGCGGACCGGCGAGTCCGCACGACGCCCGTTCGCCCGAGCAGCCGCGGCCGGGGCGGATCGAGGTCGATCAGCGCGGTCTCGAGCCGTCGCCGCAGTTCGCCGGGTTCCGCGGTGGCGCCCTTGAGGCTCAACCACCGCACGCCGCCCGGGTATGCCGCCGCGAATCGCCACGCATAGGTCGTCACCAAGGCCGTCTTACCTGCGCCCGGCAGGCCGGACACCGCGGCGAAGGCACCGCAGGCGGTCTCGTCGATCAACGGGAACTCCGCCACGTGCAGTGCCGTGTGCAAGTCCCAAAGCTCCCGGTAGCGCCCGAGGAACCGGCGGACGGGCCCCACTCGCTGCGCGTGCCACGACGGGGGCGAATCCGGCAGGGCGGAGCCGATCGGGGTGCCGACCGCCGCGGCTCGCTTGGCGATCGCGCGCACGAGTTCGTCGTCGTCCGCGATCGCGAACTTGGCGTCGGCCAGCTGGACCGGACGGAGGTGATCGGTGTCCGGTTCCGGGTTGAGCACCATGATCCGCCCACAGGGGTCACCCTCTTGCTCGCCGGCGAGGATGGCGAGCATGAGCTCGTGCTGGCACGCGGCGCGCTCGGAGTAGTCCGTCGAGTAGTAGGCGAGCAGCGTCTTCGACTCGCTCAACGCCTCTCGGATACTCTCCGTGATACCTGAGAACAATTCGATCTTCTCGTCGAAGAAAACGCGCACACCTGAAGTGCTGAGATTGTCCGCGAGCCGCCGGCCGATCGACCGGTCCGTGCCGGCGAAGGACAAGAAGACATCGTATCTGGGTTCAGGCAAGTCGTTCGGTCCTCTCGGGCTGACGACTTGCTCACTCGTCGTCATGGGCGTTGGTCCTCAGGCTTCGCCCATTTGTACCAGCGATCACCCTGTGTTGCGGCGTTACATCGTTCCCTTCGCAGTTTGTAACGCCGATGGGCCGCAGCCGCGATCCTTGGCTCAATGGCCATGGCCGATGATGGGAGCTGCGTGGTGCAGGGCCCGGCGGCCGGAGGAGGCGAAGTGGGCGAAGACTGGGAGTCTTTCGGCGGGAGGGTCCGGGAGCTCCGGTTGCGGGCCGGGCTGTCCACGAAGGCCCTCGGCGACCTCATCCACTACAGCAAAGCGCAGGTCAGCAGAGTCGAGCAGGGTCAGTCGCCGCCGACGACGACCTTCGCGGCCGCTTGCGACCGCGTCTTCGCAACCGGGGACGAACTGGCCCGCGTGGCGGCCAGGCGGGCCGTCGGCGACCGGCGGATGTCGGCCGAGCCGAAGTTCGATCTGCCCGCCGGTCCGAGCCGGCTGATCGGGCGTGATGCCGAGGTCGAGGCGCTCACGAAACACCTCAAGGAGGTGGGAGGGCGGCAGGCGGCCCAGGTTTGCGTGCTGCACGGGCTGCCCGGGGTCGGCAAGACGGCGATCGCCCTGTGGGTCGCGGACGTTCTCCGCGACGACTACCCCGACGGTCGGCTCTATCTCGACATGCAGGGATATAAACCGGACAGCAAGCCCATCGCGGAAGACGAGGCGCTCGACCGCATCCTCCGCCGCCTGGGTGTGCCCGGCGAGCTCGTACCGAGGAACACCGATGACCGCGCCGCGCTCCTGCGTCAGAAGCTGGTGAACCGGCGGGTCCTGTTGATCCTCGACAGCGTCAAGAGCGAACAGGAACTCGCGCGCCTGCTGCCGCCGAGCGGCCGCTCGGCGGTCATCGTGACCAGCAGACAGCCGTTGACCGCCCTCGGCACTTCGTTCCACCACCAGGTCCGGACATTGGCTCCCGGCCACGCCGCCGAGCTCTTCCGCTCGGTGGCGCAGCTGCGCCAGGATTCGGACGAGCGGGGTGACCGCGCGGTCATCACCGAGATCACCCGGATGTGTTACCAGCTGCCACTCGCGCTCTGCATCGTCGCGTCACGGTTTCGCGACAACCCCGCGCGGCGGCTCGAAGACGTGGCAGCGCGGCTGGCCGACGAGGCGGCCCGCCCCCGTGAATTCGACGACGGGGTGCGCAGCATCGCAGCCGTGTTCGCGGCTTCCTGCGCGACGTTGTCCGATGCCCAGCAGGCCATGCTCGCGATGACGGCCTTGCACCCCGGGCCGCGGATCGACGTCTACGCGGCCGGGGCACTGGCCGGAATCACCCCATCCGCCGCCGAAGAGCTGCTCGACGGGCTGATCCGGTCCGGAATGCTCGAATGGCATTCTCACAACGCCTATCGATTGCACGACATGCTGCGGGATCACCTGCGTCGCCCGGAGACCGGGATCCTGTCCGAGGGGGAGGCCATCGCAGGCCGCCGCCGGTTGTTCGAGTATTTCCTGCACACCGCGGCCGCGGCCAACAGGCGGACGAACGAGCATCGCTACCGGATCCCGCTGGACCCGCCGTCGACACCGGTCACCAGCCCGGTCTTTCCTGATTCCGAGGCCGGGAAGGTGTGGATGGACCTGGAAGCCGACAACTTCCTGCCGCTGCTGCAGGAAATGGCCGACCACGGCCACGACACCGAGTGCTGGAAGTTCGCCTACAACCTTCGCGAGTACTTCTACGCCACGAAGCAGTGGGAACAGATGATCGTTTGCTTCGTGCGGGCGCACGAGTCGGCGGTCCGCACGGACGACCACAAGGCGATGGGGGTGACGCTGAACGGGCTCGGGCTGGCGCGTGGGCAGCTTGGTGAGCGGGACGAGGCGATGGACCTCTACGAGCAGGCACGAGCCGAGTTCGTCGCCGCCGAAGACCAGCACGGTGAGATGAACGTCGTGGCCAACCACGCGTGGCTCGCCTTCGAAAGCGGAGACTGCCAAGTCGCCGTCGAACTGGCCGATACGGCCTGGCAGTTCTACCGCGACGAAGGGCAGCGGTTCAACGCCGCGATCGCGCTGGATCTGATCGCTCGGTGCCAGCTGCGGTTGGGGTTGCTGGAGGAAGCGGAGCAGCATTTCCGGGATGCTTTCGACGAGTTCGTCGAACTCGAGTTCCGTGACGGTGACGTTGCCCAGCTGCTGTCTTACCTCGGCGAGACGGAGTTGAAGCTCGGCAAGGTGTCGACCTCGGGCGATCGCTACCGCAAGGCCGTGGAGCGGGCCCGTTACGGCGGGGCCACCAGAGAAGAGGCGGTGGCATTCGAAGGCCTGAGCAGGGTCGCCACCGCGATCGGTGACTTGGTGGACGCGGCGGCCCATCGCGCTGCGGCCATCGCGCTCTACGAGGAGGTCGGGGCGAACACGGACGTGGAACGGCTGCGGGCGGAAGGTCCCGTGCAGGCTCCTCCCGATCAGCCGGCGGTGCTGTCCGGCACCGGGCGCGAACCCGTCAGGATCTCCTTACGTCGTCGGCTGCGGGTGCTCGCCGTGAACACCGAATGGGAGTCGCGTAACGGTGGCTTGAGTACGTTCAACCGCCAGCTTTGCCGGGCCCTGGCCGCCGAGGATGTCGAGGTGTACTGCTCGATACCCTTCGCTTCCGCGGAGGAGCGCCGGGATGCCGCGGCGACGGGCGTGACCCTGGTCCACCCACCGGCCGCGCTCGACCGCGCCGAGACCGCCTTGTCCAGGCCGCCGCTGGGCCTGGACGGCGTTGTGCCGGACGTCGTGATCGGTCATGGACGTAAGACCGGCGAACCGGCCTCGTGGCTGGTGGAGGACCATTTTCGCGACGCGAAGCTGTTGCACTTCTTCCACGTGATCTCCGACCGTGTCGAGTTCGAGAAAGAATACGAGCCCGACGAAGACCCCACCGCTGAAGCCGAAAAGCGGTTCCTGGCCGAGTTCAAGCTGGCGAGCAAGGCCGATCTGGCAGTCGGTGTCGGTCCGGTCCTCCACCACTACCTGCGTGATCGTTTGCACGGCTCCGTGAACACGACGTCGCTGCGGCTGGACCCGGGTTTCGACGTCTCGGAGCGGCTTGTGGAGCGGCCGCCCCCGAGCGACACCGTCCGGGTGCTCCTGGTGGGCAGGCTCACCAGGCGCGAAGCGAAGCTGAAGGGAGTGGACCTGCTCGCCCGGGCACTGGGGCACGCCTGCCGGCAGCGGGGTGCGCACGACCCGGAGGTCGAACTGGTCTTGCGCGGGGTGGAAGCCAAGGAAGGCAAGCCGCTGGCGGACGCGGTCCGAGCCTGGGCCGAATCGCCGTCCTTGCGCGTCGTCCCTCGTCCGTATTCGCCGGTGGCGTCGACGCTGGCTCAAGATCTTCACCAGGCGAGCGTCGTGGTGATGCCGTCCCGTACCGAAGGCTTCGGACTGGTCGGGCTCGAGGCGATCACGGCCGGAGTCCCGACCATCGTGAGCAAACGCAGCGGTCTCGGGGCGCTGCTCGAAGAAGAGCGTGGGGATCTCTCGGTGGAGCTGACGACCCGGGTGCTCCCCGTGATCGACGACGAACGCGTGGATGCCCTGCGGTGGGGGGACGCACTCGCCGCAGTCCTGAACAATCCGAAACCCGCGTTCGCGACGGCCAGAGCGCTTCGGGACGAGATGTCGGTGAAGCGGACTTGGGCGATGGCGGCCAGGAGCCTGATCGAGTCGATGCACACGCTGACTCGGTTCACGCCTTGACGGCTTGGGGCCCGCTCAGGTCACGAGGCCGTGCCGGGCCAGTTCGTGGCCCGCGAGCTTCTTGATGACGTCCTTGTCGCGGGCCCGCCAGCCGGTCGCGACCTCACCGACCGAAGCCAGCCGACGCAACGGTTGGGTGGCCAGCGCTCGCAGCGCCAGTATGTCGAGACCCTCGTCGCCCAGGTCCCGCAAGCGGGCGGCCGCCGAGGCGCGGCGGGTGAAGTTCCAGCGTAGCGGCAGCCACGTCACCACCAGCGCCAGCAACGGCAGTGCGATGATGATCGCCGCCATCCACCACGCCAGGCTTTCCACGGCGTCGATCTGCCAGCGGCCGGCGTCGGCGAGCTGGGTGCCGACGCCGGACCCGCCGTGCAGGGCCTTGGCCAGCGCGTCCCCGATGAGCGGGATCCCGTCGGCGGAGTTCGCGGCGGAGTCGAACGTCCCGGTCAGCCCGGTGCCGGCGCCGACGAGCCCGTCGCCGGGTGCGCGCAGCTTCATGACCTCGTCGTACACCGTGGTGCCCAGCCACACCGCGACCACGACGAGCAGCAGCGCGAGCAGATCGCTGACGAGCTGGACGGTGCGGCGGATCGGCCGTTCGGCGTAGAGCTGCATCGGGGCGCCTTTCGCGGTGGGGGGAGCGCGGCCACGGCAACGTACCCGCGCTCCGCCCCGCCGAATCGTGGCCTACCGCCGGGCGGGCACCCCGGTTTCTTCGAGCCCGCTCAGCGCCGCCGGCAGCGGGTCCCGGTGCAGCACGCCGAGCCGCTGCGTGGCCCGGGTGAGGGCCACGTAGAGCTCGGCCGCGCCGCGTGGGCCGTCGGCGAGGATCCGGGCCGGTTCCACCACCAGGACCGCGTCGAATTCCAGGCCCTTCGTCTCCGCCGCCGGCACCGTGCCGGGCACGCCGGGCGGCCCGATCACGATGCTGGTGCCTTCACGGCCGGCTTCGTCCCGGACGAACTCCTCGATCGCCCCGGCCACTTCGTCGTCGGTGACCTGACGGGACCACGGCTGCACGCCGCACGCGCGGACCGACTCCGGGGCCTTCACGTCGGGGGCGAACTCGGCGAGCAGCGCCGCCGCGATCGCCATGATCTCCGCCGGCGTGCGGTAGTTCACCGTCAGCGACCGGTAGACCCAGCGCCCGGGCACGTACGGCGCCAGCATCGTGTCCCACGACCGTGCCCCGGCCTCCGACCGCCGCTGCGCGAGGTCGCCGACCACCGTGAACGACCGGCCCGGGCAGCGGCGCATCAGCACCCGCCAGTCCATTTCGGACAGTTCCTGGGCCTCGTCGACGACGACGTGCCGGTAGGTCCAGTCGCGGTCCGCGGAAGCCCGCTCGACGAGCGTCCGCGTGTCGTGCTCGACGAAGCGGTCGGCCAGGTCCTCGGCGTAGAGCAGGTTTTCGGCGGACAGCAGGACGTCCTCGTCCATCTCCTCACGGTCGAGCTTCATCGTCTGGAAGACACCTTCGGCGTACTCGGCCTCGGCCTTCTTCGCCCGCTCAGCTGCTTTCTCTGCCGCCTTCTCGGCCGTCTTGTCGTGGCCCAGCAGGTCGACCAGCTCGTCGAGCAGCGGCACGTCCGACACCGTCCAGGCCGCGCCGTCCGCCCGGAACAGCGCTTCGTTCGCGCCGGCCGCCCGCAACCGCGCGGGCGACGAGTAGAGCGACGCCAGCAGGTCCTGCGGGGTCAGGATCGGCCACAGCTCGTCGAGCGCCGCGGTGAACTTCTCGTCGGCGGCGAGCTCGTCGAGCAGGCCCGCCCGGAACTGCTCCCACTCCTCCCGGTCGTCCCGGCTCAGCCAGCCGCGGCCGATCCGGCCGATCGCGCGCTCGGTGAGCACGTAGGTGACGATCTCCCGGAACACCGCGCGGGCTTCGTTGTGGGCCAGCCCGCTGTCACGCGCCTCCTGCCGGGCCCACTCGGCGGTCTCGGCGTCGATCCGCACCGTGACGTCCTTGAGCTGGATCGGCAGCGGCTCCTCCGGCAACCGCTGCCGGTCGGCGACCGCCGCCTTGAGCACGTCGAGGATCTTCAGGGACCCCTTGAGCCGTGCGGCTTCGGGGGCGTCCTCGGCGGTGACGCTCAGGCCGGGCACCAGGCCGCCGGTCGTGGTGAACACGACGTCGGTCTCGCCCAGCGACGGCAGGACGCGCCCGATGTGGTGCAGGAACGCCGGGTTCGGCCCGACCACCAGCGCGCCGTGGCGTTCCATCCGCTCCCGCTGGGTGTAGAGCAGGTACGCGACGCGGTGCAGCGCCACGACCGTCTTCCCGGTGCCCGGGCCGCCCTCGATCACCAGCACACCCGGGTGGTCGAGCCGGATGATCTCGTCCTGCTCGGCCTGGATCGTCGCGACGATGTCGCGCATCCCCTCCCCGCGCGGCGCGTTGACGGCCGCGAGCAGGGCGGCGTCGGCGTCACCCCGCTCGCCGGCGTCCGGGCGGCCGAGGACCTCGTCGGTGAACCCCAGCACCCGGCGCCCGCGCGTGCGGAACTGGCGCCGCCGGCTCATGTCCTCCGGGTTCGCGCCGGTGGCGGTGTAGAACGGGCGCGCGGCCGGCGCCCGCCAGTCGAGCAGCACCGGCCGGTAGTCGTGCTCCTCGTCGAACAGGCCGATCCGCCCGATGTAGGACCGCTCGCCCGCCACGGTGTCCAGCCGGCCGAAGCACAGCCCGTTGTCCACCACTTCCAGCCGCTTCGTTTCGCGGCCGAGCGCACGCACGCCGACGTCGCGCTCCATGGCGCCGGCCCCGTCACCGCGCAACGCCGCCTCGTACTCGCCCTTCACCCGCGCGCGCTCGGCGTCGAGCCGCGTGTACAGCCCGTCGACGTAGTCGCGTTCGGACCGCAGTTCTTCTTCGTACCCCTGAGACAATTTCCCTCTTCGTTCTCGGACGACAGCGTTTCAGGCGGTGGGCGCGCCGAACCACTTCCGCAGCGCACCGGACAGGTCCGCGCCGTCTTCCCCGGCCCAGACGACGTGCCCGTCCGGGCGCAGCAGCACCGCGGGCACGTCCAGCTCTTCGCTGACGTCGACGACGTGGTCGACCCGGTCTTCCCAGCCCGCCGCCGAAAGCGAGCCGGTCTGGTCGAGCAGCAGGCCGCGGCCCGCGTGCAGCAGCCCGTAGAGGTGCCCCTGCTTGAGCTCGACGTCCCGCAGCCGCCGGCCCAGCAGGGCGTGTCCCTCGCCGAAGTCGTAACGGATGCCGATCGCGATGATCTTCTCCGTGAGGTACCGGTTCACCTCGTCGAAGTCCATCAGGTCCGCGAGCAGCCGGCGGGCCGCCTGCGGGCCCGGCTCGAGCAGCATCAGCTCCATCTGCGCGCGGGTGTTGTTCAGCACCTCCTCGGCCACCGGGTGCCGCTCGGCCTCGTAGCTGTCGAGCAGTCCGTCCGGCGCCCAGCCGTTGACCTCGGCCGCGAGCTTCCAGCCCAGGTTGAACGCGTCCTGGACACCGAGGTTGAGCCCCTGTCCGCCGACGGGCGGGTGGATGTGGGCCGCGTCGCCGGCCAGCAGCACCCGGTCCACCCGGTAGTGCTCGGCCTGCCGGGTGGCGTCCCCGAACCGGGAGAGCCACCGCGGCGAGTGCACGCCGTAGTCGGTCCCGGCGGTCTTCCGCAGCTGTTCCTTGAGCTCGTCCAGCGTCGGCGGGGTCCGGCGGTCCTCGGCGACGCCTTCGGCGGGAACGCCGACGCGGTAGGTGCCGCCTTCCACCGGCATGAAGCCGAACCGCTTCTGGGTCTTGCGGACCTCGATGTTCGCGGTGTCGATCTCCTCCCGCGACACCGTTACCTCCACCTCGGCCAGCAGCGTCTCGATCCGGCTGGGCTCGCCGGGGAAGCCGACACCGAGCAGCTTGCGCACGGTGCTGCGGCCGCCGTCGCAGCCGACCAGGAAGCGCGCCCGCAACCGTTCGCCGCCGGCCAGCTCGACCGCGACACCCTCGTCGTCCTGCTCGAGCCCGGTCACTTCGCAGCCGCGCCGGATCTCGGCGCCGGCTTCGAGCGCGTGCTCGGTCAGCAGCCGGTCGATGACGGGCTGGTGGATGCCGAGCGTGTACCCGTGCGCGGTGTCCAGCCGCTCCGGCGACGGCTTCGGAATTCCCGCGAAGAAACCCCCGACCGGGTACTTCGTGCCCAGTTCCAGGAACCGCTCCAGCAGCCCCCGCTGGTCCATCACTTCGATGCTGCGCGCGTGCAGGCCGAGCGAGCGGACGACCTTCGTCGGCTCCGCGTCCCGTTCCAGCACCAGCACGTCGACGCCGTGCAGCCGGAGTTCGGCCGCCAGCATCACGCCGGTCGGCCCGCCGCCGGCGATGATCACGTCAGTCAAGAGACCCCCTTGAAAATCCCCACGTTTCCGCAGGTTGTGGCTACGGCCGAGAATTGTGCGGCACTACGGGGGTCTTGCCGCAAGCCCAGGGGTGCGCTATACATTAATTACGGAGGGGAGTGGTCATTCCTCCCGCCGGTTCCGGGACGTCTTCCCAGCTCCAGCTCATCCGCATGGTGGCAGACTTGCGCGCCGTCGTCGATCTATGACGGCTGTCATAGTGTGGTTCGCGTCGCAGTGTGCTCTCATGAGGTCATGACAGCTGTCATAGAAGTCCGGGAGCTGGGCGACCGCCCGGCGGACCGGGAGTGCGTGGCCGCGCTGGTCGCGGCCTGCTCGCCGGACAGCCTCCGGCGGCGCTTCATGATGGGCGGCCCGGCCGAACCGGCCGAGGTCTTCCGGCGCTACGGCCGGTTCCTGCTCGCCGGCTCACCCGCCCTGCTGGCCACCCGCGGCGGCGTTCCGGTGGGGCTGCTCAACTTCGTCGCGGTGACCCCGGGCGAGGCCGAGCTCGGGATCCTCGTCGCCGATCCGTGGCAGCGGCAGGGGATCGGGAGCGCGCTGGCCCGGTGGCTCTGGGCTTCGGGAAGGTTCCCGGGGTGGACGGTGCGCGGCACCGTGTGGGCGGGCAACAAGGGGGCCGAAGCGCTGTTGCTGCGCCAGGGTTTCCGGCCGGTGCCCGGCTACGAACGCGGCGAACGTGACTTCGCCCTGGTCGTGCCGGACTGGGCTACCATGACAGACGTCATGAAGGAGGCAGCCGATGACGAGGACACCGCGCGAGCGGATGGTGCTCAGCGCCGCGCAGCTGGTGCGGATCCACGGTGTCGGGGCGACCGGCATGCGGGACGTGGTCGCGCACGCCGAAGCGCCGCGGGGGTCCCTGCAGCACTACTTCCCGGGCGGTAAGGACCAGCTGATCGCCGAAGCGGTCGCGTGGGCCGGCGGGTACGCCGCCCGGCGCGTCGCGCGGGTCGCGGCCAAGATCGAGGACCCGACACCCGGCAAGCTCTTCGAGGCCATGGCCGCGCAGTGGCGCGACGAGTTCACGGCACAGGGCTACGACGCGGGCTGCCCGCTGGTCGCGACGGTCGCCGACGCGGCGGCCACCAGCGAAGACCTGCGGCAGGCGGTCGGCAAGGCGTTCGACGGCTGGCAGCGCCCGGTCGCGGCGACCCTGGCGGAGCTGGGCGTGCCCGCGGCCCGCAGCGAGTCGCTGGCGGTGCTGATGCTCAGCGCGCTGGAGGGCGCGATCGTCCTGGCGCGGGCGCACCAGGACGTCGCGCCGCTGGACACAGTGGTCGCGGAGCTGCGTCCCCTGCTCGACGGCGCCGTGAAAGCCTAGAGGCCGCGGAAGAACTCGCGGATGTCGTCGACCAGGACTTCGGGCGCCTGCAGGGACGCGAAGTGCCCGCCGGTGTTGTACTCCGTCCAGCGCGTGATCGTGTTGGACAGTGCCGCGAGGCCGCGGATCGCGTGGTCGCCGCGGAAGTTCGCCACCGCCGTCGGCACGCCGGACGGTTCCGGCCGCTCGCCCCAGCCGTCCTGGCCTGCCTCCAGGTAGAGGCGTGCGGCCGAGCCGGCGGTGCCGGTGAGCCAGAAGATGGTCACGTTCGTCAGGATCGCGTCGCGGTCCACTGTGGCCTGGTTCGTCGCGGTGGGATCCCAGTCCACGAACCACTCCAGGTTCCACGCGAGCTGGCCGGCGGGGGAGTCGTTGAGCGCGTAGGCGAGCGTCTGCGGCCGCGTGGCCATCTGCGTGGCGTAACCGGAATGGCTGTACCACCAGGCTTCGTTCTCCCGCGCCTGCTTGCGGTCCTCTTCGGACAGTCGCTCGAGGTCGCCGGGCGCGGTCGGGACACCGGCGTTGGCGACGGCGTTGACGTGCACGCCGAGCACCGCCTCCGGGGCGGTCCGCCCCAGTTCGGGGGAGACGATGCTGCCGAAGTCACCGCCCTGGGCGCCGTAGCGCTCGTAGCCCAGCCGCCGCATCAGCTCGGCCCACGCCCGGGCCGTCCGGCGGGTGTTCCAGCCGCGGTCGGTCGTCGGTCCGGAGAAGGCGAAGCCGGGCACCGACGGCGCGACGACGTGGAAGGCGTCCGCGGGATCGCCACCGTGGGCGCGCGGGTCGGTGAGCGGGCCGAGGACGCCGAGGAAGTCCGCGACCGTGCTCGGCCAGCCGTGGGTCAGGATGAGCGGCGTCGCGTCCGGTTCGGGGGAGCGGACGTGCAGGAAGTGCACGCGCTGGCCGTCGATGGTGGTGGTGAACTGCGGGACCGCGTTGAGCCGGGCCTCCTGGGCGCGCCAGTCGTAGCTCGTCTGCCAGTAATCGACGAGCTCGGCCAGGTAGGGCTCACTGACGCCGTAGTCCCAGCCGGCGCCGGGCAGCTCGCCCGGCCAGCGGGTGCGGGCGAGCCGGTGGTGCAGCTCGTCGAGGTCGGCCTGCGGGACGTTGATGCGGAAGGGGTCCATGGGCTCACCCTCCCGCGCGTCTAGGACAGGTTCGGTCCTGGACGTCCGGCAGTGGCCGGACGGCTCAGGGTGCTGTCCGTGGGGTACGGCTCGGCGAGCTGCGGGCCCGGCGTCGTCAGCTGAGTCATGGCGAACACGCTCGTCGACACCACCAGTGCCGTCACGAGGGGCGCGGCCACCAGCAGGACGCGTGTCGAAGGCCGCCGGACCGGCGGTCGAGCCCGGGTTTCCCGGTGCAGCTTCGCCAGCCCGCGCCGGAGCACCGCCTCGACCGTGTCCGGTGAGCGGCCCAGGGTCTCCGCGATGTCGGTCGTGCCGAGGTCCAGGCCGTACCGCAGCACGAGGACTTCGCGCTGGCGCCGGGGGAGTGCGTCGAGCTCGGCGCCCGTCCCGAGGGCCCGCTGCTTCCGGGCCAGGCGCACCACGGTCGCGCGAAGCCGGCCGGCCGCGCGGACGTGATCGCGCAGGGGATCTCGGGACCGGTGGAGCCGGAGGAACGCCTCGTGCGCGATGTCGTCCGCGTCGGCGGCGCCGAGCAGGCGGGCCAGCTGCGTCAGCCGGCCGCCACGCGCGACGGGCGCCGCCGGTTTAGTCCTGGTGCTACGAGAAGCACCTGGCCGACTACGTGTGCGTGCCGCCGTCGATGCGGATTTCCGTCCCCGTGATGAACTTGCCGTCGTCTGACGCCAGCATCGCCACCACGCCCGCCACCGTCTCCGGGCCCGCCACCGGGTTGCCGACCTCCGTCGTGTGGTCCGTCGGGAGGATCGGCAGCAGCCGGCCGAACAGCGAAAAGTCGACGTCCTGGGGCAGCCAGCTCGCCGCCGAGTCCGTGATGCCGCTCTTCACGCTGCCCGGCGCGATGCTGACCGCGCGCAGGCCCTGCTTGCTGTACTCCAGCGCCAGCGAGTGGGTGAACGCCTGGATGCCGCCCTTGCTCGCGCAGTACGCCGCCATGTACGGGTGGGCGAACGAGGCCGACGTCGAGCTGAAGTTGACCACCACGCCGTGCTCGGATTCGAGCAGGGCCGGCAGGGCTGCCCGCGTCACCAGGAACGTGCCGGTCAGGTTGACCGCCAGCACCCGGTTCCACAGCTCCAGCGACGTCTCGTGCGTGTGCGACGCCAGCAGGATGCCCGCCGCGTTGACCACCACGTCGAGCCCGCCCAGCACGTTGACCGCCGAAGTCACCCCGAAGGCCACCGATTCTTCGTCGGCGACGTCCATGACGTACGTCGTCAGGCCACCCGTGGGGGCCGCCTTCTGGGTTTCGATCAGCCCCTCTTCGGAGACGTCGGTGCCGATCACCTGCGCCCCCTCCTCCATCAGGCGGAAGGTGGTGGCGCGGCCGATGCCGGAGCCGGCACCGGTGACGAGGACTCGGCGATCGCGCAGGCGTTCCATGGCGATCACCGTAACCAAGAAGTCAGAGCGCGGGCACCTGCTCGTCGGCGAGCGGCGGGCCCGGCGGGGTGCCGTCGCCGAACGGGCGGCCGCCCAGCTGCTCGCGGTCGTGCGGCGTCAGCCAGCCGGACACGTCCGGTCCCAGCGGCACGATCCCGCTCGGGTTCACGTTCTTGTGCACCACGTAGTAGTGCTCCTTGATCTGCGGGAAGTCGATCGTGTCGCCGAAGCCGGGCGTCTGGAACAGGTCGCGGGTGTAGGCCCACAGGACCGGCAGTTCGGTCAGCTTCTGCCGGTTGCACTTGAAGTGCCCGTGGTAGACCGCGTCGAACCGGACGAGCGTGGTGAACAGCCGGACGTCGGCCTCGGTGATCGTGTCGCCGACCAGGTAGCGCTGGTCCGCGAGCCGCTCGGACAGCCAGTCCAGCCGTGAGAACAGCTTCGTGTACGAGTGGTCGTACGCCTCCTGGGAACGAGCGAACCCGCACTGGTACACCGCGTTGTTGACGTCGGTGAAGACCTTCTGCGCCACGTCGTCGATCTCGTCGCGCAGCTTGTCCGGGTACAGCTCAGGCGCGCCGTCGCGGTGGTACGCGGTCCACTCGGTGGACATGTCGAGCGTCATCTGCGCGAAGTCGTTGGTGACGACCTGGCCGGTCGGGACGTCGACGAACGCCGGCACCGTGATGCCGCGCGGGTACTCCGGGTCGCGCTTGAAGAACGCCTCCTGCAGCCGCTCGATGCCCAGCACCGGATCCCGGCCGCCGGGGTCGAGGTCGAAGCTCCAGCTCCGCTCGTCGTGCACCGGCCCGGCGATGCCCATCGACAGCACCGGCTCGAGGCCGAGCAGCCGCCGGACGATCACCGCGCGGTTGGCCCACGGGCACGCGCGGGCGACGACCAGCCGGTAGCGGCCGGGTTCGACCGGCCAGCCGTCGCGGCCGTCGGCGGTGATGCGGTCCGGGATGTAGTTCAGGTCGCGCTTGTACTCGCCCTTGTCACTCATCGGCGTCCTCAGCAGTCGTCGGTCGGGGGAGTGGCCTCCATGGCCACGGCCAGCCGGGCCAGCACCGGCCCGGCGGTGCGGATGTCCTCGGCGCTCAGGTGGGTGAACACCGAAGCCCGCACGCGGGCGAGGTGGCCCGGGAAGGCCGCCTCCAGTTTGGCCAGTCCCGCCGCGGTCAGCACGGCGTTGGACGCGCGGCCGTCCTCGGCGCACCGGCGCTTCTCGACGAGCCCGCGGCGCGTGAGGTCGTCGACCACCCGGCTGATCCGGCTGAGCGACAACCCGGTCGCCGCCGCCAGGGCCGAGATGCGGAGCAGGTGGTCCGGCGCCTCGGACAGCGCGACGAGCACTCCGTAGTCGGTGATCGTGAGTCCGGTCTCCGGGAGGAACTGGTCGTCGAGTGCCCGCGGCAGTACCGTCGTGATGCGGATCAGCGACCGCCAGAAGGCGGCTTCCTCCTCGTCCAGCGGCGCCAGTTCACCCATACCGGCAGTCTATCGAAAGCTTGCTTGCGCAACCAGTCAAACTGAGTACAGTGTTGTTGAGCCCTCAATCAACCGGGGGAACACACCACGAGGAGAGAAGACCAGCGATGACCACCGCCACCACGTACCCCCAGCTGACCGGCGAGTACACCCTGGACGCCGCCCACTCGCGGATCGGGTTCGTCGCCCGGCACGCCATGGTGACCAAGGTGCGCGGCAGCTTCAACGACTTCACCGGCACCGCGACGATCGACGGTGACGCCCCGGAGAAGTCGTCCGCGCAGGTGACCATCCAGGCGCACAGCATCGACACCCGCAACGCGGACCGCGACGGGCACCTGAAGAGCAACGACTTCCTGTCGATGGACGAGTACCCCACGATCACCTTCACCACCACCGAGATCAAGCAGGCCGGCGAGACCTCCTTCGAGGTGACCGGTGACCTGACGATCAAGGACGTCACCCGTTCGGTGACCATCCCGTTCGAGTTCGAGGGCTCCGCCAAGGACCCGTTCGGCAACGACCGGATCGGCTTCGAGGGCTCGACCACGATCAGCCGCAAGGACTACGGCATCACCTGGAACGCGGCGCTGGAGACCGGCGGCGTCCTGGTGAGCGACAAGGTCACCCTCGAGTTCGAGATCTCCGCGATCAAGAACGCCTGACTTCGCCGAGCGGGAACCGGCCTCAGCGCCGGTTCCCGCTCGCCCGCAGGTTTTCGATCCCGACGTCGAGCGCCGCTTCGAGGTGGTCGATGCGGCCGGTCGACAGCATCACCACCACGCCGCCCTGCAGGCCCGCCAGCAGGGCGGCCGCCGTGCGTTCGACGTCCAGGTCCGGGTCCACCTCGCCGTGGTCCCGCAGGTGGCGGATCCCCACCTCGAGCTCGTCCTGCCAGCTCCGCAGCATTTCGGTCACCACGGCTTGCGCCCCCGGTGTCGCGCGGCCGAGCTGGGAGATCAGCACGTTGAGCGGGCAGTGCTGCCCGCGGCCTTCGTAGTGCGAGACGACCGTGTCGCGCCAGCGCTGCCACGCCGCCCACGACGTCAGCCGGCCCAGCTGCGGCTGCTGGACTTCCAGGACCTGAGCGGCTTCGTACTCCGCCACCGCCAGCAGGAGCTCTTCCTTGCCCTCCGGGAAGTAGTGGAAGAGCTGGCTCTTGCTCGTGCCCGTCCGCGCCCGGACGTCGTCGAGGGTCGTGACGGCGACCCCGCGCTCGCGGATCTCCGCCGCGGCGCCTTCGATGATCCGCTGCCGCGTCGCGGCGCCTTTCGAGGTCAGCTTTGGACTCACAGGTCCACTTTAAACCAGTGTTGCGCACCCGGGGTGGGACGGGACAATCCCGGCATGTCCACGCTCACGCCGTTCCCGCTGCTCGCGCTCATCGGCGCGGTCTCCGGCGCGGTCACGGCGTGGGTGCTCCTCCGCCGCGACCGGCCGGCCGAGGTGCTGACCCCGTCCGCACCGCCGGAGCCGATGCCCGACGGCGTCACCGCTCGGCTGCTGGCCGATGAGCGCGAAGCACGTCTCGACGCGCTCCGGAGCCTCTCCGAGGAGGCGGACGAGGACCCCGGGCTGCGCCAGGACTGCGTCGACGAGGTCCTCGCGCAGTTCCGCACCGACCCGCACGCGCCGTTGTGGGAGCTGCTACGGGAGCACCTGCGGCGCGACAGCCCCCGGTTCTGGCCCGGCATGGACCTGCACGTCGTGTTCGGGCTGCTCGCCGACGTGGACCTGCGCGGGTGCGAGGTGCGCGACGGGGTGTTCCCCAGCGTGGGCTTCGCCGGCGACGCGCACTTCGAAGACACGGTCTTCACCGGCAAGGTGAACTTCGAGGAGTCGTGCTTCGCCCGCCACGCCTTCTTCGACCGTGCCCGGTTCGAGGCGGGGGCGAACTTCGAGCACACCACGTTCACCGCCACGGCGGCCTTCCCCGGGATCACCACCCACGGCCGGGCGTGGTTCGACGCCGCCCGGTTCTCGGCCCGCACGGACTTCGCGGCCGCAGGCTTCGGCGACGGCGTCTCGTTCGGGGGAGTGGGTTTCAGCGGTCCCACGACGTTCCGCGACGCCCGGTTCGCCGCTGTCGCCCTGTTCGGCCAGGCGCGCTTCGGCGGCCACGCGGACTTCACCGGAGCGGTGGCCGCGGCGTTCGAATTCGCCGGTGCGCGCGTCCGGACGGACGTCCACGTCGTGCACACCTGGCCGGACGGCGTGACGGCCGGCGAGCCGGCGCCGCGGCGACCGGGCAGGTGGGCCGAGCTGCGGTAGGTCGCCTACCGCGGCCGGATGGGCAGCTCCGCCCCGTCCCGCAGGAAGAGCGGGATCCGCTCGGCCGGCGCGTCGGCGACCACCGTCGTCCCGCCTTCGTGCCGGTCCCCGGTCACCGCGTCCGTCCACACCGGACCGGCGGGCAGGTACACCTGCCGGGAGGTGACCCCGGGCGAGAGCACCGGTGCCACCAGCAGGTCCGGGCCGAGCAGGAACTCGTCGTCCACGTCCCACGCGGCCGGGTCGCCGGGGAAGTCGACGAACAGCGGCCGCATCGGCGGCACACCCTGCTCGTGCGCCACCCGCATCTGGGCCATCAGGTACGGCCGCAGCCGCTCCCGCAGCCGCAGCGACTCGGAAATCGCGGCGTACGCAGGATCGCCGTAGGACCAGACTTCGTTGGGCCCGCCGGTCATCTCCGGCCCGAACGGCGGCCGCGGGTCGCGGAAGCCGTGCAGCCGGAACAGCGGGCAGCACACGCCGTAGGAGAACCAGCGAACCATCAGCTCGCGGTACTCGGGCGACGCGGGGTCACCGCCGTGGAAACCACCGATGTCCGTGGTCCACCACGGGATCCCGGCGACCGCGACGTTCAGCCCCGCCCGCACCTGCGCCCGCAGCGACGCCCAGGTCGCCGGGACGTCGCCCGACCACAGTGCCGCTCCGAACCGCTGGCTGCCCGCCCACGCCGACCGGCTGAGCAGCACCACCTCGTCGTCACCTTCACCGCGGATGCCGTCGTGGAACGCCTGCGCGTGCACCTGCGGGTAGAGGTTGAAGACCTCCGCGCCGGGGCCGGCGTGGAAGCCGAGGTTGTGCGGGTGCCCGGGCTGGATCTCCGGCTCGTCGCCGTCCAGCCACCAGGCGCGCACGCCCAGGTCGTAGTAGTTCTCCTTGACCTTCGCCCACAGGAACCGCCGCGCCGCCGGGTTCGTCGCGTCGTAGAACGCCACCGGCATCTCGACGTCGAAACCCTTGTCCTTCCACGGCGCGTGCGCCGGCACGCCGTTCTCGGCGGCCACCAGCAGCCCCTGCTCGTGCAGCTCCCGGTAGTGCTCCGACAGCGGGCTGATCGACGGCCACACCGACACCATCAGCTTGACACCCAGCTCGTCGAGCTCCCGCACCATGGCCGCCGGGTCGGGCCACTCGACGGGGTCGAACTTCCAGTCGCCGAGGTGCGTCCAGTGGAAGAAGTCCGCCACGATCACCGACAGCGGCAACCCCCGCGAGTGGTACTCACGCGCGACGGCCAGCAGCTCGTCCTGCGTCCGGTAGCGCAGCTTGGACTGCCAGAAGCCCGCCGCCCACTCCGGCAGCATCGGCGCGTACCCGGTCGCGTCGGCGTAGTGGCCGAGGATCTGCCGCGGGCCGTCACCGGTGGTCACCCAGTAGTCGAGCTGACGCGCGTCGTCGGCGACCCAGCGGGTGCCGTTCGCGGCCAGCTCGACCCGGCCGACGGCAGGGCTGTTCCAGAGGAACCCGTACCCGCGGCTCGACAGCAGGAACGGCACCGACACCTCGGCGTTGCGCTGCACCAGGTCGAGCACGAGGCCCTTCTGGTCGAGCCGGCCGTGCGTGTGCTGGCCGAGGCCGAAGATCCGCTCGTCGTCGTAGGCGGTGAACCGCTGTTCGAGGCGGCCGTAGCCGTTGCGCGACGGCATGAACAGCCGCGCCCCGGGCCACCAGAAGTGCGCACGCTGCTCGGACAGCAGCTCCTCGCCGGTGTCCGTCCGGACGAACCGCAGCTGCGCGTCGACGCCGGTGTCGGTGTCGGCGATCTCGACGATCGCCGTGAGCGCGCCGTTCACCACCCGCCCGCTGCGTCCGTCCACCGAGGCGGTGGCGGCGGACGGCTTGGCCGGCACGAGCGCGCCCGGGACGTCGTCGAGGATCCGGTGCCGCCCGGCGCGCACCCGCAGGCTGTCGGCGCCCCACGGCTCGATCCGCAGCACCTCGTGCCGCACGGTGACTTCGAGCGAGCGGCCGTCTTCGGAAGTGATCACGCGGTCTCCTTAGTCTTTGACGGCGCCGCTGGTCAGCCCGGCGACGACGTACCGCTGGGCGACGACGAGCAGGACGGCCGCGGGGATCGCGGCGAGGACGGCGGTGGCCATGATCCCGTTCCAGTCGGCGGACTGGTTGCCGACGAACCGGTAGATCCCGACCGTGATCGGTTCGAACGACCGGCCGGTGGTGAGCGTGACGGCGAAGAGGAAGTCCGCCCAGGCGAACAGGAACGCGAACAGCCCGGCGGTGACCAGCGCGTTGCGGCTGATCGGCAGGATGATCAGCAGGAACGTCCGCCAGTACCCGGCACCGTCCACCCGGGACGCCTCGGTGAGCTCTCTCGGCACGGAGATCATGAAGGCCCGCAGCAGGAGGATGGCGAACGGGATGGTCGCCGTGGAGTCCGCGAGCACCAGCCCGAGGTAGTCGTCGATCAGGCCCAGGTTGCTGAACACGGTGTAGAGCGCGTTGGCCATCACGATGCCCGGGATCATCTGCACGATGAGCAGCACGAACACCAGTACCGGGCCGCCGCGGACCTTGAGCTGGGCGAGCGCGTACGACGCGGGCGCGGCCACGACCAGCGACACGAGCACCGTGCCGAGGGCGACGACGACGCTCGACACCAGGTGCGGGCCTTGCGACGCGAAGGCCTTCCGATAGCCGTCGAAAGTTCCGTCGACCGGGAAGAACGCCGGGTCCGGGCGCAGCAGCGCGCCGCTGGGCTGCAGCGACGCATTGACCATCCAGTACAGCGGGAACAGCAGCACGGTCACGATCAGGACCCCGAAGACCGTCCGGGCCTTCATGCCGCCGCCTCGGCCAGGGTCGCCTTCGCCGAGCGCAGGTACAGCAGCCCGAAGACCGTCGCCACCAGGATGAGGACGTTGCCGACCGCGGCGCCCTGCCCGAACGCGAAGTCCTGGAAGGACAGCCGGTAGGACCACGTCGTGAGCGTCTGCGTCGCGTTGGCCGGCCCGCCGCCGGTGACGACCATGATCACGTCGAACACCTTGATCGTGTAGACCAGCCCCAGCATGAGCACGATTCCGGTGACCGGCCGCAGCAGCGGCCAGGTGACGTGCCGGAACCGCTGCCACGCGTTCGCGCCGTCGAGCGCCGCGGCTTCGTGCAGCGACGCCGGGATCGCGCGCAGCCCGCCGTGCAGGATCACCAGGTTGAACGGGATGCCGATCCAGATGTTGGTGAGGATCACCGCGGGCAGCGCCCAGCTCGTGCTGCTCAGCCACGGCACCGCGTCGAGACCGAGGAAGCGCAGACCCGCGTTGAGCACCCCGTGGTCCTGGTCGAACATCCACCGCCAGACCGCGCCGCTGACCACCAGGGGCAGCAGCCACGGCAGCAGGAGCAGCGACCGCAGCAGCGCGCTGCCGAGGAACCGGCCGTCGAAGAACACCGCGAGCGCCAGGCCGATGCCGAACTGGAAGACCAGCGACCCCACGGTGAACAGCACCGTGTTGAGCACCGCCGTCGAGAACAGCGGGTTGTCCAGTACCGCCGCGTAGTTGGCGAGGCCGACGAAGGGCGCTTCGCCGGTGTAGAACGACTTCACCGTGTAGTTCTGGGTGCTCATCACCACGTTCGCGGCCAACGGATACCCGAAGAACACCACGACGTAGACCAGCGCCGGCAGCAGGAACGCCCCCGCCGCGAACCGGGGTTCGCGGCGGGGCTTCCGGCCGGCGCGGGGTGGTGCCGCGACGGCCGGCGCGGCCAGCGTCACGACCCGCTCGCCTGCTGCGCGGCCTTCAGGGCCTGGTCGGCCGGCTGCTTCCCGGTCAGCGCCGCCTGCAGCGCGTCGGCCAGCGCCTGCGAGACCTTCGGGTACTTCTCGCCGAGCTCGGCGGTGCGGGAGCGGGCCGTGCCGACCTCGTCGACGAACGCCTGCATCGCCGGCTGCTCCGCGCCGAACTTGGCCGCCGCGGCGGTCTTGGACGGGATGTAGGCGTGCGCCTTGCTCCACTCGAGCATGGCCGGCTCGGCGAGGATGCAGGAGAGCACCTTGCCGGCGGCCTGCTGGGCGGGCCCGTCGGTGACCGGGATCGCGCCGACCTCGCCGCCGAGGGCGACCACCGGTTTGCCGCCGGCCTGGGGCACAGGGACCGGGACCACGCCGTAGTGCAGGGCCTTCTGCTCGTCGAGCCGGGCCAGGTTCCAGCTCCCGTTGATCATCATGGCCGCGCCGCCGCCGACGAACTGGTCGGCGACGTCGTTCTGGTTCCAGGTCACCACGGACTTCGACGCCGAACCGGAGTTCACCAGGTCCGTGACGTACTGCAGGGCCTGGACGGCCTTCGGGGAGTCCAGCTGGGACAGTTCGGCGCCGTTGCTCCAGAAGAACGGGAGGAACTGCCAGGTGCCTTCTTCGGACGGGATCGCGGAGAAGGCCAGGCCGTACTTGCCGTCCTTGGTGAGCTTCGCCGCGGCGGCCTTCAGCTCGTCCCAGGTCTTCGGCGGCTCGACCCCGGCCGCGGTGAGCAGATCCTTGTTGTAGATCAGCGCGAGGCCGTTCACGCCGGGCGCGACGCCGTACACCTTGTCCCGGTAGGTCCCGGCCTTGACGATGCTCGGGTAGTAACCGTCGGTGGTGATGCCGTAGTCGCCCAGCGGGGTCAGCGCACCGGTGGCGGCGACCTGCTGCAGTGTCGGGTTGTCGGTGAAGAGCAGGTCGGGCAACGTCTTCGAGCTCGCGCCCTGCAGGACCTTCGGCAGCATCTGCGCGGTCGGCACCTTCTGCCGCTCGATCTTGATCCCGGTCTGCGTGGCGCACGCGTCGAGGATCTTCTGCCACGCGGCCGAACCCTGCTCGTCGGCGTAGTAGTCGAGCTCGGTGATCGAGGTGGCGGCCGGGGCGCCGGCCTCGCCGGAGGCCGACGGGGGCGGGCTGGGGCTGCAGGCGGCCAGCAGGGTGGCGCTCGCGGCCAGGATCAGGGCGCGACGGGGTAGGGACATGGTGATCCTCCTTCGACGCTGGAGCAGAACCGGGTCAGGCGCGCGGCGGGGCGGTGCTGTCACGCCGGGTGAGGCGGGGCCCGAGCAGCCGGACCTCGGGGGTGGTGTGGCCGGCGAGCCGGCGCATGGTCATCTCGACGGCCTGGGCCCCGACCTCCTCGGCCGGGATGGCCACCGTGGTCAGCGAAACCGCGTGCTGCGCGGCCATGCTGTCCGGGCAGACCGCGACGACGGAGATGTCCTCGGGCACCCGCAGCCCGCGGTGGCGCAGGTCCGACAGCAGCCCGGGCAGCACGGCTTCGTTGTGCACGACCAGGCCGGTCAGGTCCGGATCGGCGTCCAGGAGCTCGTCCAGGCAGGCGCTGACCGCTTCGTAGGAGTGCGCGCACGGCCGGTTCGTCGCCCGCACGTCACGTTCCTGCGCGGCCTCGTCGAAACCACGCAGGAACCGTGTCGCGTAACTGGTGCCGCGCCGGTAGACGGCGGGGGAGGGGCCGATCAGCGCGACCGAGCGGTGGCCGAGGTCGGCCAGGTGCGCGAGGCACGCCGAGCCGGCGGCGGTGAAGTCCAGGTCGACGCAGCTCAGCCCGGCCGGGTGGTCGGGCACGCCGATGAGCACCACCGGCCGGTCGAGCGCGATGAGCATCGGCACCCGCGGGTCCGCGGCCTCGACGTCCATCACCATCAGCGCGTCGGCGATCGCCGACGACGCCACCCGCTGCAGCGCGGCGGGGCCTTCGTCCTTGGTGAGCAGCAGCAGGTCGTGGTCGTGCGCGCGGGCCGCGGTGACCGCCGAGGCGACGAACTGCATCACCACGGCGACGTTGAGGTCCGTGCGCAGCGGCACGACCAGGGCGAGCACGTTGGTCTTGCTGCTGGCGAGCGCGCGGGCCCCCGCGTGCGGGTGGTAACCGAGCTTGCGGATACTCTCCTCGACCAGCCGGCGGGTCTTCGGCGAGATCGAGCGCTTGCCGCTGATCACGTACGACACCGTGCTGGGCGCCACGCCCGCCGCGCTCGCGACGTCGTTGATCGTGACCACGTGCGGCCTCCTGGGGACGGAGCGGGAGAACTGCGTCGAAGCGCATCGACGATGGCAAGAAGGTAAGTGACACCCGCCCGAAACACAAGCACTATTCGCCGTGCGGAGATATTCGATTCCCATTCGATCGCGAGGCCTGGCGTCGAATTTGTCGAACGTCCCTGGTTGCGGATCTTCCCGCAGCTCAGAGTGCAGATTCGCGCGTGATCGAAACTTCCTGGGTGCGCTCCCAGTAAGTCTTGACCCCGTGCTCACACGGCTGTAATAGTCGTCACCATCCTCACCTTCGACGCGAATGTTCCGCGCCGCGCCGTCGAAACGTTTCGACGAATCCGGGAGGCCGTCCGTGCGCCAGTCCCCGTTCCGCCGTGCCCTAGTCCCGGCGGTGACCGCGCTCCTGCTGCTGGCGCCGGCGCCGGCGCTCGCTGCGCCCCCGCCGGCGTTCCGCGACCCGGGTCTGCCCCTGGCCACGCGGATCGACGACCTGCTGTCCCGGCTGACGGCGGACGAGAAGATCTCGCTGCTGCACCAGTACGAACCGGCCATCCCGCGGCTCGGCATCGGCGTGTTCAAGACCGGCACCGAAGCACTGCACGGCGTCGCGTGGTCGACGGACTACAACAACAACGGCGCCGTCGTCAAAGCCGACGGCACGGTGTTCCCGCAGGCCATCGGCCTGGCCGGGACCTGGGACCCGGCGCTGGTCAAGCAGGTGGGCACGGCGGTCGGGCGTGAGGCGCGCGGTTTCAACGTGCGCAACCCGACGCTGTGGGGGCTCAACCTGTGGGCGCCGGTGGTCAACCTGCTGCGCGACCCGCGGTGGGGCCGCAACGAGGAGGGCTACTCCGAGGACCCGTACCTCACCGGGCAGCTCGCGACCGCGTACGGCCGCGGCATCCAGGGTGACGACCCGCGCTACCTGCAGGCCGCGCCGACGTTGAAGCACTACCTCGCCTACAACAACGAGGTCAGCCGGGACACCAGCAACTCCTCGGTGCCGCCGAAGATCCTGCACGACTACGACGAGCAGGCGTTCAAGATCCCGCTGCAGGCCGGGGCGGCGAACGCCGTCATGCCGTCGTACAACCTGACCAACGGGCGGCCGAACACGGTGAGCCCCGACCTCGGCGGGGTGCTCCGGAAGTGGGCGCCGCGGGACATCGCCGTCGTCAGCGACGCCGGGGCACCGTCCAACCTGGTCAACTCGGAGAAGTACTACGCCACCAAGGCCGAGGCGGACGCCGCGGCGATCAAGGCCGGGCTCGACAGCTTCACCGACAACGACACCAACGGCTCGATCACCGTCGAAGCGGTCAAAGAGGCGCTGGCCCGCGGGCTGCTGACGATGGCCGACGTCGAGAACGCCGACCGGCACCTGCTGTCGCTGCGGTTCCGGCTCGGCGAGTTCGACCCGCCGGGACGCAACCCGTACACGAAGATCACCCCGGCGGTGATCGGCTCACCCGAACACCGCGCCCTCGCGCGCAAGGCGGCCGACGAACAGGTCGTCCTGCTGCGCAACAACGGCGGTGCCCTCCCGCTGGACGCGGCGGCGAACCGGCGTGTCGCCGTGGTCGGCCCGCTGTCGGACACGCTGTACGAGGACTGGTACAGCGGCGCGATGCAGTACCGCGTCACGCCGGCACAAGGCGTCGCCGAACGGCTGGGCTCGGCGGGCACGGTCGCGTCGTCCGAAGGTGTCGACCGGATCGCACTCAAGGACCTGACCACCGGCCGGTACCTGACAGCGCCCGCCGCGCCGGGCAAGGTGACCGCGGGCGGGACCGTCGCGGGCACCGCGGAGTCCTTCGACGTCTTCGACTGGGGCGCGGGCAAGAACACCCTGCGCGCGGCCGCGAACGGCCGGTACCTGAGCTATTCCGGCGGCGCGCTGGTCAACGACGTCGAGCAGCCGACCGGCTGGTTCGTGCAGCAGCAGCTGAAGCTCGACCCGCAGCCGGACGGCAGTTATGTGCTCGAGTACGCGGGCAACGAGGTCACCGAACCGTGGTTCGGCCCGAACCGCTACGCGGTCGTCGGCGCCGACGGGGTCCTGACGATCTCCGCGCCGGACGCCGCACACGCCACGAAGTTCGGCCGGGAGGTGCTCCACAGCGGGATCTCCTCCGCAGTCGCCGCGGCGCAGGGCGCGGACACGGCCGTCGTGGTGGTCGGCAGCATGCCGTTCATCAACGGCCGGGAGGCGAACGACCGGACGAGCACCGAGCTGGCGCCGGCGCAGCGCGCGCTGATCGAAGCCGTGCAGAAGGTGAACCCGCACACCGTGGTCGTGGTGGAGAACAGCTACCCGACGACCGGCTGGGACACGCTGTCCGTGCCGGGGATCGTGTGGACCAGCCACGCCGGGCAGGAGACCGGGCACGCGGTCGCCGACGTGCTCTTCGGCGACCACAACCCGAGCGGGCGGCTCACGCAGACCTGGTACGCCTCCGACGCCGGGTTGCCGAGCATCCTCGACTACGACATCGCGAAGACCGGCATGACGTACCAGTATTATCGCGGGAAGCCGTTGTACCCGTTCGGTTACGGACTCAGCTACACCTCGTTCCGGTACGGCTCGGTGCGGGCTTCGCTGTCCGGCTCGGCGGTGCGGGTCAGCGTCGAGGTGACCAACACCGGGGATCGCGCGGGGGCCGACGTCGTCCAGCTGTACTCGAAGGATTCCGGCGTGCAGCGGTTGCGGGACTTCTCCCGTGTAACGCTGAAGCCGCACGAGACGCGGACGGTCCGGTTCGAGGTGCCGATCGCGGACCTGGCTTCGTGGAACGCCTCACTGGGACGGTCGGTGGTGGCGGCCGGAGTCCGCGACTTCTCGGTGGGCCGCAACGCTTCCGACCTTTCGGTGGCCCAGCCGGTCTTCGTGCCGGGGGAGCGGATCCCGCCGCGCGACCTGAGCCGTCCCACGCCGGCGCAGAACTTCGACGACTACTCGGGCACGACTTTGACGGACACGGCGAAGACGGCGGGCACCTCGGTCGCGACTGTCGCCGGGAGCTGGCTGGCCTATCGCGACGCCGCTCTCTCCGGCCCCGCACGGTTCTCCGCTTCGGTGTCCACAGTGGAGTCAGCGCGTGTCACGGTCCACCTGGACTCGCCGACCGGGCGGATCCTGGGTACGGCGGCCGTCCCGAGCACCGGCGACCGGTACGCGTACACGACGGTGACGGCGGCGCTGGCCAAGGCGACCGGCCGCCACGACGTGTACCTGACCTTCGACGGGCCGGTGAACCTGGCGTCGTTCTCCCTGCGGTGACTAGGGTTTCCGGCCCACCCCGGCGTACGGCAGGGAGTTGATCGCCGGGTCGTCGGACATGTCGCCGGCTCCCTGCGGGTTCCACATCGCGCACCCCACGAGGCCCGGCTCCACCAGCTCGAAGCCGTCGAAGAAGCGGAGGACCTCGTCGTGGGTGCGGGGGACCGGCTGGTTCTGCTGGTTCTGGTTGCTCTTGTAGACCTCGACCGCCTCGTCGAGGCGCTCCGACGCAGAGTCGGCCGCCACGTGGGAGACCGCCAGGTAGCTGCCCGGGGGGAGGCGGTCGCGGTAGCGGGCGACGATGGCCGCCGGGTCCCACGAGTCCGGCACGAAGTGCAGCAGCAGCAACATGAACACGGCGATCGGCTCGTCCGGGTCCAGGAGCTTGCTCGCGCCGTCGAAGACGTCGTCGACGTCGCGCAGGTCGGCCTGCAGCACCAGGCAGTTGTCGTTGTCCTGCAGCAACAGCTCGCTGTGCGCCACGGCGACGGCCTCGCGGTCGACGTACACCACGCGGCACGACGGGTCGGCCTGCTGGACGATCTCGTGCAGGTTCCCCACCGTCGGGATGCCGGAGCCGATGTCGAGGAACTGCCGCACACCGGCGTCGACCAGGTAGCGCGCCGCGCGGCGCAGGAACGCGCGGTTGAGGCGGGCCGCGTCGCGGACGCCCGGCATGATCTTGAGGATCTGCTCGCCGAGCTCGCGGTCCGCGGCGAAGTTGTGGTCGCCGTCGAGCCAGAAGTCGTACACCCGCGCCGGGTTCGGCACCGAAGTGTCGATCTCCGGCGGTACCCAGCTCAGTTCCCCGGTCACCGTGACCTCCACCCCTCGCGGAATCCTGGAGGCCGGAGTGTAGCGCCTCCTCCGTTCGTGTGGACCCGCGCTCGGAGCGCCCGCCGCGCCACTAGGGTGGCCCGGGTCGCGAGGAGACGAGACATGACGGACGCGCGTCCCGTTCCCGGCCGCTGGCCCGTGCTCGGGCACACGGTGCCACTGCTGCGCAACCCCCTGAAGCTCTTCACTTCCCTGCCCGGGCACGGAGAAGTCGTCAAACTCCACCTCGGCCCGCTGCCGGTGCACGTGGTCACGACGCCGGAGCTGTCCTGGCAGGTGCTGGCCACCGACGCCGACAAGTTCGACAAGGGCCTGGTCTTCGACAAGATGCGCCCGCTCTTCGGCGACGGGCTGGCCACCTCGAACGGTGAGCTCAACCGCCGCCAGCGCCGGCTGGTGATGCCCGCCTTCGGGCGGAGGCGGATCGCGGGCTACGCCGAGAACACGATGACCAAACTGGCCGACGAACTGGCGAGCTCCTGGCAGCCGGGCGAAGTCGTCCAGTTCGACCGCCGGATGCAGGACCTGGTGCTGACCATCGCCGGCCAGACGCTGTTCTCCACCGCGCTCGGCGAAGACGCGCTGGCCGAAATCCAGCGCTCGATCCCGGTCATGCTCAAGTACGTGCTGGTCCGGGCGTTCTCGCCGAAGTTCGTGGAGCGCCTGCCGATCCCGCCGAACCGGAAGTTCGACGCCGCGGCCGCGCGCCTGCGCGAAGTGATCGGCCAGACCGTGGTCACCGCCCGCGAACAGGGCGCCGACCACGGCGACCTGCTGTCGATGCTGCTCATGGCCCGCGACGAGGACACCGGCGAAGGCATGTCCGACCGGCAGGTGCACGACGAGGTGATCACGATCCTCACCACCGGCGCCGAAACCACCGCCGTCGCGCTGGCCTGGTTCTTCCACGAGCTCGCGGTGCACCCGGACGTCGAACGGCGGTTCCACGCGGAGGTCGACGAAGTCCTCGGCGGGCGGCCCGCGCGCTTCGAGGACCTGCCGGATCTGGTCTACACCCACCAGATCGTCAACGAGATCGTCCGCCGCACCCCGCCGCTGATCCTCATGCGCCGGGCCCGCGAAGACGTCGAACTCGGCGGTGTCAAGATCGCCGCGGGCAGTGAGGTCGCGGTCAGCCAGCACACCCTGCACCGGGATCCGCGCTGGTTCCCCGATCCCGAGCGGTTCGACCCCGATCGCTGGGCGCCCGGCCACACCGCGGAACTGCCGAAGGGCGCCTACATCCCGTTCGGCGCGGGCGCCCGGCTGTGCCCGGGGCACGTGTTCGCGCCGACGGAGATCGGCATCGTCGCCGCGACCATCGGCGCGCGCTGGCGGCCGGTCCCGGTGCCGGGCAAGAAGGTGTACGCGCAGATCAAGGCCACCATGCAGCCGAACCGGCTGCCGATGACGCTGGTGCCGCGCGGGACCTGACGGTGTCCGAACGGCTACCGGGTGTAGTGTTCCGGAGTTCCTTCACCTGTCCGAGTCCAGAGGGAGTTGCGGCGTGAAGCTGCCGGTCAAGTTGACGTCGGCGTTGTTCGCCTGCGGTGTCCTGCTCGCCTCGCTGACCGCCGCGATGCCCGCCGAAGCGGCCGCGATCTCCTGCAGCGACACGGATCTGCCGGTCAGCGGCCCCGGGCTGCCGCCGCTGGTGCCGGGCGCGCCGGCGACGGTGCACGGCCGGCTGTGCCTGCCCGCCGGTGACGCGCCGGACACCGTCCAGCTGCTCGTGCACGGCGGGACGTACAACAGCGCGTACTGGGACCTGCCGTACGAGCCCCAGCGGTACTCCTACCAGCGCGACATGGCGGCCCACGGCTACGCGACGTTCGCCGCGGACCAGCTCGGCGCCGGGCGCAGCAGCCACCCGCTGAGCCTGCCGCTGTCGGTCTGGGCGGCGGCCGAGTCGATGCACGAGGTGATCGGCCACCTGCGCGCCGGCAACGTCGGCGGGGTGCGGTTCCCGAAGGTGGTGATCGTCGGGCACTCGGTCGGGTCCGGCGTGGTCGCCGTCGAGGCGTCGACCTACCACGACGTCGACGGGGTGATCCTCACCGGCATCACGCACCTGCCCGCGCTGCCGGTGCTGGCGCTCGGGGCGGCGCTCGGCCTGCAGCCGGCGCTGCTCGACGGTCAGCTCGGCCGGCTGGGCAGCGACCCGCTGTACTTCACGACGAAGCCGGGAGCGCGCGCCGGGTTGTTCTACGCGGCCGGCGACGCCGACCCGGTCGTGATCGCGGCCGACGAAGCCACTAAGGACCAGGTTTCGGTGCCCGGGATGGGCACCGTCGCGTTGTTCGGGATCGTGTTGCCCGCGACGAAGGGAATTACCGTACCGGTTTTCCAGGTGGTGGGAGAAAAGGACGTGCTTTTCTGCGGGCTGCTCGCGCTGCGTGACTGTTCGAACTCCGCTGCGTTGCGCGCGCAGGAGGCGCCGTATTACGCCGATCCGTCGAACCTGTCGATGTACGTCCTGCCGGGTGCCGGTCATTCCGTTGCGTTGCACGAAAACGCCGCGAACTACCGGGACGCCACCCGGTCGTGGCTGCAAGGCCACCTGGGTGTCGCTCCGCAGGGTTACCACTCGATTGGATGAATATTAAACCGTGCGTGTCGCGTTGTTTCGCGCCAAGATATGTCGGTTGACCGAATCGGAGTATGCCCGAGACCCCTGGACAGGCTGAGGTGACTGCTCCCCATCCCCGCGGCGGCACCCCGCGGAAGAAGCCGTCCGCCGAACGTGCGGCGCGCCGGCTCGGCACGCTCGCGCGCAAGTGGGGCTACCTGGTCAGCACCACGGCCTACCTGCCGCACACGCCCGAAGAGATCGAGGGCGAGCTGGGGATCCTGACCGGCCGGCTGTTCGAGGCGGTCGCGAGCGAGCCACCGGATCTCGCGGCGGCTTCGGCGGCCGGCGCGCGGCTCGTCGAGCTGCGCTGCGTCGGCGCGGACAGCCTGCGCCGCACCCTGGAGGTGCTCGGCAAGGCGCTGGTGCGCGAGCCGGAGCTGCACCGGGTCGACGGGCTCGCCGAGCGGGTCGTGCTCGTGCTCGGGGCGCTCAGCTCGGGGTATGGCGAGATGCTGCGCGACGACATCCAGAAGCGCCAGGAAGGCCTCAGCCGCGCGCTGCTGAAGGTCGAGCAGGAGACGCGGCAGAAGCAGGTCATCACCCGCGCGCAGTTCGAGGAGGTGTTCGCCGGCTCGGCCAGCGGCGTCGCCCTCACCGAGCTGGACGGCCGGGTGCTGCGGGCCAACGCGGCGCTCGCCAAGACGCTCAACCGCACACCGGCCGAGATCACCGCGCTGACCCTGTTCGACCTGGTGCACCCCGAGGACGTCGAGCTGCTGCGGGAGGGCTACCAGGACCTGGTGGCCGGCAAGCTTCGCCGGCTGCGCGCGGGCCGGCGCCTGGTCGGCCGGGACGGCGAGCCGATGTGGGCCACGTTCGCGGCGTCGGTCATCCGTGACGCCGTCGGCGCGCCGCGGCAGCTGCTCACGATCGTCGACGACGACACCGAGGTCTCGCTGCTGCAGCGGCGCCTGTCCCACCAGGCCCTGCACGACGCGCTCACCGGGCTGCCGAACCGGCAGTTCTTCAGCACCCGCCTGGAGAACCTGCTGCGCGAGGCCGACGCGGCTCGTGGTGTCACGCTGTTCCACCTCGACCTGGACGGCTTCTCGCAGATCGCCGGCGGCCTCGGCCAGGAGCTCGGCGACCGGGTGCTGCGCGGGGTCGCGGCCAAGCTGAAGACGGTGTTCGAAGCGGAGAAGGCGCTCGTGGCCCGCCTCGGCGGGGACGAGTTCGGCGTGCTGGTGCAGAACACCGAGGCGACGCCGGGTGTCGTGACGCTCGTCCGCCGCATCACCCACGAGCTCGCGGAGGCGGAGTACGTCGACGGGCACCGCGGCGTCGCGGTCTCGGCCAGCATCGGCGTGGTCCACCGGCCGCCCCGCGACATCACGCCGGCGGAACTGCTGCGCGCGTCGGACCTGACACTGCGCCGCGTCCAGCGGACGGGCAACCAGTGGGGCCTGTTCGACCGCGAGCTGGACCGGCGCGACCGGCACGACTTCGGCCTCGCCGCATCGATGGCGGGAGCTTGGGAGAACGGCGAGATCGAGGTCCGCTACCGGCCGCTGGTCGACGCGGGCGGCGAGGTGGCCGGCGTCGAGGCGAGGCTGCGCTGGACCCACCCGGAGGAAGGCCTGCTGTCGCACGAAACCTGCGTGCGGCTGGCTTCGGAGACCGGGCTGGCGCTGCCGCTGGGCACGTGGCTGCTGCGCACGGCGGCCGAGCGGGTCGCCGCGTCCGGTGTCACCGTGCCGCTCACCGTCGAGCTCACGGCACAGCAGGCCGCCGATCCCGAGCTGGTCGGGGAGATCCGCCGGGTCCTCGAAGAAACCGGCCTCCCGCCGGAACGGCTCCGCCCCGGCTTCCCGGCGGCGGTCCTGCCCCCGGACGCCGTCGACGCGGCCGACAACCTCAAGGTGCTGTCGGAGATCGGCGTGGCGGCGGAGATCCACGACTTCGGCACGGCGGGCGACATCACGAGCCTGGTCGACTTGCCGGTGCACACGGTCCGTCTGGCCGGGAACCTGGTGGTGCGTCGGGACCATCCGCTGGTGGAGCGGTCGGCAACGGCGCTGATCGACGCGGCTCGTTCGGCTGGGGTGTCGGTTTCGGTGGCCGGAGTCGCCGGGCGGGAGCAGGCCGCGTGGTGGCGGGAGCGGGGTGTGGACGTCGTGTCGGGCGCGGCCTTCACCGAGCTGCCGGGCGGGTTGCCCGGCAGCTGAGCTGCACGAGCTTGGTCGACCTACCAGTGGCCACGGTTCGTCTGGGGCGTTGGTCTCGGTGGCCGGGGTGGCCAGTCGGGAGCAGGCCGCGTGGTGGCGGCAGCGAGGCGTAGACGTTGTGTCGGGCGCGGCCTTCACCGAGCTGCCGGGCGGACTGCCCGGCAGCTGAGCCGCCCCCGTCAGATCCGGACCAGGACCTCGTCGAGGGACTTGCGGTGCAGGTCCGGCAGCTGAGCCGCCCCCGTCAGATCCGGACCAGGACCTCGTCGAGGGACTTGCGGTGCAGGTCCGGCACCACGCAGTCGTCCGCCGGGTACCCGACCGGGATCACCGCGAACGCCTTCTCGTTGCGGGGACGGCCGAGCAGCTCGCCGAGGAACCGCATCGGGGACGGCGTGTGCGTCAGCGCCGCCAGTCCGGCCACCTGCAGCGCCGTCAGCAGCATGCCGACGGCGATGCCGACCGACTCGTCGACGTAGTAGTGCTTGTGGACGCCGCCGTCGTCGTCGAGGGCGAAGCGTTGCTGGAACACGACGATCAGGTACGGCGCGTCCGTCAGGTGCGGCTTCACCGCGTCCGTGCCCAGTGGCCGCAGCGCGTCGAGCCACGCGTCGCCGAGCCGGCCGCCGTAGGAGATGCGCTCCTCTTCTTCAGCGGCTTCGCGAATCGTGCGGCGCACCGCCGGATCGGTGACGAGGACGAACGTCCAGGGCTGCTGGTGCGCGCCGCTCGGGGCGGTGGAGGCCACCGCGATCGCGTCGAGCACCGCGCGTTCGGGCACCGGGTCGGGGGAGAACATCCGGACCGAGCGCCGTGCTTCCATCCGCTGCCGGAGGGAAGCGGCCTGGGCGACGGCTTCTTCGGCGGGCAGCCGGGCGGGCCGGTAGGGCACGGGGTGGTAGGTCATGCCCGGATTGTGGCGGGGGACACGGTCGCCGCAGCAGGGCCGAACGTGCGATTTGCGCGACGGAGGCGTCCGTTCTACGGACAGTAAGGTGATCCTTGCTTCGATTTTTACGCCGGACAGCCCAATGTAACTAGGCTGAATGGTCCTGTCGCACGAAGTGAGCTCCTCATTACCCTCCAGTAGCAGGCAGTGGTGCCGATCACAGTCGCCGGAGGAGGCCCCATGGCGTCGCGCGTCCGAGGACCTGGCTCCGACGATCGGCGCGAACTGCGGCTCAGGCACATCACCGGCTGCCTTTCCTGCACCCTCAAATGCGGGTACTGCGGGCTGCCGGTGCGGCTCACCGGACCGGGCGCCCACCCCGGTTACGGCGTCGTCGAAGAAGTGACCGGAGAACTGGTCTTGCTGCACCGGTTCTGCCGCGGCGCACTCGGCCGCTGCCGGACGCGGGGGTGCGTGCTGCGGCGCGCCCACCTCGGCCGCGCGACCGAGCAGTACGAGACCGGCCGGCGACGGCCCGGGCGTTACCAGCGCCTCGGCGTCCGCCGGTCGGCCGACCTCGATCTGTACCGGAAACACTGGCGGGTCGCGAAGATGCGGTACGCGTGCAAGGCGTGCCGCTACTACACCGGCTCGCACTGAGCCGTTCCTTCAAGCACGTCACGGAGGACTCGTGCTCGTTCGTCTCATCCTCGGTCTGCTCATGACCGTCGTCGGCCTCGCCGTCGCCGGCAAGCGCGTGGCCTTCCTGTACCGGCTGATCAAGGCCGGCCAGCCCGACACCAAGCGGTCGGACGACCTGGGTGCCCGGGTGTTCGCGCAGGTGCGCGAGGTGTTCGGCCAGCGCAAGCTCCTGAAGTGGTCCGTCCCCGGCCTGGCGCACCTCTTCACGTTCTGGGGCTTCGTGATCCTCGCTTCGGTGTACCTCGAGGCGTACGGCGCGCTCTTCGACGAGCGGTTCGCGATCCCGTGGATCGGCCACTGGGCGGTGCTCGGCTTCCTGCAGGACTTCATCGCCGTCATGGTGGCCGTCTCGCTCGGCGTGTTCGCGGTGATCCGGATCCGGCAGGCGCCCGAGCGCAAGGAGCGCGCGTCCCGGTTCTACGGCTCGCACACCGGCGGCGCGTGGCTGATCTTGCTCATGATCTTCAACGTCGTCTGGACGATGTTCTTCTTCCGCGGCGCGTCCTCGGCGTCCGGCAACTTCCCGTACGACTCGGGCGCGTACGTCTCGCTCGGCGTCGGGAACCTCCTCGAGCCGCTCGGGCACTCGACGACCGAGGTGCTCGAGACGGTCGGCCTGCTGCTGCACATCGGCGTCATGCTGGTGTTCCTGTCGATCGTGCTCTACTCCAAGCACCTGCACATCTTCGTGGCGCCGATCAACGTCTCGGCGAAGCGGCTGCCGGACGGGCTCGGCCCGCTGCTGCCGATGGAGTCCGGCGGCAAGCCGATCGACTTCGAGGACCCGGGCGAAGACGACACGTTCGGCCGCGGCAAGATCGGCGACTTCACGTGGAAGGGCATGCTCGACTTCTCGACGTGCACCGAGTGCGGCCGCTGCCAGTCGCAGTGCCCGGCGTGGAACACCGGGAAGCCGTTGTCGCCCAAGCTGCTCATCATGGGCCTGCGCGACAACCTGTTCGAAGAGGCGCCCTACATCCTCGGCGGCAAGGAGCACGAGGACGCGCGCCCGCTGGTCGGGACGGAGGCCGAAAACGGCGTCATCGACCCGGACGTGCTCTGGTCGTGCACCACCTGCGGCGCGTGCGTCGAGCAGTGCCCGGTCGACATCGAGCACGTCGACCACATCGTCGACATGCGCCGCTACCAGGTGATGATCGAGTCGGCGTTCCCGACCGAGCTGGGCGGCCTGTTCAAGAACCTGGAGACCAAGGGCAACCCGTGGGGCCAGAACAACTCCGAGCGGCTGGCGTGGACGAAGGACCTCCCCTTCGACGTCCCGGTGTTCGACGGCGAGCTGGCCGAGGACGTCGAGTACGTCTACTGGGTCGGCTGCGCGGGCGCGTTCGACGACCAGGCCCGCAAGACGGTCCGCGCCACGGCGGAGCTGCTGCACATCGCCGGCGTGAAGTACGTCGTGCTCGGCAAGGAAGAGTCGTGCACCGGTGACCCGGCGCGCCGCGCGGGCAACGAGTTCCTCTTCCAGATGATGGCGCAGCAGACCGCGGAGACGCTCAACGCCGTGTTCGAAGGCCGCGAGCCGCGGCTGCGCAAGATCGTCACCACCTGCCCGCACTGCCTGAACACCCTCGGCCGCGAGTACCCGGACCTGGACGGGCACTACGAGGTCGTCCACCACACGCAGCTGCTCAACCGGCTGGTGCGCGGCGGGCAGCTGACGCCGGTCAAGGCGGTCGAGGACGGTCCCAAGGTCACCTACCACGACCCGTGTTACCTCGGGCGGCACAACAAGGTCTACACCCCGCCGCGCGAGCTGGTGGGCGCGACGGGAGCAACGCTCGAGGAGATGCCCCGCCACGCGGACCGGGCCCTGTGCTGCGGCGCCGGGGGCGCGCGGATGTGGATGGAGGAGCAGATCGGCAAGCGCATCAACCTCGAGCGCGTGGACGAAGCGATCGCGACCGACGCGGAAACGATCGTGACGGGCTGCCCGTTCTGCCGCGTGATGCTCACCGACGGGTTGGTGCAGCGGCAGAGTGAGCAGAAGGCGGAGAACGTCGACGTCCGCGATGTCGCGCAGCTGCTGCTGGAGCGGGTGAAGGCACCGGAGGTGGCGCCGAAACCCTGACCGGGATCAGCGCGAGAACTGGTCGACGGCCTTGATCGTCGCGCAGAACCCTTCGATGGCGGCGAGGTCCTGCTTCGGGACCTCGTCGCCGGAGAAGTGCATGAGGTCGTTCCTGATCCGGCGTGCTTCCTTGAGCAGATCGAGGAACGCCTGGTGGTCGAGTGGCCAGTTCAGCATGTCGAAGTGGTGCTGCTCCTCGAAGAGGCGCACGTAGTTGCCGAACGTCGGATTCCCGTGTGCCCACTTGGGCGCGACTTCGTCGAGCAGGTCCTCGGAAAGGCTGCGCTTGGTTTGGCGGCGAAGTCGCAGCTCCGCCTCCTCCAGCAGGGAGAACGGCCGGGCGAGGGCGCCGAACTGGCGGGCGAGGTCGTTGGCGGTCACGATCCCGATGAGCGTCCGGCGGTCCTCTCCCCGGACGAAGACGTAGCCGCGCCGGAAGATCTCGTCGATCTGGCTGAACAGTTCTTCGTCGAAGTCGATGACCCGGACCGGGGTGGTGGCGTCCCGCAGGGTCGGCGCGGGGTTCGCCAGGCGGGCCCGGCCGATGGACTCCCAGCTGACCGCTCCGGCGCAGAAGCCGTCCTCGTGGAGCACCGCCAGCTGGGAGTAGTTCTTGGCCAGCATCAGGGTCACCGCGGCGGCCAGGGGCTTGCCGGCGGTGACGGTCTCGATGGCCGGCACGTCCGGCAGGATCGCGCGCACCATCCACTTGGTGGGCAGGTCGTCCGCAACCTCGACCTCGGGTGAGTCCGGCTCCGGGTCCGCCGGGCCCGGCTCGTCGGCGATCGGGACCAGCTCGACGGCGGTGTCCATCCGGGCCGTGGTGAACGGAGGCCTGGTCGTGACTCCGTGCTCGGCCAGCTCGGATTGAACGGTGACCAGCGACGTCGCGGTGCGCCGCCGGTAGTCCCACATCGACAGCAGGTCCCGCACGGTGAGCTTCACCGGCGCCGCACCGGTCTCGACGGCTTCCCATAGGTCGGCTCGGGTGGCGTCGGGATCGAGGTTCGCCGAGGCGTGCTGCCAGCCCGGATCCGCCCGGCCGGCCGCGACTTCCCCGATCCGGCGGGCGGCGTCGTGGCGGCTCAGCCGGCAGACGGTGAGCAGTGAACCGAGGCTGCCGCGCAGGTCGGGTTCGAACTCGCCGGGGCCGACGTCGGTCCGGAGCCACCGGACCGGCCGGGCGTGCCGGAACTCCGGCGCGGAGCCGGGGCGGTAGTGGTAGGACCCGGTGACCTCCCCGATGGCGAACCGCCGAACGTTCTTGAGCGGCATGACGACCAGGTCACCCTCGCTCATCTCCCGGGAGAAGCGCCACAGCTGCCCGGCCCAGTTCCCGATCACATAATTCGACCGGTGCGGGTAGCACTCCCGGAGCCCTTCCTTGAGTGCTCCCTTGCTGCCGAACCGGCCGAGCGGGGGAACGCCGCCCCAGCCGACGATCGTGAGACCGTCGGCGAGGGACTCCTGGTCGCGTTCGCCTTGCCGGCCGGCGCGGACTTGCCATGCTGACTTCATCGTTCTCCCGGTGCCCTGGAGCCGAACTGGCTTACGCACCCAGTCGGTGGAGGGGCGATGATCGTCGCCCGAATGCTGCCCGGTTCACCCGTTCGGGGCGCATTTTTCCGCCGCGGCTCCGCTCTGTCCGGAGTCGGCACGTGGCGGGAGGGGCGATGGCACAGCGGGATACGGCGACGATCGAGACGCTCGAGGGCGCGGTCGCGCGGCTGGAGGTGCGGCGGGGCTCGTGGCTGGTCGGGCGGGTGCCCGAGGCGAACCTGAAACTCTATTCGGACCGGGTGAGCCCGCGGCACGCCTGGCTCCGGCGCGACGCGCGTGGCACCTGGGTGTCCGACGCCGGCTCGCGCGCCGGCACGCTCGTCAACGGGGAAGCCCTGGCGAACGGGCAGGCCCGGCTGCTGCACGACGGCGACCGCGTGTCCTTCGGGCCGATCACCGCCGTCTACACCGAGAACTGCCCGACCGGCGAGGAACGGCCGGTGTTCGCCGACGTGCCGGCGGCGAAGAAGGGAACGGCCGCGCTGGTGCTCGGCCCGGTCCTGTTCGTGACCGGGTTCGGCCTCGGGGCGGCGCGGGTGCTCCGGCACTTCGACGCCCGGCCGGAGGTCGGGGTCACCTTGCTGGTGGCGGGGTTCGTGGTGACGCTGGCCGGACTGGCCTGGGCGCGGGCGCACCGGCGGAAGGCACGCCCGCGCCGGCCGTCAACTGTCCACAGTGGAGGGGACCATCGGGGACGGTGACTTTCGCTCGGCCGGCCGGTTTCCCAGCTCTGCCGTCGGGACGCGGTAGGTCTCCCGGGCCGTCGCCGCGGCGATCGCCGCCACCACGCAGACGGCCGCGGTGAAGATCGCCACGCCCAGCCAGTCCTCCTTGCCCGAGCCGATCGCGGCCACCACGCTCGGCGCGAAACCCGCCACCGCGAAGCCGATCTGCGTGCCGATCGCCATGCCGGACAGGCGGACGCGGGCGGTGAACATCTCCCCGTACAGGGACGGCCAGACGCCGTTGACCCCGGAGTACGCCACACCGAAGAGCACGATGCCGAGCACGAACAGCAGCGCGTACGAGCCGATCGAGATCGACCACAGGTACGGGAAGATCAGCACGCCGCAGGCGAGGCACCCGGTGATGAACACCGGCTTGCGCCCGACCCGGTCGGCGAGGCCGGCCAGCAGCGGGATCGCCGCCAGCGCGACGACGTTGGCGAGCACGCCGACCCAGAGCATCGGGGTGCGCGCCAGGCCGATCGTGTTGACCGCGTAGCTCAGCGCGTAGACGGTGAAGATCGTGCTCACCGAAGCGATCGTCGCCGCGACGACCACCCGCAGGACGTCCAGCCAGTGGTGGCGGAACAGGAGCGCGACGGGCAGCTTCGCGACCTCGGTGCGTTCGAACACCGGCGTCTCGTCGAGCTTGCGGCGGATCACGAACCCGACGACCACCACGGCCGCGCTGCACCAGAACGGGATCCGCCAGCCCCACGTCAGCAGGTCGGCCTGGGGGAGTGCCGCGACCGGCAGGAAGATCGCGGTGGCCAGGATCTGGCCGGCCTGCGTGCCGCTCAGGGTGAAGCTGGTGAAGTACGCACGCCGGCGTTCCGGGGCGTGTTCGAGTGACATCGAGTTCGCGCCCGCCTGCTCGCCGGCCGCCGAGAGGCCCTGCAGCAGCCGCAGGACGACCAGCAGGATCGGCGCGAGCACGCCGACGCTCGCGTAGGAGGGCAGGCAGCCGACGGCGAAGGTCGCGAAGCCCATCAGGAGCAGGGTGAACACCAGCACGCGCTTGCGGCCGAAGCGGTCGCCGACGTGGCCGAGGACGAAGGCGCCCACCGGCCGGGCGAGGTAACCGACGCCGAAGGTGGCCAGCGCCAGCAGGGTGCCGGTGGCGGGGGAGGAGGCGGGGAAGAAGACCTTGTTGAACACCAGCGCGGCGGCGGTGCCGTAGATGAAGAAGTCGTAGTACTCGAGCGCGCTGCCGATCCAGGCGGCCAGCGCCGCCTTGCGGGGCATCGATCCGGTCACGGGATGAGCTCCTGACGTCCGTGCTTCGTTGCTCAGAGTCGGCGGGAAGCAATGTACGGGCTAGTTAGTTAATAGAGAGTGAGAGACGGAACTCCGGGTGTCAAGAGGGGATTCCGGTGCTCCGGGTAGTTGATCAGCAGGTCGGTGGGTGCATGCCGGGTGTGCGCCGAGGGCGTCGCGGGCGGGGATCCTGCAGGTGGGCGGCCACGTTGCCAGTCGGGCCTTTCAAGTGGGTGAGTGGCGCGCTACTGTGAACTCACTAGTTCGTACATTAATCGGAGGACGCGGCGTGAGCAGCTACCTGATCGGACTCGTGGGCTCGGGTATCGGGCCGTCCGCCAGCCCCGCGTTGCACGAGCGCGAAGCCGACCAGCTCGGCCTCCGCTACGTCTACCGCCTGCTGGACCTCGACGTGCTGCGCCGGCCGGTCGCCGACGTCCTGGCGGCCGCGCGGCTGGCCGGGTTCGACGGGCTCAACGTCACCCACCCGGCCAAGCAGGCCGTGCTGCCGCACCTGGACGAGCTCTCACCCGAGGCTGCCGCGCTCGGCGCGGTCAACACCGTCGTCTTCGACGGCGGCCGTGCCATCGGCCACAACACCGACGCCACCGGCTTCGCCCGCAGCCTGAGCCGTGGCCTGCCGGACGTCCGGCTGGACAACGTCGTCCTGCTCGGGGCCGGTGGGGCGGGGGCCGCGGTCGCACACGCGCTGCTGGCGCTGGGCACCGGGCGGCTGACCGTCCACGACGTCGACGGCGAGCGGAGCGCGAAGCTCGTTTCCGCACTCCGGAGCCGGTTCGGCGCCGGTCGCGCCGACGTCGGCGGGCTCGACGCCGTCCGCCGGGCCGACGGCCTGGTGCACGCCACCCCGACCGGGATGGCCGCCCACCCCGGCTCGCCGCTGCCGGCCGGGCTGCTGCGCCCGGAGCTGTGGGTCGCCGACATCGTCTACCGGCCGCTGGAGACCGCGCTGCTGGCCGCCGCCCGCGCCCGCGGCTGCCGGGTGCTGCACGGCGGCGGCATGGTCGTGCTCCAAGCGGCCGAGTCGTTCCGGCTGTTCACCGGCGTCGACCCGGATCCGGAGCGGATGCTGCGGCACTTCGACGCTCTTGACGGGGAGACCGCCCGCGCCGCCTGAACACGCCCGTCAGCACCGCCCCGGGAGTTCTTTCCCGGGGCGGTTTTCCGTGCGCCATCCGGGTGGCTCCGCGGGGGATTCCGAGTGGCCACCGGTGAAAAACGTTCCGGACACACTCCTATTCGGACGACTTCCGCCGCAGGTCGGCGGGGTGCCGGTGACCGTGCGACTACTCCCCGTCAGACTGCCCGGTGCGTTTACAACGTTCCGGCAACCGCCTTGACAGGGCCTGTGGTACGTACCACTCTAACCCCAACATTGGTCTACACCATTTGGGGCGCCTGGCCACGGTGGCCGGGCATGGAAAGGACGGCATCGAGTGAAACGCTGGCTCAAGCTGGCGGCGGGCGCCGCCGCAGTCACCCTCGCGACCGCAGGCTGCGCGGGCTCCAGCGGCACCGACACGGCCGCTTCGTCGAGCGGTGCTCCCGCGCCGATCACCGGCGACGTCACGGTCTGGCTGATGACCGGCTCCGCGCCGGCCACGCTGACCGACGCGCTCAACAAGGAGTTCGAGGCCGCCCACCCGGGCGTCAAGGTCAAGTACGAAATCCAGCAGTGGGACGGCATCCAGCAGAAGCTGACCACCGCGCTCGCCGGCGGCACCCCGCCGGACGTGATCGAGATCGGCAACACGCAGACCGCGGCGTTCGCGGCGCAGGAAGGCGTCCTGACCGACCTGACCGCCGACAAGGACGCCTTCAACGGCGCCCAGTGGCTGAAGGGGCTCGCGGACTCGGGCACCTACGAAGGCAAGGTCTACGGCGTCCCGTTCTACGCGGCGAACCGCGAGGTCATCTACCGCAAGGACATGTTCGAGCAGGCCGGCATCACCAAGACGCCGACGTCGAACGACGAGTGGATCGAGGCGATCACCAAGCTGAAGACGAAGTTCGGCTCCGACCCGGACTTCCAGGCCCTCTACATGCCGGGTCAGAACTGGTACTCGCTGCTGTCGTTCATCTGGGACAACGGCGGTGACATCGCCCAGCCCGACGGCAAGAAGTTCAAGGCGACGCTGGACAGCGCCGGCGCGAAGGCGGGCCTCGAGTTCTACAAGAAGCTCGTCGACACCTCCGGCACCAAGGCGCCGAAGGACGCCGACGAGGCCAAGCCGCAGCAGGCGACCGTCTACGGCGGCGGCAAGGTGGCCATGATGATCGGTCTCCCGTGGGAGCTGCCGACGGCCGCCAAGACGGACCCGAGCCTGACCGCCAAGACCGGCGCGTTCGCGATCCCGAGCAAGACCGCCGGCCAGAGCGCCCCGGTCTTCCTGGGCGGCTCGAACCTGGCGATCCCGGCCAACAGCAAGAACGCGGCCGCCGCCAAGGAGTACATCAAGCTGCTCTCCAGCCCGAAGTACCAGAGCCAGCTCGCCGCCGCCGGCGTTGTGCCCGGCACGTCGACCGACCTCACCGGTCTGGACAAGGACCCGCTGGGCAGCGTGATGGCGAAGGCCTCCACCAACGGCAAGGCCGTGCCGGCCAGCCCGCAGTGGGGTGACGTGGAGTCCGGCCAGAACCCGGTCAAGGACATGCTGACCGCGTACCTGACCGGCAAGAAGACGCTCGACCAGGCGACCGCCGACGCCAACGCCGCGCTGAACAAGCTCATCGGCGGATGACGGCGACCGCCAATGTGACGATGCCGGCGGGGGCGACCCCGCCGGCATCGCCGCGCGACACGCGGGTCAAGAAGCGCAGGCGAGGCCGGTTCGGCGACCGGGTGCTCCCGTACCTGCTGCTGCTTCCCGCGCTCGCGGCCATCCTGGTGCTGCTCGCCTGGCCGCTGGTCCAGGTGCTCGCGATCAGCTTCCGCAAGCTCGACATCGGCCAGCTCGTCTCCGGCAAGACCGTCTGGATCGGGTTCGACAACTACACGAACACGCTCTCGGACCCGGAGTTCTGGACCGTCACCTTCCGGACGCTGGTCTTCACCGCGTCGATCGTGGCCGCCACCATCCTCGGTGGCCTGCTGCTGGCGGTGCTCATGCGCCACCTCGACCCGGTCGTGCGGATCATCGTGCAGGTGACGCTGGTGCTCGCGTGGGCGACCCCGGTGATCGCCACGACCACCGTCTTCCAGTGGATCTTCGACGAGCAGTACGGCATCCTCAACAAGACCCTGGACCGGCTCGGGTTCCACGGTTTCATCGGGTTCTCGTGGTTCTCCAGCGGCGCCAGCACGCTCACCGTGATCGGGCTGCTCATCGTGTGGCAGGCCGTGCCGTTCGTGACGTTCTCGCTGTACGCGGGCATCGTCGGCGTCTCGCGTGAGCAGTACGAGGCCGCCGGCATCGACGGCGCCAGCGCGTGGCAGACCTTCCGCGCGGTCACCTGGCCCGCCATCAAGCCGATCACCACGATGGTGACGTTCCTGTCGGTGCTGTGGGACTTCAACGCGTTCGCCCAGATCTGGGCGATCCGCGAGGGCGGCCCCGACGGCGAGAGCACCACGCTGGCCGTGGTGCTGTACCTCAAGGGCATCGCGGGCAACCACTTCGGCGCGGCGGGCGCGATCGCGACGCTGATGCTGATCGTGCTCGCGCTCATCACGGGCCGGTACATCCAGCTGCTCACCCGGACCCGGGAAGGTGATCTGAAGTGAAGAAGTCGCTCTCGCAGCGGATCGTGCTCTCGGTGGTCGGCGTGCTCGTCGCGCTGGCGATCGTCTTCCCGACGTACTGGATGTTCGTCACGTCGCTGCGGACGCCCGGTGAGATCCTGTCGCCGAAGTACGACCTGATCCCGACGTCGTTCTCGTTCGGCAACTTCGCCACCGCGCTGGGCAAGGACAACTTCCCGGTCTACCTGATGAACAGCCTGATCGTCACGGTCGGGTCGGTGCTGTGCGCACTGGTGGCCGGCACCCTGGCGGCGATCCCGCTGTCGCGGCTGCGGTTCACCGGCCGCAAGGGCTTCCTGGTGCTGGTCATGGTGGCGCAGCTGGCGCCGGTGTCGGCGCTGTTCATCCCGCTGTTCCTGCTGATGCGGGACGCCGGGCTGCTCAACACGCTGCCGTCGCTGCTGCTGATCTACTTCGCGACCACGCTGCCGTTCACGGTCTGGATGCTCTACGGGTTCGTCAACGGGATCCCGTACGAGCTGGAAGAGGCCGCGATGATCGACGGCTGCAGCCAGACCGGCGCGTTCCGCCGGGTGACGCTGCCGCTGCTCGGCCCGGGCCTGGTCACCACGTCGGTGTTCAGCTTCATCACGGCCTGGAACGAGTACCTGTTCGCGCTGGTGTTCATCCAGGACAAGCCGAAGGAGACGCTGCCGGTGTGGCTGGCGTCGTTCCGCACCGCGTTCGCCACGGACTGGGGCGGGGTGATGGCCGCGTCGGTCATCTACGCCATCCCGGCGCTGATCTTCTTCCTGCTCGTGCAACGCAAGCTGGTGTCCGGCGCGACCGCCGGCGCCGTGAAGGGGTAGCCGTTGTCGTCGCCCGAGAAACTCGCCGAAGCCGTCCTCCTGCCCGGGTTCGCCGGGACGACCGCGCCGGACTGGCTCCGCCGCCGGATCGCCGGCGGCCTCGGCGGGGTGATCCTGTTCGGCCGCAACATCGTCGACGACGAGCAGGTCGCCGCGCTCACCGCCCAGCTGCGGGGTGAGCGCGACGGCGTCGTTGTCGGGATCGACGAGGAGGGTGGCGACGTCACCCGCCTCGACGTCAACACCGGGTCGTTCGTGCCGGGGCCGCTCGCCCTCGGCGCGGCCGACGACCCGGAGCTGACCACGGCGGTCGCCGCCGCGCTCGGGGAACGGCTGGCGGCCTGCGGTGTCACGGTGAACCTCGCGCCGTGTGCGGACCTGACGCTGGCGGCCGAGGACCCGATCATCGGCGTCCGGGCGTTCGGGTCCGACCCGGTGAAGGCGTCCCCGCACGTCGCGGCCTACGTGACGGGGCTGCAGAAGTACGGTGTCGCGGCCTGCGCGAAGCACTTCCCGGGCCACGGCGCGGCGACCGAGGACTCGCACGTGGCACTGCCGGTGCTGCCGCGGACGCCGGAAGAGCTGCGGGAGATCGAACTGGTCCCGTTCGCCGCCGCGATCCGGGCCGGGGTGCGCTCGGTGATGACGGGGCACCTGGTCGTCCGGGCCTGGGGTGACGAGCCGGCCACGCTCAACCGCGTGGCGTTGACCGACGTCCTGCGCGGCGAGCTGGGCTTCACCGGCGCGGTGATCACCGACGCGCTGGAGATGGGCGCGGTGTCCGGCGCGTACGGCAAGCACGACGGCCTCGGCCGCTCGGCCGTGCGGGCCCTGACCGCGGGCGCGGACGCGCTCTGCCTCGGCGGCGCGGCGTTCGAGGCCGAGCACCTGGACGCGTGCGTCGCGGCGATCGTGGCCGCGGTCGCGGCGGGGGAGCTGCCCCTGGAGCGGCTCGAGGAGGCGGCTTCGCGGACGGCGGCGCTGGGCACCGACCCGGCGCCGGCGAAGGTCGGCCCGGTGGACCGTCGGCTCGGCCTGGAGGCGGCGCGCAAGGCGCTCCGCATCCGGGGTGACGTGCGGCTGGACGGGCCGCCGCTGGTGGTCGACGTCCAGACCGAGCCGACCATCGCGGCCGGCCCGATGCCGTGGGGCCTCGGCGCGCACCTGGCCGAGCTGGTGCCCGGCACCCGGGCGATCACCGCGACCCCCGACGACGTCGGTGAGATCCTCGAAGCGGCACAAGGGTTCCGCAGCGTCGTCGTGGTCACCCGGGAAGCGCACCGGCACCCGCGGGTGCGCGCGCTGCTGGCCGCGTTGTCCACTGTGGACTTCATCCGGGTGGAGACCGGCGCGCCGGGCCCGGCGGACGAGGGTGGCCCGCGGATCGACACGTTCAGCGGCTCCTACGTGAGCCTGCGCGCGGTGGCCGAACACCTGGCCTGAGTGTGTCCGGCAGGCCCCGCCTCCGGGCGGGGCCTGTCCCATTTGCCGCATCTCCACGAGCTGCCAGCGCTTTTGTACGGAGCTTGTACCGGCGCTCGCCATTCTGTCCTCACACCGGAACATGGAGGACGGACAAATGGGAATTCGGATCGGGAAGCGAGCGGCCGGCGTGGTCGGCATCGCCGCGGCGATCGTGCTGGTGGGCGCCACTCCGGCGCTGGCGGCGGCGGGCACGGTGCACACCGACTCCGGCGCGCCGCTGACCGTGCGCTCGTCGCCGAGCACCGGCGCGAGCTCGACCGGCACGGTCGCCGACGGCGCCGCCGTCGACATCGACTGCCAGACCACCGGCGAGACGGTCACCGGCAAGTACGGCACCAGCAACATCTGGGACCACGTCCCGGGCGGCTACATCACCGACACCTACGTCTACACCGGCTCCGACGGCCGGATCGCGCCGGACTGCACCGACGTGCCGACCCCGCCGGCCTCGACCTGCACGACCTCCGGGCTGAGCGACCCGAACACCTGCGCCCAGGCGGTCACCAAGGCGAAGTCGCGTATCCACACCAACAACGACCCGGCCTACGACGGCTGGTGCGACCGCATCAACGCGCAGAACTACGGCTTCAGCGCGAGCGGCTCGACCACGGCGTACGTGCACTGGACGCAGATCCCCAGCACCTACAAGCACCCGAACAGCACGGACGTCCCGGCCGGCGGCCTGGCGTTCTTCTCCAACGGCGGTTCGGGCCACACGATGATCTCCATCGGCGGCGGCAAGTTCCTGTCGAACGACATCAACGGCGCGGGCACCTACACCGAGACCACGATCGCGCAGATCAAGAGCAAGTGGGGCCAGACCTACCTCGGCTGGTCGCAGCCCTGGTTCAAGGTGAACCACTGACCTCGGTGACCGGCTGACACGCGCGGCCCCTGCCCACCTCCCCCGGGCAGGGGCCGCGCCGGGTCAGCTGTCGCGCTTCATGTGGTGCAGCACGAAGATCCCGCCGAGGGCCGGGCGGTCGAGCCGCTCGTGGTCGGTCGCCACGTACTCGTCGAGCACCGCCAGGATGCGCCGGTCGAGCTCCTCGACCTCGTCGGGGGACAGGTGCAGCAGGAACTTCTCGTGCACCGCCACCGACTCCGGCCCGGCCTCGCGCAGCTCGTCCTGGAAGATCTCGATCGGCGCGAACCGTGTCTCGGCGTCGGCGCCGGAGAGCGGGCCGTCGAGCCACCACGTCTCGTTGTTCGAGCGGTACGGCTTCTCGAGCGCGCCGCTGGCTCCCGTGCGGACCGGCGCCGGCTCCAGCAGGCCGGCGGCCACGAGCTGCCGGACGTGGTGCAGGACCGTGCCCGGGTCGCGGTCGAGGCGGTCGGCCAGCTGCTTGTTCGTCAGCTCGTCGACCAGGCACAACCGCATGATGCGCAGCCGCAGCGGGTGGCCGAGGGCCTTCGCCTCCGCCGGGGTCGCGGGCCGCCGGCGGCGGGGTTCGGTCATGAACGCAGCGTAGTCCATCGATGGAGTCCGGTCACATCGATGGAGAAAACTCCATCGATGTGCGATCCTCCATTTCATGACCGGGCTCGGGAGCACGTATTGGCGGCTGTGGACCGCCGCCGGCCTGTCCAGCCTCGCCGACGGCGTGCTCAAGGTCGCGCTGCCGCTGGTCGCGGTCGGCTACACGCGCTCACCGGCGCTCATCGCCGGGCTCGCGTTCGCCTTCAGCCTGCCGTGGCTGCTCTTCGCGCTACCCGCCGGCGCGCTGGTCGACCGCCTCGACCGCCGCCGCGCGATGCTCACCGCGAACCTCGTCCGCGGCGGGCTCCTCGCCGCGGTCACCCTGCTGACCGTCTTCGGCGGGGGATCGATCTGGGCGCTGTACGTCGTGGCGGTCGGTGTCGGGTGCGCCGAGACGATCTACGACACCGCCGCGCAGTCGATCGTGCCGCAGGTGGTCGGACGTGCGCAGCTGGCCCGCGCCAACGGCCGGATGTTCGCCGCCGAGCAGACCGCCAACGAGTTCGCCGGCCCGCCACTCGCCGGGGTGCTGGCCGCGGCCGGTGTGGTGGCCGCCCTCGTCACGCCGGTGGCGCTGTGGGCGGTGGCCGTCGCGGCGCTGCTGCTGGTGCGCGGGACCTACCGGATCGAGCGGCCGGCCCGCACCCCGCTCCGCGCCGACATTGCCGAGGGTCTGCGTTTTCTCTTGCGGCACAGAGTGTTGCGGACGTTTTCGATCATGGTCGGCACGTTCAACTTCGCCACCGGCGCGACCTTCGCCGTGCTCGTGCTCTACGCGGTCGGCCCGGGCTCGGCGATGGGACTGTCCGCACCGGCCTTCGGCCTGCTGATGGCCACGACCGCCGCGGGCGGTCTCGTCGGGGCACTGGTCGCCGAACCGGTGGAACGCGCCCTCGGCCGGGTCCGCGCGCTCTGGGTGTCGTGGCTGACCGGCGGGCTCCCGGTCGGCGTGCTCGTGGTGACGGCGAACCCGTACGTCGTCGGGGCAGCCTTCTTCACCGGCGGTGCGGGAATCCTGGTCTCGAACGTCGTCATGGTGTCGCTGCGCCAGCGCGTCACACCCGACCGGCTGCTCGGCCGGCTCAACAGCAGCCACCGGCTCGTCGCCTGGGGCACGAAGTCGCTCGGCGCCCTGGCCGGCGGCACGATCGCGCAGACCGCCGGGCTGCACACCGTGTTCGTGGTCATGGGTGTGCTGGCCTTCGCGGTCGTCGCGGGTTTGCTCGGCATCACCGAGGACACGCTGGCCGAAAGTGAAGTTGCGCAGGGAATTACTCGGGCATAGGGAGGGTGTTCAGCCGGTCCTCGGGAAGCGGCTCGGTGCGCCACCCGAGGTCGACGGCAGCCCGGCGGACCCGGCCCGCACCCCGGTACGGCAGCCCGGGCACCAGTCCCGGCACGAGCGTGTGCACGGCGTGGAACCCCGCGGCCGCGACGTCGCGAGTCGTGAGGTCGACGCTGATCACCTCGAACCCGCGGGCCTCCACCCGGTCCTGGTAGGCCTTGAACGTCCGCTCGCTCAGCGCGGGCAGGCCCTCCTGGTCGCGCACCGGCAGGTCACGGCCGAAGTCTTGGAGGTGGCGCCGGTCCGCCGGGTTCACCCTGAGCGGGCTCAGCACGGGCCTGTTGTCGGCCACGAGCTGCCGGGCGAACCCGTCGGCGAGCGCCGCCTTGGCCGCTTCGATCGCGTCCGGCCGGGTGGCGAACCCGATCGCCGGCCGCCGGCGGAGGCGGTCGAAGACCGCGGCCGCGACCACCGGGACACCGAACTCGTTGTCCAGCGGAACGATCGTGACGTCGTGGGTGTCGGCGGTCTCGGCGACGAGCGCGCGGAGCTCGGCCGGCAGCCGCAGCCGTGGCAGCCGGGGTGTGCCGGCCCACCACAACGTGGCCGTGTCCCGTTCCAGCACCGCTTCGAGCCCGGTGGTAAGGGCCTGCTCTTCACTGCTGCCGCCGGCGGCGCCGATCAGCGGCCGGGTGAAGCGAGCGCCGGGATCGGGTGAGACGAGGCAGGCGGGAACCCAGACCGGTTCGCGCGTGGTGTGCGAAAAGCCTTCCAGCCACGCACATTCGACGTCGGTGGTCAGCGGGACGAACGGGAAGCCGGCGGTCCGGTACTGCTGCGGCGAATAGAGGTTGAGCCGGCGCGGGTCGAGCGCCGGGACGCCGTCGCGGCGCAGCCGGGTGTAGCTGTCGTGGCGGATTTCGCGATCCGGCGGCAGGAAGCCACCGCAGTACCGCGCCACGGCTTTGCCGATCGCCGACTCGCGCGCGGTTTCGCCGTCCTGCCACGACACGCCGAACACCCGCCCACCGCCCGCGATGCCGGCCGTGGACACCCGCAGCCGGGCCGGGATCGCGGGCAGTTCGCGCACCCCGGTGACGATTCCGGTCCGGTCGTCAACGAGCAGTTCGGGCCGGTCTCCGCCCGCCACCACCGGCCGGGGCCGGTCGGGCATCGGCAGCACGGGCCGGGGTGAGGTGGTCAACCGGACCGGGTCCAGCTCGAGTTCGCCCCGCGTGGTCTCCGCAGGGTCTCCGGCGATCCAGCGCCCGAGCTCGACGGCGGCCGTGGCGAGCAGCCAGCGGGTGTCGGCGGACCCGAACCGCGGGCCGGGCTCGTCGGCGTGAGTGTCGTCCTCGGCCGCGCGTCGGCGGGCCAGCGCATCGGCGAAGTCGGGTCCGGTGCCCGGCGTGACGGCGGGCCCGGCGATGCCCCGGCCGCGTTCCCCGCGGAACGGGAAGAAGCGCAGTTCGTGACGGGCGCAGAACGCGCCCAGGGCGGTGAGCTCGGCATGCGCCGGATGGGCGAACGCCGCGACGACAACGGTGTTGGCCGCGTCGACGGAGAAGGTGCGGTCGAGGGTGGTCAGCACTTCGACGCGCGCGTAGCCGGCCGGGGCGAGGATGTCCGCCAGGGGAGTGGTCAGCTCGGCCGGGCCGGCGAGCAGCACGGTCGTCGCGGCGAGCCGCGGGGAACCGGTGTCGGGTGCCGGGCGCGCGGGGCCGTCCGCGGCCAGGATGTCGAGCACGTCGGCGTACCCGGGGTCCATCCAGGACAGCAGCTCGGTGCGGGTGCGCGTGCCGTCGCAGCGGCGAAGCCAGTCCCGGACCTCACCCGCCGGCGCGGGAACCGGGACTTCGCGGCCGTTCGGCGTGATCAGCAGGCACCGCCGGGGTTCGAGGTCGTGGACCTCGGCCCCGGTGATCCGCAGGCGGACGTCGTCGGCGGGCATCACGGACCTCCGGTGGGGCGGACGTGGGTGTGCCGCGGCCCCGGAGCCAGGGGGCCGCGGCACTCGGCGGGTCGAGTCGTCGAAATCCTGCGGTTCCTCCTTTTCCGGTGTGCGGGGCCCCCGGCCGCAACCGGGGAGTGGTGAGGTGACCCAGTTTCGGGCGCGGCCGGGTGTTCCGGCGTCTTCTGGAATGCGGTCCGCACCCCCGCGCCGCACGTTCGTCACGGACCCGGCCGGGAAGTTCGCACGGGCCACGACGTGCAGGCGCCCCACCGGTGACTGCCGCCGGTGGGGCGCCCGTTCGGGATCTTTCAGCTCACGCTCGGCAGGTCTTTCCGCGGTTCACGCAGTTGACCAGCCCGTTCATGATCCGCTGCGACATCACGTTGGCGAAGTCGTCGTGGTCGGACAGCGGGTTGTGCTTCTCCTGCGGGAAGGCGTCCACTTTGTACTGCTTCTTGACCTGGATGTCGTGCGGGATGTCGTAGGTCAGCGAGATCTGCAGCTGCGGCACGGCCTTGAAACCCTTGGCGCAGCGGCCGAACTTGTCGGGGAACACGATGTGCGTGCGGTGGTTCGCACTGTCGGTGTTCTGCCCGTCCCAGCAGCTCGGGAACGTGTGGATGCGCTTGATCTTGCTGTTCTGCGGGCAGATCGGGTACTTGTCCGTGACGCGGTTCTCGAAGCCGGTGCACGTCCAGCTCGCGCGGGCGTTGGCCGGCCCGTTGGTCGACTGCTTCGCGTCGCCGTAGAGCACCCGCAGGAACCGCGGCATCGCCACGACCTTGCCGACCGGGCTGCCCCGGAAGGTGATCTGGGCCTTCTGCGGCCGCTGGATCTCACCGTCGTTGCCGGGCAGCTCGTTGTTCTCGTCCTGGCCGGGCAGTGCGCCGCCCGCGGTGCTGCTCGGCGGCGGGGTGGGCGTCCCGGTGTCCTTGCCGGGCTTCGGCGCGCACGGCGCGAGCCCGCCCAGGTCGCCCGGCTTCGGCGCGAACCGGCCGATCGCGATGGCGATGCGCTCGAGGATGGCGGCGCGGCGGTCCTTCAGCGGGTTCAGGATCGCGTTGCGCACGAAGTCGGCGCCGCCCTGGCCCTGCGTCGCCGCGACCCGCTTGTTGGCCTCGTCGGTCTGGGTGTCGAGCTGGTCCAGGTTGTTGTCGACCTCGGCCATCGCCTGGTCGGGGACGTCGGCGAGCTTGCTCGCGACGTCCGGGCACGCCACCTGGACGGTCTTCGCCTCCTGGTCGGCCTGCGCGCGGTCGCCGTCGGGCACCTTCGCGGCCTCGTTCTCCTCTTCTTCGCCGGTGTCGATGCGGACCACGGGCCAGAAGTAGGCGGACTTGTCCCCGTTCCGGCAGGTGGTGCCGGCCTTGACGAGGCTCTTGTTGTTCGAGTCGGCGTTGGTGGAGAGGTTGCCGACGTAGTCGTGCAGGTGCTGGGCGCCGTTGCGGACGCCGGGCTGGGCGATGAAGTTGTCGGGGTTGAAGTGGCCGTTCTCGTTGCGGCCGCAGTCGACGGTGAAGGTGCCGGTCGCCGCGCCGGAGACCGGCCGCGGGTCGAACTGGTTCGGCTTCACCTTCAGGATGTCGATGTAGAGCGCGGGATCGGCTTCGTCGGCACTGGCTTCACCGGTGCCGCCGGTCGTCGTCGCGACGACGATGCCGCCGACCGCGATCGCCAGGGCGAGGCCGCCGGTCGCGATCTTGGTTCTGCGGGAAAGGCGATGCCGTCCTTGGGTGCTGGGCATGCGGAATCCTCCGGGGTGTCGGGCTGGCGGGAACGCGCGACACTGAACGGGCACGAGGCAAGGCTCGCCCCCATCAGGATGACAACTTCGAAAAGCTGCGTCGGCGGGAGAACGATTCCCGGCTGGTCCACCGACCCGACATCGGTGGGTGCGCGGCCACCTGCCCGCGGCCACGCCGTCAACCGGCTGGTTATCGTTCCGTGATGGAAGCTACACCGGGACTTGACGCCGGGCAAGAAGGTATTTCCGGCAATCACGAACCGTCAGCGCCGGTTTCCGTTTCCGTAGCCGGGTACGGGCGTGAAAGGGCGCGGGGAATGAACGAAGAATGGCGCACACGAAATATCGCGGGCGCGACGGCCCGCAGGTGGATCACGCTGGGTAGCCGCGCGTGACCCGCTCCGGCGTTCTCGGGTGCGCGGTCATCCTGGGCCCCCGACCGGGGCGTTGTCCAGCTTCCGGCGGTGTGGCGAAAAACTTTGAACCGATCTGAACCCGCATCCGTATCCCTGAGTGAGGCGCGCGGAATGCCCGCTGGCCGTGAACCCGGAACCGGAGGAGAATCCGTACCCATGGCACGGTACGGAACCCAGTTCGGCCCGGACATCACATTCCTGGGCGTCGAACGCTGCGATTGGGCGGACGCCGCCACATATCGCGACGCCGACGTCGTCATTCTCGGTGCGCCGTTCGACGGCGGGACCTCGCACCGCCCGGGCACGCGGTTCGGCCCGCAGTACATCCGCCAGAGCTGCTACCTCCCGCACGACGGCTCGCGCCCGTCGCTGGCGTTGCGCGTCGACGGGCTCAAGGACCTCGCCGTTTACGACGCCGGCGACGTCGAGATGTACTCGGGTGACGCCGAGCGCTCGGTCCGTTCCCTGCAGGAAGCGGTGCACGCGGTCACCGCGAACGGCGCGATCCCGCTCGTCCTCGGCGGTGACCACACGATCGCCTGGCCGGACGCCGCCGGCGTCGCCCAGCACCTGGGGCAGGGCCGGGTGTCGATGGTCCACTTCGACGCGCACGCCGACACCGGCGACATCGCGTTCGGCTCGCTCGTCGGGCACGGCCAGCCGATGCGCCGCCTCATCGAGTCCGGCGCGGTCCGCGGCGACCGCTTCCTGCAGATCGGCCTGCGCGGCTACTGGCCGGAACCGGCGACGCTCGACTGGATGGCTGCGCAGCGGATGCGGTCGTACGAGATGACCGAAGTCGTCGCGCGCGGTCTCGACGAATGCCTCACCGAAGCGTTCACCATCGCCACCGACGACTGCGACGGCGTGTTCCTGTCGGTGGACATCGACGTCTGCGACCCCGGGCACGCGCCGGGCACCGGCACCCCCGAGCCCGGCGGCCTCACCGCCCGCCAGCTGCTCGACTCGGTCCGCCGCATCGCGTACGAGCTGCCGGTGGTCGGCGTCGACGTGGTGGAGGTGTCCCCGCCGTACGACCAGGCCGAGATCACGTCGTTCCTGGCGAACCGCGTGGTGCTGGAGGCGTTGTCGGGAATCGCCCGGCGACGTCGTGACGCTGCGGACGGCACCACCTGGGATCCGACGCAGCCACTGCTGGCCGACCGCCCCGAAAGGCCATGAACGACTCTTTCCCGTCGTCCGACGCGATGAACGAGTCGTTCATGACGTTCGGGTCAGCGCAGCACGGCCGGGACCGCCGGAATCGCGGCCAGCGCCGAGTCCAGGCGGTGCCCGACCGCGTGCCCCACCTGGTCGCGCAGTTCGGCGAGCTTCTCGACGTCGATTCCCGTCGCGATGCCTTCGCGGTGGAAGAAGTCGACGAGGTCGTCGGTAGCGACGTTGCCGGACGCGCCCGGGGCGAACGGGCAGCCGCCGAGGCCGCCCAGGGCCGAGTCGAACCGGCGGATGCCGAGGTTGAGCCCTTCCCAGGCGTTCGCCGCCGCGCGGCCGTAGGTGTTGTGCAGGTGCAGGCCGAGCGGCACGTCCGGCAGCTCGTCGCGCACCGCGGCCACCGTCGCGCGCAGCTGGCCCGGCCGGGCGGCGCCGATCGTGTCGGCGAGGTGGACCACCCGCGCGCCCATCGCACCCAGCCGGGCGGCGACGTCGGCCGTCCGGTCGGGGTCGGTGTCACCGTCGAACGGGCACACGAACGCCGTCGCCACGGATGCTTCGATCGCCACTCCCGCCGCCGTCAGCAGCGAAGCGCACCCGGCCAGCCGGTCGAGGGCCGCGGCCGTCGGCACGCCGGCGTTCGCGGTGCTGTGCCCGTCGCTGGCCGAAACCACCAGCCGCACCGAGCGCGCGCCGGCGTCGATCGCCTGCTGTGCTCCGCGTTCGGTGAACACCAGGGTGTGCAGGCTCGCCGGCACGTCCGGCAGCAGCGTCCGCAGCACTTCGCCGGTGTCGGCCATCTGCGGCACCCGGCGCGCGGAGACGAACGAGCCGACCTCCAGGGAGCGCACGCCCGCGTCGATCAGCCCGCGGGCGAGGCGGACCTTCTCGTGCGACGGCACGGTGACGGGCTCGTCCTGCAGGCCGTCGCGCAGCACGACCTCGGTGATGAGGACTTCGCTCATGTCAGATCACTCCGTTCTCGCGCAGGCGGGTGACCGCCTCGCCGGTGACGCCGAGCTCCGCGAGCACGGCCTCGGTGTGTTCGCCCAGCTCCGGCCCGAGCGTGCGGGTCCGGCCGGGCCGTTCGGTCAGCGTCGGCACGATGCCGGGGAACGTGATTTCGCCGTCGTGGCCGCGTACCCGGTGCCGCTCGTGCATGCCGCGTGCCTCGAAGTGCGGGTCCTTGGTGATGTCCGCGGCGGTCAGGATCGGTCCACACGGGACGGACGCCCCGCGCAGCTCGGCTTCGGCGGCCTCCTGACCGAGCGCCGCCGTCCACGCGCCGATCGCGTCGTCGAGCAGTTCGGCGTGCGCGACGCGGCCGGCGTTGTCCGCGAAGCGCGGGTCGTCCGCCAGGTCGGCGCGGCCGATGGCGTGCATCAGCCGCCGGAAGATCGCGTCGCCGTTGCCGCTGACGACGATGTACTTGCCGTCGGCGCACCGGTAGGTGTTGGAGGGCGCGACCCCCGGCAGCGCGGAGCCGGCCGGGCCGCGGGTGACACCGAACGCGTCGAAGTCCGGGATCAGCGACTCCATCAGCGAATAGACGGCTTCGTACAACGCGACGTCGACCACCTCACCCGGCGTGGCGCCCGGCTCGCGGTCGCGCCGCAGCAGGCCCATCAGCGCGCCGATCACCGCGTAGAGCCCGGCGACGGAGTCGGCCAGGCTGACGCCGACCCGGGTGGGCGGCCGGTCGGGGTAGCCGGTGAGCGCGCGCAGGCCGCCGATCGCTTCGGCGACCCCGCCGAAGCCGGGCCGGTCGCGGTAGGGGCCGGTCTGGCCGTACCCGGAGACGCGGACGACGACCAGCCGCGGGTTGAGCGCGCGGAGCTCGGCGGGGCCGAGCCCCCAGCGTTCCAGGGTGCCGGGCCGGAAGTTCTCGAGGAGGACGTCGCTGCGGGCGGCCAGCGAGCGGACGATCTCCTGGCCTTCGGGACGCCGCAGGTCGACGGTCACCGAGCGTTTGTTGCGCCCCAGGGTGCGGAACAGCAGTGACGTGTCGCCGGCGTGCAGCCGCCAGCGGCGCAGTTCGTCCCCGGTGCCCGGGCGCTCGACCTTGACGACGTCGGCGCCGAAGTCGGCCAGCAGGCGGCCGGCGGTCGGCGCGGCGATGAAGTTGCCCAGTTCGACCACCCGGACGCCGGTCAGCGGCCCGGTTTGTTCACTCATGCCCGACTCCAAATCACTATGTGAGTTGTAAACCCAGAATACGGGCGAGTGTCGCGGAGTCAACCGGGTCCGGCGTGGATAGACTGTGCGGCACACCACGGGCACGGGGCGGGGCGATGGCAGAGGAAGAACGCAGCGGCACGACGCCGGTGCTGGTGCTGCGCAAGTTCAAGCAGATCCTCGAGTCGTTCACCATCGACGACCCGGAGCTGACGCTGCAGCAGATCACCCGGTCCACCGGCCTGCCGGCGAGCACGTGCCAGCGGCTGGTGCACAACCTGGTGCGCGAGGGTTTCCTCGACCGCTACGACGACACCTACCGCGTCGGCCTCGGCCTGGTGCGCTGGGCCGCGCCGGGCACGTTCGGCCTGGACCTGGTCCGGCTGACCCGGCCGGTGCTGCAGCAGCTGCGCGACGAAACCGGCGAGACGGCCTGCCTCTACGTCCGCGACGGCGCCTACCGCACGGTGATCTCGCTGGCCGAGTCCCGCCACCCGGTGGTGCGGCTGTTCGTCGTCGGCATGGTGATGCCGCTGCACGCCGGCTCGGCCGGGAAGGTGTTCCTGGCCTGGGACAAGCTCGCGGTCAAGGACGCGATCGGCCACGGCCTGGCGCGTTTCACCCCGCGCACGACCGTCGACATCGACCTGCTCACCGAGCAGCTCGGGCAGATCCGCGAGGCGGGGTACGCGGTGAGCTTCGAGGAACGCGACCTCGGCGCCGCGTCGCTCAGCGCCCCGGTGTTCGGCCTGAACGGCGAGGTCAGCGCGGCGATCGGGATCGGCGCGCCGACCCAGCGGATGACGGCGGCGGATGTGCCGCGGCTGGCGCCGGTCGTGGTGGAGGCCGGACGCCGTGCGTCGGAGCGCCTCGGGTACCGGCCGGGTGTCGAGCAGGTTGCCGGGCTCTGATCTTCCCCGCCCGCCGGCGTGTCCGGTTCGTGTCGGGCTGCACTCCGTTGCCCGTTAACGCACCACGGCTTCGTCCCGGGTGTCCTTGACTCCACGCGTCAGCCGTCACATTATGGGTTGGCCAACCACATAGTGGAGAAGTCAAAGGAGACGACGGATGGCGAACATCCCCGACGCCGCCGTGCCGGACGGCGGCACGATCGCGGGCCGGCTCGACCGGCTGCCCATCACCCGCACGCACCGCCGGGCCACCGTCGCCGTCGGGCTCGGCTTGTTCTTCGACTTCTACGAGGTCTTCCTGACCGGCGTGCTCAGCTCGGTGCTCGTCGAGGAGTTCTCCCTCACGAAGGCGGACCTGCCGCCGCTGCTCGCGTCGACGTTCGTCGGCATGTTCTTCGGCGCCCTGCTGCTCGGCCGGCTCGCCGACCGGTTCGGCCGCCGCGGCGCGTTCCTGCTGAACCTCGGGCTCTACTCGCTCTTCTCGCTGCTCGGCGCGTTCAGCGGCAGCGCGCTGATGCTGCTGGTGACGCGGTTCTTCGCGGGCATCGGCCTGGGCGCGGAGCCGCCGCTGGCCGACACCTACCTCACCGACCTGCTGCCCGCCCGCAAGCGCGGCCGGTTCATCGCCTGGGCGTACACGCTCGCCTTCTGCGGCTTCCCGGTGGTCGGCTTCCTGGCCCGCGGGCTGACCGAGCACGAGCTCCTCGGCATTCCCGGCTGGCGCTGGCTGTTCGTGATCGGCGCGCTCGGCGCGGGCGCGGTCTTCCTGCTCCGGCGCGGGCTGCCCGAGTCGCCGCGGTGGCTGGCCTCGGTCGGCCGCACCGCGGAGGCCGAGCACCTCGTGGCCGGGATGGAAGCCGAGGCTCGTGGGGCTGTCAACGAGAACCCCGCCCCGCCGCGCGGCACCACCCGCAAGCGGGCCGGGGCGCCGGTGCGCGAGCTGTTCGGCGCGGCCCTGCGCCGCCGCACCTGGATGATGGTCGTCTTCCACATCCTGCAGACCCTCGGTTACTACGGCTTCGGCACGCTCGTGCCGCTGGTGCTGGCCGCCAAGGGGTACGCCGTTTCGCAGTCCCTGCTGTTCGCCGCGCTGACCTACCTCGGTTACCCGGTCGGCTCGGCGCTCTCGCTGCCGATCGTCGAACGGGTGGAACGGAAGTTCCTCGTGATCGGCTCGGTGCTGGCGATGGCGGTGTTCGGCATCGCGTTCGGCTACGCCGGTTCGATGGTGTGGATCCTCGTGTTCGGCTTCCTCTACACCGCCACCAGCAACCTGTTCTCGAACGCCTACCACATCTACCAGGCCGAAATCTTCCCGACGGCGCTGCGCTCGACGGCGTCGAGCGGCACCTATTCGCTGTCGCGGCTGGCCAGCGGGGCGATGCCGTTCGTGCTGGTGCCGCTGCTGGACTCCACCGGCCCGACCACGCTGTTCCTGGTCGTGGCGGGCGCGCTGGTGGTGGTCGCGGTGGACGTCGCGGTGCTGGGCCCGCGCACCACCGGTCGCCGGCTGGAAAGCGTCAACAACGACGTCACGGCGGCCGCGTCGCAGCAGCCGCTTCGATGACCGATCAACCGCGGAGGCACCGCGGCACGCTCGCACGGCGGCCCGAACGAAGCAGGGGACGCCGCGTCGAAAGAGGCCAAGTGTTCCTTCGACGCGGCATTCCCCGCTTCGCGGGCCTCACGGCGCGGCGCCCTTCTGGGCGAGCAAGCCGCGCCGCAGCGTGGTGAGCGCGCGGTGCTGGGCGACGCGGACGGCGCCGGCGCTGGCGAGGCCGACGGCCGCGGCCGTCTCTTCGGCCGAAAGACCGAGGATGATGCGCAGCACCAGGATTTCCCGCTGGCGCGGCGGCAGGGTGTCGAGCAGCCCGGCCGACCAGTCGAGCGCGGCGGACCGCTGGACCTCGTCGCCGGTGGGATCCCGGCCCACCGACCGCTCGGCGGGCGGTTCGGCGACCGGGCTGGTCCGGTCGCGCGCCCGGCGGCGGTGGAAGTCGGACACCTTGTGCGCGGCGATCCCGAAGACGAACGGGACGAAGCCGGCCGGCTCGTAGCGGTACCCGGGCAGTGCCCGCACGACCGCGAGCAGCACCTCCTGCGCGCAGTCCTCGGCGTCGGACGAGCCGTCCTGCCAGGTCCCGAGCCGGCCGAGGCAGTAGCGGAACACCATCGGCCGCAGCGCACGCAGCAGCCCGGCCACCGCGGCCCGGTTCCCGGTGACCGCCGGCCCGACGAGGGCCGGGTCGAGTGCGGACATCGCCGTGGGTGCGGCGTCACCCTCGGCGGAGTGCGGCGGCATCTGCTTCACCCTTCCCCTTACGCTCCCGGCAACCGACGGTCATGACGCTAAGTCACCCCGCGTGGCCGCCACACCGGCCGGGCGACCGCGGCGACCCGGGTCTTCCGGCCCTGGCGCGTGATCTTGCGGTGTGCGTGCCGGGGCGTCGTGGCGGCAGCCGGGCCGAACGGCCCTACCGGCGGCCCACCACGGTCGATCACGCTGGATGCCGGGGATTTTTCACAGGAGAAACACAGGTATCCGATGGTGGACGACGTGGGCTTCGGGTTGCTGCTCGACCGGCAGCAGTGCCTCGCCCTGCTCCGGACGGCGAGCCTCGGCCGGGTGATCTTCACCCACCGTGCCATGCCCGCGGTCCGCCCGGTGCGGTTCACCGTCGTCGACGAGGCCGTCGTCTTCGCGGTGCCGACCGGCAGTCCCCTCTACGCGGGCGCGCGCGACGCCGTCGTCGCGTTCGAAGCGGACGACTTCGCCGCCGACTTCGGCGCCGGCTGGTACGTCAGCATCCTGGGCCGGGCCACCGAGCCCGCCGTCGACGACACCGATGTCGCTTGCCTGTGCCCGTGCCCCTCACTGGCCGGCCGCCGGTTCCTGCGGATCCCGGTCGAGGCCGTCACCGGTCACCGCATCGCCTGCCACGCCGAGGTAACTCCCCGGAACCAGTAACAGAGCCGTTCCGCCGATCGACCCACCGGATGGACGAACCGGATTGGGCCGTCGCGGGCAGCCGCCTGTGGCACCCTTGACGCCCCGGGGAGTCCTCCGGGAGACGGCGAGCCGACGGGGTCGACGGAAAAAGTGGCGGACGAAATCAGCATGCCGATGATCCTGGCCGCGGTGGCCGGGATCGCGCGGGAGCTGGACCTGCCGGCGTTGCTGGACCGCGCGGTGAAGACCGTGTGCGAAGTGGTCGGCGCCCGCCGGGGCCGGCTCGAGGTGACCGGTCCCGAGGGCGGTGTCGCCGAGTACGGCCGGCCCGGTGGCGCGGCCGCGGTCGAACTGCCGGTGCGGGCCGGCGAGCGGACGCTCGGCACGTTCGTGGTCGAGCCCGGGAACGGCGGCGAGTTCGGCCGCCGCCAGCGGGAGGTGCTGGGTGCGCTCACCGCCGCGACCGGGATGGCCGTCGAAAAGGCCTTGCTGGTCGACGGGATGCGCCGCCGCGAACGCTGGCTGGAAGCGTCCTACGACGTCACCCGGGCGCTGCTCGGCGCCCAGGACCTGCGGGCCACCCTGCGGCTGATCGCCGAACGCGCCCGCGTGGTGGCCGGCGGCACCGGGGGCGCGATCGCGCTGCCCGCCGGGCCGGGCCGGCTCGTCTTCGACGTCGTCGAGCCGCCGGGGGAGGACGCGGACCGGCTCACCGGGCTGACCGTCCCGACCGAGGGCACCGCCACCGGGATCGCGTTCACCACCCGCCGCCCGATCGTGGTGCGGGACTACGGCGAGCACGTCCAGAACGAGCAGCGTGACCGCGCCGGGTCGATGCCGGCGATGATCAAGGACCTCGACTCGGCGATCTCGGTGCCGCTGATCGTCGGTGACGAGACCCTCGGGGTGCTCGTGGTCGCGAAGTTCCGCGACAAGTCGCCGTTCACCGACTCCGACGTCCAGCTGGCCGAGACGTTCGCCGGGCACGCCGCGCTGGCCGTCGAGTTCTCGCGGGCGCAGGTGGCCCGTCAGCAGCTCGCGGTGTTCGAGGACCGCGACCGGATCGCCCGCGACCTGCACGACCTCGTCATCCAGCGGCTCTTCGCGACCGGGCTCGGACTCGAGGGGGTCAGCAGGCTGATCTCCGACCCGGGCGTCGGGGCGCGGGTCGCCGGGTTCGCGCAGGACCTCGACGGCACGATCCGCGAGATCCGCAACAGCATCTTTTCGCTGCAGGCGCCCGCCCAGGCGCAGGGCAGCCTGCGTGCGGAGCTGCTGCGGGTGGCGGTCGACGCCCGCGACACGCTGGGCTTCGAGCCGCGGGTCGGCTTCGACGGGCCGCTGGACGCCGCGGTGCCGGACGCGGTCCGCTCCGACCTGATCGCGTCCCTGCGTGAGGCGCTGACGAACGTCGCGCGCCACGCCGTGGCGACGTCGTCTTCGGTCGAGGTCGGCGTGGACAGCCTCGGCCGGCGGCTGAGCCTGGTGGTGCGCGACGACGGGACCGGTCCACCGGCGGAGCCGGGCCGTCGCAGCGGGCTCGCCAACCTGGCGGCCCGTGCGGCACGGTGGGGCGGGAACTGCGTGCTGGCGGCCGCCGAAGGTGGCGGCTCCCGGCTCGAATGGACGGCCGAGCTGCCGGCGCGGACCGGCGAGCAGGGGAGTGCGTGATGACGATCTCGGTGTTTCTGCTCGACGACCACGAGCTGGTCCGGACCGGGCTGAAGACCGTGTTCGAGTCCGAAGAGGACATCCAGGTGGTCGGCGAGGCGGCGACGGTGGCCGAGGCGCTGGTCCGGATCCCGCAGGTCCGCCCGGACGTGGCGATCCTCGACGTCCGCCTGCCCGACGGCCAGGGGGTGGAGGTGTGCCGTGAGATCCGCTCGACGGTCGAGCCGCCGCCCGCGTGCCTGATGCTGACGTCCTATTCGGACGACGACGCGCTGTTCGGCGCGATCATGGCCGGTGCGGCCGGGTACATGCTGAAGCAGGTTTCCGGCCGGTCGCTGGTCGACGCCGTCCGCACGGTCGCCGTGGGTGGTTCCCTGCTGGACGCCACGCTTACCGCGTCGGTGATGAACAAGCTGCGCGGCGAGACGGCGTCGTCGGGGCCGGACCCGCGGTACGAGCAGCTCAGCCCGCAGGAACGGCGGGTGCTCGACCTCGTCGCGGAGGGCCTCACCAACCGCCAGATCGCCGAGCGGCTGTTCCTGGCCGAGAAGACCGTGAAGAACTACGTGTCGTCGGTCCTGCACAAGCTCGGGGTCGAGCGGCGCACCTCGGCGGCGGTGTACGTGTCCCAGCGGCGCGCCGATACCGGCCATTCGGGGTGATCTTGCCCCCACTCGGACGAAACGGGTGGGGCGTTCGACGTATCTGGACGCCGATGGAGTACACCTGTCGGGTGATCGCAGGGGGCCGCCGGGGACCCTGCTGCGCGGTGGAGGGGACGGCATGGCGGGGTTGTCGAGCGGGGACTATGTCACGCAGCAGATCAGAGCGCTCGCGGAAGCGGTGCGCCGGGAAGGTGCCGGCGGGGTCGGCACGCACAGCTTCCAGCTGGCGGAGCACCTGGCGGCCGAGGGAGGCGTCCACCGCGGCGACATCCTGACGGCGACGGCGACCCTGCTGGCGATGACGGCGTGGTGCGACGGCGCGGCCGACGCGGCCGGCCGGTTCGCGGAGCTGGCGGGCGAGTGCGACGAGGAGTCGCGGGAGCTGGTGACGCACCTGCTGCGCCTGGAGGTCGGCGCGGACCAGGGCTGGCTGCCGGAGGCGCACGCGGAGGCGTTGCTGGAGTACGCGCAGCGGGCGCGCCGGAGCGACCTGGCGACGCGGGTGCGGTCGATCGCCGGCTCGCGACGCGGCCGGCACCGGCGCGACTGACCGGGCCGCGTCCCACCGGCTTCCCGCCGGCGCGGCCACGGTCGCGCCGGTGGGCGTCAGGCGTGGACGCCGGTGAGGGCGAAGAACTCCTGGCGCGTCTTGGGTTCTTCGCGCAGCAGACCGTGCAGGGCCGAGGTGACGGTGAGCGCGCCGGTGGCCCGCACCCCGCGCAGCGACATGCACATGTGCTCGGCTTCGATCACCACGCCGACCCCCTTCGGTGCGAGGTGCTCCTGCAGCCAGTCCGCGACCTGCTTCGTCAGCCGTTCCTGCACCTGCAGGTCGCGCGCGAACAGTTCGACCACGCGGGCCAGCTTCGACAGGCCGAGGATGCGCTCGCCGGGGAGGTAGCCCACGTGCGCGACACCGCGGAAGGGCAGCAGGTGGTGCTCGCACAGCGACTGCACCGGGATGCTCCTCGCCAGCACGAGCTCGTCGTAGCCCTCGTCGTTGGGGAACGTCGTCAGCTGGAAGTCCCGCGGCTGCAGCATCTCCGCGAAGGCGTTCGCGACGCGCCGCGGGGTGTCGCCGAGGTGCTCGGACGACGGGTCCTTGCCCAGGGCGCGCAGCAGGTCGGCGACCGCGCGTTCCGCGGCGCGCAGGTCCATGGTGTCGCGGTCGTGGACAACGCCGAGGTGCCGCAGCGGCACCGGCTCGCGGACGGGGTCGACGGTCACGAAAGGCCTCCTCAAAGCAGTTCGAGCCGACGGTAGAAGCCCGCCCGGGTTTTCGTCAACGTTCTTTTGTTTTAGAGTGCGCTGATGCACACCTCCGAGACCGGTGCGCTGGCCGCGGTCGCGGCACTCGACGAGCCGACCCGGCGCCGGCTGTACGAGTACGTCGTCCGCCGGCCGGAGCCGGTGAGCCGCGACGACGTCGCCACGGCCCTCAGCGTGCCCCGGGGGACCGTCGCTTTCCACCTCGACCGCCTGGTGGACCTCGGGCTCCTCGCGATCGGGTACGAACGCCGGACCGGCCGCAGCGGACCGGGCGCGGGCCGGCCGGCCAAGGTGTACCGCCGCGCGGACCGGCACGTGAGCGTCTCCTTGCCCGAACAGCAGTACGAACTCGCTGGTCAGCTGCTCGCGGCCGCCGTGGAGGAGGCCGACGAGACCGGCTGCTCGCCGCGGGAGGCCCTGAGCCGGCGGGCCCGCGAGCAGGGCGCCGAGCTCGCCGCGGGCGCCACGGAGATCATCGGCACGCTCGAAGAACACGGCTTCGAGCCGCGCGCCGAGGGCGGCGAGGTGCTGCTGGGCAACTGCCCGTTCCACCGGCTCGCCCGAACCCACCCGCGGCTGGTGTGCGAGATGAACCTGGGGCTGGTCGAAGGAATGCTCGCCGGCGCGGGGGAGCACGGCCGGCGGGCGCGGCTGGACCCGAAGCCGGGTTTCTGCTGCGTGCGCGTGGTCCCGGCGTAGCTCCGGCTAACGCGGGAGGAAGGGTAGTACGAAGAGGAAACCGCCGAAGGCCACCAGGGCGGCGGACACCACCCGATGCAGGAGCCGGCCCCGGAGCCGCGGCGCCAGCCGGGTGCCCGCCAGCGCGCCCGCCCCGGCCAGCACGCCGAGCACACTGCCGAGTCCGAAGTGGACGTTGCCCTGCGCCGCGTAGCCGATCGTCGCGAAGCCGACGAGCGGGATCTGGATGAGCTGCCCGGCCGCGATCGTCGTCAACGCGGGCACCCCGAGGGCGAGCAGCACCGGGACGAGCAGCACCGGCCCGCCGGTGCCGGTCAGCGCGGAGCCGAACCCGACCACCGCGCCCACCACCACGGCGGCGGGCGCGGGCAGTTCGCGGGTTTCGCGCGGCCGGGCCCAGAGGTTCCAGGCGCCGGACCCCGCCGTCACGACGCCCAGGACGAGCCAGAGCACCGTCGCCGGGACGACGTTGTTGACCAGGGCGCCGGCCGCTGCGGCCGGTGCGGCGCCGAGGGCGAGCAGCCCGCCGAAGCGCCACGGCATCGCCTGCTGCCGCGCGTAACCGACGGTGCCGACGACCCCGGTGAACAGGAAGGCCCAGCTGCTCGTCCCGGCCGCCGCGTGGATGTCGAGCCCGCCGAGCCAGGTGAGCGCGGGTGGCAGCAGCACGCCGCCGATGCCGATGGTCCCGATGAAGACCCCGACCGGGACGGCGATGACCAGGACGGCGAGCAGCACCCGGCCGACCGTAGTCCGTCGGGTACCCGGCTTGATCCAGCGGCTGGTGTCGCGCGTCCGAGGTTCGTTGACCGGGGCCCGGGCGCTCGGCCCGGCTGTTCGGAGCCGCTACCGGGCCGGGACCTCGCCGAGCCGCCCGGCGACCGCCGTGGTGATCGCGCTGGCGCCGAGTTCCGTGCCCGGCTTGATCCACGCCTCGCTCGGCTCCGCGCCGGCGACCGTGCGCTCGCCGATGAACCCGCCCGTGGCCGGGTCGATGATCAGCTGGCGGATCTCGTGGCGGTCGTCCAGGCCGAGGGCGACGCCGGTGCGTCCGTCGAGGTTGGTCTCGGCGGCCAGCACCGTCATGCCCGGGATCTTCGCCAGCGCCCGGTACCACTGGGCGCGCAGCTCGGCCGGCATCTGGCCGGCGCGGAGGATCTCGGTGCCGAAGTGGAACATCGCGGCCGGCGTCGAGCCGCGGCCCTTGGTCAGCTCCTGCAGCTTCGTGTAGAGCTGGGCCGGGTCGTGGGGGAGCGTCGCGTAGAAGGCGGGGCTGTCCCAGTCCGCCGGGTCGTCGCACTTCTTCGCCGGCTTGGACTTCGGGAAGAAGTCGCCGCAGCGGCCCTGCCACCGGCCCTGGTCGGTGCTGGTGAGCTCCGGCTCGGGCGCCTGGGACTGCGGCACCGAGCCGCCGAGGAACTTCCCGGTGGTGAGGATCTTGCGGTCCTCCTGCCAGACGTCGTGCGCGTCGGCCGGGATCCAGCGCTCGATCTGCTGCTCCCACAGGTAGGTGTAGCCGGTCGTGTCCCCGGTCTGGACCCCGCGCCCGACCCAGGTGTGCTCGGCGACGTAGCGGAACTGCCCGGGCCCGACGGGCTGATCGACCGCGCCGACGCTGAGGTCGGCCGCCCGGTTCAGGACCTCCGTCGCCGACATCAGCCGGATCTGCGGGGACGACGACACCGGCGCGGAAGGCGCGGCTTGCGGGGTGGCCGCCGGACCGGACGAACCGGCCTGCACGACGACGACCGTCACCGCGACCACCCCCGCCACGGCGGCGGCGACCGGCAGGGCGAACCGGCGGGCCCGCTTCGGCCGCAGCGGGAGCACGGTGGCGCCGGGTCCGAGCTCGGCCATCAGCTTCGCGCGGGCCGCGGACAGGTCGGCCGGCGCGGTGCGGGCGTCGCGGTGGAGCAGCTCGAGGGTCTCGTCGAGCTCATTCATGGGTGTTCTCCTCGGTGGGGACGAGCAAGGCCTGGAGCCGGTGGCGCACGCGGTGCAGGCGCGAGCGCACCGTGCTGGCGGGGACGCCGAGCGCTTCGGCGACTTCGGCCGGTTCGAGACCGGCCCAGGAGGTGAGCAGCAGGACGTCACGGTCCTCTTCGGACAGTCCGGCGAGCTCGCCGGCCAGGACACGCAGGCGGGCGGCCGCGTCGACCCGGCCGGCCACCGCGGTGTCGTGGTTCTCCGCCGGCCGGTCTTCGGTCCCGGCCCTCGCGGTCAGCTGGAAGCCGCGGACCTCCTGGCGCACGTGGTTGCGGAGCAGGTTGGTGGCGATCCCGTAGAGCCAGCCCCGGATCGGCGCCTTCGCGGGGTCGTAGCTGGCCCGTCTTCGGAGCGCGACGACGAACGTCTCCGCCACGAGGTCGTCCGCGGCGTGCACACCCACCCGGCCCGCGAGGTAACCGCGCAGGGGATGGGCGTACTCGTCGAAGAGCCGCGCGAAGACCTCCTTCGGATCCCGCGCGGCGAGGTCGGGCCGATCGAGTCGTTCGACGATTCTGGTCACGCTACTGGTTGTCGTGACCCCTCGCCCGCGTCCCCGATCACCCGCCCGGATGAGAGCCAGGCCACATCCGGGGCGGCAACGCCGAACACCAGCGGGGTCTGCGGACAACAACCGGTATGCACCGAGGGAACGTGATGCTGCTGGCCGGGATTTGCGCCGGCGCGGTGGTGGCGATGCTGGTCGTGGCCGCGGCGCTCCGGCCAGCGGAGCCTGCCGCCGCGGCCGATCCGTCGCTCGCGACCGTGCCGATGCTGACGACGAGCGTGGCGACCACGGCGACTTCGGCGCCGCCGGAGACGTCCGCGACGAAGACCGGTTCGCCCCTGCCCGACGGCGCCACGCTCGCGGCGCTGGTGCCCGGCAAGCTGAGCGTGCTCGTCCACGACCGCAAGAACGACCGGGACATCGTCTCCTACCGCCCGGGCGCGACCTACACGTCCGCGTCGCTGGTCAAGCTGCTCATCGCGCTCGAAGCGCTGAAGCAGGGGGAGCCGGCCGGTGACGTCGTGGAGATGCTTTCGCGCAGCGACGACGAGGTCGCGAGCCGGCTGTGGATGAAGCTGGGCGGGCCCACGATCGTCACGTCGTGGGCGAAGCGGATCGGGATGACCTCGACCCGGCCGCCCGCCGACGGAACCCACTGGGGCAGCACGCTCGTCACCGCCACCGACCTGGTCCGGTTCTACAGCTACCTGATGGACGACGCGCCCGGCGCCACCCGGCAGGTCGTCCTCCGCGCCCTCGACGGCGCCACCGAGCGGGGCGCCGACGGCTTCGACCAGTACTTCGGCATCCCGGGCGCGGTCACCGCCGCCGACTGGGCCGTGAAGCAGGGCTGGTCCTGCTGCGACCCGGGCCGCAACCTGCATACCAGCGGGATCGTCGGCGGCCGCCGCTACGTGGTCGTCGTGCTCAGCGCCCAGCCCGCCGGCACCAGCTGGGCGAAGTCATCGCAGAACGTGACGGCGGTCGTGAAAGCGCTGTCCGGCCCGCTCGGCTGGTCCTGACGCGCCCGGCGTCCGCCGGTGGCGGCCCCTTCGGCGGTACCGTCTCGTGGGTGGTGGCGAAGCGTGAGGTGGAGGGGGCCAGGGTGGTGGACCGGGCGAAGCCGGGCGAGCAGGTCAGGACGTCGTTCCCGGGGCCGCGGCAGCCGAGCCTGGCCGACGTCGCCGGCATGGCCGGGGTCTCGCACATGACCGTCTCGCGTGTGGTCAACGAGAGCGGGCCGGTGCGCCCGGAAACCCGCGAACGGGTGCTCGCCGCCGTGCAGAAGCTCGGGTACCGGCCCAACACCGCCGCGCGGACGCTGGTCACCGGCCGGTCCGGGACCCTCGGTGTGGTCGCGCTGGAGTCGAACCTCTACGGCCCGGCGAGCACGCTGTACGGCATCGAGAACGCGGCGCGCGAAGCCGGCTACGGGATCGCGATCTGCAGCGTGACCCGGCCCGGGCGGACGTCGATCGGCGATGCGGTGGAGAGCCTGCGGCGCCAAGCCGTCGAGGGCATCGTCGTGATCGCCCCGCACGTCACGGCCGGGCGCGCCCTGGCCGCGGCACCCGCGGACATCCCGCTGGTCGCGGTGGGCGGCGGCGAGTCCGCGCCGGTCCCGGTGATCTCGGTCGACCAGTACGACGGCGCCCGGCGGGCCACCGAGCACCTCCTCGCGCTCGGCCACCGGACGGTCTGGCACGTCGCCGGGCCCGAGGACTGGCTCGAGGCCCGCGACCGCGAACGCGGCTGGCGAGAGACCCTCGAAAAGCGCGGCCTGCGGGTGCCCGCGGTCGTGCGCGGCGACTGGAGCCCGCGGTCGGGCTACGAAGCGGGCCGCGCGCTCGTCGGCAAACGCGGGCTCAAGGCGGTCTTCTCGGCCAACGACCAGATGGCGCTGGGCCTGCTGCGCGCGTTCACCGAGGCCGGGATCCGCGTGCCGGAGGACGTCCACGTCGCGGGGTTCGACGACGTGCCGGAGGCCGCGTACTTCACCCCGCCGCTGACAACGGTGCGCCAGGACTTCATCGAGGTCGGCCGCAAGACGTTCGGGCTCCTCGAGGACCGCATGGCGGGCGGTGACGTCGGCGCGCGGCACCTCGTGCCCGCCGAGCTGATCGTGCGGGAGAGCACCGGGCCGCGCTGACCCGACGTCGGAACTGATCCATCTCGGTGTTGCATCTTGACCGCTTCTGTGTGATCGGCGAAGGATCGTGTTCGGTTCTGGTCCCCGCCGTCCCGGAGGTCCCCCGTGCGTGCCGTCATCCGGACTCTGCTCGTCGCCGTGCTCGCTCTGGCCGGGATCACCGTCCCGACGGCGTCGGCGGCACCCGCGCCCGCCGCGAAAGCGACGCACACGGTCACCTACGACGGCTATTCGTTCCTCGTCGACGGCAACCGGACCTACCTCTGGTCCGGTGAGTTCCACTCCTACCGGCTGCCGAGCCCGGACCTGTGGCTCGACATCTTCCAGAAGATGAAGGCCGCCGGCTTCAACTCGACGTCGCTGTACTTCGACTGGGGTTATCACTCGCCGAAGCAGGGCGTCTACGACTTCACCGGCGTCCGCGACCTCGACAGGCTCCTCGACGTGGCGCAGCAGGCCGGGCTCTACGTCATCGCGCGGCCCGGGCCGTACATCAACGCCGAGGTCGACGGAGGCGGGTTCCCGACCTGGCTGTCCACGACGCCCGGCCACACGCGCAGCGCCGACCCGGTCTACCTGAAGTACTCCGACGAGTGGCAGACGCAGATCGACCGGATCATCGCGCGCCACCAGCTCACCAACGGCACCGGCAGCGTGCTCGCCTACCAGGTCGAAAACGAGTACTACAACGGTAACGCCGACGGCCGCGCCTACATGAAGCACCTCGAGGACAAGGCCCGTGCCGACGGCATCACGGTTCCCTTGGTGGGCAACAACAACGGCACCTTCAACGCCGGTGAAGCCGCCCTCGACGTCGACGCCGCCGACTCCTATCCGCAGGGTTTCGACTGCTCCAACCCGACGCGCTGGAACGGCGTCCCCGACATCAGCTACGACCACGTGCCCGGCAAGCCGCTGATCACCGCCGAATTCCAGGGCGGCGCCTTCGACCCGTGGGGCGGGCCGGGCTACGAGAAGTGCGCCCAGCTGATCAACGACCAGTTCGCGAACGTCTTCTACAAGCAGAACATCGCGGTCGGCGCCACCGGCCAGAGCTTCTACATGCTGCACGGCGGGACGTCGTGGGGCTGGAGCGCGATCCCGCAGAACTACACCTCCTACGACTACGGCGCGGCGATCACCGAGGCCCGGCAGTTCGACCCGAAGTACAACGAAGACAAGCTGATCGGCTACTTCACCCAGTCCGTCACCCCGTTGACCAAGACCGACGGGCTGGCCGCGGCGCCGCTGACCGATCCGGCGCTCACCGACACCGCCCGGATCAACCCGGACACCCGCACGCAGTTCCACACCCTGCGCCACACGGATTCGACCTCCACCGCCACGAACACCACGAACATCGCGCTCGACCTGGCCGCGCACGCCGGTTACACCTACGACGACCGCGCCGGCGAGGTCGGCTACACCGGCACCTGGAGCCACGTCGGGCCCGAGGTGAACTACACCGGCGGCGACTACCAGCACACCGAGTCGTTCTCGGAGGTCACCGGGGACAGCGTCAGCATCCCGTTCACCGGCACCGGGATCCGCTGGGTGACGTCGAAGGACCCGAGCCACGGGATCGCGGACGTCTACCTGGACGACACGAAGGCCGGCACCGTCGACCTCTACGCGGCGAGCAAGCAGAACCAGGTCACCGGGTACGAAGCGCGCGGCCTGACCGCCGGGGCGCACACGCTGAAGATCGTCGTCACCGGGCAGAAGAACACGAACGCCACCGGGCCGTTCGTCGTCGTGGACGCCGTCGACCTGCTGTCCGGCAGCACCGACTACTACCCGGTCGTGCCGCAGCAGCCCGGCACCGGCCTCACGCTGAACGGCCGCCAGTCGAAGATCCTCGTCGCCGGGTACGACCTCGGGCGGACGCGGCTGCAGTACTCGACGTCGGAGATCATGACCACCGCGGCTATCGGCGGCCGGGACGTCGCGGTCCTCTACGGCGACCAGGGCGGGCCGGGTGAGACCGTCCTGCGGTTCGCGAAGCAGCCGTCGGTGCAGGTCCTCGACGGCGCCGCAACGTCCACTTGGGACGCCGGCCGCGGTGACCTGCGGCTGAACTACACCCATCACGGCCTGACGCGGGTGCTGGTGACCCCGCCCGGTGCGCGTCCCCTGCTCCTGCTGCTCGCGGACAAGGCGACGGCGGCGACGTTCTGGCGCCAGGACACCGCGGCCGGGCCGGTCCTGGTCCGCGGCACCCACCTGGTGCGAACCGCGGCCGACAACCACGGCACCCTGGCCCTGACCGGCGACACCGGCGCCGACGGCGCGTTCGAGGTCTTCGGCACCACGAAGGACGTCACCTGGAACGGTTCCCGGGTCGCAACCCGGCCGACCTCGAGCGGCAGCCTGACCGCCACCGCGCCGGCCGCAAAAGCCGTGACCCCGCCCGCCCTGACCGGCTGGAAGCACCAGCAGGAGTCTCCGGAAAGCCAGCCGGCGTTCGACGACTCCGCGTGGCCGGTGGCCGACAAGGAGAGCAGCAACAGTTCGACGGCGCTCGGCACCAAACCGGTGCTCTTCGCCGACGACTACGGCTTCCACACCGGCAACACCTGGTACCGCGGCCACTTCACCGGGACCGGGCAGCAGACCGGGATCACCCTCTCGAGCCAGAGCGGCGGCCCGGCGGGCGCGTTTTCGGCGTGGCTCAACGGTGTCTTCCTCGGCAGCTCCACCGAGCCGCAGCACACGTTCGGTTTCCCGGCCGGCGCCCTGCGCCAGGGGGACAACCAGATCTCCGTGCTGACCGTCAACATGGGACACGAGGAGGACTACGGCGCGAACAACGGCAACAAGGCCGCGCGCGGGCTCACCGCCGCCCGGCTGACCGGGGCGCCGCTGACGTCGGTGACCTGGCGGCTGCAGGGTGTCCGCGGCGGCGAGACCGGGCTCGACCCGGTCCGCGGCCCGCTCAACACCGGCGGGCTGTACGGCGAGCGCGCGGGCTGGTCGCTGCCCGGCTTCCCGGACGCGCGCTGGGCGCCGGCGTCGCTCCCGGCGAAGGACACGACACCCGGCGTCTCGTGGTACCGGACGTCGGCGGATCTGGATTTGCCGCGCGGCCAGGACACCTCGCTCGGGCTCACGATCACCGACGACCCGGCTCGGCAGTACCGCGCGCTGCTGTTCGTCAACGGCTGGCAGCTCGGCCAGTACGTCAACTACCTCGGGCCGCAGCACAGCTTCCCGATCCCGAACGGGATCCTGAACCCGAACGGCCACAACACCATCGCCGTCGCGGTGTGGAACCTCGGCGGCAGCACGGGCGGCCTCGGCAAGATCACCTGGACGAACTACGGCAGCTACCGCTCGCCGCTGACCGTCCGGCAGAACGCCTCGCCCGGGTACGACGCCGCGCGGTACACGATGCCGCCGGCGCCGACCGCGGGGGTGTCCCTGACCGCGCCGGACACCGCGTCGGGCGGGCAGCGGTTCACCGCCTCGGCGACGGTCCGGGTGCCCGCGGGCGCACCTGCGGCGTTCGACGTGAAGCCGACGCTGACCGCGCCGGCCGGGTGGACGGTCGGTCCCGCGGCACCGCCTTCGGTCGCGCGGATCGACGGCGGCGGCTCGGCGACGTTCTCGTGGCCGGTCACCGCTCCCTCCACAGTGGACACGGCTGCCCTGAAGGTGGCGGTGACCTACCGGCAGGCCGGCCGTCCGGGTGCGGTGACCGGGGAACGGATCGTCGGCGCGGTGCCGCCGGCGCCGCCCGCCGGGCAGGTCGCGGTGAGCTCACTGCCGTTCCTGACCGCCACGAACGGCTGGGGCCCGGTCGAGCGCGACACGAGCAACGGCGAGGCGAGCGCGGGGGACGGCAAGCCGATGACCATCGGCGGCGTGGCGTACCCGAAGGGCCTCGGTGTCCACGCGGCGAGCGACGTCCAGCTCTACCTGGCCGGTTCGTGCACCCGGCTGACCGCTTCGGCCGGTGTCGACGGTGAGACCGGCACCGGGGGCAGCGTCAGCTTCAGCGTCTCGGTGGACGGCGCGACCCGCGTGACGACGCCGGTGGTGCGGGGCGGCCAGGCGGCCGTGCCGATCGACGTCGACGTCACCGGGGCCCAGGTCCTGGACCTGCTGGTGGGCGACGGCGGGGACGGCAACGGCAACGACCACGCGGACTGGGCGCTGCCGACGCTGACCTGCGTCACGCCGCCTGGCGGGTGAATTCCGGCAGCGGGCGGACGAAGAACGTGGCCCGCACCTCCCGGCGTTCCTTCCACAAGTGGTACAGCGCCAGCCCGAAGATGATCGAGCCCATCACGTTCGCGATGAAGTGCCACCAGACGCGGTAGGTCGTCAGCCCCGGGCCCGGGTCGATCAGCCCGAAGAACGTCGACAGGCCGATGGCGCGCGAGCCGAGCGCCACGGACAGCGTGAGGACCAGGTGCTCGAGCCCGTGCAAGCCCTGCATCCACACGCCCATCTTCGCCCAGCGCCGGGTGCGGGTGCCGACGGCGCGGCGGGTGATCACCATGACGCCGGCGAGCCCGGCCAGGAAGATGAAGTTGCCGGTGAGGTGCAGCAGCTCCATCCCGAAGGTCGGCCGGTTCGGCAGGACCATCTGCAGCCCGTCGGCCAGCCCGGTGCCCCACGGTGTCATCCACGCCGGGGCGTTCGGGTGGCCGAGCCAGTACCCGACCTGCGCGATGTGCTCCTGGACGTGGCCGAGCTGCCCGAGCACACCGACACCGATCACCGCGAGCGAGCCGCGGTAGACCCAGGGCCGCACCGGCCCGCGGTTCGCGTACGCCAGCACCCCGACCGCGGCCCACATGGCCAGCGCCCAGAGCACGAGCAGGCTCGCCCCCGCGACGTCCCAGCCCGACATCGACGTCATCGGCATGTCCATGATCGCCTCCCGTCTCGTCCCCTCGACACTATCCGGAGGCTGGGCCGCGGAACCTCTTCCCGAATGCCCGAAAAACGTTACAGGACAACGGTTTTCGGTCAGGAGAGGACAAGTCGGACGGCCAGCGCGGTGATCACCGCACTCGACACGAGTGCGGTCACCAGCCGGCCGCGCGGCCCGGTGAGGAGCCGGCCGAGCAGGGCGCCGCCGCCGGCCAGGAGGGCCTGCCAGCTCGCCGAGGCGGCGAACGCGGCGAGCACGAACACCACCTGGCCGGGCGCCGGAACGGCGGCGCCCGCGCGGTCGCCGACGACCAGCGCGGCGAAGTAGACGACCGTGGTGGGGTTGACCAGTGTGACGGCGAGCAGGCTGACGTAGGCGCGTCCAGGCGCGAGCGGGGTCACCGTGCGCACGGCGGGGTCGCGGTGTGAGCGCAGGGCCAGCACCGCGCCGCGGATCGCCAGCACCACGAGGATCCCGGCCGAGCCGAACCGCAGCGGCCCGGCGACCGGTGTGATCACCCCGGCGATCGCGGCCCCGCCGAGCACGGCGACCAGCGCGTACACCCCGTCGGCGGTCGCGACACCGAGCGCCGCGGCGAGGCCGGTTTTGAGGGAGGTGCGGGCGGTGAGCGCGACGAGGTAGGTGGCGACGGCGCCGACCGGGATCGCGATGCCGTAGCCGGCCAGCAGGCCGGCGACCAGCGCCCCGGTCACGGCGTCGGGCGGATCGACCTCCGCGGACGGCACGGCTGCTGCCGGACCGGCGCGGTGGTCGCGGCGACGGTCGGCAGGAGCGGGGTGCGGTGCGTGGTCATGCGCCGATGGTGCTGCCGGGCGGTCCGGGCGGGCAACCGGATTTCCAGCCGGTGCGTGCCGGGGAGCTGTGCTTGAATCGGCCCGGGGGAGCCGCCGACGCGAGAAAGGGCTTTCACGATGCGGGTCGACCTGAGCGGGAAGACGGCGCTGGTCACCGGGTCCACCCAGGGCATCGGCTCGGCGATCGCCGCGGGTCTCGCGGCCGCGGGCGCGCGGGTCGCGATCAACGGCCGCGGCGAGACCGGGGTCCTGAAGGCCATCGCGCGGCTGCGCGAGGACCTGCCGGACGCGGACCTGGTGCCCGCACCCGGCGACGTCTCGGAGGAGGCCGGCGCGGCGCAGGTCGTCGAGGCGGTGCCGGACGCCGACATCCTGGTCAACAACCTCGGCATCTTCGGCGCCCAGGAACCCCTCGAGATCACCGACGCCGACTGGCGGCGCTACTTCGAGGTCAACGTCCTGGCGGCGGTGCGGCTCACCCGCGCGTACCTGCCCGGGATGACCGAGCGCGGCTGGGGCCGGATCCAGTACATCGCCAGCGACTCCGCGGTCGTTATCCCGGCCGAGATGATCCACTATGGAGTGTCGAAGACGGCGCTGCTCGGGGTGTCCCGCGGGTTCGCCAAGCACGCGGCCGGGACCGGGGTCACCGTCAACGCCGTCATCGCCGGCCCGACGCACACCGGCGGTGTCGAGGACTTCGTCTACGAGCTGGTGGACAAGGACCTGCCGTGGGACGAGGCGCAGCGCGAGTTCATGAAGAAGCACCGGCCGCAGTCGCTGCTGCAGCGGCTGATCGAGCCTGAGGAGATCGCGAACCTGGTGGTGTACCTCAGTTCGCCGTTCGCCTCGGCGACCACCGGCGCGGCCGTGCGCGTAGACGGCGGGTACGTCGACTCGATCCTGCCCTGAGCCGGGTCCCGCTCCCGCCCGGAAGCACGGGGGAACCTCTGGCGGGAACGGGAGTTCGGGGCCGGTACGGGGGGCCGCCTCGCGGCGGAAGGCACAACACGGCTCCAGCGTGACCGGTATTCCGTGAAGGCAAGGGGTGAGGCCCGGGGGCACCGCCGTACCGACACTCCGTACAACGCGCCGGGCCGCCCGGTGTTCCGCGGCCGGGAGTGACGTGCGTCGCCGGGGTACCCCGCCCAGGGGTCGCCCGGACGGGCGCGCCGGGTGTCGGGATCCGCGTTCGTGGTTCATGATCGATTTCATGGACCACATCGAGACACCGGCGAAACCCGCCCGCGGCCTGCGCCGGGTCCTCCTCGCGGCGGCAGCGGGCGCGGTGCTCGCCGCCGCCGCGTGGGTGGCCCTCTGGCTGGCCATGCACCTGTGAGCTACGGCGTGACCGGGATGTTCGTCAGCCCGGACCTGGCGTTCGTGACCGTGTTGGACGCGTACACCACGTTCGGGTCGGCCGAGCACTTCGACACCGAGCTGATCTTGATCGCGTAGCCGCCGACGCCGCCCAGGTCGGACTTGTTGTTGCGCCACACGTTGCCGCAGCCGTTGTCGAACGACGGGCTGGTGCTCGTGTTGTGGTTCTCGTAGCCGTTGGCGAACGTGCCGGGTGCGGAGAACGTGCCCGTGTTGTTCTCGATCGTGTAGCCGATGCCCTTGACGTCGATCCAGGAGTCGGCCGAGTTCTCGCCGGAGATGCCGCGGCCGTCGAAGGTGTTGCCGCGGATCACGCCGGTGAAGGTGCCTTCCTTGACGTCGATCGCTTCCGCCGCGATGAACGGGCCGATGTGGTTGTCCAGCACCTGGATCCGGTCGCCGCGGTCCACGCCGCCGGAGTTGCCGTGGCAGGCCCAGTTCGAGTTGGCCGAGCCGAGGTAGACGCCTTCGCCGTACCCGGGCTGCACCAGGCCGGTGTAGGTGATCGTCGAGTTCTTCAGCACGCTGTCGGCCGACGAGCGGCGGAAGTGGACCGCCTCCTCGTCGACGTGGTTGACGTTCACCCCGTCGATCGTCGTGTGTGGCGAGTTGTCGACGACGATGCCCTTCTTGGACTCCTGGACCGTGAAGCCGGTGAGGTTCCAGTACGGCGCGCCCGACAGCCAGAGGCCGTAACCCGAGTCCCAGCCCGCGGTCGGCGCCGGGCAGTCCGGCGCGTCGCCCGACGGGCCGTCGTTGATCAAGATGGCGTTCGCCGGGCCGGACAAGGTGATCGGCTTCGCCGCCGTGCCCGCCTTCGTCGTGACGAACGAACCGCGGTAGGTGCCGGCGGCCAGCTTGATCGCCTGGCCCGGGGCCGCGCCGGCCAGGGCGGCCTGCAGCTGGGCGGCGGTCGAGACGTTCACGGTGTCGCCGGCCGGCGGGGGAGTGGTCGTCGTGGTCGGTGGGGGCGTGGTGGTGGTGGGTGCCGGGGTGGTCGTGACGGGGCCGCCGCCCGCGCACGGCACGCCGTTGATCGTGCAGCTTCCGGGCAGTCCTGAGCCCGCGACGTTGAAACCGAAGTCCGCGGTGGCACCCGGCTCGACCGCGCCGTTGAACCCGGCGTTGGTGAACTTGTAGTGCTGCCCGGCCTGGGTCTTCACCGAGCTCCACGAGCTGCTCACCGACGTCCCGGCGGGCAGGTCGAACTCGACGGTCCACCCGGTCGCGGTGGCGTCGCCGCGGTTGGTGATGGTGTACCCGGCGCCGTAACCCCCGTTCCAGACCGAGGTCTGCGCGAAGGTGGCGGACAGGTTCGCCGCCGCGGCCTGCGCGGTCACCGCGCCGGTCAGCGCGACGGCGACGGCCGTGGCGGAAATCGTGACGGTACCCAGGAAAACGGCACGGCTGAGCGGACTTCGCAGGGACACCAGGAGCCTCCGGGAGAAGCGGACAGCGGAGGTGTTGCGGCGTACACCCGGACCGTCCCTTTATAGGTCACCCATGTGACGTGCGTCAACTCGCTGAACGCGCGTCAGATACGTGAACAACTCAGCCGGTGACGCTCGGCGCGCCCGTCTCGACGTGGCCGCTGAACCGGCGCAGGAACTTCGGGTCCGCGTCGAGCGTCGCCGACAGGTCGTACCAGCCGGAGCCGTAGGTGACGGGGTTCCAGTCGTCGGTGAGCGTCTGACCGGCGGCCAGCGCGTACGTCCACGGCCCGTCGGTGCGGTAGTGGTTCGCGGTCACCGTGAGCTTCACGGCGGTCGAGCCGCCGTTGCGCATCGTCAGCCGCAGCTTGTTCTCGGTGGTGTAACCGGCCGTGACGTCGACACCCGCGCCGGCGCTGTTCGCGTCCCCGGCGAAGACCCAGCGGAACCGGTTGGGCCCGTGCACCGCGACGCCGTACTTGCCGCCGCCGTAGAGCTGGACCCGCCAGGTGTCGCTGACCTGCGCCCCGGGAGCGACGTCGTAGGGCCACGGGCCGTCGGTCTGGCCGTCGTTGGGGTAGGCCATCAGCTGCACGGCCGCGGTGCCCTGGTTGGCGAACGTCGTGGTCAGGATCTGGTGGTCCGCGCTCAGCGAGGTCGTCACCAGCGGCCGGTAGGGCAGCGGCCGGGCGGGGCGGGTTCCGGCCTCCTGCACCGGCGCCTGCTGCTTCCCGGTCGCCGGTGGTGCGGGCTTCGGCAGTTTCCGCTGCGTGTCGTCGGCCTGCTTGCGCAGGGCCGCGGTGTCGGGCAGCACCGGGATCTGGAGGTTTTGCGTGCCGAAGTCGAAGCAGCTCATCAGGTCACCGCAGATCGCGCGGCGCCACGCGCTGATGTTCGGTTCGGCGACGCCGGTCCAGCGCTCCAGGAACCGGATCACCGAGGTGTGGTCGGTGACCTCGGAGCTGACCCAGCCGCCGCGGCTCCACGGCGAGATCACCGTCATCGGCACCCGCGCGCCGAGCCCGATCGGCTTCCCGCCGATGTACTCGCCGGTGGTGCCGGACGGCGCGATCGGCGGCACGACGTGGTCGAAGAAGCCGTCGTTCTCGTCGTAGTTGATCAGGACCACGGTGGACTCCCAGAGCTTCGGGTTGGCCCACAAGGCGTTCAGCACGGTCTGGGTGTACGCGGCGCCGTCGACCGGGCGGGCTTCCGGGTGCTCGCAGTAGCCGTACGGCGCGACGATCCAGGACACGCGGGGGAGTGCCCCGCTCGCGCAGTCGGCGGTGAACTCGGCGAGAACGTGGCCGACGTCCTTGCCCCGGCCCGAATCCGGGCCCCAGGTCTTGAACACACTGGCCCGCCTGGACAGTTCGCTCGTGTAGTCCTGGTGGTAGGCCTTGAACAACCAGAGCGGGTTGTCGCCGTAGTCGCCGACGAAGGAGCCGCTCGCGTCACCGACCTCCTTGTTGGCGTAGACCTTCCACGAAACGCCGTGCTGCTGCAGGCGTTCCGGGTAGGTCGTCCAGCTGAAGACCGGCTGGTAGTCGGCCGGGTTGTAGTTCGCCGGGCCGCCCGCCCGGCCCGCGGCGTCGATCGTGCCGGTGAACAGGTAGAGCCGGTTGGGGGTGGTCGGGCCCTGCACGGAACAGAAGTAGTGGTCGCACAGGGTGAACGCGCCGGCCAGCGCGTGGTGGAACGGGATGTCGCCCGGCCCGAAGTAGCCCATGGTCATCTCGCCCTTGGCGGCGACCCACGCGTTGTTCGCGCCGCCGGCGATCGCCTGGTGCTGGTCGGCCCAGCCGTGGCCGAGGTCGCCGAGGTCCTGACCGTCCACTTTGGTGGTGTCCACGCGGAACGGCAGCAGGTACTTCCCGTCGGAGCGGCCGGAATCGGGCTGGTGGAAGACGTCCTGGCCGTTCGGGAGCACGATCGCCGACCGGTCGCCGAAGCCGCGGACACCCTTCATGGTGCCGTAGTAGTGGTCGAACGACCGGTTCTCCTGCATGAGGACGACCACGTGTTCGACGTCGGACAGGCTGCCGCTCACCCGCGGTTCGGCGAGGGCTTCGGCCATCCCCGGCGGCAGGGCGCCGAGGGCGCCGGCGGCGGCGACCCCGCCGAGGAAGCTGCGGCGGGTGAGTCGGTTCGGGTCGGCCATCACGGGAGCCTCCAGGGGACCTCGGCGGGCAATCCACAGCCTAAATGGCTGAAGCTGCTCAAAAACACCGACCTTCGGACGTAATCGAGCAGAAGATGTTCACGTTCTGTTAGACTGCCGGTCCCGCGTTGTGACACTTTCCGGTGACGCGGAGCTGAACGGGCGCCGGGCGGGGAACTCCTCCCAGCACAAACCCCTGGCACACAGGGGATTCCGGAAGGGGAGCACCATGAAGACCCGCATCGCCGCACTCGCGGCCGCCCTCGCTCTCGCCTCGGCCGTCGCCACCGCGACCCCCGCGTCGGCGGACCCGGTGCCCGGCAGTCCGAACCAGTTCTACGCCTACTGCTCGGTCGACCTGCTCGGAGTGCCGCTGGGGTGCACCGAGACCGACGCGGCCCACTCGTCGCACATCTGCCAGTACGTCTCGACCGCGCTCGGCCTGGGCCTCGACTGCATCCAGCGCTGAACCGCGGCCCGAGTTGCCCGAAAGTACCCGGTGGTCCGGACCATCGGGTACTCGTCGGAAAATGTCCGACCGGATAGTCTTGTTCTTCGCCACCTGCCCGTTCATACTTTGTTGCCATCCACAACAAATAGGGTGCCGGTGAGCCGCCAGCCGTCGCCCGCGGAACGGAAGAGGCGACAATGATGTCGACCTGGAACTCCGCCCGAGGGTGGCGGACGGCCCGGCTGCTGGCCGCGCCCGCCGCCCTGCTCGTGCTCGGCGCCGTCGTGGCCGCCCCGCAGAGCCAGGCCGCGCCGGCCGCACCCCTCGCGAGCTTCACCGACGACTTCGACGGCCCGGCCGGCGCCGGTGTCGACGGCGGGAAGTGGGTCCACGAGACCGGCGACAACGTGAACAACCACGAGCGCCAGTGGTACACCGACGGCACCGCCAACGCGGCGCTCGACGGCCAGGGCCACCTCGTGATCACCGCGAAGAAGGAGAACAGCGGCAACAACTGCTGGTACGGCGCCTGCGAATACACCTCGGCGCGGCTCAACACCTCCGGCAAGTTCACCGCGTCCGCCGGGCACATCGAGGCCCGGATGAAGCTGCCCCGCGGGCAGGGCATGTGGCCCGCGTTCTGGATGCTGGGCTCGGACATCGGCAACGTCGGCTGGCCGCAGTGCGGCGAGATCGACATCATGGAGAACGTCGGCTTCGAGCCGAACACGGTGCACGGCACCATCCACGGCCCGGGCTACTCGGGTTCCGGCGGCATCGGCGCGGCCTACAACGGCCCGAACTTCTCCGACGACTTCCACACCTACGCGATCGACTGGTCGCAGGACAAGATCGTCTGGTCGGTCGACGGCAACGCCTACCAGACCCGCACCCCCGCCGACGTCGGCGGCAACCAGTGGGTGTTCAACCACGACTTCTTCGTGATCTTGAACCTCGCGGTCGGCGGCTACTGGCCCGGCGACCCCGACGGCAGCACCCAGTTCCCGCAGCAGCTCGTCGTGGACTACGTCCACGTGAGCTGACCCCGCGGCGCGGGGCAAGGCCTCCCGTCGTGCGCGCGGCACGGCGGGAGGCCTTCCGGCGCCTTTTGGTACAGAACCGCGACACTTCTGGTTCAGACCTGTCGAACAACCCCGACGGACCGGCGATCTTCCCCGGACAGAGTGACCGGTGTGCGCTCGACCAGCGCACCCCGGCACCCGGAGGAGACCCATGGCCCGTACCCGCATCCCACCGCTGGCCGGCGGGCTGGCCGCCGCCGTGGCGGTGGCGCTCGCCGCGGCCTGCTGGGTCGTCTTCCCGCCCGAGGTCGCCGGGCGGGCGAGTGCCGCCCGGCCGGACGTCGACCTGCCGCTGCCGTGGCCCGCCGGGGGCCAGGCCAGCGCCGAGGTCCAGGGCCTCGGCTCGCTCGGCAGCCGGGGTGAGCAGCAGCCGGTGCCGATCGCCAGCGTCACCAAGGTCATGACCGCCTACGTCGTGCTGAAGGACCACCCGCTCGCCGACGGGGAAGCCGGTCCCGAGATCACCGTCGACGACCAGGCCGAAGCCGAGTCGACGTCGTCCGAAGAGTCGACCGCGCCGGTGCGTGCGGGACGCCGGATCAGCGAACGGGACCTGCTGGCCCTGATGCTCGTCCCGTCCGGCAACAACGTCGCCCGCCTGCTCGCCCGCTGGGACGCCGGGAGCCAGGACGCCTTCGTCGCGAAGATGAACCGCGAGGCCGCCGCGCTCGGCATGACCAGCACCACCTACACCGGCGCGAGCGGCGTCGAGGACTCGACTACCAGCACCGCCGCCGACCAGCTGCGGCTGGCCCGCGAGGTGATGAAGAACGGCGTGATCCGCTCGATCGTCGGCACCGCGAGCCTGCGTGTCGACGGGGTGCCGGGTGCCGTCGTCAACACGAACACGCTGCTGGGCCGCAACGGCGTGATCGGGCTCAAGACCGGGTCGTCGACCGCGGCCGGGGGTGCCCTGATGTGGGCGGCGCAGGCGCGGGGTGGTGCGCTGATCCTCGGTGTGGTGCTGCACCAGAGCCCGGGCGGGAGCCCGGCCGCCGGGTTGCGGGCCGCGCTGGACAACAGCGAGAAGCTCATCACCGCGATCCAGCGGGAACTGCCGGCGGCAACCCGATGACCGCGATCACCGAACCGATGACCCTGCCGAAACCGGACCACCGCACCGGAATCTGGCGCCGCGGCCGCGTGATCGCCGTTCTTGCCGTGCTGACGGCGTTGCTGCTGCTCGCGCACCCGCTGGTGCCCAACTGGGTGGGCAACGCCGGCAGCCTGCTGGAGACCGTCCTGCCGTGGATCGGCCTGCTCGTCGTGCCGCTGCTGGTGGCGGCGCTGGTCCGGCGCTCGGCGCTCGCGCTGGTGGCTCTCCTGCTGCCCGCCCTCGTCTGGGGTGTGTCGTTCGGCGGCCGGGTGTTCGACAAGCGGGGGACCGGCGGCGACCTCACGATCGTTTCGCACAACGTCAACGACGAGAACCGCGACCCGCTCGGCACCGCACGCGCGCTGGCCGCCTCCGGTGCGCAGGTGATCGCGCTGGAAGAGCTGAAGAAGTCCGAGATCCCGAAGTACGAGGAGGCGCTCGCGGCGGGCTACCCGCACCACTCCGTGCAGGGCACCGTCGGCATCTGGAGCACCTTCCCGCTCGGGGACACGCAGCCGGTGGCGATCATGCCGTGGACCCGCGCGCTGCGGACCACAGTGGACACTCCGAAGGGGCCGGTGGCGGTCTTCGTGGCCCACCTGCCGTCGGTGCGGGTGCGGCTCGACTCCGGGTTCACCGCGAACGGCCGTGACGACGCGATCGGCCTGCTCGCCGACGCCGTCAAAGCGGAATCCGCGCCGCGCACGGTACTGGTCGGCGATTTCAACGGCACCACCGACGACCGCGCGCTCGCGCCGATCACCGGCCGGCTGCAGGCGGCCCAGGACGAAGCCGGCGACGGCTTCGGCTTCAGCTGGCCGGCAGCACTGCCGATGGCGCGGATCGACCAGATCTTCGTGAGCGGGGTGCGCCCGGTGGCGGCGTGGACGTTGCCCGCGACCGGCAGCGACCACCTGCCCGTCGCGGCCTCCTTGACGCTCTGACGCGGCGGGAACATGCCCTTGAACACCGGGCTGCCCGGGGGCCGGTGAATTTCCCACGACCCTTCCCGCAGGTCGGGCGACGAACCCCGCCGGCGGCGGACCGCTCGGCCCACGTGACGAGACCGTTACGCGAGCCGGGTTGACCGCGTGGGTGTTATCGCTAACACTACTCCTCGCCGTCACCGGAACGGGTGACGGGGACCACGTCGGAGCGGACGGAAGGGGATGCCGGTGGCCGAACGACCCCGCACCGGCGGTCCCGTCAAGGTGACCGCGGCAGGCACGCGGCAGCCGAGCCTGACCGACGTCGCGGGAGTGGCGGGCGTGTCCCACATGACCGTGTCCCGGGTGATCAACGGGACCGGCCCGGTGCGCCCCGAGACCCGGGCCCGGGTGCTCGCCGCGATCGAAGAACTGGGCTACCGCCCCAACTCCGCGGCTCGCGCGCTGGTCACCGGGCGGACCGGCACGCTCGGTGTCGTCGCGCTCGAGTCCAACTTGTACGGTCCGGCCAGCACGCTCTACGGCATCGAGAACGCCGCCCGCGAAGCCGGGTACGCGATCACGATCTCCAGCGTCAGCCGGCCGGGCCGGTCGTCGATCGCCGACGCGGTGGAGAACCTCCGCCGCCAGGCGGTCGAAGGCATCATCGTCATCGCGCCGCACGTCACCGCGGGCCGGGCGCTCGAGGCCGCGCCCGCGGACTTCCCGGTCGTCGCGGTCGGCGGCGGCGAAACCGCGCCGGTGCCGGTGATCTCCGTCGACCAGCGCGACGGCGCCCGCCGGGCCACCGAACACCTCCTGGCGCTGGGCCACCGCATGGTGTGGCACGTCGCCGGTCCGGAGGACTGGCTGGAGGCCCGCGACCGCGAGCTCGGCTGGCGGGAAACCCTGGAACGCCACGGTGTTCCGGCGCCGCGGGTGGTCCGCGGCGACTGGAGCTCGCGCTCCGGCTACGAGGCGGGGCGATCCCTCGCCAAGGAACGCGATCTGGACGCCGTCTTCGCCGGCAACGACCAGATGTCGCTGGGCCTGCTCCGCGCGTTCGCCGAGGCGGGCATCTCGGTGCCGCGGGACGTGCGGGTCGCCGGCTTCGACGACGTGCCCGAGGCGGCGTACTTCACCCCGCCGCTGACCACGGTGCGCCAGGACTTCATCGAGGTCGGCCGGCGCACGTTCGGCCTGCTGACCGAGCGGATGGACGGGGGCGACCGGCACGCGCGGGCCCTGGTCGTGCCCGAGCTGATCGTCCGCGAGAGCACCGGGCCGCGCTAGCGCGGTCGCCTGCCCGGAGCCGGAAGACCACCTCCGAATGTTAACGCTAACAGAATTGATCACCGTCGATCGAGGAGTGAACGTGCTGAAGAAGCGATGGGCCGCAGCGGCGGCCGCGGCGGCCGGACTCGTCCTGCTCACCGCCTGCGGTGGCGGGAGTGGCTCGGGTGCCACCGGCGGGGCGATCACGCTCGGCTTCGCCCAGGTGGGCGCCGAGAGCGGGTGGCGCACCGCGAACACGAAGTCGATCCAGGAGTCGGCGAAGACCGCCGGCATCGAGCTGAAGTTCTCCGACGCGCAGCAGAAGCAGGAGAACCAGATCTCGGCCATCCGCTCCTACATCCAGCAGAAGGTCAAGGTCATCGCCTTCTCGCCGGTCGTCGAGTCCGGCTGGGAGACGGTGCTCAAGGAGGCCAAGACCGCCAACATCCCGGTCATCCTCACCGACCGGGCGATCGACTCGCCGGACAAGTCGCTCTACAAGACCTTCCTCGGCTCGGACTTCATCGCCGAAGGCAAGAAGGCGGGCGAGTGGCTGACCAAGGAGTTCGGCAGCGCCACCGGCCAGGTGAACATCGTGGAGCTGCAGGGCACCACGGGTTCGGCCCCGGCGAACGACCGCAAGAAGGGCTTCGCGGACGTCATCGCGGCGGACCCGAAGTACAAGATCGTCGCCTCGCAGACCGGTGAGTTCACCCGCGCCAAGGGCAAGGAGGTCATGGAGGCCTTCCTGAAGTCCCAGCCCAAGATCGACGTCCTCTACGCCCACAACGACGACATGGCCCTCGGCGCCATCGAAGCGATCCAGGCCGCGGGCAAGGTGCCGGGCAAGGACATCAAGATCGTCTCGGTCGACGGGGTCAAGGACGCGCTGCAGGCGCTGGCCGACGGCAAGATCAACCACGTCGTCGAGTGCAACCCGCTGCTCGGCCCGCAGCTGATGGACCTGGTGAAGAAGGTCGCCGCCGGCGAGTCGGTGCCCGAGCGCATCGAGACCCAGGAGACCGAGTTCGACCAGGCGTCGGCGAAGGCCGCCCTGCCGCAGCGCCAGTACTGAGGGGTCCCGCATGCCCGCCGAAATCCTCACCATGTCCGGGATCCGCAAGGAGTTCCCCGGCGTCCTCGCCCTCGACGGCGTCGACTTCCGCCTGTTCCCGGGCGAGGTCCACGCGCTGATGGGCGAGAACGGCGCCGGCAAGTCCACGCTGATCAAGGTGCTCACCGGCGTGCACGGGGTGGACGCGGGCACGATCACCCTGGCCGGGACCGCCGTCGCCTTCGGCGGTCCCGGCGAGGCGCAGCAGGCCGGCGTCAGCACGGTCTACCAGGAGGTCAACCTCTGCCCGAACCTCTCGGTCGCGGAGAACGTCTGCCTCGGCCGGGAACCGCGCCGCTTCGGCCGCATCCAGTGGGGCCCGATGCGGCGGCGGGCCGAGGAGCTGCTCGCCCGGCTGGACGTCCACGTGGACGTCTCGGCCGAGCTGAGCACCTGCTCGATCGCGGTGCAGCAACTGGTCGCGATCGCCCGCGCGCTCGACGTCGACGCGCGGGTCCTGGTGCTCGACGAGCCGACGTCCAGTTTGGACGCCGGCGAGGTCGAGCAGCTGCTGCGGGTCGTCCGGTCGCTGCGGGACGAGGGCCTGGCCATCCTGTTCGTCTCCCACTTCATCGACCAGGTCTTCGCGATCGCCGACCGGATGACCGTGCTGCGCAACGGAAAACTCATCGGCGAATACCGCACGGCCGACATCACGCCGGTCGAGCTGGTCACCAAGATGATCGGCAAGGAGCTGCGCGTCCTCGAAACGCTGGAGGACTCCGGTCCCACCCGGGCCGAGGTCGCGGACGCGCCGGTGCTGCTGGCGGCCGAAGACCTCGGCCGCAAGGGCGGCGTCGAGCCGTTCACCCTGGACATCCACGCGGGCGAGGTGGTCGGCCTGGCCGGCCTGCTCGGCTCCGGGCGTACCGAGCTGGCCCGGCTGCTGTTCGGGGCCGACCACGCCGACAGCGGATCCGTCCGCGTCGACGGGGCGGCCACGAACCTGCGCACCCCGCGCGCCGGCCTCGACCACCGGATCGCGTTCTGCTCGGAGAACCGCAAGACCGAAGGCCTGGTCGAGGAACTCACCGTCCGCGAGAACATCGTCCTCGCGCTCCAAGCCTCCCGGGGCTGGGCCCGCCCGCTGTCCCGGCGGCGCCAGGACGAGATCGCGGGGAAGTACATCAAGACGCTCGACATCCGCCCCACCGATCCCGAGGCGCTCGTCGGCAACCTGTCCGGCGGCAACCAGCAGAAGGTGCTGCTCGCCCGCTGGCTCATCACCGAACCGCGGCTGCTCATCCTCGACGAGCCGACCCGCGGCATCGACATCGGCGCCAAGACCGAGATCCAGCGGCTGGTCACCCAGCTCTCGGCCGACGGCATGGCCGTCGTGTACATCTCCGCCGAGCTGGACGAGGTCCTGCGGCTGAGCCACCGCGTCGTCGTGCTGCGCGACCGGAAAGTGGTGGCCCAGCTGGCGAACCAGGCCCTCACCGCCGACGACATCATGGCCACGATGGCCGAGGGAGCCGTCTCATGACCAAGCACCGGTTGTTCTGGCCCGTCGTGGCGCTGCTCGCGCTGCTGCTGGGCGACCTGATCGCGAGCCCCGCGTTCTTCTCGATCGAGATGCGCGACGGTCACCTCTACGGGAACCTCGTCGACATCCTCAAGAACGGCGCCCCGCTGATCCTCATCGCGATCGGCATGACGCTCGTGATCGCCACCCGCGGCATCGACCTCTCGGTCGGCTCGGTCGTGGCGATCAGCGGCGCGCTCGCCTGCCTCTGGGTCAGCGACCACCCCGACGGCGCCGGCGCCACACTGGTCGCGTTCGGCCTGGCACTCGGCCTTTCGCTGCTGCTGGGGGCGTGGAACGGCTGGCTCGTCGCCGCACTGGGCATCCAGCCGATCATCGCCACGCTGATCCTGATGGTCGCCGGGCGGGGGATCGCGCAGCTGATCTCCGGCGGCCAGATCATCACCGTCAACTCCGGCTCCTTCGAATGGATCGGCAGCGGGTTCCTGTTCACCCTGCCCAGCGCGATCCTCATCGCGCTGGCGGTGTTCGTGCTGGCGTCGGTGCTGGTGCGCCGGTCCGCGCTGGGCATGCTGGTCGAGGCGGTCGGCGGCAACCCCGAAGCCAGCCGGCTGGCCGGGCTGCGGTCGGCGCGGCTCACCTGGCTGGTGTACGTCTTCTGCGCGCTGTGCGCGGGCATCGCCGGGCTGATGATCAGCGCGAACGTGCACAGCGCCGACGCCAACCACGCCGGGCTGTTCATCGAGCTCGACGCGATCCTCGCCGTCGTCGTCGGCGGCACCCAGCTCACCGGGGGCCGGTTCTCCCTCGGCGGCGCGGTGATCGGCGCGCTGCTCATCCAGACGCTGACCACCACCGTCTACGCCCTCGGCATCCCGCCCGAGGCGATCATGCTGTTCAAGGCCGTGGTCGTGCTGGCGGTGTGCCTGCTGCAGTCGCCCGCGTTCCGCCGCAAGCTCCGGCGGCGCCGGACACCCCAGGCCGGGCAGCCGGCGCCCACGTCCGCTCCGGAGAAGATCGAGGTCACGGCATGACCACCCTGGACCGCGTCCGCGGCTACCGGCCGAAGCAGCGGCACGTCCCGATCCTCGCGACGATGGCGCTGCTCATCGGCGCGTACATCTTCGGCGCGTCGAGCTACGAGGCGTTCGGGTCCGGGCAGGTCGTGCTCGACCTGTTCATCAACAACGCCTTCCTGCTCGTGGTCGCGGTCGGGATGACGTTCGTGATCCTCACCGGCGGCATCGACCTGTCCGTCGGGTCGGTGGTCGCACTGTCCACAGTGATCTCCGGCGACCTGCTGCAGAAGCACGGCTGGCCCGCGTACGCGGCGATCGCGGTGGTGCTGGTGGTCGGCGCGCTGCTCGGCGCCGGGATGGGCGCGCTCATCCACTTCTTCGAGATCCAGCCGTTCATCGCGACGCTGATCGGGATGTTCTTCGCCCGCGGCCTCTGCTACACGATCAGCACGGAGGCGTACTCGATCGACAACCCGACGATCGCCACCCTCGCCCAGACGCAGATCCCGCTCGGCGGGGAGCTGCACATCTCGATCAGCGTGGTGGCCGCCCTGGTCGTCGTCGCCGTCGCGGGGTACGTGCTGGCCTTCACCCGGTTCGGGCGCACGGTCTACTCGATCGGCGGCAACGCACAGTCCGCGATGCTGATGGGCCTCAAGACCGGCCGCACGAAGATCGCGGTGTACACGATCAGCGGCTTCTGCTCGGCCCTCGGCGGGCTGCTGCTGGTGCTGTACAAGTCTTCCGGCGACCCGCTCAACGGCGTCGGCCTGGAGCTGACCGCGATCGCCGCGGTGGTCATCGGCGGCACCATCCTCACCGGCGGTTCCGGCTACGTGCTGGGCACCGTGCTCGGGATCATGGTGCTGGGCATCATCCAGACGCTGATCACCTTCGACGGCACCCTCAACTCCTGGTGGACCTCGATCATCACCGGGGCCCTCCTGTTCGTCTTCATCGTCCTGCAACGCCTCGTCACCCGCCGAACCCCCTGACTGTGAGCGTTCACACTCGAAGGAGAGTCATGCTCCGCAGAATCCGGCGTCTCCTGGCCGTGCTCGCGGCCCTGACCCTGTTCTCCGCCATGCCCGTCACGGCTGCCGTGGCCGAGGCCGACCCGGCGCTGGCCGGGCATTGGACGTTCGACGAAGGCAGCGGGACGACCGCCGCCGACAGCGCAGGGGCGCACCCCGCCACCCTGAACGGCGGCGCGGGCTGGGGCCCGGGCATCCGCGGCGGTGCCCTGACCACCGACGGGGCCGGGGGTTTCGCCGACGCCGGTGCGCCCGTGCTGGACACCACGAAGAGCTTCTCGGTCAGCAGCTGGGTCAAGCTCGACAAGATCTCGGGCTTCCAGACGTTCGTGAGCGTCGACGGGAACCAGGTCAGCAACTTCTTCCTGCAATTCCGCGACGACTCGCGCCGGTTCGCCTTCACCCGCCTCGCCGGGGACGCCCCGGCCGACGGTGTGGTCGCCTCGGCGAACTTCGACCCCGTCATCGGCCAGTGGTACCAGCTCACCGGCGTGTTCGACGCCGCCGCGTCGACGCTGGCCCTGTACGTCGACGGCACCCGCCAGGCGACCGTCGCCGCGCCGGCCGGCTGGGCCGGCACCGGGCACCTGGTGATCGGCCGCGGCAAGTACGGCGGCAACCCGGTGGACTACGTCGACGGCACGATCGACGACGTCCGCGCCTACACCGGCGCGCTGACCGCGGCCGACGCCGCCCGCCTGGCCATCGCCGGGCACTGGCGGCTCGACGAGGGCACCGGCACCACCGCGGCGGACGACTCCCTCGACGCGCGCACCGCCACCCTCACCGGCGGCGCCACCTGGGGTGAGGGTGTGGTCGGCCCGCACGGCGTCGTGTTCAACGGCACCGACGCCTCCGTCGAGGCCCCGGCCCCGGTCGTCGACACCGCGCAGAGCTTCTCGGTGTCCGCGTGGGTGAAGCCGACAACGGCCACCGGCTTCCGGACCGCGGTCAGCGTCGACGGCTCGACGATCAGCGGCTTCTACCTCCAGCGCACCGCCGACGGCCGGTTCGCGTTCACCCGTCGTGCGTCCGACGGCGACACGGCGTCGTCCTCGGCGGTGTCCACCCTGCCCGCCCAGGCCGACCAGTGGCAGCACGTCGTCGGTGTCTACAACCGGGCGGCCGGCACGCTTTCCCTGTACGTCAACGGAACCCTGCAGCAGAGCGTCCTGTTCACCACGCCGTGGATCGCGGGCGGGCACCTGGTCGTCGGACGCGGCAAGTGGGCCGGCAGCCCGGCCGACTGGTTCGCCGGGGGAGTCGACGACGTCCGCGCCTACCCGACCCCGCTCACCGGCTCCGCGGTCGCCGCACTCGCCGCGAGCGGGTCGTGGCACTTCGACGAAGGCACGGGCACGGTCGCGCGCGACTCTTCGGCCAACGCGGCCGACGGCACGCTTCACGGCGCCACCTGGACCGCCGGCGCGGCGGGCAAGGCCGTCCAGTTCGACAGCAAGTCCACTGTGGACATGGGGACCTCGCCCGCGTTCGACACCGGCACCGGCTCGCTGTCCCTGGCCGCATGGTTCCGCACCGCGTCGGACGGCACCCTCGTCGATCACGGCGACGGTTACGCGCTCGGCGTGACCGGGGGCAAGCTCACTGCTCGCGTCGGCACGATCCAGGTGACCACGAATGGCGGCGGGCTCGCCGACGGCAACTGGCACCACGCGGCCGTCGTCCTGGACCGCACTTCGCAGCGGCTCACCGTCTACGCCGATGGCGACGCGGCCGCAGTCACCGGCACCTGCGGGACGCCGACCGGCACCACGCTCGACGTCTCGGCCTGCCCGGCCTCCGGCAGCAGCGCGGCGGCCTTCACCGTCGGCACCGGGTTCACCGGCGCGATCGACGAGGTCGAGCTGCGCCGCTTCCCGCTCACCGCGGCCCAGGTCGGCACCCTCGCCGGAGCCAACCAGCTCGCGGTCGACGCCAACGTCGTCCGCGCCAACACCCGCCCGACCACCTACGGCTCGATCCTCGAGGACATCAGCCACTCCGTCGAAGGCGGCCTCTACGCCGAACTGGTCCGCAACCGTACGTTCAAGGAGACCTACCAGCGCAACAGCGGCGCGGGGGACACCGCGGTCCCGTACTGGTCGCTGCTCACCTCGCCGGGCGCGACGGGCACGTACGCGATCGACACCGCCACGCCGCTGAACACCGCCTTGGACCGGTCGCTGAAGCTGCACGCCGACGCGGTCCCGGCCGGCGGCCGGATCGCCGCCGCCAACGTGGGTTTCTACGGCATCGCCGCAAAACCGTCCACGAAGTACACCGGCAGCTTCTTCGCCAAGGGCACGTGGACCGGCGGCCTCCGGGTCAGCCTGGAGAAGCCGGACGGCACGGTGCTGGCGAGCAAGGACGTCCAGCCGGTCGGCGCGGGCTGGGCGCAGCAGACGTTCAGCTTCACCACACCGTCGACGATCACCGCGTCCACCGACAACCGGATCGTCGTGTCGCTGGTGAACAAGGGCAAGAAGGCGCTCGCCGGCGACGCCTGGTTCCAGCAGGTGTCGCTGTTCCCGCCGACCTTCAAGAACCACGGCGTCCGGCTGGACCTCGGGCAGAAGCTCGCCGCGATGAAGCTCGGCCTCTTCCGCGTCCCCGGTGGCAACTACCTCGAAGGCAACACCCTCGACACGCGGTTCGCGTGGAAGAACACCATCGGCCCCCTCGAACAGCGGCCCGGCCACCAGAACACCGCGTGGGGTTATTGGTCCACCGACGGCTTCGGCATCCTCGACTACCTGAAGCTCGCCGAGGACATCGGCGCCCAGCCGCTGCTCGGGCTGTTCGCCGGCTACACGCTCAACGGCCAGCACGTCGACCAGGCCGACTACCCGCAGTACGTTCAGGAAGCCCTCGACGAGATCGAGTACGCCATCGGCGACGCCTCCACGACGTGGGGCGCGAAGCGGGCCGCCGACGGGCACCCGGCGCCGTTCGACCTGCGCTACGTCGAGGTCGGCAACGAGGACTGGTTCGACAGTTCGGGTAGCTACGCCTGGCGCTTCACCGACATGTACAACGCCGTCAAGGCGAAGTACCCGCAGCTGACGGTCATCGCGACGACCGGCGGCCTGCAGGGCGGGGCCGCGTCGAGCACCCCGACCGGCGTGCGCCCGGACGCCGCGGACGACCACTACTACCAGTCGCCGCAGTGGTTCACCGACAACTCGACCCGCTACGACACCGCGGACCGCAGCGGCCCGGAGATCCTCGTCGGTGAGTACGGCGCCCAGGACGGCCGGCCCACCGGCACCCTGGCCGCCGCGATCGGCGAAGCCGCGTTCCTCACCGGGCTGGAACGCAACAGCGACATCGTCATCGGCTCGATGTACGCGCCGGTGCTGGTGCACGAAAACCAGTCCAACTGGCCGGTCAACCTGATCGGCCTCGACGCCGGGAGCAGTTACGGCTCGCCGTCGTACTGGGTGCAGCAGATGTTCTCCAGCACGCTCGGCAAGCAGATCGTCACCAGCCGCCTCAACCAGGGCAGCCCGCTGCGGCAGGTGGTCAATGTGACCACCAAGGGGGGGAAGAAGACGTTCACGGTCAAGCTCGTCAACCCGACCGGGCAGGTGCAGACCGCCCGGCTGGCGCTGACCGGCGTCACGGCGGTCGACGGCACCGGGACGCTCACCACGCTCACCGGCGACCCGGCGGGCCGCAACAGCCTCGCCGCGCCGACCGCGATCGTGCCGCAGACCAGGGAGATCACCGGGCTGGCGGCGACGTCGAAGCTGACGTTGCCCGCGAACTCCGTGACGACTCTCGTGATGACCGGCCGTTGAGCCATCCCAGGAAGGAACCAGAAGTGTCAGCAGACCCTCTCGTCGTCGGCGTCGACTTCGGCACGCTCTCCGGGCGTGCGGTGGTCGTGCGCGTGGCCGACGGCGCCGAACTGGGCAGCGCGGTCTTCGAGTACCCGCACGGCGTGCTCGACGAGACGCTGCCCGCCACCGGCCGCGCGTTGCCACCGGACTGGGCGCTGCAGGTGCCGGCGGACTACGTCGGGGTGCTGCGCACTGCCGTCCCCGCCGCGATCACCGCGGCGGGGGTGGACCCGGCCGATGTGATCGGCGTCGCCACCGACTTCACCGCGTGCACCATGGTGCCGACGACCGCCGACGGCACACCGCTGTGCGAGCTGCCCGAGTTCGAAGGCAACCCGCACGCGTACGTGAAGCTGTGGAAGCACCACTCGGCCCAGCCGCAGGCCGTGCGGATCAACGACCTGGCCCGCGCCCGCGGCGAGAAGTGGCTCCCGCGTTACGGCGGGCTGATCTCGTCGGAATGGGAGTTCGCCAAGGGACTCGAGGTGTTCGAAGAGGCGCCGGACGTCTACGCGGCGATGCGGCACTGGGTCGAGGCGGCCGACTGGATCGTCTGGCAGCTCACCGGAACCTACGTCCGCAACGCCTGCACCGCCGGGTACAAGGGCATCCTGCAGGACGGCCAGTACCCGAGCCGCGACTTCCTCCGCGAACTGGCCCCGGGCTTCGAGTCCTTCGTCGCCGACAAGCTGGAACACCCCCTGGGTGAGCTGGGTGCCCGCGCAGGCGGCCTCAGCGCGGAGGCCGCCGCCTGGACCGGGCTGCCCGAAGGCATCGCGGTCGCCGTGGGCAACGTGGACGCGCACGTCACCGCACCCGCCGCGAACGCCGTCGAGCCCGGGCAGATGGTGGCGATCATGGGCACCTCGACGTGTCACGTGATGAACGGCGCCGAACTGCGTGAGGTCCCCGGCATGTGCGGGGTGGTCGACGGCGGGATCGTCCCCGGGCTGTGGGGTTACGAGGCCGGGCAGAGCGGTGTGGGCGACATCTTCGGCTGGTTCACCGAGCACTTCGCGAGTGACGGTCACGAGCAGCTGACCCGGCTGGCCGCGCAGCAGGAGATCGGCGAACACGGCCTGGTCGCGCTGGACTGGCACAGCGGCAACCGGTCGGTGCTCGTCGACCACGAGCTGTCCGGCGTCATCGTCGGCCAGACCCTCGCCACCCGCGCCGAGGACGTCTACCGCGCGCTGCTGGAAGCCACGGCCTTCGGCACCCGCAAGATCATCGAGACCTTCGGGGACGCCGGGGTGCCGGTCACCGAGCTGATCATCGCGGGCGGGCTGATGAAGAACACGCTGCTGATGCAGATCTACGCCGACGTCACGAACCTGCCGCTGTCGGTCATCGGCTCCGAGCAGGGGCCCGCGCTCGGGTCGGCGATCCACGCGGCCGTGGCCGCCGGGGCCTACCCGGACATCCGCGCGGCCGCCGCCGCGATGGGTTCGGTCCAGCGTGCGGTGTACCAGCCGGTGCCCGCGCACGTCGCCGCGTACGACGAGCTGTACGCCGAATACACGACGTTGCACGACTACTTCGGCCGCGGCGCCAACGATGTCATGCACCGCCTGGCGGCCCGCCGCCGAGCCGTCGCGAAAGGACGGTCTTGATGTCTCTGACCGACGAAGTCCTCGACACCATCGCCGAACTCCGGGAGACCGTGGCGAACCTGCACGGCGAGCTGACCCGCAACGCGCTGGTCATCTGGACCGCGGGCAACGTCTCGGCGCGGGTCCCCGGCCGCGAGCTGATGGTCATCAAGCCGTCGGGCGTGTCCTACGACGACCTGTCCGCCGACACGATGGTGGTCACCGACCTGCACGGCGAGCTGGTGCACGGTGAGCTCGCGCCGTCGTCCGACACCGCCGCGCACGCCTACGTCTACCGGCACCTGCCGGAGATCGGCGGGGTCGTCCACACGCATTCCACCTACGCGACGGCGTGGGCGGCCCGCGGTGAGCCGATCCCGTGCGTGCTGACGATGATGGCCGACGAGTTCGGCGGCCCGGTCCCGGTCGGGCCGTTCGCGCTGATCGGCGACGACTCGATCGGCCGCGGCATCGTCGAAACGCTGCGCACCAGCCGCTCCAAGGCGGTGCTGATGCGCAACCACGGCCCGTTCACCGTCGGCCGCACCGCCCGCGACGCGGTCAAGGCCGCGGTGATGGTCGAGGACGTCGCCCGCACCGTGCACAAGGCCTTCGAGCTCGGCACGCCCGAACCCCTCCCACCCGAGGACGTCGACCGGCTCTACGCCCGGTACCAGAACGTCTACGGCCAGCACTGAAACGCTTCCAGGAGAAACGATGACCCGCGCGTCGAAACCCCAGCTCTGGTTCCTCACCGGCAGCCAGGCCCTCTACGGCGAGGAGACCCTCGAGCAGGTCGCCGGCCAGTCCCTGCGGATCCAGCAGCTCCTGGCCGCCTCCGGCGGGCTGCCGGCCGAGATCGTCGGCAAGCCGGTGCTGACCGAGGCCTCCTCGATCCGCCGGGTCCTGCAGGAGGCCAACGCCGACGCCGCCTGCGTCGGCGTCATCGCATGGATGCACACCTTCTCGCCCGCGAAGATGTGGATCACCGGGCTGGACGCGCTGCGCAAACCGCTGCTGCACCTGCACACCCAGCTCAACGAAGCGCTGCCGTGGTCCACCATCGACATGGACTTCATGAACCTCAACCAGGCCGCGCACGGCGACCGCGAGTTCGGGTTCATCCAGACGCGGCTCGGCGTCCCGCGCAAGACCGTCGCCGGGCACGTCTCCGACCCGGTCGTCGTCGCGCGGATCGACGCGTGGGCGCGGGCCGCGATCGGTGCCGACCACCTGCGGAACCTGCGCCTGGCCCGGTTCGGCGACAACATGCGCGACGTCGCCGTCACCGAGGGGGACAAGGTCGAGGCCGAACTGCGGTTCGGTGTCTCGGTCAACACCTACGGGGTGAACGACCTCGTCGAGCTGGTCGACCAGGTGTCCGAAAAGGACACAGTGGATGGTCTGGTAGCGGCCTACGCCGAAGACTACGACGTCGTCCCGGAGCTGGCGGCCGGGGGAGCGCGGCACGACTCCCTCCGCTACGCGGCCAAGATCGAAGCCGGGATGCGGAAGTTCCTCACCGATGGCGGATTCGGCGCGTTCACCACGAACTTCGAGGACCTCGGCGGCCTCCGCCAGCTGCCCGGGCTCGCGGTGCAGCGGCTGATGGCCGACGGTTACGGCTTCGGCGGTGAGGGCGACTGGAAGACCTCCGCGCTGCTGGCGGCGGTCAAGGCGATGGGCGCCGGCCAGGACCGCGGCACGTCGTTCATGGAGGACTACACCTACCACTTCGGGCCGGGTACGCCGAAGATCCTCGGCGCGCACATGCTGGAGGTCTGCCCCAGCATCGCCGCTGCCAAGCCGTCCTGCGAGATCCACGCGCTGGGCATCGGCGGGCGTGAGGACCCGGTCCGGCTGGTGTTCGACGCCGCGCCCGGCCCCGGCGTCACCCTCGGCCTGGTCGACCTCGGCGACCGGTTCCGGCTGGTCGCCAACGAGATCGAGGTCGTCCCGCCGGACGAGCCGCTGCCGAACCTGCCGGTCGCGCGGGCGGTGTGGGAGCCGGCGCCGTCGCTGGCGACGTCCGCGGAGTCGTGGATCACCGCGGGCGGCCCGCACCACACCGTGCTCACCCAGGCCGTGGGCACGGAGACCCTTCGCGACTTCGCGAACCTGCTCGGCGTCGAGCTGCTGGTGATCGACCAGGACACGACCCCGCACGACTTCGCCGACCGCATCCGCTGGAACCAGGCCTACCACCGGCTCGCTCAAGGTTTCTGAGAAAGGAAGAAGGAACAATGAAGTTCACCAGAACACTCGCGGGGATCGCTGCCGCGGGGCTCGTGCTCACGCTGTCGGCGTGCGGTTCGAGCCAGAAGACCGCCGACCAGACGGCGGCACCCGGCGCCGCCGCGGCGGCGGGCGGCCTCGTCGGCGTCACCATGCCGACGAAGTCGTCGGAACGCTGGATCCACGACGGCGACAACATCAAGTCGGCGCTGGAGAAGCTCGGCTACAAGGTCGACCTGCAGTACGCCGAGAACGACATCCCCACCCAGGTGAACCAGATCGAGAACCAGATCACCAAGGGCGCCAAGCTCCTGGTGATCGCCTCGATCGACGGCACCGCGATCACCACCCAGCTGCAGGAGGCGGCCGACCGCAAGATCCCGGTCATCGCCTACGACCGGCTGATCCGCAACTCGCCCAACGTCGACTACTACGCCACGTTCGACAACTTCAAGGTCGGCGTCGAGCAGGCGAACTCGCTGGTCAAGGGGCTGGGTGACGGCGCGGGCCCGTTCAACATCGAGCTGTTCGCCGGTTCGCCGGACGACAACAACGCCACCTTCTTCTTCAACGGCGCGATGTCCGTGCTCAAGCCGCTGATGGACAGCGGCAAGCTCGTGGTCAAGAGCGGGCAGACCGACTTCGCCCGCGCAGCCATCCTGCGCTGGGACCCGGCCACCGCGCAGCGCCGCATGGAGGACCTGCTCACCAAGACCTACACCGGTGGCGCCAAGGTCGCCGGCGTGCTCTCGCCGTACGACGGCCTGTCGATCGGCATCCTCTCGGCCCTGAAGAGCAACGGCTACGGCACCGCCGGCCAGCCGTACCCGATCGTCACCGGGCAGGACGCCGAGGTCGCCTCGGTCAAGTCGATCATCGCCGGTGAGCAGTACTCGACGATCTTCAAGGACACCCGCATCCTCGCCGACACCACGGTGAAGATGGCCGACGCGGTGCTCAAGGGCGGCAAGCCCGAGGTCAACAACACGACCGACTACGAGAACGGCAAGAAGATCGTGCCGTCCTTCCTGCTGCAGCCGGTCACCGTGGACAAAGCCAACTACCAGAAGGAGCTCGTCGACTCCGGCTACTACACGGCGGGTCAGCTGAAATGACCGAACTGCTCGGCATGCGCGGGATCACCAAGACCTTCCCCGGGGTCAAGGCGCTGTCGGACGTCACCCTTTCCGTGAACAGCGGCGAGATCCACGCGATCTGCGGGGAGAACGGCGCCGGGAAGTCCACCTTGATGAAGGTGCTTTCCGGCGTCTACCCGCACGGGACGTACGACGGTGAGATCCACTTCGACGGGCAGCGGTGCGAGTTCGGTTCGGTGCGCGACAGTGAGCGGCACGGAATCGTGATCATCCACCAGGAGCTCGCGCTGTGCGGGCAGCTCTCGATAGCGGAAAACATCTTTCTCGGCAACGAACGCGGCAAGCGGGGCTGGATCGACTGGAACCGCACCAACCACGAGGCCGGCGCGCTGCTCCGGCGCGTCGGCCTCGCGGAGAACCCGGTCACCCCGGTGCGGGACCTCGGGGTCGGCAAGCAGCAGCTGGTCGAGATCGCCAAGGCGCTGTCCAAGGAGGTCCGGCTGCTGATCCTCGACGAGCCCACCGCGGCGCTCAACGACGAGGACTCGGCGCACCTGCTGGACCTGCTGCGCGAGCTGCGGTCCGACGGCGTCACGTGCGTGATCATCTCGCACAAGCTCGGCGAGGTGACCGCGATCGCCGACACCGTCACGATCCTGCGGGACGGCCGCACCATCGACACCCTCGACGCGGCCGGCCTGACCGAAGAACGGATCATCACCGGAATGGTCGGGCGCGACCTCGAGCACCGGTTCCCGCCCCGGGAACCGGACATCGGCGAAGAGGTGCTGCGGATCGAGGACTGGACGGTGCACAGTCCCACCCAGGCCGGCCGGGTCGTCGTCGACCACGCGTCGCTTTCGCTGCGGCGCGGGGAGATCGTCGGGCTGGCCGGCCTGATGGGCGCGGGCCGGACGGAGCTCGCGATGAGCGTGTTCGGCCGGTCCTACGGCAAGGACATCTCCGGGCGGATCCTCAAGCACGGCGAGGAGATCGACGTCCGGTCGGTGCGCGACGCCGTCCGCCACGGCATCGCGTACGCCACCGAGGACCGGAAGCGCTACGGGCTCAACCTGATCGAGGACATCCAGCGCAACGTGTCCGCGGCCGGGCTGGGCAAGCTGGCCAAGCGCGGCTGGGTCAACGAGCACGCCGAACACGAGACGGCCGTCGGGTACCGGCGGAGCCTTTCGATCAAGGCACCGACCGTGCGCAGCGTGACCGGGAAGCTCTCCGGCGGCAACCAGCAGAAGGTCGTGCTGGCCAAGTGGATCTTCACCGACCCGGACGTGCTGATCCTCGACGAGCCGACCCGCGGCATCGACGTCGGCGCGAAGTTCGAGATCTACACGATCATCAACGAACTGGCCGCGCAGGGGAAGGCCGTGCTGGTCATCTCCTCCGAGCTGCCGGAGCTGCTCGGGCTCTGCGACCGGATCTACGCGCTGTCGGCCGGGCGGATCACCGGCGAGGCGACCCGCGAAGAAGCCACCCAGGAACTGCTCATGCAGTACATGACCAAGGAACGGCAATGACCACGACCGAAGCGCGTCCCGACGCGCCCCCGGCCGAGCGCTCCGCCCGGCGGATCTCGATCAACCCGCGCCAGAGCGGCATCTACGTCGCGTTCGCGCTGATCGTGGTGCTGTTCGAGGTGCTCACCGGCGGCGCGCTGCTGGAACCGCAGAACATCTCCAACATCATCGTGCAGAACTCCTACGTGCTGATCCTCGCGATCGGGATGATCCTGGTGATCATCTCCGGGCACATCGACCTGTCCGCCGGGTCGGTGGTCGCGATGACCGGCGCGGTCTCGGCCGTGCTGATGGTGAACTGGCACCTGCCGTGGTTCTGGGCGGTGCTGGTGACCCTCGTCGTCGGCGCGGCGATCGGCGCTTGGCAGGGTTACTGGGTCGCCTACTTCGGCATTCCGGCGTTCATCGTGACGCTCGCCGGGATGCTGGCGTTCCGGGCCCTGACCCTGACGGTGCTGGGCAACCAGGGCATCGGCCCGTTCCCGGACGCGATCCGCACGCTGTCCAACGGCTTCACCGACGGTTACCTGGGCAACATCGGCCTCGGCCCGCTCGGCGGCGCCGACCTGGTGTCGCTGCTCGCCGGCGTCGCGGCCGTCGCCGGGATCGGGTTCACGCAGTGGCGGAAGCGCTCGGCGCGGCTGGGCTACGGCCAGGACGTCGACCCGTTCGCGGTGTTCGTGCTGAAGATCGCCGGGATCGCGGTGCTGGTGCTGGCCCTGGTGGTGCAGCTGGCCCGGTTCAAGAACCTGCCGTGGGTGCTGATCCTGCTGGCGGCGCTGGTGCTGGGTTATTCACTGGTGGCCGGGAAGTCGGTGTTCGGCCGGCACATCTACGCCGTGGGCGGCAACCTGCAGGCCGCGACGCTTTCGGGCGTCAAGGTCAAGTCGGTGACGTTCTGGATCTTCGTCAACATGGGCGTGCTGGCGGCCCTGGCCGGGATCATCTTCGCGGGCCGGCTCAACCAGGCGGGCCCGACGGCGGGCGTCAACTTCGAGCTGGACGCGATCGCGGCGGCGTTCATCGGCGGCGCGGCGGTGCAGGGTGGCGTCGGCAAGGTGGTCGGCGCGATCACCGGCGGGTTGATCATGGCGGTGATCAACAACGGGATGTCGCTGATCGGCGCCCCGAGCGAGCGGGTGATGCTGGTGAAGGGCGTCGTGCTGCTGGCGGCGGTGGCGTACGACATCTGGACGAAGCGGCGCGCGGCTTCCTGAGTCAGTGTCGAAAGGGGCTTTCCCGTTCGACGGGAAAGCCCCTTTCTTTTTCGAAGTTCTCGAATTGCTTGACCGGGTGGTAACGGGACGGTCATAGTGCTGGTGATTCCCTCACCAGTGGAGGACCTTTCCATGCACAAAGCCGTGCGTTCCCTTGTGATTTCCTTGACCGTGGCCGCTTCCGTGGTCACCTCGGCCGGTGTTGCCACGGCGGCGACGTGGTCGTCCTCGGACAAATGGGCGACCTGGTCCCACGGTGGGTACACCGTCCGCAACGACGTCTGGGGCAGTGGTGCCGGCCCGCAGACCATCTGGGCGAATTCGTATTCCAACTGGGGTGTCTGGTCGGATCAGCCGAACACCGGCGGAGTGAAGACGTACCCGCATTCGGCGAAGAACGTCGGCAAGAAGCTCAGCGCGCTGAGCCGCGTCTCCAGCAGTTTCTCCGTGACGCGCCCGGGTAGCGGCGCTTACGAGACTGCCTACGACATCTGGGCGGACAACAACGCCTACGAAACGATGCTCTGGATGAACAAGCAGGGTGCGGTCGGCCCGCTGGGCAGCAAGCAGGCCACCGCGACGGTGGGCGGGCACACCTGGGACGTCTACCGGGGCTCGAACGGCTCGAACGCCGTGTTCTCCTTCGTGCGCACGTCGAACACGAACTCCGGCACCGTCGACGTCCTCGCGGTGCTGAACTGGATCCGGGGCCGGGGCTGGTTCGGCGACGTGACGCTCGGCGAGGTCCAGTTCGGCTTCGAGATCACCTCGTCGGCCGGCGGGCTGGACTTCGCGGCGAACAGCTACTCGGTCACCACTTCCTGAGCTATTTATGGAAAGTGAAGGAAGTTCACGTCTGGCGGTGTGATCGCTAACATCGACCCATGCCCGTGGACGACGCAGGTCCCGAGTCAGCCGAAAGCCCGCTCCGCGCGCGGGCCGTCGCCCGGCGGGGCACGCTGGGTGTGATCACGACGAGGTCCGCGGGCCCGGCGCTGCACGGGCTCCGTGCGGCGGCCCGGGAACACGGGTACGCGCTCAGCGTCTTCAGTGTTCCCGGCCGCGGCGCCGCGGTGCCGGCCGCGGTCGCCGGCCTGCGGCTGCAGGGGGTGGCCGGGATCGTGCTGCTCGACCCGCACCTGGCCGCCGAGCCGGCGCCGGTCACCGGGATCCCGCTCGTCGCGGCGGTGTCGGCCGACCAGCGTGAAGGCGCACGCAGGGCCACGGAACACCTGCTCGACATCGGTCACACGACCGTCTGGCACCTCGGCGGCCCCGAGAACGGGCCGATCGCCCGCGCCCGTGAGCGTGGCTGGCGGGAAGCCCTCGAACGGTACGGCGCGGACGTGCCGCCGGTCATCCGCGGCGACTGGTCGGCCCGGTCCGGGTATCGCGCCGGGCAGTCCCTCGCCGTCGAGTCGGGGTTGTGCGCGGTGTTCACGGCCAACGACCACATGGCCCTCGGCCTGCTCGCGGCGTTCACCGAAGCGGGGATGCGGGTGCCGCGCGACGCGCACGTCGTCGGTTTCGACGACGTTCCCGAAGCTGCCTACTTCGCACCGCCGTTGACCACCGTCCGCCAGGACTTCCTGGCCGCGGGACGGCAGACGCTGGATGTGCTCACCGCCCGCATCAACGGGGTGGCCGCCCCGGTGAGCGGGACGGTCGAGGCGGTGCTGGTGGTGCGGGAAAGCAGCCGCCCGGCCCGGTGGTGACCGGTTACCCTGAGGCGCATGGCGCGCACCCGGGGGACATCGCCCGCTTTCGACGCGGCGCTGGCGGAGGTGGCGCGCCGGGCGGGGGAGTTCACCCGGCTGCGGCACGTGCCTCGCGACGTCGTTGACAAGTTCCGCCTGGCCGGGTTCTACCGGGCGACCACACCGAAACGCTTCGGTGGTGACGCCCGGCCGCCCGCGGAGTTCCTCGCGATGGTCGAGCGGATGTCCGAAGTGGACGGATCGGCCGGCTGGGTCGCCAGCTTCGGCGCGTCGGGGGTGTATCTCGCCGCGCTGCCACCGGAAACCCAAGCCCGGCTGTACGCCGACGGCCCGGACCTCGTCTTCGCCGGTGCGCTCTTCCCGGTGCAGCCCGCCGAAGAGGAGCCGGGCGGGTTCCGCGTCCGCGGCCAGTGGCGCCTGGCCAGCGGCTGCCTCGCCGCCGACTACCTCGGCGTCGGCATCGGCACGGGGTCCACGGGCCGGCCGCGCACCGCCGTGCTGCCGGCCGGGCGGGTGGAGGTCGTCGACACCTGGGACGCGCTCGGCATGCGCGGCACCGGCAGCCACGACCTGCGGGTGGACGGCGCCTTCGTCCCCGCGGAGTGGACGTTCGTCCGCGGCGGCGGCGCGACGATCGACGAGCCGCTCTACCGCTATCCAGCGCTGGCGTACGCGTCGCAGGTGCTCGCGGTGGTCAACCTCGGCATCGCCCGCGCGGCCCTCAACCACGTGACCGGGTTCGGCGCGGGCCGCACCGGCTTGACCGGCGGTCCCGTCCTCGCGGACCGCGCGTACGCTCGGATCGCCCTCGCGAAGGCCGAGGCGGACCTCCGTTCGGTGCGCGCGTTCTTGTATGAAGCCACCGAAGAGGCTTGGGAAACGGCGTTGACGGGCACACCAGGGCCGGAGCAGGTGAGCCTGCTGCGCCTGGCAGCGGCCCACACGGCCCGCGTCGGCTTCGACGTGGTCCAGGCCGCGTACCGGCTCGGCGGCACGTCGGCGATCGAAGCCGACCACCCGCTGCAGCGCCACCTACGCGACGCGGCGGTGGTGCCCCAGCACGCGTTCCTGACCGAAGGCATGTACGACGCCGCAGGCGCGGTCTTCCTGGGCGCGCAACCCTTTCCGGGATTTCTCTGATCCGCCGCGTAACGCTGCGGGGCGCGACGGCGACATCGTTGCGGAATTGCCATCCTTCCCCCGATCGGCCACGGAGCGTGCGAATGCCGGAGAACCGCGGCAATGGAGTCGCCCAGCCCGATGTGGCCCAAGGCGCCCCGGTGGCCGACGTACTCGATGTAGTCCTGTCGACTCCGGTCGGCGCGCACGAGAAGAAGGCCCCGGTCCGGCTGTACCTCCTCTTGCGGCAGTACACGGGAATGGCTCTTTTCTACGTGGTCGCGGTTGTCGTGTTCTTCCTCATCACACAACCCGCCGATCTGGGTTTGACCACGATCGTGGGCCGCTGGGCAGGAATCGGTATCGCCATCGCCGGCCTCGGCGCACTTGTCGTGTTTCCTCGGCTGTGGCCGAGGAAAGTGACCGGGGACGATTCGCCGAGTTCGGCCCTGCCGACGTCCCCGGATACCCTGCACACCGGGCGTACCCGCAATGATCTGCTCATCGAGAACTATCACGCCATGACGGTGCGGCACGCTCGGAGCTCGTTCCGGAACTCTCAGGTGGCCATGGCGATCGGCTTGATCGAGCTGGGAGCAGGCGTGATCGTCGTGATGCGGTCGCCCGAGTGGACTCGGCAGCTGGTGGTCGGTGGTCTGGCGGCGATCGGCAGCACATTCTCCCAGCCGCTGGTGAGCCACTACCTCGAGTGCTCGCGCAAGGTTGCGAAGTAACTGGGGAGCGAGCGGCTCCGGGACAAAGCGCTGGATCGCGTGGTCGACAGAGCCTTGGAAAGCGCGACCGCTTCGGTGCCCACCTCGGCCGCCGCATCGAAGCACCGCAAAGGCGAATCCAGCGACCCCGGCGAAGGATGACCGGCTAGAGCTTCAGCCGGTCGCCGAGCTCGCGGACGTGGTCCGCATTACCGCAGTTGAGGCCCAGCTGGCGGCGGCGCTCCGCGGCGAACGCCCGGCCGAGGCTCGTCCGGTCCGAAGTGGACATCGTGCGGCGCAGGTCGTTGAGCAGTCCGCGTTCCTCGCCGCGGACGTGGGCGTCGACGAGGTTCTCCAGGCGCAGCAACGCCTTCTCGGAGTCGCCGGCCTCCAAGACCGCCAAGAGGTCGTCACCGAACGGTGCGCCGGGCTCGTCGGGGCGGACGATCCGCTCGGTCGCCGTCGCGTGGGCCACCAGCAGGGCCGCCAGCTCCGCGAGCAGGGCCGGGCGGTCGGCTTCGGTGTTGCGCAGGTCGCGGAACAGCTGCTCGAACCGGCGGTGGTCGGCCAGCAGCACCTCGACCAGGTCCGAGCCGGGCGCGTCCGCGGCCGGGCCGGGACGCATCCAGCCGAACGTCAGCTCCACGGCCTGGCGCCAGTGCGCGTACTCGCTGTCGCGGCGGGCCGGGTCCATCGCCGGCAGCCACTGGCCGGCGCGGTGCCAGTTGCGCCGCAAGCCCTCGAGGTCCGGCCAGTATCCGACGGACAGCCCCGCCGCGTAAGCCGCGCCCAGCGACACCGTCTCGGCCACCATCGGACGGACCACCGGCACGTCGAGGACGTCCGCGATGCACTGCATCAGCAGGTTGTCGGCGGTCATCCCGCCGTCGACCTTCAACGTCGACAGTGCGAGCCCGGAGTCGGCGTTCATCGCGTCGACGACCTCGCGGGTCTGCCAGCCGGTCGCCTCCAGCACCGCCCGCGCGAGGTGGCCCTTGGTGATGTACGACGTCAGCCCCGCGATCACCCCACGGGCCTCGCTGTGCCAGTGCGGCGCGAACAGCCCGGAGAACGCGGGCACGATGTAACAACCGCCGTTGTCCTCGACCGTCCTCGCCAGGGTTTCGATCTCGGGCGCGCTGCCGATCAGCTCGAGGCCGTCGCGGAACCACTGGACCAGCGACCCGGTGACGGCGATCGAGCCTTCGAGGGCGTACACCGCGGGCTCGTCGCCGATCTTGAAGCCGACGGTGGTGAGCATGCCGTGGGTGGACAGCACCGGCGTCGGGCCGGTGTTGAGCAGCAGGAAGCTGCCGGTGCCGTAGGTGCACTTCGCCTCGCCGGGCGCGAAGCAGGTCTGGCCGAACAGCGCGGCCTGCTGGTCACCGAGCGCCGCGGCGATCCGGATGCCGGGCACGACCCGGGTCGTGGTGCCGTACACCTCGGTCGAGGACCGGATCTCCGGGAGCATCGCGCGCGGGACGTCGAAGAAGTCGAGGAGCTCGTTGTCCCAGCTCAGCGTGCGCAGGTTCATCAGCATGGTGCGCGAGGCGTTGGTGACGTCGGTGATGTGCACACCGCCCTCGGCGCCGCCGGTGAGGTTCCAGATCAGCCAGCTTTCGATAGTGCCGAAGAGGACGTCGCCGCGCTCGGCGCGCTCGCGCAGGCCGGGCGTGCGGTCGAGCAGCCACCGGATGCGGGGCGCGGAGAAGTACGTCGCCAGCGGCAGGCCGCACAGCTGCCGGACGCGGTCGGCGCCGGGCTCGCGGGCGAGCTGTTCGAGCATGGCGTCGGTGCGGGTGTCCTGCCAGACGATCGCCCGCCCGACCGGGTTGCCGGTGTGCCGGTCCCACAGCACGGTGGTCTCGCGCTGGTTGGCGATCCCGAGGCCGACCACCTGCTCGGCGGTGGCGCCGGCGTCGGCCAGCGCCTGCGGGACGATCCGGGCGAGGTTCCGCCAGATCTCGGTGGCGTCGTGCTCGACCCAGCCGGGGCGGGGGAAGTGCTGCTGGTGCTCCCGCTGCACGACGGAGACGAGCCGGCCGCGGGCGTCGAACAGGATGCACCGGGTGGAGGTGGTGCCCTGGTCGACCGACATCACGTACCGCTGGACCACGGATGCACCTCCATCACCATCGGGCGGCCGCACTGGCTCGGCGGCGAGCTCGCGTTCACCATCAGGACGCGCCCACTCGATGGCCAGGGCCGGGGCCGGACGCCGCTTGAGCTCAAGGAGGCGGCCCCAGGGGCTCGAAGTCGGCGACCGCGGATGCCCGGAGCGGCCAACGCGCTGAGGCTCGCGCCGTGTTGGCCGTTGCGGGCGGCGCCTCGGGTGCCGCCGTGGCGCCGGGTCACCATCGGGACGCGCCCAGGTCGCGGGACACCGCGCGCGCCGCGTCGCGGACGTGGCCCAGCAGCTTCGGGTTCGGGCTGCCGTCGTGCTCGCAGATGCGTTCCTCCGCGCCGGACACGCCGATCGCGCCGACCACGATGCCGCCGTGGCCGCGGATCGGCGCCGCGATGCCGGCCTCGCCGGAGATCATCTCGCCGTTCTCCAGCGCCCAGCCCGCTTCGCGTACCTTCGCACACGCGCGCTTGATCGCGGTCTGGGTGACCAGGGTGCGGCGTGTGTAAGCCTCCGAAGTGGCCTTCAGCGTCGAATCGTAGGCCAGCAGGACCTTGCCGAGCGACGTCGCGTGCAGCGGCAGCAGGGTGCCGACGTCGAGGGTCTGCAGGCTGTCGTCCGGCCGGAACACGTGGTGCACGACCAGCACCCGGCCGTCCAGGGGCGCGCCGATCCGGACCGCTTCGCCGCTGCGGGACGCCAGCGCGTCGGCCCAGTTGATCGCCCGGGACCGCAGCTCGTTGACGTCCAGGTAGCTCGTGCCCAGGTGCAGCAGCGCCGCCCCGAGCTGGTACTTGCCCGTGTCGCGGTCCTGCTCGACGAACCCGACGCCCTGCAGCGTGCGCAGGATCCCGTGCGCGGTGCCCTTCGCCAGCTCCAGCGACTCGGCGATCTCGCCGACGCCCAGCCGTCCCGAGCCGCGCGCCAGCAAGCGCAGGATCGCGGCGGCGCGCTCGATGGACTGGATCGGACCGGGCACGCCGCGACCCTAGCCCGACCGGCCCTGATTCGACAATGTCGAACATCCACTCCGGCCGTTCGACAATGCCGACCGGCGTCCGTTGACCGGCTGTGACCGGCGGACTTGGCTGTCCATCACCAGGGGGAAGAACGGTCCTTTGTGGAGGAAGCAATGGTGCGAAACCTCAAGGCCCACGGACTCGCCGGCGAACTGGCCGCCGAGTTCGTGGGGACGATGATCCTCATCCTTTTCGGGTGCGGGGTGGTGGCGCAGGTCGTCGCCGGCGGCATCGGGGACCACGACAGCATCGCCTGGGCCTGGGGCATCGGCGTCACGCTCGGCATCTACGTCGCTTCGCGGATCAGCGGCGCGCACCTGAACCCGGCCGTGACCGTCGCCCTCGCGGTCTTCAAGGGCTTCTCGTGGCGCAAGGTCGCCCCCTACGCCCTGGCCCAGACGGCCGGCGCGTTCCTCGCGGCCATGCTCGTGCGCTGGAACTACACCGAGGTGCTCAACGCCAAGGACCCCGGCCTCACGATCAAGACCCAGGGTGTGTTTTCCACCCTGCCGGGTAACGGCACGCTCCCGGTGGGTGACTGGGGCGCCTTCCGCGACCAGATCATCGGCACCGCGATCCTCGTCCTGGTGATCTTCGCCATCACCGACCTCCGCAACACCGCCCCGGCCGCGAACCTCGCCCCGGTCGTCGTCGGCTTCCTGGTCGTCGCCATCGGCATGGCCTGGGGCACCAACGCCGGTTACGCGATCAACCCGGCCCGCGACTTCGGCCCGCGGCTGGCCTCCTGGCTGACCGGCTACGACACCGCGTGGTCCGACCAGTACGGCTTCCCCTATTGGTGGATCCCGATCGTGGCGCCGGTGCTCGGCGCGGTCATCGGCGGTGCGATCTACAAGTACCTGATCGAGCGGTTCCTCCCGGCGGAGCAGTTCGACACCGTGTCCACCAAGGACCTCGAGCCCGCCGCCTGAAAGGGAGCACGACCATGCCTGACTTCGTCGGCGCCGTAGACCAGGGCACCACCAGCACCCGCTTCATGATCTTCGACCACGGTGGCAACGAGATCGCCCGCCACCAGCTCGAACACGAGCAGATCCTGCCGAAGCCCGGCTGGGTCGAGCACGACGCCACCGAGATCTGGGAACGCACCCGCTCGGTCATCGCCACCGCGCTCAACAAGGCCAACCTGACCGCGGGTGACCTCGCCGCGCTGGGCATCACCAACCAGCGCGAGACCACCGTCGTGTGGAACCGCCGCACCGGCCGCCCGTACCACAACGCGATCGTCTGGCAGGACACCCGCACCGACCGGATCGCCTCGGCCCTGGAGCGTGAAGGCAAGGGCGACGTCATCCGCCGCAAGGCCGGCCTGCCGCCCGCAACGTACTTCTCCGGCGGCAAGCTGCAGTGGATCCTCGAGAACGTCGACGGCGTCCGCGAAGACGCCGAAAAGGGTGACGCGCTCTTCGGCACCACCGACTCGTGGCTCATCTGGAACCTCACCGGCGGCCCGGACGGCGGTGTGCACGTCACCGACCCGACCAACGCGTCGCGCACCATGCTGATGGACCTCGAAACCCTCGACTGGGACGACGAGCTGCTGTCGTTCTTCAACGTCCCGAAGCAGATGCTGCCGAAGATCCGGCCGTCGTCGAACCCGGGTTTCTTCGGTGTCACCCGCGCGGACGGCCCGCTCGGCGGCGAGGTTGCGCTCACCGGCGTCCTCGGCGACCAGCAGGCGGCCACCGTCGGGCAGGTCTGCTTCCGGCCCGGCGAGGCCAAGAACACTTACGGCACCGGCAACTTCCTGCTGCTCAACACCGGCCACGAACTGGTCCGCTCGAAGCACGGCCTGCTCACGACGCTGTGCTACCAGTTCGGCGACGAGAAGCCGGTGTACGCGCTGGAGGGCTCGATCGCCGTCACCGGGTCGGCCGTGCAGTGGCTGCGCGACCAGCTCGGCATCATCAGCGGCGCGTCGCAGAGCGAAAGCCTGGCCCGCCAGGTCGAGGACAACGGCGGTGTCTACTTCGTGCCGGCCTTCTCCGGCCTGTTCGCGCCGTACTGGCGCTCCGACGCCCGCGGCGCGATCGTCGGGCTCACCCGCGCCACGACCAACGCTCATCTGGCGCGGGCGACACTGGAAGCGATCTGCTACCAGACCCGGGACGTCGTCGAGGCCATGCAGAACGACTCCGGCGTCACGCTCGACGTGCTGCGGGTGGACGGCGGGGTCACCGCGAACGAGCTGTGCATGCAGCTGCAGGCGGACATCCTCGGTGTGCCGGTGTCGAAGCCGGTCGTCGCCGAGACCACCGCGCTCGGCGCCGCCTACGCGGCCGGGCTGGCCGTCGGCTTCTGGCGGTCGACCGACGAGCTCGAGCAGAACTGGAACGAGGACAAGCGCTGGGCGCCGTCATGGACGGAAGAGCAGCGCGCCGAGGGCTACGCGGGCTGGCAGAAGGCTGTCGGCCGCACGCTCGACTGGGTCGACGTGGAGTGAGGCCCTGAGATGAGGAGGAACACCGTGACCGCCCTTTCCCCCGCCTACCGGGCGGAGACACTGCGGAAGCTGACCCGCGAAGAGGTCGACGTGCTGGTCGTCGGCGGGGGAGTGACCGGCGCCGGCGTCGCCCTGGACGCCGCCTCGCGCGGGCTGTCCGTCGCGCTCGTCGAAGCGCGGGACTTCGCCGCCGGGACGTCCAGCCGGTCGTCCAAGCTGATCCACGGCGGCCTGCGCTACCTGGAGCAGCTGGACTTCAAGCTGGTGCGCGAAGCCCTCAAGGAACGTGGGCTGCTGCTGCAGACGCTGGCCCCGCACCTGGTGCGGCCGGTGAAGTTCCTGGTGCCGCTCAACCACCGCGTGTGGGAGCGCGGGTACATCGGCGCCGGTGTCACGCTGTACGACACGCTCGGCGGCGCCCGCGCCCTGCCGCGGCACCGGCACCTGTCCAAGCGCGGCGCGTTCAAGGTGGCGCCCGGCCTGGCCGACGACGCGCTGATCGGCGCGATCCAGTACTACGACGCCCAGGTCGACGACGCCCGCCACACGATGACGATCGCGCGGACGGCGGCCGAGCAGGGCGCTTCGGTGCTGACCCGGGCCCGCGTGACGTCGCTGCTCCGCGACGGCGAGCGGGTCGTGGGCGCGAAGGTGGTCGACCGTGAGAGCGGCGTCGAGTTCGAGATCCGCGCTCGCACGGTCGTCGCGGCCACCGGCGTCTGGAGCGACGACATGGCGGCGGCGGCCGGGATCCCCGCGCCGTTCACCGTGCGCGCGTCCAAAGGCATCCACCTGGTGGTGCCGCGGGAGAAGATCGACCTCGACACCGGGCTGATCCTGCGCACGGAGAAGAGCGTCCTGTTCGTCATCCCGTGGGGCCGGCACTGGATCGTCGGCACCACCGACACCGAGTGGGACCTCGACCGCGAGCACCCGGCGGCGAGCCGCGCGGACGTCGACTACGTGCTGGAGCACCTCAACGCGGTGCTGCGCACCCCGGTCACGCACGACGACATCGAAGGCGTGTACGCCGGACTTCGCCCGCTGCTGGCGGCGAAGGCGGCCGCGACGACGAAGCTGTCGCGGGAGCACGCGGTGGCGCACCCGGTCCCGGGCCTGGTGATCGTGGCCGGCGGCAAGTACACGACCTACCGGGTGATGGCCTCGGACACCGTCGACGTCGTGGTCGAGGAGCTCGGCCGGCCCGCTCCGCCGTCGTGGACCGACCGGCTGCCGATCGTGGGCGCCGAGGGGTACCACGAACTGTGGGCCGACCGCTTTTCGGTCGCTTCGAAGACGGGGCTGCCGCTGTGGCGCGTCGAGCACCTCCTGCAGCGGTACGGCACGCGGATCTGGAACCTCGTCGAGCTGGTCAAGGAGGAGCCTTCACTCGGGGAGCCGATCACGGACACGTCGGAATACCTTCGGGTGGAAGCCGTTTACGCGGTTTCGCACGAGGGCGCGCTGCACCTGGAGGACGTGCTCACCCGGCGGACGCGCATCTCCATCGAGGAACGCGACCGCGGCGTGACGGCGGCGCCGGTCGTCGCCGCGCTGATGGCGCCGCTGCTGGGCTGGGATGCGCACCGGACCGACCGTGAGGTGGCCAACTACCTCGCGCGGGTCGAAGCGGAGCGCTCGGCGCAGGAGGCCCCGGACGACGAGGCGGCGAACGCCACCCGCCTCGCGGCCCCGGCGCTCCTGCCCAGCTGAGCCCGGAATGTCATGAAGGGCACCCTCGTGGTCGTAAAGCCATGAGGGTGCCCTTCACGGCTTTCGGCAGCCGAGTTCGGTGAGGACGTAGCGGGCGTTGGCGGAGATGACCGGGTTCGTGTGGCGGTAGTAGGGCAGCTGGATCACCGCCATCGACAGCGCCCGGCCGCGGCCGCGTGCCCAGGCCGCGTCGTCGGCGCCGACGGCGTCGCGGAAGACCTCGCGAGCCGCCGCCGACAGCAGGTTCCACGCGGGGATCAGGTCGCACGCGGGGTCACCGCGGCCCGCGGTCGCCCAGTCGAGGACGGCGGTGAAACGTCCATTGTGGAGCAGCAGGTTGCCCGGCATGAGATCGGCGTGGACCCAGCTTTCCGCGCCGGCGGGGGCCGCCGCGGCCTCGGTCCAGACCGCGAGGGCGGCGTCGGCGTCGAACGGCTCGCCGGTGCCGCGCAGCTCTTCGATCGCGGCCCGGGTCGCGCGATTGAGGGCGGCCAGGTGCCCACCGCGGTAGGCCGGAGGACCGGCGGCCCGCACCGTCCGCAGCGCCACGACGAACTCCGCCAGCGCCTCCGGGGCGAACGGACGGCCTTCGACCGCCGGTTCGCCGTCGAGCCAGCGGTGCACCGCCCACGGCCACGGATAGCCCTCCGCAGGCTCGCCGATCGCCTCGACGACGGGGACCGCCACCGGCAGCGCGTGGAGCGCGCTCAGGGTGCGCTGTTCCTTCGCCACGTCACCGGCGCCGCCCGCGGTGCGGGGGAGCCGGACCGTCAGATGGTCACCCAGGCGGTACACGGCGTTGACCGTGCCGCCGGAGGCCAGGGGCGTGATCGGGAGGTCCGCCCACCGCGGGTACCGGGCCGCCAGCAGCCGCCTGACCAGCGCGGCGGTGATGGTGTGCTCGCCGGCGTGCATCCGCATGGGTTCACCGAACCACGCACGTCAACGGCGTTTTCGTGAGCCGGAGCACCCCCGGATTGCACGACGATGCATAGCCGTGCATAATCATTCGCATGTCCAAGGTGCTCACTTCCCTGCCCGTCGGCGAGCGTGTCGGTATCGCCTTCTCCGGTGGCCTCGACACTTCCGTAGCGGTCGCGTGGATGCGCGACAAAGGTGCGGTCCCCTGCACCTACACCGCCGACATCGGCCAGTACGACGAGCCCGACATCGACTCGGTGCCCGGGCGCGCCGGCCAGTACGGCGCCGAGCTCGCGCGGCTGGTCGACGGCAAGGAAGCCCTCGTCGAGGAGGGGCTCGCGGCGCTGACGTGCGGGGCGTTCCACATCCGCTCCGGCGGCCGCGGCTACTTCAACACCACCCCGCTCGGCCGTGCGGTCACCGGCACGCTGCTGGTGCGGGCCATGCTCGAGGACGACGTCCAGATCTGGGGCGACGGCTCCACCTACAAGGGCAACGACATCGAGCGGTTCTACCGCTACGGCCTGCTGGCCAACCCCTCCCTGCGGGTCTACAAGCCGTGGCTCGACGCGGACTTCGTCACCGAGCTCGGTGGCCGCAAGGAGATGTCGGAGTGGCTGCAGGCGCACGACCTGCCCTACCGCGACAGCACCGAGAAGGCCTACTCCACCGACGCGAACATCTGGGGCGCCACGCACGAGGCGAAGTCCCTGGAGCACCTGGACACCGGCATCGAGATCGTCAAGCCCATCATGGGTGTGGCGTTCTGGGACCCCGAGGTGGAGATCGCCGCCGAGGACGTGACGGTCGGGTTCGAGCAGGGCCGGCCGGTGACGATCAACGGCAAGGAGTTCGCCTCCGCCGTCGACCTGGTGCTGGAGGCCAACGCCATCGGCGGCCGGCACGGCCTGGGCATGTCCGACCAGATCGAGAACCGGATCATCGAGGCCAAGAGCCGTGGCATCTACGAAGCGCCGGGCATGGCGCTGCTGCACGCGACCTACGAGCGGCTCGTCAACGCCATCCACAACGAGGACACCCTCGCCAGCTACCACAACCACGGGCGGCAGCTCGGCCGCCTGATGTACGAAGGCCGCTGGCTGGACCCGCAGGCCATGATGCTGCGCGAGTCGCTGCAGCGCTGGGTCGGCACCGCGATCACCGGCGAGGTCACCTTGCGGCTGCGTCGCGGCGAGGACTACTCCATCCTGGACACGACCGGCCCGGCGTTCAGCTACCACCCGGACAAGCTGTCGATGGAGCGGACCGAGGACTCGGCGTTCGGCCCGGTCGACCGGATCGGCCAGCTGACCATGCGCAACCTCGACATCGCGGACTCGCGGGCCAAGCTCGAGCAGTACGCGAGCATCGGCATGGTCGGCGGCAACTCGCACCCGAAGCTGATCGGCGCGGCCCAGGCGGCTTCGACCGGGCTGATCGGTGCGATGCCCGAGGGCGGCGCCCAGGTGATCGCCTCCCGCGGCAAGACCGACGACGACGAGCTGCTCGACAGCGCCGCGATGGAGTTCGGCACGGACTGAGCATCACTTCGAAGGCCGCCATGGATCCCATGGCGGCCTTCGGCGTGTTCAGGGGACGAGCACGACCTTCCCGGTGACCGTCCCGGATTCGGCCAGCGTCAAGGCTTTCGCGGCTTCGGTGAGCGGCATCCGGGCGGCCACCTGGGCGGTGATCTGCCCCTTCGCGGCCAGGGCGAACACCGCGCCGAGGTCCTCGGCGAGCCGGGCGCGGAAGCGGGGGAGGTTCCGCTTGCCACCCCAGACGTTGTAGAAGTGCGTCCGGCGCCGGTTCGGCAGCGCGTTCCACCACAGCAGGCGGGCGAAGAGCTTCAGCACCGGCACCCGCGGGCTGCCCCCGGTCTGCACGGTCGATGCGCTGCCGTAGGCGACGAGCGTGCCACCGGGGGCCAGCAGGCGGAACGAGTCGACGATCCCGGGGCCGCCGACGTGGTCGAACACCGCGTCGACCCCGCCGGGCGCCAGCTCGCGCACCCGGGCCGGCACGTCGCCGCGGTAGTCGACGGCGGTGGCGCCGAGCGCGGTGACGACGTCGAGGTTGCGGGCCGAGGCGGTACCGATCACCTTGATCCCGGCCGCCTGGGCGAGCTGGACGAGCGTGGTGCCGACCCCGCCGCTGGCGCCGTGGACGAGGATCGTGCCGCCGGCCTCGACCTTCGCGATCCGGTGCAGCATCTGCCAGGCGGTGATCCCGTTGACCACGAACGTCTCGGCGTCGGCGGCGTCCAGTGCGTCCGGCACCGGGACGAGGTCCGCGGCGGGGAGGACGAGGTGGCTGCTCCAGCCGCCGATCTTCGTCAGCGCGGCCACCCGGCGCCCGACCAGGGCCGGGTCGGCGGCTTCGAGCACCGTGCCGACGACGTCGTAGCCGGGTACGAACGGGAACGGCGGCTGGTCGTAGTACCTCCCGCGCCGCATCTGCTGTTCGGCGAAGGAGATTCCGCTCGCTTCGACGCGCACGAGCGCTTCGCCGGCACCCGGCGCCGGCAGCTCGCGGTGTTCGACGCGCAGGCCGTCCGGCTCGACGAGGCCGGGGAGGACGATTTCGGTGGTCTTCACGGGTCTTTCCCTTCAGGTGTGAGTGACTGGTCAATCACTCGGTGGGCAAACAAAAGCCCCGGGGCGGGGCGGTTCAGTTCTTGCCGGGGTGGCGGATGCCGGCCGAGAGGACGGCGGCCCACTCGCCGGCGTGGTCGTCGAGGTCGAGGGTGGCGATCAGGTGGCAGAGCTGGCCGTAGGCCACGAACCGCTGCACCTGGTCGTCGCCGGCGCCGGACCGGGTCCGGGTGAACTCGGTGACCTTGGCCAGCCCGCGGCGCACGGCGTCGGCGATCTCGGGTGTGTCCGCCGCGGACTGGGCGTGCACCTGGAGCATGAGCAGGTTCCGGTCGGCGATCAGCTCCGCGTAGGCGCCGCCCATCTCGTAGAGGATCTTCTCCGGTTCGGCGTCCCCGGCGCGGGCGGCGCCGTTCGAGAGTGCGTGCACAACGAGCTCGTAACACCGGTCGAGTGCCGCGACGAACAGGGAAACCTTGCCGGGGAACAACTTGAAGACGTAGGCGGGGGAGATGTCGGCCTTGGCGGCGACCGCGCTGATCGGGGTGCTGTGGTACCCGGCCCGCGCGAACTCGGCGATGGCCGCGTCGACCACGGCGTCCCGCCGGGCGTCGGAGGTGGAGAGGGTGGCACCGCGCTTCGTCATGTGAGTGACTGTACACTCACTCTCGTCGGCGAGGCAAGCCCCGGGTCTGTGGACGACCCGGGGCTTGCCTCGCCGGGGTGGCTCAGACCCCCGCGGTCTGGGAGATCCAGTCGCGGTACTTCGTGATGTTGATGTAGGCCGTGTAGGACTGGCGGTCGCTGGTCGACGCGACGCCGACCTGCTTGCCGTTGGCGTACATCGGGCCGCCGGAGTCACCGCCCGCGGTGATGCCGTCGCCGCGGTTCGCGCACACCGAAACGCCGGCCGCGCCGTCCGGGCAGTCGATCGAGGTGACGCTGACCTCGGCCACCTTCAGCAGCTGCGACTGACACTCGATCTCCGGCTTGTCGGTGCACGTCGCGCCCCAGCCGTAGACCTCGGCCTGGTCGCCCACCTTGACGTCACCCTCGCTGCCCAGCGGCGCGTACTCGGTGTCGACCTGCTGGTCGATCTGCACGAGCGCGATGTCGGAGTCGGGAGCCTCGTGCACCGACGTGGCGTTGACCGTGGTGCCCTTCGTCTGGTCGAGGTCGCCGACGTGGAAGCTGATCGGCTGGCCGTCGGCGCCCTGCGTGCAGTGGCGCGCGGTGAGGATCCAGTCCGGGGCGATGATCGTCGCCGAGCAGATTTCCTGGCCACCGGCGAACATCCGGGCCGCGGAGTGGAGCGAGTCGGCGTTGCCGCCGTCGATGATGGCCGGCTCGGCCGCCAGGGACGGCGCCGCGGCCGCCAGTGCCGACAGGAGCACACCGGTGACGACTACGCCGGTTCGCGCTATACGCACTTAGGATCAACCTCCAGCCGCGGACCGGGGTCTCGCGGTGACGAATGGTGAGGGACGCACCTACCGTCACCGCTGTGGGTGAATCCCGGAACCCGACGATGGTCGGTTGATCGAAAACACGACTTTCGTCGTGGGCCGTCCGGCTCAACCCGGAAACGGCTTCCCCGCGGGCCGCGTCGCACTGCCGTTACTGTCCAGTTGCTGGGTTCACCCGCCTGGGGGCGGGCTCCGGAACGGGGTGCTCGATGGGGTCTGACGTGCGCTTTGACCTGCTCGGACCGCTGCGGGTGACGGTCGGGGACCGGCCGCTGCCGCTGGGCGGGACGAAGCAGCGGGCGCTGCTGGCCCACCTGCTGCTCAACGCGAACCGGACGGTCACGCCCGGGCAGCTGGTCGACGTCCTCTGGCCGCGGGAACCGCCGACCTCGGCCACCGCCAACCTGCAGACCTACGTCTGGCGGCTGCGCCGGCTGCTGCCGGAAACCGCGCTGCGGACCCACGGCCCGGGTTACTCGCTGGCCGTCGACCCCGGCGACGTCGACGCGCACCGGTTCACCCGGCTCGTCGGTGCCGCCACTCGCGCGGCCAAGGACGGTTCGCCCGAGACGGCCTTGACGCTGCTGGCCGAGGCCGAAGCGCTGTGGCGCGGCGATCCGCTGGAGGACCTGCCCACCGCGCCCGCCTGGGACGCCGAGCTCGGCCGGCTCGTCGAGAACCGGCTCGCCGCGGTCGAGGAACGGCTTTCGCTGCAGGTGCTGCTGGGCCGGCACGACCCGGCGATCGCCGAGCTCACCGTGCTGCTCGCCGAACACCCGTACCGGGAACGGCTCTGGCAGCAGCACCTGCTCGCGCTCACCGGCGCGGGCCGCCGGGCCGAGGCGCTCCAGGCGTACACGACGGCACGGGAGCGGCTGGTCACCGAGCTCGGTGTCGAGCCGGGGCCGGAGCTGCAGGCCCTGCAGGCCGCGATCCTCGCCGGTGAACCGCTGCCCGGGCCGGTCGCGGCCGCCCTCCCGGCGCCGTTGCGGCAGCTGCCGGCGGACCTGCCCGACTTCACCGGCCGCGAGGACCACGTCCGGGAACTGGTGGCGGCACTGGGTTCGGGGCCGGCGCCGGTGGTGCTGACCGGCGCGCCGGGGACCGGCAAGACGGCGCTGGCCATGCACGTCGCGCACCGCCTCGCGGACCGGTTCCCGGACGGCCAGCTCTACGTCGACCTCGCCGGCACGGGCGCGCCGCGCGACCCGGCCGAAGTGCTCGCCGACTTCCTGCACGCCTTGGGTGTCACCGGGAACACCGTCCCCGCCGGGCTCGGCCAGCGGGCCGCGCTGTTCCGCTCCCGGCTGGCCGGGCGGCGGGTGCTGCTGGTGCTCGACGACACCGCGACCGCCGCGCAGGTCCGCCCGCTGCTGCCCGCCGACGCCGGGTGCGCGGTCCTGGTGACGACTCGCGGACGGCTGCCGGAGCTGGCCGGCGCCAAGCACGTCGAGCTGCCGGTGTTCGGCGAAGCGGAGGCTGAGCGGCTGCTGGCCGGTGTCGCCGGAGCGGACCGGGTGGTCGGCGAACCGGCTGAGGCGGCCGCGATCGTGCGCTGCTGCGGGTACCTGCCGCTGGCGATCCGCATCGCCGGCGCACGGCTGGCCGGGCGGCAGGCGTGGAGCCTGCGCACCCTGCACGACCGGCTGGCCGACGAGTCGAGCCGGCTGAGCGAGCTGCGCGTCGGCGACCTCGGCGTCCGGCCGAGCTTCGAGCTGAGCCTGCGCCAGCTGCCGGCGTCCGCGCGGACCGCGTTCTGCCGCTCGGCGGTGCTGGGCGCGCAGGACTTCCCGAGCTGGGTGTTCGACGCGCTGCTCGACCGCGACGGCACGCACGAGGTGCTCGACGTGCTCGTCGACGCGAACCTGGTTTCCTTGTCCGGCCGGGATTCCGGCGGGCACCCGCGGTACCGGCTGCACGACCTGCTGCGTTGTTACGCGGCCGAACTGCTGGCCGAGGAGCCGGTCTCGACGCAGCGCGAAACGCTCGAGCGGGTGCTGTCGGTGCTGCTGGCACTGGCCAAGGTCGCCGCGGCCGGCCTGCCGCCCGCGTTCGGCGCGATGATCGGACCCGAGCTCGGGGCGCCGGTGCCGGCCGGGTGGGCGCGGCTGGTGGCCGATCCGCTCGGCTGGTTCACCGCCGAGCGCAAGCTCCTGGCGGGCGCGGTCCAGCTCGCCGCCGAGGCGGGCCTGGACGAGCTCGCCTGGCAGCTGACCGCGGCCGCCGTCCCGTTCTACGACCTGCGCGGCGCCTACGACGAGTGGCGGCGCAGCCACCTGACCGCGCTCGCCGCGGTCGAGGCCGCCGGCAACCGGGCGGGGGCGGCCGTGCTGCGCCGCGGGCTCGGGCAAGTCCGGCTGTACCACGACGAATACGACGCCGCGGTGCACGACATGGAGCGCTCGGCGGAGCTGTTCGCCGAACTCGGCGACGTCCGCGGTGAGGCGCTGGCGGTGGCGGGGCTCGGCACCGTCGCCCGCGTCCGGGACCGGCCGCGGGACGCGCTCGACGCCTACCGCCGGGCCCTCGACGGGCTGGAACGCGCCGGTGACCGCAGCGGTGTCGCCCAGATGCGCAACTCGATCGGCTCGACCTACGTGCTGCTGGGCGAGTTCGCGGAAGCGGAGGCCTGGCTGCACCGGGCGCGCGATCTGGCCCGGGAGATCGAGGACCCGCACCGCGAGGCGAAGGTGCTCACCGAACTCGGGACGCTGCACCGCGACACCGGACGGCTGCCGGAGTCACTCACCTGCCTGCGGTTGGCGTTGAACATCCTGGAGGACCTCGACGACGAGCGGTGCAGCGCGTACGCGTTGCTCGGCATCGGCCAGACCCTGCTGGCCGCGGGCGAATCCGTCCAGGCGCGTGGGGTCTGCGATCGCGCGCTGCGGGTGTTCCGGGAGACCGGGAACCGGCAAGGGGAGACGACGGGGCTGGAGCTGCTGGAGCAGGCCCGGCGGTGGCGGACGCCGTCGACCGCGGCGCGGGCGTGACCTGAGGGGGCCTTCCTCCCACCGGATACGAGGAAGGCCCCCTCAGGCGCGCGGGATCAGTTGCTGTTGCCCGGCTTCCAGCCGAGGTAGTTGCTGAAGTAGCCCTGACGCGCGTGGCCGATCGCGCCGTTGACGCTGGTCGCCCAGACACCGCCGCTGCCGTCCGCGATGCCGACGTGGCCGTAGGCCGAGATGTTCCAGAACACGAATGCGCCGCGCGGCGGGGTGCCGGTCGTGTGACGCGCGCCGTCGGAGGAGCGCCAGTGCTCGATCGCGCTCGCGTGGTGGGTGGTTCGGTTCCACGACAGGCGCGCGGCCTTCTCGCAGTAGCCCTGGTAGGCGGTGCTGCCGTTGCGGCTGGAGTACCAGGCGATCGCCTGGGCGGCGGTCCGCGCGGCGGCCAGCTCGGCCGGCGAGTCGGTGATCACGGCGCCCGGGTCGGCGATGTCGGCGGCGGTCACCTCCGAGTACACCTCCGCCGGCGGGGCGGTGGCGGCCGAAGCGATCGTCGCGCCGCCGAACAGCAGGGCGGCCGAGAGCGCGGCCGCCTGGGTGATGGTCCTGGTGCGCATGCAAGTTCTCCCTCGGGTCGCCGGGGCCCGGTGGCCCCGGCCGGTGTCAACGGGGACGACCCTGCGGGCGGCCGCTACACCGCCACTACACCGGCGCTCGCGCGGTGCTGACGGAAATGAGTGCCCGGCCGCGCAAAATTGTCACCTCCGCCGGTGCCGCCGGAAGAGGAATGACAAATCATCGGGTCCGAACCTGCGAGGCGGGTGACAAATTCCGGGCCCGCGGGAAAGCGGAAGTCCGCTGCATTGCCCGGTTGGGAAGTTTCCACCTAGGATCCGAAATGCCGTTCAACGATGAAAGGACGTGACATGACGGAAACCCTCATGCGGAAAACGAGCCGCCGTTTCCTCGGATTCGGAATGGCCGCGCTGCTGGCGGGCGCGGTGGCCGTCGTTTCCGCGGGACCGGCCGCCGCGGCCGAGAAGACGCTCACCTTCAAGGGCGGCTTCCCGCTGATCGGCGACCAGCAGGTCTCCGTGGTCGTCAAGGCCGACATCCCCGCGACCGCCACCGCGGGCACGCCGATTTCGGTGCCGTTCAGCCTGGACGTCGACGCCGGCCAGGCGGCCGGGGACGGCCTGCGGCTGGTCGGCGCCACGAAGATCTCGGGCAGCATCAAGTCGAAGGTGAACGTGGCGATCAGCGGCCAGACGGTGGCCATCCCGGTCGAGCTGCCGATCCCGGAGACCCCGGTGCCGGCCGAAGGCACCCTGAAGTTCACCGCGCAGGGCCAGGTCGACTTCACCATCCCGGCCGGCACCCCGGCCGGGGACGCGACGAGCAGCGTGGACTCCGCGGCGACCACGCACGTGGTGACCGACAGCAGCCTCGGCGAGTTCGACGTCGAGCTGGCGCTCGACCCGCCGGACCAGGACGCCACCCTGGGCACGACGACGATCAGCTGACCCCGGCGGTGGGGAGGGCCCGGCCGGGGCCTCCCCGCCGGCCGCCGGAATCCGTCCGGCGGACCGGGGGTGATGCCGGAATCCGGCACCCGGAAGATGCCGGGATCCGCCCGAAACCGTTTCCTCCCAACGTGATCCTCCCTTAGTAGGTACCGGATCGACCGGTCCGGCGCGGAGTATTCCTTGCCACCACGTCGAATCCCCACCGGCTGGAGGAGCACTTCCGTGAAAACGTCATCACGAGTCCTTCGTGGACTCGCGGCGGTCTCGGCCGCCGCGGCCGCCGTCGTCGCGCTGCAGGCGCCCGCCGCCGCGGCCGCCGCGCGGACCGATCTCGGCATCACCATGCAGGCCCAGCAGAAGGACCAGTGGTGCTGGGACGCCAGCGGCAACACCATCGCCGACTACTGGGGCCATTCCCTGTCCCAGAACCGGTTCTGCCAGGTCGCTCACAACGAGTCGGGCAGCGACTGCGCCAACAACCAGGGTTACCTGTCCGACCAGCAGCGGGTGTTCCGCTGGCTCGGCTTCTCGAACGTCGGCTCCTACAACTCGAACGGGCAGGTGCTTTCCTTCACCACCATCAAGGGTCAGATCGACGCCGGACAGCCCATCGGCACCCGCATCGGCTGGCGTTCCGGCGGTGGCCACATGCACGTGCTCTACGGCTACGACAACAGCAGCGGGGCGACCCGCGTCGAATACGGCGACCCGTGGCCGAACAACAGCCGTTACAACTCGATGAACTACGACACCTACCGCTCGAACAACCAGTTCCAGTGGACCCACACGCTGTACGGGATCGAGGGATGAGCATGCTGAAGAAGGTGCTGGGCGCGGCCGTGCTGGCCGGCGCCGCGATGCTCTCCACGACCGGCGCCGCCGGCGCGGCGACCGGGCCCGACGGCGCCCCGACCGCGGCCGACACCGCCGCGATCGGGCAGGTCACCGGCGGCCCCGCCACGCTCGGCCGGCTCGCTTCGACGAAGTTCCCCGGGGCCCGCACGGCCGCCGCGGTCACGGCGGCGGCGGCCGACCCGCGCACGCAGGTCGCCGTCTACGAGCCGACGGCGGCGTTCGTCACCGGGAAGTCGGACGTCCCGGCCGCGCTCGCCTACGTCGCGGTGCCGGCCCGAACCGGCGACGGCAGCACCGCGACCGTCTGGGCCGAGCGGCAGGGCGCGGCGTGGAACGTCGTGAACGTCGCGTCCGGCGACTACGAGCAGAAGTACGCCCAGGCCGCGGGCGGCGGTTACCTCCTGCACGAGCCGCAGGTCAACGCCTGGTACGCGGTGCGCGGCGACGCCGTCACCGTGCTCGACGGCTCGGTCACCGGCCTGGCCGCGGGCGCGAAGCTCACGCTCGCCGACTACCGCGCGGCGCTGCACCAGCGGTACGCGGACAAGCTGCCGGGCTCGGCCTACGACCGCGACGGCGCGGGTGGTGGTTACGGCGGCCGGGAGCGCGCCGTCCCGGTGGCGGACCCCGAGGACGTGCCGGTGCTGCCGTTCGTGCTCGGCGGCGGCCTCGTGCTGGTCGCGGGCGCGGTCGTGGTGCCGCGGCTGCGGCGCCGGTAGGACGGCGAGGGGCCGCCGGCGACGTCCGGCGGCCCTTGGCAGCCGATCATGATCAGGTCACAATGCGCCATGCCCGTTTCCCCCGGTGCGCAGGTGGAGCCGGCGCGCCCGGGCCTGAGCGCCTCGGACCTCGCGCTGGTGGAAGCGCTGCAGCGCGACCCGCGGGCGCCGTGGACGCGGATCGCCGCCGCGGTGGGCACCGACGCGACGACGGCGGCCCGCCGGTGGGACCGGCTGCAGGCGGCCGGGCTGGCCTGGCTGACCGCGTACTCCACGGCCCCGACCACGACGGTCGGCTACGTCGACCTGGCCTGCCGCCCGGACGCGCTGGCCGACCTGACCCGAGAGCTGTGCGGCTGGCCGTCGGTGTTCAGCGTCGAGCGGACGACCAGCCGGTTCTCGCTGTTCCTCAGTGTGGCCGCGCGGGACCTCGACGCGCTGGACGCGCTGGTCACCGGCCGCATCGGCGCCCTGCCCGGGGTGCGCGAAGTCCGGTTCGCCGTCGCCACCCGCGTCTACCGGGAAGGCAGCGGCTGGCTGGTGAACGCGCTGGCCCCGGAGCAGCGGGCGGTGCTGGACGAGACGGCGGTGCAGGCCCGGCTGGTCGTCCCGCAGCAGTGGAACGACCGGGACCTGCGCGCGCTGGTCGAGTCCCTCGGCGAGGACGGCCGGCGCAGTTACGCCGAACTGGCCCGCGACTGCCGGATGAGCGAGTCGGCGGTGCGCCGCACGCTCGCGCGGATGCTGCGCAACCACGAGCTGGACTTCCGCTGCGACCTCGCGCACGTCCCGGCGGGCTGGCCGGTGATCGCCGGGTACCGCGTCGACGTCGCCCCCGGCGAGCTCGAGAACGCGGGCACGGCGATCGCGCAGCTGCCGGAGACCCGGCTTTCGGCGGCCGTGGTGGGGGAGGGGAACCTGGTGGTCTCGGCGTGGCTGCGGGTGCCGGCCGACTGCACGGGCTACGAGGCCCGGCTGGCCGGCGCGGCGCCCGGCGCGCGGGTCCTCGACCGCGCGATCACGGTGCGGATGCCGAAGCGGATGGGCCGGCTGCTCAGCCCGCACGGCCTCGGCGGCACCCACCAGGCGATCATCCCGGCCCGCTGACGGGGGTAGGGTCGGGATCGAGATCCGGCGCGGTGGAAGGACATTCGGGTGAGCGAGTCGAACTGGGCCGGGAACCACACCTACGCCGCCGACGAGGTGCTCGCCCCGCGCACGGTCGACGAGGTCCGGGCCGCCGTCGCGGCCGCGACCCGCGTCAAGGCGCTCGGCAGCCGGCACTGCTTCAACACCATCGCGGACGCGCCCGGCGGCACGCTCCTCGACCTGCGTTCCCTCGAGAGCGCGGTGGAGATCGGCGACGGGACCGTCACGATCAGCGGCGCGGCGCGCTACGGCGACTTCGCGGAAGAGCTGCACGCCGCCGGGCTCGCGCTCGCCAACCTCGCGTCGCTGCCGCACATCACGGTGGCCGGCAGCGTCGCGACCGGCACCCACGGCTCCGGGCGGCGGCAGCCCGGACTCGCCGCCGCCGTCTCGGCCGTCGAGCTGGTCACCGCCGACGGGGAGCTCCGGACGTTCACCCGCGGCGACGAAGCCTTTCCCGGGGTGGTCGTCAGCCTCGGCACACTCGGTGTCGTCACCCGGCTGACCCTCGACACGGTGCCGGCGTTCGACGTGCGCCAGGACGTCTTCGACGGCCTGCCCTGGGACGCCGCGCGGGACCACTTCGACGACATCGAGGACGCCGGGTACAGCGTCAGCATGTTCACGAACTGGGCGAACGACGTGGTCGACCAGGTGTGGATCAAGAGCCGCGTGGACGCCTTCACCGAGCGGGACGGGCTGTACGGCGCGGTCCCCGCCGACGGGCCCCGCCACCCCGCGCACGCGGCCGGGATCTCCGCCGCCAACGGCACACCGCAGCAGGGGGTGCCGGGCCCGTGGCACGAGCGGCTCCCGCACTTCGCGCTCGCGTTCACCCCGAGTGTCGGGGACGAGCTGCAGTCGGAGTACTTCGTGCCCTACCGGGACGCACCGGCCGTGCTCGAGGTGATGCGCGGGCTCGGCGACCTCCTGGCCCCGGTGCTCCTGGTGTCCGAGATCCGCGCGATCGCGGCCGACGACCTCTGGCTGAGCCCCAGCCACGGCGGCGACCGGATCGGCCTGCACTTCACCTGGCAGCCGCGGCAGCCCGAGGTCGAGGCGGTGCTGCCGGTCATGGAGGAGCACCTGGCCCCGTTCGGCGCCCGCCCCCACTGGGGCAAGCTCTTCCACGGCGGCGGTCTCGACGCGCTGTATCCGCGGATGGCCGACTTCCGGGCGCTGGCGGAGAGCCTGGATCCGGGTGGGAAGTTCCGGAACCCGTTCGTGGAGCGGCACGTCTTCGGGGGCTAGCGGCGGCCGCCGCGGCTACCCCGTCGGCGGAGCGGTCGTCGCGCGGACGATCAGGTACGTGTCCAGCACCTGGGTCGTCTGCTCGTCAGCCTCACCGTCGAGCAACCCCAGCAGGATCGTGACGGCCGCGCGGCCCGCCGCTTCCGTCGGCATCGCGATCGTCGTGAGCGGGGGTGCGGAGATCGCCGCGAAAACGAGGTCGTCGAAGCCGACGAGGCTGATCTCGTCCGGCACCGGCACACCGCGGGCGTTCAGGCGCGCCAATGCCCCGAAGGCCACCAGGTCGTTGTAGGCGACGATCGCCGTGACGTCCGCGGCGAGCGCGAGGTCCGCGCCCTGCAGCCCGCCCTCGAACACCGGTGGGAACGGGCCGAACTCGACCACCTCCGTGCCGTGCCGTTCGGCGGCTTCCACCAGGCCCTGCCGGCGGACGGCGTTCGACCACGACGTCCGGGGCCCGCCGAGGTAGGCGCAGCGGCGGTGGCCGAGCGCGGCCAGGTGCTGGATCGCCTGCCGCATGCCGTCGGCGGCGTCCATCACGATCGACGGGATCCCGGGCACCTCGCGGTTGAGCAGCACCAGGGTGGTCCGGACGGCGAGCGCGCGGAGCTGGTCGTCGGTCATGCTCGGGCTGCACAGCACCACGCCGTCGACCTGGGTGGCCATCCGGCGGACGAGGTTCTGCTCGGTCGCCGGGTCTTCGGCGCTGTTGGCGAACAGCACGGCGATGTCGTCCTGCCGCGCCCGGGCCTGGACGCCGTCGAGCACGCCGGTGAAGAACGGGTTGCCCAGGTCCGGGACGACGATGCCGATGTGCCCGGTGCGGACCGTGGGAACCGCCGGCGCCGCGGCGGCGTGGTAGCCGAGCTCGTTCGCCGCGGCCAGCACGCGGGTGCGGGTCTGCCGGCGGACCAGGTCCGGCGACGTGAACGCCCGCGACACCGTCGAGATCGACACGTTGGCCCGGCGGGCGACGTCGTGAATGGTCACGCTCACGGGGTTCTCCTCCGCAGGTCCTGCCACATCATGGAAACGCCCGCGACGGTTGTCAACGCCCGGACTGCGTTGGGGGGGCGGGAAACCCGCGATCGCAGGGCCGTTCGGCCGGTCTTTCCCTGAAAACACTGCAAATCGTTGACCGGGGTTTGCCGAAAATCGTAGAACGGAGCCGTCACCGCGTTCCCGCTTCCGGGACGCGGGCCCCCACTCCTGCTTCGAGGTGCCTGATGACCAGGACAGCCCGGTTTTCCCTGCGCGTTTCCGCCGCGGCCGCACTCGCCGCGGCGGCCGCCGTCACCGCCCCGGCCGGGGTCGCGCACGCGGCCTACGAGAGCTCGCCCGCCGGCTTCGGCGCGGGCACGACCGGCGGCGCCGGCGGTGAGACCGTCACCGTGACCACGGCCTCCGCGTTCACGAGCGCGGTGACGGGCACAACGGCCCGGACGGTCCGGGTGAGCGGGAAGATCACCCTCGCGAACAAGACCCTGGTGAAGATCGGGTCGAACAAGACGGTGCTCGGTGTCGGGTCCGGCTCCGGGTTCACCGGCGGCGGCCTCGCCGTGGACAAATCGTCGAACGTGATCCTCCGCAACCTCGTCATCTCGAAGGCGGTCGGCACCGACGCGATCCAGATCCAGCGCGGCGCCACGAAGGTGTGGGTCGACCACAACGACCTGTCCTCGGACCTCGACCACGGCAAGGACTACTACGACGGGCTGCTCGACATCAGCCACGCCGCGGACGGGATCACCGTGTCGTGGAACAAGTTCCACGACCACTACAAGGTCTCCCTGGTCGGGCACAGCGACAGCAACGCCGCCGAGGACACCGGCAAGCTGCACGTGACCTACAGCCACAACTGGTTCGACAACGTCAACTCGCGGCTGCCCAGCCTGCGGTTCGGCACCGGGCACGCCTACGACAACTATTTCCGCTCGGTGACCGACTCCGCCGTGCATTCGCGGATGAACGCCCAGTTCCTCGCCCAGAACAACGTTTTCGAAAGCACGAAGACGTGTCTCGAAACGACCGGCGACAGTGACGTCGACGGCTACCTGAACGAGTCCGGCAACTCCTTCGGCGGCTGCGCGAACAAGATCACGCGCACCGGCAGCATGACGTCGGCGCCGTATTCCTTCACGCTGGAGCCGACTTCGACGGTGAAGGCCACGGTGACCGCGGGTGCCGGTGCCGGCCGGATCTGACTTCCGGAGTGCGCGTGGCCGGTTCGAGAGAGCGCTATCTCGAACCGGCCACCGCCGTTCGGAGTACGCGCTTTTCGACGAATTCGACCGTGGGTCCCGCATATTGACACATTCGTCGCGAACGCCCTACCGTGACGTCCGGAAGTTTCTCCTGAACCCCTCACCCATTCGTCAGTTCCGCGCGGCCCGGCCGGGCCGCGCCGATCGGAGACCCATGTCGGGGAGCAGGCGCCGCACCGTCGCGGGCCCGCCGCGGCTGGCCGTGGTCGGCACGTCCGGCTACGCGTTCAGCTACCTGCACCGCGCGCGGATCCTGCACGACGAGGGTCTCGTGCGGTTCGCCGGCATGGCCGACATCCGGGCGCCATCGGCCGCCGCGGTCGCGCTCATGCCCGAGGGCGCCACCGCGCACGCCGGGGTCGACGACCTGCTCCGCCGGTGCCGTCCCGACATCACCGTGGTCGCCACCCCGCCGCACGCGCACGTCCGGACCGGTGGCGCGGTGCTGCGGGCGGGCAGCGACCTGCTGCTGGAAACCCCGCCGGTGCTCGACCTCGACGGGTTCACCACACTGTCCCGGCTGGCCGCCGAAAGCGGAGCGGTGTGCCAGACCGGGTTCCAGAGCTTCGGCTCCCCGGCGCTGCCGGTGCTCCAGGCGGCGATCTCGACGGGGGAGCTCGGTGAGGTGGTGGGCGTCGGTGCGGCCGGTGCGTGGATCCGCACCGATGCCTACTACCGCCGCAACCCGTGGGCCGGTCGCCGGTGGCTGGACGGCGAAGCCGTGGTGGACGGCGCCCTGACCAACCCGTTCTCGCACGCCGTGGCGACCGCGCTGCTCGTCGGCGGGGTCGCCGAGCGGGACCCGGCGGAGATCGCGCTGGAGCTCTTCGGCACGCGCGACATCGAAGCCGACGACACCGCCTGCCTGCGCATCCGGTTCACCCCCGGTCCCGAAATCGTGGTGGCCGCGTCCCTGTGCGCCGAGCAGGACCACGAGCCCTACGTCGTCGTGCACGGCGTGAAGGGGCGGGCGAAGTTCTGGTACAAGAGCCACCGCCTGGAGATCGACGACGACCGGGTCCACCTCGGCGAACCGGTGGACCTGCTGCGCAACCTGGTGGCCCACCACCTCGATCCGGCCGGGATGCCGCTGCTCGCGCCGCTTTCGGGCACCCGCGCGTTCGCCTCGGTGGTCGAGGCCGTGCGGGACGCCCCTTCGCCGGCGCGGATCCCGGCAGGCTGGATCCGCTCGGTCGGCGAAGGGGCGAGCCGGCACCCGGTGGTCCGCGGGATCGGCGAGGAGGTCGCCGTCGCCGCGGACCGGCTCGCGTTGTTCTCCGAGATCGGCGTCCCGTGGGCGAGCGGTCCGGCGGCGGGGACCGCGCACCGCACCGGTTAGGGCGGTGCGGTGCCTTCGCGCTGGCAGCCCGGAACTTCCGCCCGGTCGCTGTAAGCGCTTTCTCGGCGCGCCCGGATAACCGTAAAAGTGTTGCTGCATAAGGTGTATCGGTCCGAAGTGCCCGTTGACACCGGTGCGGCGCACTGCCTACCGTGAGCGCGCTGACAGCGTTTTCAGAAAAGTGCTGACCGGCTGAGGACGGAGAGCTCGATGCGTCGGAAAAACGATCGTCGGACCCGGGCGCGCGGGGTCGCCGCGCTGGCCGTGGTGGTCCCGTTGCTGCTGACCGGGGTGGCCGCGTGCGGCTCGGACGCCGGGGAAGGCGGCGACGTCACCATCACATTCGTCTGGTGGGGCAGTGACGGGCGGGCGAACCTGACCAAGAAGGCCGTCGAGCTGTTCCAGCAGAAGAACCCGAAGATCAAGGTGCAGACGTCGTTCTCGGCGTACGCGGCCTACTGGGAGAAGCTGGCGACGCAGACGGCCGGGGGCAAGCCGCCGGACGTGCTCAACGTCGACACCCGCTACCTCGCCGAGTACGGCGGCCGCAACGTGCTGGCCGACCTGAACGGCGGCGCGGGCAAGGCGATCTCGCTCGCCGACGTCAACCCGGAGCTGGCCGCCACCGGCGTCTACCAGGGCAAGCGGTACGCCGTGCCGTGGGCGCAGAACACCCCGGCGATGCTCTACGACCCCGCCGCGTTCACCGCGGCCGGCGCGGACCCGGCGAAGGGCCTGACCTGGGACCAGTACGCCACCGCGGCGGAGAAGGTCAGCGCGGCCGGCGGGTTCGCCGCCCGCGGCACGACCGACTTCGGCATCCTCGACACCACCCTCGAGATCTGGCTGCGCCAGCAGGGCAAGCAGTTCTACACCCCCGAAGGCAAGCTCGGCTTCACCGCCGACGACCTGAGCCGGTACTGGCAGCTTGCGAGCCGGTTCCGCGACACGAAGGCCGCGTCCCCGGCCGACGTCACGGCGTCCTACAACACCTCGCCCGAGCAGTCCCCGCTCGGCAAGAAGCTGACCAGCTCCGAGTTCGCCTACGACAACCTCCTGCCCGCGTACCAGAAGGCGAACGGCAAGCCCCTGAACGTGGCGCCGTACCCGACCGACACGGCCGGGAACACCGGGCAGTACCGCCGGCCGTCGATGTTCCTGGCGGTCTCCGCCCGCAGCCAGCAGCAGGAGGCGGCGGCCAAGCTCGTGGACTTCCTGGTCAACGACCCCGAGGTCGGCAAGATCGTCGGCACCGATCGAGGGCTCGCGCCCAACCTCAAGGTCCGCGCCCAGCTGGCCGGCGGCGCGACCGGCAACGACAAGACGCTCTACGACTACGAAGCGGCGCTGGAACCGAAGCTCGGGGCCGCGCCGCCGGTGCCGCCCAAGGGCGCGGGCGCGATCCAGAAGCTGCTCCAGCGCACCTACGAAGAGGTCGCGTTCGGCCGGATGAGCATCCCCGACGCGGTCGGCCGGTTCGTGTCCGAAGCCGAGAAGAGCCTGGGCTAGCCGATGACGACGTTGCGCACCCCGGACCCGCCGGTCGCGCCCGAGGCGGCCGCGCGGGTCCGGCGCCGGGACCGGCCGGCCGGGCGCCGCCGCCGGAACCAGTCCGAGGCGTTCGTGTTCCTCACGCCGTGGCTGCTCGGCGCGGTGGCGCTGACCGTCGGCCCGATGGTCGTGTCGCTCTACCTGTCCTTCACCGACTACGACATGTTCACGGCGCCGCACTGGGTCGGCTTCGGCAACCTCACGCACATGTTCACCGACGACGACCGCTACCTGCAGTCGGTGAAGGTCACGCTGATCTACGTGCTGGTCTCGGTGCCGCTGAAGCTGACGGTGTCGCTGCTGGTGGCGATGTTGCTCAACACGCGCCGCGGCGCGAACGGCTTCTACCGCGCCGCGTTCTACGCGCCGTCGCTGCTGGGTGCGAGTGTCGCGGCGGCCCTGGTGTGGCGGGCGCTGTTCATGGGCGGTGGCCCGGTGAACGAGGTGCTGGCCTTCTTCGGCTGGCACACGCCGAGCTGGGTCGACGACCCGCAGTTCAGCCTCGCCTCGATCGTGCTGCTCGGGGTGTGGCAGTTCGGCGCGCCGATGGTGATCTTCCTGGCCGGCCTCAAGCAGATCCCAGCCGAGCTGCACGAAGCGGCGGCCATCGACGGTGCGGGCGCGTTCCGCCGGTTCCGGCACATCACGCTGCCGATGCTGTCGCCGGTGATCTTCTTCAACCTCGTGATGGAGGCCATCCACGCGTTCCAGGCCTTCACCCCGGCGTTCGTCATCGGCGGCGGGCGTGGCGGCCCGGCCGACGCGGACCTGTTCTACACGCTCTACCTGTTCGAGGTCGGCTTCCAGGACTTCCGGATGGGCTACGCGTCGGCGATGGCGTGGGTGCTGCTGGTGGTGATCGCGATCGTGACGGCGATCGTCTTCCGCACCGCGAAGCTCTGGGTGTTCTACGACGATGCGGAGGAGCGCCGATGACCGTGCTGCCCCGCCCGGCCCGCTCGTTCGGCTGGCACGTGCTGTGCGTCGTGATCGTCCTCGTGGTGCTGTACCCGCTGGTGTGGCTGGCGTTCGCGTCGGTCAAGCCGCCGGACGAGATCCTCTCGCGGCTGTCGCTGCTGCCCACGCGGTTCGTCTTCGACGGTTACACGAAGGGCTGGGAAGGCGCGGCGGACGTCGGGTTCGGCCGCTTCTTCCTCAACTCGTTCCTCGTCGCCGGGCTGTCGGTGGTGGCCAATGTGCTGTCGTGCTCGCTGGCCGCGTACGCCTTCGCGCGGTTGAACTTCCGGTTCCGCGGCGCGCTGTTCGCGTTCATGATCACCACGCTGATGCTGCCCTACCACGTGACGCTGATCCCGCAGTACGTGATCTTCCAGCAGGCCGGGCTGGTCAACACGTTCGTCCCGCTGATCCTGCCGAAGCTGCTGGCCACCGAGGCGTTCTTCGTGTTCCTGATCGTCCAGTTCATGCGCGGGATCCCGCGCGAGCTCGACGAAGCCGCGATCATCGACGGCTGCTCGGTCTACCGGACGTTCTGGCACGTCGTGCTGCCGCTGTCGAAACCGGCGCTGGTCACGACGTCGATCTTCACGTTCATCTGGACGTGGAACGACTTCTTCACGCAGATGGTGTACCTGAACGACACGGAGAAGTTCACCGTGCCGCTCGGCCTGCGGTTGTTCGTCGACACCAGCAGCGAGTCGAACTTCGGCGCGATGTTCGCGATGTCCGCGCTCGCGCTGGTCCCGATCGTGCTGTTCTTCCTCGCCTTCCAGCGCCTGCTGGTCGAAGGCGTCAGCACCAGCGGCCTGAAGGGGTGAGGCGATGCGCAGCGCTACCGCGCGGACGAACTGGCGCGCCGGGTTGGGGGACTTCTCCGACTGCCTGCTGACCGGCTTGCTCGTCGCGCTCGCGTCGGTCCCCGTGGTGACGGCGGCGCCGGCGTTCGCGGCGGGCTGCCGGGCCCTGGATCGAGCCCGGCACGGCATCGGACGTCCACTGTGGACGACGTTCTGGGCGGACTTCCGGCAGGCCGGGCGCGGTGGGGTGGCGTTCGGTCTGCTGGGCCTCCTGGCGGCGGTGTTCTTGGCGGTGGACCTCGAAGTCGCGCGTGAGATGCCGGGCGCGGGTGTGCTCCGGCCGGCCTTGTGGCTGCTCGCCGCCGCAGCCCTCGTGGCCGCCGTGCGGACGTGCGAGGTCGTCGCGACGGGAGAGCCGTCGTGGCGCCGGGCCGTGGTGACGGCTGCGCGCGAGACGGTCGCCGCGCCCGGGAACGCCCTGCTCACGGCCACCGCGCTGGCCGCGTCCGCGGTGCTGGTGTGGATGCTGCCGATCCTGGCGCTGGTGGTGGCCGGGCCGCTCGCGCTGGCCGTGGTGGCGACCGGCGGCCGGCGATGACCCCGGTGCTGGTCGTCTTCGGCACGGCCGGCCACGCGACCACCCACCTGCGCCGCGCCCGCGCGCTGCACGACCGGGGTGACATCGTGCTCGCCGGTGCGTGTGACGTCCGCGAACCACCCGAGGAGGCCCGCGCGCTGCTGCCGCCGGACGCGGTTGTCACCAGCGCCCCGGCCGAGCTGCTGGCCCGCACGACGCCGGACATCGCGGTGGTGGCGACCCCGCCGCACACCCACCTGCCGTTGGCCAAGCTCGCGCTTGCGGCGGGCTGCCACCTGCTGCTGGAGAAGCCCCCGGTCCTCGACCTGGCGGCGTTCGACGACCTGACGGCGCTCGTGCGTGACCTCGGCCAGGCCTGCCAGGTGGGGTTCCAGAGCTTCGGGTCGGCCGCCCTGCCGGTGGTCCGCGAGGCGCTCGAGCGCGGCGAGATCGGGACGGTCACCGGGATCGCCGCCGCCGGCGCGTGGATCCGGCGGGACCGCTACTTCCGCCGGGCCGCCTGGGCGGGCCGGCGCCGCCTCGGTGGCCAGCCGGTGGTCGACGGGTCGCTGACGAACCCGTTCGCCCACGCCGTCGCGACCGCACTGCTGCTCAACGGCACGGCCGAAGCCCTGCCGGAACGCACCACCGTCGAGCTGTACCGCGCCCGTGACATCGAGTCGGACGACACGGCCTGCGCCCGTCTGAGCTTCGCCGGCGCGCCGGACGTCGTGGTCGCGGCCACGCTCGACGCCGAGGCCGACCACGACCCGTACCTGCTGGTCCACGGCACGGAAGGCCGGATCCGCTGGCACTACAAGACCGACGTCGTCGTGCTCGGCGACACGCCGGTGCCGGTCGGCCCGCCGCGGGACCTGCTGGGGAACCTCGTCGAGCACGTCCGCACGCCGGACGCCGTGCCACTGCTGGCGCCGCTGGCCTCGACCCGCGCCTTCACGGCGCTGGTGGAGGCGGTCCGCGACGCGCCCGAGCCGCGGCCGCTGCCACCGGAGTGGGTCCGGACCGTCGGGACCGGGCCCGGGCGGCGGTTCGTCGTGCCGGGCATCGACCGTGACGTCGACACCGCGGCCGAACGGCTCGCGCTGTTCTCCGAGCTCGCCCTGCCCTGGAGCAGTGCGGGATTCCGTGCCTGCGGCTGAACGAAAGGAGAAGCCGGTGCGTCGCCACGCGATCGTCGGCCTGGGCTCGCGGGCCCAGCTGTTCGCCAAGGCCTTGGCCGGGTCACCCCGGGCCGAGCTCGTGGCCTTCTGCGACCACAACGAGACCCGCATGCGGGTCCACAACGACTGGCTCGGCACCTCCGTGCCCGGCTATCGGCCGGAAGACTTCGCCGCCATGCTGGCAAAGGAGCGCGTCGACGTCGTTGTGGTGTGCACGCCGGACCACACGCACGCGGACTACGTCGTCGCCGCGCTGCGGGCCGGCTGCGACGTCGTCACGGAAAAGCCGATGACGACCGACGTCGACGGCGCGCGGCGCATCCTGGCGGCCCGGCGTGAGACGGGGCACGCGGTGCGCGTGGCCTTCAACTACCGGTACAACCCGGTGCACCGCCGGGTGCGCGAGCTGCTCGCCGCGGGCACGATCGGGGAGATCGGCTCGGTCGAGTTCAGCTGGCTGCTCGACACCGCGCACGGCGCCGACTACTTCCGGCGCTGGCACCGCGAAAAGGACCGCTCCGGCGGGCTGCTCGTGCACAAGTCCGGGCACCACTTCGACCTGGTCAACTGGTGGCTCGGCAGCGGGCCGGAGACGGTGTTCGCCCTCGGCGGGCTGTTCTTCTACGGCGACGAGAACGGCCGCCGCCACGACGACCGTTTCGCCCTGGACCTCGAGGCCTCGCCCAGGCTGCGCGCGCTCTACCACGACGCGGAGCGGGAAGACGGCTACGTGCGGAACCAGAACGTGTTCGCGCCCGGGGTCACCATCGAGGACGACGTGTCGGTGCTCGTCCAGCACCGCGGCGGGGTGGTCCTGAACTACCACTTGCACGCGTACTCGCCGCGGGAGGGCTACCGCGTCGCGTTCTCGGGCAGCTCGGGGCGTCTCGAGCTGGACGTCCGGGAAAACGAGTACGCCACGGACTCCGGCGAAGCCGGCCGGGCCAGGTTGACCCGGCAACGGCTTTGGGAACCGCCGGAAGTCGTCTTGGACGAGCCCCTCGGCGAAGGCCACGGCGGCGGGGACGAGCGGATGCTCGCCGAACTGCTCGGCGACGCCGAGCCGGATCCGCTCGGCTGCGCGGCCGACCACGACGCGGGCCTGCAGGCCCTGCTCACCGGGCTGGCCGCGAACCGGTCCCTGGACACCGGCCGAGTGGTCTCCGTGGCCGAGCTGCTCGCCGAAATCGGGGAACCGGCGTGAGCCGCGCGGCTGTGGGCGACGGAACGCTGGAGCTGGCCGAGGAGGACGACGACCGGGTGCGGATCCGCCTCGGCGACGTGGTGCTCGCCGAGTACGTCGTCGCGCCGCCGACCCCGGCGGGCGACTCGCCGAAGCCGTACCTGCACCCGCTGCGCACCACCGGCGGCGAAACCGTGACGGCGGTCCGGCCGCACGACCACACCTGGCACAACGGTCTGCAGTTCACCATGGCCCACCTGTCGGGGGAGAACTTCTGGGGCGGCCGGACCTACGTGCGCGGCCGCGGGTACACCCCGCTGGACAACAACGGCAGTGTCGGCCACGTCCGCTGGGAGAGCATCGTCTCCGCGGGCGGGCACTGCGAACTGCGGCACGAGCTGGCCTGGCGCACCGCGGCCGGCCGGCGGTGGCTCACCGAGCACCGCACCCTCCGCTTCGGCGACGTCTCGGTCGCCGAAGGCCGCTGGACGCTCACCTGGTCCAGCCGGCTGCGCAACACCAGCGGCCGTGAACTGCGCTGGGGGAGCCCGGTCACCGAAGGCCGGGACACCGCCGGGTACGGCGGGCTCTTCTGGCGCGGCCCGCGGTCGTTCGTCGGCGGCACGGTCCGGTCCGCCGACGGCCGGTCCGCGGCGGACGCGATGGGGCACCGGGCGCCGTGGCTCGCCTTCACCGGCCGCCACGACGTGAGCCTGCGGACCTCGACGCTGCTGTTCGCCGACAGCCCGGCGAACCCGGGGTTCCCGACCGCCTGGTACGTGCGGGCCGAGCCGTTCCCGGTGGTCAGCTTCGCCGCCACCTACCACCGGCCGCTGGTGTTCGAACCGGGTGAAGAGCTGACGCTGACCCACCACGTCGTCGTCCTCGACGGCGACGCGGACCCCGCCCGGCTCGCCGAGCTCGCGGCCCGGGCGGCCGACCGAAGGAGCTACTGTGCCGATCGTCACTGATCCGACCACAGTCACGGCCGAACGGCTTCGTGGCAACGGTTACGTGCCGCGCGAGGGCCGGCCTGCTTTTGGCCGGATCGGCAACACGCGCCGGATGGCTTTCGCGGGGTGCTTCGCCCTGCTCGGACTCACGCTCACGGCCGCACCCGCGGCCGCGCACGGCCACGACCCCGGCCGGGTGGTGCTCGGCGCGCACGACGGCTGGGCCGCGGCGACCACCGGGACCACCGGGGGAGCGGCGGCCGAGCCCGGCGACGTCCGCACGGTCACCAAGCACTCCGAGCTCGCCGCGGCTTTGGCGGCGCACCCGGGCGCGCCGAAGATCGTCTACGTCCGCGGCACCATCGAAGGCAACGTCGACGCCCACGACCGGCCGGTGAGCTGCGAGGGCTTCGCCGACCCGGGCTACACCCTGCCCGGCTACCTGGCGGCCTACGACCCGGCGACCTGGGGCAAGGTCGAGCCGTCGGGGCCGCTGGAAGAGGCGCGGGCGCGATCGCAGGCCAACCAGGCTGCGCAGGTGGTGCTCGACGTCGGCCCGAACACCACGATCGTCGGCCTCGGCGACCGGGCCACGCTGCACGGGCTGACGCTGCGTGTCACCGGCGACAACGTCATCCTGCGGAACCTGCGGTTCTCCGACGCGCACGACTGCTTCCCGCAGTGGGATCCCCTGGACGGCGCGGACGGGAACTGGAACTCCGAATACGACAACGTCGACCTCGTCGGCGCGACGCACGTCTGGGTGGACCACAACGACTTCGGTGACGGCGGGAACACCGCGCAGCCGACGTACTTCGGGCGGAAGTACGAGGTCCACGACGGGCTGCTCGACATCGTGAACGGCTCGGACCTCGTCACGGTGTCGGACAACCGGCTGCACGACCACGACAAGACGATGCTGATCGGCAACACCGACAAGCCCACCTACGATGTCGGCAAGCTGCGGGTTTCGGTGCACCACAACCTGTTCTCGGAGATCGGGCAGCGTGCGCCGCGGGTCCGGTACGGCCAGGTGCACGTCTACGACAACCTGTACCTGGTGCGGGACCCGGCCGCGTACACGTATTCGCTGGGCGTCGGGGTCGAATCCCGGATCTACGCCGAGAACAACTTCTTCCGGCTGCCGGCCGGGCTCCCGCTCGGCGCGCTCGTCGAATATTGGAAGGGGACGGTCCTGCACGCCACCGGCACCCTGGTGGCGCAGGGCGCCGACCGGCCCCGGCCGGTGGACCTGCTGGCCGAGTACAACGCGGCCAACGACCCGGACCTCGGGCCCGACGTCGGCTGGACGCCGGCGCTGGTGAGCCGGCTCGACCCGGCGTGGCAGGTCCCGGCGCGGGTGCTGGCCGGCGCCGGGTCACCGCACGCTGAGTGACCGCACACTGAGCGGGTTTTCTGAAAACCCACGACCATCCGGGCGACAGCACCGCCCCGTCGGCCGGTGACATTGACACCGGATATCGTGCGCCGGAAACTGAGAAAGCGCTTTCAGCACTCGGACCGACCGTTTCCCTCAATGCGGACGGAAAACCAGGACCAGGAGTGATGAAGATGTTTTCCCCAGCAAAATCCCGGGTGGCCGGTGCCGCGGCCGTGGCCGCGCTCGCGGTCACCACGCTGATCGGCACCGGCGCCCCGGCGACCGCCGCCGCGGCCTGGCCGACCCCGAGCGGCAGCCAGGCGGTCGGCCAGACCATCAAGGTCACCGGCGGCACCTACGACGGCGGGCTCAAGCGGTTCTACGGCACCGGCGACCTCGGCACCGGCAGCCAGGACGAAGACCAGGGCCCGCTCTTCGAGCTCGCCAACGGAAGCACCCTGAAGAACGTCGTCCTCGGCAACCCGGCCGCCGACGGTGTGCACTGCCTCGGCACCTGCACGCTGCTCAACGTCTGGTGGGAGGACGTCGGCGAGGACGCCGCCACCTTCAAGGGCACCTCGGCGTCGCAGAGCATGACGATCGACGGCGGTGGCGCGCGCAAGGCGTCGGACAAGGTGTTCCAGCACAACGGGCCCGGCACGATGTACATCCGGAACTTCCAGGTCAACGACTTCGGCAAGCTGTACCGCTCGTGCGGCAACTGCAAGACGCAGTACAAGCGGAACGTGGTCGTCGACAACGTCACCGCCACCGTGCCCGGCAAGGCGCTCGTCGGCATCAACACCAACTACGGCGACACCGCGAAGCTGACCCGGATCACCATCGTCGGCGACTCGAGCCGCAAGATCGAGCCCTGCCAGAAGTACAAGGGGGTCACCAGCGGCGAGCCGACGAAGACCGGCAGCGGCCCGGACTCGACGAACTGCCTCTACACCACGGCCAACATCACCTACCAGTAACCGACCCGGGGGTGCCGGCCGCCGTCCGGCACCCCCGGCGTCCTCTTCGGAGGTGCCATGTTCACCCTGCTCCTCGCCTCGGTGCTGGCCGGGGCGTCGCTCGTCACGCCCGCCTACGGGCACGTCGTGGTGGCCAAGGACGGCTCGGGAAGCTTCGCGACCGTCCAGGCGGCGATCGACGCGGTTGCCGCCGGCGGCACCGTTTCGCTCAAGCCCGGCACCTACCACGAAGTGATCACTGTGCCCGCGAGCAAAACCGGGATCACCCTGCGCGGCACCACCGGCAAGGCGTCCGACGTCGTCATCGACTACAACAACGCCAGCGGCACGAAGAAGCCGGACGGCTCGACCTACGGCACCACCGGCAGCGCAACCGCGACGATCGCCGCGAACGGCTTCACCGCGACGGCACTGACCTTCCGCAACTCGTTCGACCGCTCGGCGCACCCGGAGATCACCGCGACCCAGGCCGTCGCGGTGAAGGCGACCGGCGACCGGATGGTCTTCGACAACGTCACCTTCCTCGGCCACCAGGACACGCTCTACGCCGACACCGCGGCGGTCGGCACCGCCGGTCGCCAGTACTACCGGGACTGCTCGATCAGCGGTGACGTCGACTTCCTCTTCGGGCGGGCCACGGCGGTGTTCGACCGGGCGACGATCACCGCGCTCGACCGCGGCTCGAACCCGAACGGCTACCTGACCGCGGCGAGCACGCGCCGGACGAACACGTACGGCTTCCTGATCGTCGGCAGCAAGGTGGTCAGCGCGGCGGCGAACGCGACCTTCCACCTGGGCCGGCCCTGGCACCCGAGTGGCGACGTCGACGCCATTGCGCAGGTCGTCGTCCGCGACACCGTCCTGCCCGCGGCTATCAAGGCGACGCCGTGGACGGACATGTCCGGCTTCTCGTGGCGGGACGCCCGGTTCTTCGAGTACCGCAACACCGGACCGGGGGCGGGCACCGGCGCCGACCGGCCGCAGCTGACCGCGGCGCAGGCCGCGACGTTCACCGCGCAGCGGTACCTGGCGGGTGGTGACGGATGGAATCCCGTGCACTGAAACTGCGCCGCCTCCCGATCTTCATCGCCGTGGCCACCGCTCTGCTGAGCGCACCCGCCGCCCAGGCCGCGACCTACCCGGACCCGGGTCACGTCACCGGCGACATCGAGGCGGTGCACGACCCGTCGATGATCCGCGCGGCGGACGGCAGTTACCTGCTGTACTCCACCGACCAGTACCTGCAGATCCGCCGGTCGACCGACCGGATCCACTTCACGAAGCTCGGGTCGGTCTGGCCGGACGGCGCACCGTGGACGGCGCCGTTCACCGACCCGGCCAAGCCCGGGTACCTGTGGGCGCCGGACATCTCGTTCCACAATGGCCGGTACTACCTCTACTACGCAGCTTCGACGCTGGGCTCGCGCAACTCGGCGATCTTCCTGGCCACCAGCACCACCGGGTTGCCGGGCAGCTGGACGAACCAGGGCATCGTCGTGCAGACCAGCAGCTCCAGCACCTACAACGCGATCGACCCGAACCTGTTCGTCGATTCTTCGGGTCGCTGGTGGCTGAGCTTCGGCTCGTGGTGGACCGGCATCAAGATGTACCGGCTCGACCCGGCGACGGGCAAGCGCAGCACCAGCGACACGGCCCTGCGCGGCATCGCCCAGCGCACCGGCAGCACAACGGCCGAGGAAGCGCCGTACATCGTCCAGCACGGAAGCTACTACTACCTGTTCGTCTCGTGGGACCTGTGCTGCCAGGGCACCAAGAGCACCTACCGCGTGCTGGCCGGGCGCTCGACGTCGATCACCGGGCCGTACACCGACCGGAACGGCGTCCGCATGACGGCGGGCGGCGGCACCCAGATCCTGGCGAGCCACGGCGCCGTCCACGGGCCGGGCCACGTGGCGGTCCTGCACGACACCGACGCCGACGTGCTGATCTACCACTATTACCACTCCGACGCGACACCGCTGACGGGCAAGCTCGGCATCAACCTCATCGGCTACGACAGCGCCGGCTGGCCCTACGTCTACTGAGCGGAACCGGTTCACCACCGGCAAGAACGCCGGCGGAGGAAGGATCTTCATGCGCCGCTTGACGGTTTTTGTGCTCGCCTTGCTCGTCACGGCGGGGCTGTGCGCGGCGCCCGCGTCCGCCGTCGCGAAGCCGCCCGCCAAGCACCAGGTCACCTTCGACAAGTACGCGCTGATGCTGGACGGCCGCCGCCAGGTCGTCTGGTCCGGCGAGTTCCACCCGTTCCGGCTGCCCAGCCCGGACCTGTGGCGTGACGTGCTGCAGAAGATGAAGGCCACCGGCTACACCGCCGTCTCGATCTACTTCGACTGGAACCACCACTCCCCGGCGCCCGGCGGGTACGATTTCACCGGCGTCCGCGACATGGACCGCGTGCTCGACCTGGCGGCCGAGGCCGGGCTGTACGTCATCGCGCGGCCCGGCCCGTACATCAACGCCGAGGTCACCGGCGGCGGCTTCCCGGCGTGGCTGAGCACCCAGGCCGGGCGGGCCCGCAGCGACGCGCCGGACTACCTCGCCGCCGCCGACGAATGGCTGTCGCGGATCGACCGGATCATCGCGCGCCACCAGTACACCGACGGCCGCGGTTCGGTGATCCTGTACCAGATCGAGAACGAGCTGGCCGCCACCGGGACCGCGCAGCGGAACTACGTCGCGCACCTCTACGACAAGGCCCGGGCCGACGGCATCACCGTCCCGGTCTTCCACAACGACAAGGGCCGCAACGGGATCTGGGTGCCGCCGGACTCCGGGGTGCCCGGCACCGTGCCGGGCAAGGTCGACCTGTACGCCTTCGACGGCTACCCGGGCGGCACCTGCCGGACCGACGCGACTCCCGGCAGCCCGAACGTCGCGCCGGACTGGGGGACCTACGGCCCGGGCGGGGCGAAGGGCGGCGCGAGCGCGTCGCCGAACACGCCCGGGTTCGTCGCCGAGTTCGGCGGCGGCTGGTTCGACTACTGGGGCAGCAACGGCACCTACCCGTGCACCGCCGTCCGGCAGGGGCCGGGTTACGAGCGGGTGTTCTACGGCACCAACCTGGCCAACGGCCTGACGCTCCAGAACTTCTACATGACCTTCGGCGGCACGTCGTGGGGCTGGCTCCCGGCGCCGGTCGTCTATTCGTCGTACGACTACGGCGCGGCGATCGACGAAGGCCGTCAGCTGCGGCCGAAGGCGCTGACGATGAAGGAGCTGGGCTACTTCCTGGCCACGGTGCCCGACGTGGCCAAGATGGACCGTGGTGATCCGGTGACACCGTCGTCGACGGCGGTGAAGGTCTACCACAACGTCAACCCGGACACCGGCGTCCACCTGTACGTGCCCATGCATTCGCCGTCCAGCGCGACCACGGACGACAGCTTCACCTTCCCACTGTCCACACCGGACGGTTCCTACACCGTCCCGGTGCGGCTGAACGGCCAGGACGCCAAGCAGCTGGTGGCGAACTTCGACGTCGCGGGCCAGCACCTCGTGTACTCGACGTCGGAACTGATGGCCGAGGCCGCCGGCACGCTGCTGCTGCACGGCCGGCCGGGCGAGGACGGCGAGACCGTGCTGCGGTACGCGTCCCGGCCACGCGTGGACGTGCTCGCCGGGGAGGTCACGACGACCTGGACCGGGCACGACCTGCGGCTGAACTACCGCCACGACGGCCTCGCCCGGGTCCGGATCAGCGGTGGCGGCCGCCCGGCCGTCACCCTGCTGCTCGCCGACGACACCACAGCCGACACGTTCTGGCTGGCGTCGGGCCTGCTCGTCCGCGGGCCGGACCTGGTGCGGACCGCGGACGCGGGCTGCTCACTCACCGGCGACACGAAGGGTGTGCGGGACCTCGAGGTCTGGGGCGCGCGCGGCCCGGTGGTGCGGTGGAACGGCGCGGCCGTGCCGATGTGGCGGACGGCGTCGGGCAGCCTGGCCGCGGTCCGGCCGCTGCCGGGACCCGCCGACCCGCGGCTGCCCGAGCTCACCGGCTGGCGGTCCGCGCCCGGCTCCCCGGAGTCTTCGCCCGGCTACGACGACTCGGCCTGGGCTGCCGCGGACAAGACGTCCACGAACAGCACCACCCCGCCCCCGGCGGGCGAGCCGGTGCTCACGGCCGACGATTACGGCTTCGGCGTCGGCGACGTCTGGTACCGCGGGCGGTTCACGGGTTCGCCGGGGGAGCAGGTCAGCCTGCGTTACGGCGGAGGTGGCGCCGGGATGCTCCAGGCGTGGCTGGACGGGCAGTACCTCGGCCAGGACGTGCTGCCGTCCGCGCCGGCTTCGCCGCCGACGACCGGCACCGCGACGTTCACCGTGCCCGAAGGCCTGCGCGGCGACGGCCCGCACGTGCTGTCGGTGATGGTCCGAAACAACGGCCACAACGAGGACGGCGGGGTGAACGACGCGCACAAGGAGGGCCGCGGCCTGATCTCGTCGTCACTGGCCGGCGCGACGTGGCAGCTCCAAGGCGGGACAGCGGATCCGGTGCGAGGGCCACTCAACAACGGCGGCCTCGCGGGCGAGCGGGCGGGCTGGTCCCTACCGGGCTTCCCGGACCGGAGCTGGACCCCGGCGCCGGTCCCCGCGGCGGCCGCAGCGCCGGGCACGACGTGGTACCGCACGACGTTCACCCTGCGCGTGCCGTCCGGTCAGGACACCTCGGTCGGGCTGACCCTCGGCGACCCGGCGAAGCCGCGCTCCGGCGGCCGGTACCGGGTGCTGATCTTCCTCAACGGCTGGAACCTCGGTCAGTACATCGCCGACGTCGGTCCGCAGCACACCTTCGCGCTACCGACCGGGATCCTCGACCCGCACAGCCGCAACACCTTGGCGCTCGCGGTGACCAGCGACGGCGGTGCGGGCAACGGCCTGGAGCGCGTCGCCCTCACCGACCTGGGATCGGCACGAGGCGGCGTCCCGGTCCGGCCGGTCAGTTCACCCGGCTGGTGAGCGCGCCGCTGCGGGCGACGATCCGGCCCGCCTTCACGACGAGGTCACGCGGCGGGCGCGTCACGACGGCGTGGGCCGGCGTCTCGGCGTCGACCACCACGAGGTCGGCCGACGCGCCTTCGACGAGGCCGTAGCGTTCGAGGCCGAGCGCGTGGGCGCTGCCGAAGGTGACGGCCTCCAAGGCGATCTCGATGTCCTCGTCACGGCGGAACGTGCTGCGGTAGGCCAGGTGCATCGCCCGCTCGAGGAGGTCGCCGCTGCCGTACGGGCTCCAGAGGTCGCGGATGTCGTCGTGCCCGCAGGCGACGTTCACGCCGGCCTCGCGCAGCTTCTTCACCGGCGGGACGGGGAAGTCGAAGATCGCCGCCGTCGTGATGGTGACACCCGCGTCGGCGAGCCCGGCCGCCAGCCGGTCCTGCGTCGCGGCGTCCGCCTGGGCGAGGGCGTAGGCGTGGCTGACCGTCACGCGCCCGGCGAGGCCCGCCGCGCGGGTGCGGTCGACGATCAGGTCCAGCTCGAACACGCCGAGCGTGCCGGGGTCGTGCAGGTGCAGGTCGATCCGCACCCCGTGGCGTTCCGCGAGGCCGAACACGACGTCGAGGTGGCGGACCGGGTCACGGTCCATCCCGGCCGGGTCGATCCCGCCGACCGTGCCGACGCCGAGGCCGATGGCGCGCTCGAGCAGCTCGGCCGTGCCCGGGTTGGTGAGGATGCCGCTCTGCGGAAAGGCGACCTGCTCGACGGTGACCCGGCCGGCCAGCCGCGCGGCGACGTCGCGCACGACCTCGACGCCGGTGAGGCCGATGCCCGCGTAGACGTCGGTGTGGGTGCGGACGTGCGTGGTCCCCGCGGCGGCCATGGTCTCCAGCAACGCGGTCACGTGCGCGGGGGTGGGCAGCCCGAGCTCGGCGCGGTGGACCCGCTCGTCGGCGATCCGGTCGGCGAGCGCGGGCCCGGCCGAATGCGGCCGCCACGGCCCGCCGAAGAGCGTCTTGTCCAGGTGGCAGTGCGCCTCGACCAGCCCCGGCAGGACGAGCCGCCCGCCGAGGTCGAGCACTTCGGCGTCCCCCGCCGGCAGGCCGGGGCCGATGCCTGCGAAAACACCATCGCGGATGAGGAGGTCGGCCCGGCCGCCGGCTCTCCAGGGACGGGCGTCGCGCAGCAGAAGTCCGGGCATCGTCGCTCCTTCTCGTCGCCGGAAGCCTTGCAGCCGGAGGCGGGAGAAGGAAGGGCCCGGTGCGGCGAGGGCGCACCGGGCCCCGTGGTCACTTCACCTTGTTCTTGAGCTCTTTGGCCTTCCCCTTCGCGGTGCCCTTGGCGTCCTGCAGCGGTGCGTAGGTGCCGTAAAGCGCGGGGTCGGGTTTCGGCGCGGTGCCCGGCCCGCCGAGCGGTTTCGGATCCATCAGGTAATCGATCTTGGCCTGGGTGGTCCAGCCGCCCTTGGCGCCGTCCGGGCCGTCGGAGAGGTGCCAGATGGTGTTGTTGTGGGTCTGGTCTTCTTCGTCGAGCAGTGCATCGGGGACGATTTCGTCCTCGAGCCCGTCGGCCTTCAGCTCTTCGATGGCGGCGAGCCATTGTTTCTGGTGGACGGTGTCGCGGGCGAGGTTGAACTTCAGCATGGCTTTGACACCGGGGTCGTCGGTCATGTTGTAGAGGCGGGCGGTCTGCAACCGGCCCTGCGCCTCGGCCGCGACGTTGGCGCGGAAGTCGGCCAGGAGGTTGCCGGAGGCGACGATGTAACGGCCGTTCCAGGGGTAACCGTTGCTGTCGGCGGGCAGCGCGCCGCCACCGGCGACGATGGCCTGCTGGACGTCCATGCCGCCGATCATCGCGGCCATGACCGGGTCTTTCACCGATTCCGCGGTCGTGGTCGCGGGCGCGCCTTCCAGCAGGCGGGCGACCATGGTCGCGAGCATTTCGACGTGCCCGATTTCTTCGGTGGCGGTGTCCATGAGCAGGTCTTTGTATTTGCCTTCGATGCGGCAGTTCCAGCCCTGGAACAAGTACTGCATCGTCACGCTCATCTCGCCGAACGCGCCGCCGATGAGCTCTTGGAGCTTGTGGGCGTAAACGGGGTCGGGCTTTTCGGGCTTGGCTTCGAACTGCAGCAGCTTCGTGTGACGGAACACGGTTTTCCCTCCGACGTCCGGGTGGCTTCCGCCGGGGCTTTCCCGGGCGCCGGGGGGATAACCGCAAAGGCCCGGATTTTCCGGGCCGTCCGCGTCAGGTGATCGGGACCGTCGCGGTGCAGGACGCCGTGCCGCTGTCGAACTTCGTCGACGCGCTGCCGCGTGCCGTGACGGGGATGGCGAGCCCGGTCGGCAGCGACTGCGTGCCCTGGCTGGCCGAGCCGACGCGGGTGTAGACGGTGTGCGTCGCGAGCTCGTCGCGGTAGGTGATCTGCAAGGTCTGGACGCTCACGTCGCCGATGTACGGCCCCGACGTGGTGTAGGTGTTGAGCGGGCGGTGGTAACCGCCGGTCGTCTCGTACCGCAGGGTGAACAGGCCGGTGAAGTCGCCGGAACGGCAACTGCTCGTGACCTGCTTGACGGTGGCCGCGTCCGCCGGGGGCGCCAGCAGCGCGGCTCCCGCGAGCACCACGGCCGGCACGACGGTCTTCATCTTCTTCACCCTGCCATCCTGCCGTGAACCGCTTCCGTCCCGCTTCTCTTTAACTCGTGGTGCGCACCAGGTGGACCGGACAGGCCGCGTTGTGCAGCAGGGCCTGGCCGGTGGAGCCGAGCAGCAGCCCGGGGAAGCCGCCCCGGCCGCGGTCGCCGAGCACGACCAGCTGGGCGGTGGCGCTGCGCTCGACCAGCTCCCGCCGGGGGTGGGCGTGCACCACGACCTGCTCGACGTCGACGTCGGCGGTGTTGTGGGCGAGGACCCGCTCGTCGAGGAGCCGCCGGCCGGCGTCGGTGCCGCAGCGCGGGTCCCGGTGCGGCGGCGGGGCGTCCGCCCAGGCGTGCAGCACCACCAGGGGAGCACGGCGGGCGCGGGCTTCGGCGAGGGCGGTCGCGAGGACCCGGGTGCCGGCCTCACTGCCGTCGATGCCGGTGACCACCGGGCGGCCGGCTGCTTCCGGTTCGTCCCAGCTGTCACCGCGGACGACGACGGTGTCGCAGCGCGCGTGGGTCCCGACGGCCCCGGCGACCGACCCGGCGAGCAGGCTGGTGAGCCTGCCGTGCCCGGCCGACCCGACCACGAGCAGCGCGGCGCTGCGTGACGCCTCGATCAGCGCCTGGGCGGCGCGGTCGGGGTCGAGGCGGGTGGTCGCGCCGGGGAAGCCCTGTGCGGCGGCCAGTTCCTGCGCGGTCCGCAGCGCCCGGCGGCCACGCGCGCGCAGCGCGTCCACCATCTCCTCGGGCGGTGGCACAACCCCGCCCGCGACCAGCGCCGGAACGTCGAGGGCGTGCACGATCTCGAGCGGCGCGTCCCGCAGGCAAGCGGTCCGCGCGGCCCACCGCACGGCGTCGAGCGATTCGGCCGACCCGTCCGCCCCGACGACGATCGGCGCTCCGGGCACGGCGGTCATGGGCGCCTCCTGACGCGGCTGTCGTCCTGAAGACTGTAGGCCCGCGCGGCGGATCCGGTGCCGGTTCGCGTAATGCCATGAGGGGCACCTTCATGGCTCTTAAGTCCACGAAGGTGCCCCTCATGGACGTTGTCACGCCCGGGCGAGGGTCCGGCGCGCCGACCAGCCGAGCAGGGCCAGCTCCAGCACCACGAACCCGGCGAGCACCACGGCCCCGGACGCCACGAGCATCGCGAGCCCGACCAGCAACACCGGCAGCACCAACCCCGCGTACGCCGCGAGGAACAGCGCGGCCAGCACTTCGCCGCGGGTGAGGTCGTCGGCCAGCGCCGCGACCGTGCCGACCGACGCCCGGAAGCCGAGGCCGAACCCCGCCCCCGCGAGCACGCTCGCGCCGAAGAACAACGGCAGCGAGGCCGTGAACGCCGCCACCGCCAGCAGCACCAGGCCGACGGCCATCAGCACGTACCCGGACCGCAGCTGCGGACGGGTGCCGAGCCGGGCCAACACGAGCTGGGCGAGCGCGGCACTGCCGAGCATGGTGAACGGCGCGATCCCGGCGAGCAGGCGCGACGGCTGGTGCAGCTCGTGAGCCAGCAACGACGGCGCGAGCGCCATGAACAGGCCGCTGATGGCGAACGCGCCGAACACCCCGATCGCCGCGCCGGTGAACTCCGACCGGGCGGCCGACGGCAGCGAGAGCCGCTGCGGCCGGTAGGCCGGACGCTCCTCGCGGCGTTCGACGGTCTCCGGCACCAGGCTCACGGCGATCGCTTCCAGCAGCAGCACCACCAGGAACACGGCGAACGGCGTGCTCAGCGGGTGGCCGGCGAACCGCGCGAACACCGCGCCCACCAGCGGCCCGATCGCCAGCCCACCGGCGTTGACCACGGTCGCGACGAGGCCGGAGCGCCCGACGTCGGCGTCCGGCCGGGCGACGGCGCGGAGTTCGGACAGGTGTGCGGTGGCGGTCGCCGTGATCGCGCCGATCCCGGCGCCGCTGACCAGCCGCGCGACGATCAGGCCGGGCACGTCCGGCCAGAGCAGGAACAGCGCCGCGGACAGCGCCTCGGCCAGCAGCCCGGCGAGGAGGACACGGCGGCGGCCCAGCCAGTCGCTGACGTGCCCGGCCAGGTACAGGCTCAGCATCACGCCGACCGCGTAGGCGGCGAAGACCACCGTCACGAGGAACGCCGGGAAGCCGTCCCGCTGCTGGTAGAGCGCGTACAGCGGGGTCGGGACGGTGGAGAACGCGAGCGCCGTCGCGAACGCGACCGCGACAACGCGGAACCCCAGGCCGTGGCTGACCCGCAGGCGGGCGGTCGGGGCGGTGAGCACGGACATCGGAACCTTCCGGGACTTCGGGGATCTTCCGCTGTCCACGATCACCCCGCCGACTCAGCAAGTCCAACGAAAAGTCCTGGTCCCAGTTATCGCCTCAGCCGATAGATTGGCCGAATGGAGACGCGTCAGCTCGAGTACTTCGTCGCGGTGGCCGAGGAGCTCAGCTTCACCCGGGCCGCCCAGCGGATGTTCGCGGTGCAGTCCACGGTGTCCGCCGCCGTCCGGGCGCTGGAGACCGAGCTCGGCACCCGGCTGTTCGACCGGTCCACCCGCCGGGTCGCGCTGTCGGCGGCCGGCGCGGCGTTCCTGCCCGAGGCGAAGTCCGCGATCGAGGCCCTCGAACGGGCCCGCGCGACCGTCCAGGAGGCGTCGGAAGGCCTGCGCGGCAGCCTCCGGATCGGCACGCTGACGTCGATCGGCACCGTGGACCTGCCGGCACTGCTCGGCGCGTTCCACCGGCGCTACCCGCGCGTCGACATCCACGTGACAGTGTCGATCACCGGCTCGACCGGGCTGGCCGAAGAGGTCCGGCAGGGCCGGCTCGACGCCGCACTGGTCGGCCTGCCCGCGGCCGACCTCGCCGGGCTGGACGTGCTGCGGGTCGACACCCGGCCGTTCGTGGCGCTGCTGCCGGCCACGCACCGGCTGGCCCAGCGGCGCGCACTGCGACTGGCGGACGTCGCCGACGAGCCTTTCATCGACATGCCACGGGGGTTCGGCAACCGCGTGGTCATGGACCGCGCGTTCGACGCTCTCGGTCTGTCGCGGCGGGTCACCGTCGAGGTGGCCGACCTGCGGACGGTGCCGGGATACGTCCGGGCCGGGCTCGGGATCGCCGTCATCCCGGAGACACCCGGGCAGGAGGAGCCGGACGTCGTCGTGCGGCCCCTGGCCGGCGGGGGCCTGGACTGGCCGCTCAACCTCGTCACCGCCGGTGCGAAGCCGCCGAGCCGTGCGCTGCGGACGCTGCTCGACCTCATCGCGGCGGACCGCGCTATTTGAACACGTTCAACTCTTTCGGTACGGTGGGTTCCGGCGGACCGTGAAGGGGGACTTCCATGAAGGTCGTGATTCCCGGGGGCACCGGTCATCTGGGCCGGGTGCTGAGCCGCGTGCTGGCCGCGCGCGGGGACGAGGTCGTGGTGCTCACCCGGCGGGAGGCCGCGCCGGAGCCGGGGGTGCGCCACGTCCGCTGGGACGGCCGCGGCGCCGGGCCGTGGACCGGTGAGATCGACGGCAGCGACGTGGTGCTCAACCTGGCCGGCCGGTCGGTGAACTGCCGGTACACCCGGGCGAACCTGCGCGAGATGTGGAACTCGCGGATCGACTCGGCGCGGGTCGTCGGCGGCGCGATCGAGCGCGCCGCGCGGCCGCCGCGGGTCTGGCTGCAGATGAGCACGGCGACGATCTACGCCCACCGCTTCGACGCGCCGAACGACGAAGCGACGGGCATTCTCGGCGGTGGCGAACCGGGCGTGCCGGCGTACTGGGCCTACAGCGTCGACCTCGCGCGCGCGTGGGAGCGCGAGCAGGAGCTGGCCGCGACCCCGCACACCCGCAAGGTCGCGCTGCGGACGGCGATGGTGATGAGCCCGGAGCCCGGCGGCGCGTTCGAGATGCTGCTGCGGCTGACCAAGCTGGGGCTCGGCGGCCCGGTCGCGGGCGGCGGCCAGTACCTGTCGTGGATCCACGAGGACGACCTGGTCCGGGCGCTCGACCTGCTAGTCACCCGCGACGACGTGAGCGGGCCGGTGAACCTGGCGGCCCCGGAACCGTTGCCGTACCGCGACTTCCTCCGTGCCCTCCGCGCCGCGGCGGGTGTCCCGTTCGGCCTGCCCGCGACGAGGTGGATGGCGGAGGTCGGGGCGTTCGTGCTGCGCAGCGACAGCGAACTGCTGCTGAAGAGCCGCCGCGTGGTGCCGGGGCGGTTGGTGGCAGCGGGGTTCGTGTTCGAGTATCCGGAATGGGCTGCGGCGGCGGAGGATCTGGTGCGGCGGACCAGGAGCCTGTCGAGGGTGACTGGGTGAGGTCAGAGTTCCTGCGACGACCGCAGTGTCCTCAGAGGACGGTCAGCTGAGATCTTCGTTGTCCCGCAACCGCCGCAGCATCAGGGCGAGGTGGAGCCGGAACCGGCCCGCGGGGGAGTCGATCTCGAAGCCGAGGACCGCTTCCGCGCGGGCCAGCCGGGCGGGCATCGTGCTGTGGTGGCGGTGCAGCACGGCCGCCGCCTTGCGGGCCGAGCCCGTTGCGCACAGGGCGTCGAGCGCCGCCAGGGTGTCTTCGCCGTGGGGTTCGGCCGCCAGGCGGTCGAGCGCACGGGTGTCGGGCAGCTCGGTGAGGTCCGCCGGCCCGAGCTTGCCGGCGAGCGCCGCGAGGCTGCCGAGCCGGTCCCACCACACGACCGGCTCGGAGAGCGACGTGAACCGCAGTGCGGTCCGGGCGGCCGCCCACGAACGGGCTGCTTCGAGGGCCGGGAGGTCCGGGCCGATACCGGCCCGGCTGCCGTCGGGCAACGGCGTCACCTCCGTGGTCAGCACCGCCCGCACCCGGCCCAGCCGCGCCGACGGCCCCGCGAGCGTGTCGACGCCGGTGCCCGCCAGCACGCGCAGCCGGGCCGCCGGGCCGAACCCGAGCAGGTGCAGGGCGCGTGCCCGGTCCGCCGTGCCGACGTCGTCCGACAGCACCAGTTCGACCAGCGCGGGGTCGCCGAGCTCGGGCCGCGGCACGCCGTTGTGCTCCAGCAGGATGGCCGTGGCGATCGCGAACCGTTCCAGCAGCATGTCGTCCAGCGGGATCGGCGGGCCCGTGCGCGCCACCCACACCACCACACCGCCTTCGAGCCGGCGGACCGCCGCTCCCGCCGGCGCCGTGCCGGGCGTGGTGACGGCCGCGTCCGGGGCCGCGCGCAACGACATCCCCTGGCCGGGCGCGTGCACGCCGACCGGGCAGCCGGCGAGGTCGGCCGTGCTGCGCACCAGGGCGTCCAGGCCGGCGTGCCCGGTGATCAGGCGGTCGAAGAACCCGATCACCCGGACGGCGTTCTCGGCATCGGCGTCGAGCCCGGACAGCCGCAGCAGCAGGCCTTTCATGTCGCCACGATAGGCGCGCCCGCCGCCGGATGGCGAGGTCCGGGCCGGGAACGCCCGCCGCGTGGCGGTGGCCCGCGGCGCCGCCGGCGGCCGATGATCGCTCCATGACCTACGCGATCGATCCCGAGCTGCTGCCCTGGCTGGACATGTTGCCGGCGGTGACCCTGTCCGACCACGAATCCCTGCTGGCCGCGCGCGCTTCCATGACGCAGCTGAGCGACGTCCTGCCGGTCTACGAACCGGTGAACCCGATCGACGTCCGGGACACCGCCGTGCCCGGCCCGTCCGACGCCCCGGACGTCCCGGTGCGCGTCTACACCCCGGCGAACCGCACCGGCGCCGTGCCCGGCCTGCTCTACATCCACGGCGGCGGGTTCGTCCTCGGCGACCTGGACATGTTCCACGCGTCGCTGCTCCGGCTGGTCGACGAGCTGGGCATCGTGATCGTGTCGGTCGACTACCGGCTGGCGCCCGAGCACCCGTTCCCGGCACCGGTCGAAGACTGCTACGCGGCCCTGCAGTGGGTCGAGGCGAAGGCCGCCGAGCTGGGCATCGACCCGGCCCGGCTCGGGGTGGGCGGCGAGAGCGCCGGCGGCGGCCTCTCGGCGGCGGTGGCGCTGCTGGCCCGCGACCGCGGCGGCCCGGCGCTGTCCTTCCAGTACCTCGGCATCCCCGAGGTGGACGACCGCCTGGACACACCGTCGATGCGCGCCTACACCGACACGCCGATGTGGAACCAGCCGAACGCGGTCTTCAGCTGGACCAGCTACCTCGGCGCCGAACCCGGCAGTGACGGCGTTTCGCCGTACGCCGCCCCGGCCCGGGCCACCGACCTGGCCGGGCTGCCGCCCGCGTTCGTGACGACGTGCCAGTTCGACCCGCTGCGCGACGAGGGAATCCAGTACGCACAACGCCTCGCGCACGCGGGCGTGGCCACGGAGCTGCGCCACTACCCGGGCACGTTCCACGGCTCGGGCCTGGTCGAGACGGCGGAGATCTCACGCCGGATGTTCGCCGACGAGGTGGACGCGCTGCGCCGGGGTCTCCGGGTCTGAGCCGTCAGAGGTGCTGCCGGCCCTCGCGGAAGAAGGCCGTCACGGCGCCGTCCAGTTCGCTCAGCGGGTGGGCGGCGCCGAACGGCGCGTTCCAGAACTCGCCCTGCCGCGGCTCGAACGGCCCGACGTAGGCGTACGGCTCGCCGAGGTGGGTGTCGCCGGGGGAGACGCCGTAGTTCACTTCGTCGACGACGATCGCGACGTCGAAGTGCTCGGGCCAGAGCACCGGCACGGCGTCGGGCGCGAACTCCCGCAGCGCCCGGTCACCGTCGGCGAAGGCCCGCAGCAACGTCTCGAGCGCGCCGGGCTCGAGCACGATCGTCTCGTCGGGACGGACGCCGGGACCGCCGGAGTAGACCCCCGCGGGCTCCCCGGCGACGAGCCCGGCCGCCGAAGCGACTTCGGCGTACGTCCGCCCGGTCAACGGAACCCGGACGGCGTCCGTGACGAGCTCACCGCCGTCGACCCGCAGCTCCGGCGGCACGACGGTGGCGAATCCGCCGTCGAGCACCCGCAGCTCGATCCGGCCGGCCGCCCGGTGCTGCGGGCCGGCGAGCAGCAGCTCGGCGACGCCGTGCAGGGAACGCCGGGTCGGCGCCAGGTCGGGACCGTTCATCGGAGACTCCTCACGCCCGGGGCAGCTTGCTCGCCAGCGCCTTGCCGAACGCCACCGAAGCGTCGCAGGCGCCGTCCCCGGTCTTCGTCGCGAAGATCCGGACGTGTTCCGACCGCTTCTCGTCCAGCCGGCGGTGGTTCCACGTCACCGCGCAGCTTTCGCCGGTCTGGTGGCGCGTGCCCGTGACACCGCCGAGGTCGACCGGGCTCCCGTCGTCCGGCACATCGGGATAGCCCTTCTCGAAGGTCAGCCGCAGTGACGTCGTCGCGGTCCACTCGCACTCGCGCAGCCGGGTGAGCTTGACCTCGCGGACCGGCCCGATCGCCTGCGCCACCGCGGGTTTGCCGAGTGCCGTGCACGGGTCCAGCGCCACCACCGTGCCGGGTGCCAGGTCGTACGGGGTGCCCCCGCGGACGCGCTCGAGCACCTTGGCGAGCGTGGCCTTCGCCAGGCCGCACGTCTCGGCCAGCGCCGTCACCCCCAGCTCGGGCTGCGCGGGAACCTGGACGCTCGCGTCGCAGGTGCTGCCGCTGATCTCGGTGAACAGCACCGGCCTGCCGTCGAGGTCCTCGGTCGGCCGGCCGCCCTCGAGGTAGATCTGCTCGCCCAGCTTGATCGAGACCTTTTCGCCGGACCTCGTCCGGTACTCGCAGCGCTCGAGGAACCCGGTGTCCGGCACGGCGCCGAGCTTGCCGAGGTCCGGCACCGTGACGTCGTTGAGCACCTTGCAGGGATCGGTGCGCCGCAACGTCTCCAGGCTCGTCGGATCGAGGTTCGCCCCGGCGGTCGGCGGATCCGGGTCCTTGGCGGTGAGCGTCACGGCCAGCAGGCTGCCGGCGGCGAGCGCGGCGACGGTGGAGAGGACCGTCACCACCGGGAACCAGCGGCGACGCCGACGCGGCTCGGGCACCGGCACCGGTTCGGGGACGGGCCAGGAAAGCGCGGTGCGGACCGCGGCCTCCTGCGTCCCGATCAGCCGGTGCACCGCTTCCGGCCACGGCCGCGTCCCGGGCGCCACCGAGCCGAGGAAGTCGAGGATCCGCTGGGGTGACGGCCGCCGGGCGGGATCCTTGGCCAGGCACGGCTCGACGAGCGTGCGGATCTCGGGCGGCAGCCCGGTCAGGTCCGGGACGGCGTGCACGACGTTGTAGAGCATCTGCGCCGTTGTCGAGCCGGCGAACGGGCCGCGCCCGGTCGCCGCCATCACCAGCAGGCCACCGAGGGAGAAGACGTCGCTCGCGGGCGTGAGCGGACGGCTTTCGGCCTGTTCGGGGGACATGAACGCGGGGGAGCCGACGATGCCGCCGGTGCCGGTCAGGTCGGAGCCGCCCTCGGTGGCCCGGGCGATGCCGAAGTCGATCACGCGCGGGCCGTCGCCGGTCAGCAGCACGTTGCCGGGCTTGAGGTCGCGGTGGATCAGGCCGACCCGGTGGATCTCGATCAGCGCCGTCGCCAGCCCGACGGCGAGCCGGCGCACCGACTCCACCGGCAGCGGCCCGGTCGCTTCGACGGCTTCCTTCAGCGACGGCCCGGTGACGAACACCGAGGCGAGCCAAGGGGTTTCGGCGTCCGCGTCGGCGTCCATCACCGCCGCGGTGAAGGCGCCGGAAACCCGTTGTGACGCCTGCACTTCCTGCTTGAACCGGGTGCGGAAGCGGGCGTTGTGGGCGAACTCCGGGTGCACCTGCTTGAGCGCGACGAGCCGGCCGTCCGGCGCGACACCGAGCAGGACGCGGCCCATCCCGCCCTCACCGAGCTCGGCGACCAGGCGGTACTGGCCGGCTCGCCGGGCGTCCCCCGGCTCCAGCGGCTTCACGGCTTCGGCAATCCGGGCCGGACCGCCTTGGCGATGTCCTGCGTGCCGCGGCAGATCTCGTCGTCGGTGAGCTTGCTGGCGGACGTGCGGTAGGTGACGACGACGTTCTCCGAGAAGTTCGCTTCGAGCGGGCGGTGCTGCCAGGTCAGGTCGCAGAACCCGGACGCGGGGTTGGACCGCTTGCGGGTGTAGTACGCGGTGACGCCGCCGAGGTCGACGGTGCCGGTCGAGTCGTAGTACGAGTCCTTCGACTGGACCGGCGGGGTGCCGCGTTCGAGCGACACGGCGACCTGACCACCGACCTGCCATTGGCACTCGTGCAGCCCGCGGGGTTCGACCTTGGTGACCGGGCCGGCGATCCGCTGCACGGTGGCGGTGCCGACCAGCCCGCACGGGTCCACCGGCGCGAGCACCGCCGGCGCGGCGGGCGGATTCGCGCGGAGACGTTTCAGCGTTTCGGTGAGCCCGGCCTTCGCCGAGTCGCACGGCTTGGCGAACGGCTCCGCGGCGCTGCTGGCCTCGACCCCGATCGTGGTGTCCGGCCGATCGACGACGGGTACGGAGGCGGTGCAACCACCCGCTTTGTCGTTGATGGCGAGCGGGAGGCCGTCGAGCTCCCCGGAGGGCGTGCCCGAGGCGGTCACCGGGCCGCCGATCGTCAGCTCCAGCCACTGGCCCTGCGGGGTCTCGTAAACACACTCGAAGTAGTGCACGCCGATCTTCGGGGCGAGCTTCCCGGTCCCGGGCACCGACGGGAGCAGCTTGCACAGGTCGACCCCGCGCAGCTTGTCCGGGCCGAGCGGGTCCGGATTCGGCGCGGACGTGCTCGTCGTGACCGGCGGCGGGGCGCTGCTGCTCGCCGGGGCGGCGGTCGCGCCGTCGTCGCCGTTCAGCACGGTGACGGCGGTGATCGTGCCGGCCGCGACCACGACGGCCGCCGCCGCGGCGAGCAGGGCCCGGCGGCCGCGTCGCCGGGGCTTCGGCGGCTTGGTGACCACGGCCGTGACGTCGGCCTGGTGGCGTGCGATGAGCGCGTGCACGGCGGGCGGCCACGGGCGCTGAACCGGCGGCAGGGGCCCGAGCAGCTCCAGCAGCTGCGCGGGTGTCGGCCGCCGGGCCGGATCCTTGGCGAGGCACGGCTCGGCCAGGGCGCGCAGCTCAGGCGAGAGGAACCGCAGGTCCGGGTGTGTGTGGACAACGTTGTAGAGCGACTGCGGCGCCGACGCCCCGGCGAACGCGCTGTGCCCGGTGGCGGCGAGGACGAGGAGCGCGCCGAGGGAGAAGACGTCGCTCGCCGGGGTCAGCGGCCGCCCTTCGGCCTGTTCCGGCGATATGAACGCGGGTGAGCCGAGGATGACGCCGGTGTGGGTCAGGTCGGTGCCGCCCTCGGCGGCGCGCGCGATGCCGAAGTCGATGACGCGGGGGCCGTCGTCGGCCAGCAGGACGTTGCCCGGCTTGAGGTCCCGGTGCACCAGCCCCGCGCGGTGGATGCCGATCAGCGCGGACGCCAGCCCGGCGGCCAGGTGCCGCACCGCGGCCGGCGGCAGCGGGCCGGTGGTGTCGACGGCTTCCTGCAGCGAAGGCCCGGCGACGAACACCGAAGCGAGCCACGGCGTCGGCGCGTGTGCGTCGGCGTCCATCACCGCCGCGGTGTAGGCGCCCGAGACCAGCCGCGAGACCTCGACCTCGCGGCGGAACCGCTCGCGGAACCCGGGGTCGCTCGCGAACCCGCGGTGGACCTGCTTGACGGCGGCCAGCCGGCCGTCGGGGGCGACCCCGAGCAGCACCCGGCCCATCCCTCCCTCGCCGACCGCGGCGAGCAGCCGGTACCGCCCCACCTGCGCCGGCTCACCCGGACCCAACGGCTCCACGCCCCACCTCCGCGGGCGATCGTAGAGCGTGCCGTGGGGGCGGTGGCGCCGAATGGCCCAGTCGGGCCCGGCCCGGTGGTCTGGTAGCGGGTCGCGGTCCGGTACGGCAGCTCGCCGATGTCGGACGTCTTCGTGCGCCGGGCCGCGGGCTCAGGAGTCCGCGGCTCCGGTGCGGAGCAGGATCTTCCCGGTCACCTGCCGCCGTTCGATGTCCTCGTGCGCCACCGCGGCCTCTCGCAGCGGGTAGATCCGCCCCACGACCGGTGTCAACCGGCCCGCCGCGGTCTCCGCCAGCACCTGCCGCACCCGTCTGGGCGTGTCCGGCCAGAACTCCGGGAGCTGGGACATGTCCGTCACCGTCAGCCGGCGGCGGTCGGCGGCGGTGAGGGCGGTCTGTGCGCCACTGCTCATGCCGTAGCCGGAGAAGCGGCCGCCGTCGCGCAGGAGCGCTAGTGCCGCGGCGCCCAGCGGGCCGCCAACTCCGTCGAACACCACGTCCGGGCCCGGCACCTGCCCGGTCCAGTCCGCGTTCGCGTAGTCGACGGCCCGAACCCCCAGCTCCTCGGCGAGCGCGACCTTCTCCGGCCCCCGGACCGCGGCGATCACGGCCGCCCCCTCGGCCCGGGCCAGCTGCACCAGCAGGCTGCCGAGCCCGCCCACCCCCGGCACCACCAGGACGTTGTCTCCGCGGGACACCGGGGTCTTCTCGAGCAGCGCCGCCGCGGTGCTGCCGTCGTCGAGAACGGCCAGCGCGCGTGGCAGCGCGAGCCCGTCCGGCACCCGGAACGTGAACCCGGCGTCGGCGAGCACGGTGTCCGCGTACCCACCCCCGGGTGCGCGAGTCACGACCCGCGCACCGAGCCAGTCCTCGGCAACGCCGGGCCCGACGGCCGTCACCGTGCCCGCCACCGCCCCGCCCGGCACGTACGGCGGGTGCACCGGGAACGCGGCGGGGCCGTCGCCGCGCCGGATCAGGGTGTCCAGCCAGCCCGCGCCCGCGAAGGCGACGGCCACCCGGAGCTGCCCGGCGGCGGGCTCGGGGGTGGGGAGTTCGACGGGTTCCAGGACGTCGGGCCCGCCGAAGCGGGTGGCCATGATCGCTTCCACACCCCGAGTCTCGGACTTCAAGAACCCTTGAAGTCAAGTCAGGGCACGACGTCGGTGACCGTGTCCTTGACGACCTGCCACCGGCCGTGGTCGCGCACCAGCGTCAGGCTGATCGTGTAGTGCCGGTCGATGCCGTGTGACGGCTCCAGGTAGTGCGCGTCGAGGATCGCGAAGCCCATCTGGCAGTTCTCGATGACGGTGTGCACCACCGTCCACGGCATCGAGTACTCGTAGGGCACCTTGAACTGCTGCTCGAGCACCGGGGTCACGTTCGCGTCGTAGCCGATGTAGAGGTTGCCCTTGCGGCCCACCGTGACCATGTCGCGGTGGATGATCGCGCTGTACCGGGCGGCGTCGCGCTTGTTGTAGCTGTCCATGTCCTCCCACACGGCGTGGTCGAACGCCCGCCGGCAGTCCTGCCCGCCACCGCCGCCCTGCTCCCCGGCCGACGCCGCGACCGGCGTGGCGACCGCCGCCGCGGCCAGGACCGTCCCCAACGCCGCGTAACCCCACTTGCGCATCTGGTTTCCCTTCTTCGTGGACCGGCGACGACCCTGCCGGGACGGCGCATCACAGCTGCATCACTTCCGCACCGGCACCGCGCGAAGGCCGGTTAACCTCGCCCGCGGGGTGAGCCATGGAGTTCCGCGTCCTGGGTCCGGTGCGAGTGCTCGGCGACGGGCGGCCGATCGGGCCGGCCGGGCCGCGGCAGGAACGCATCCTGGCGGCGCTGCTGCTCGGCGCGGGCCGGGTGGTGCCGGTGGCCCGGCTGGTCGACGTCGTCTGGGACGGCGAGCCGCCGGCCACGGCGGTGCGGCAGGTCCGCAACCTGACCACGGCACTGCGCCGGACGCTCGTCGCGGCCGGCGCGGGCGAAGACGTCCTGACCGCCGAAGGACCCGGCTTCACGCTCCGGCCGGACGTGTTCGACCTCGACGTCTTCGAGGACCGGGTCGCCCGCGGTGAACTCCGGGAAGCCCTGGCCTGCTGGCGGGGACCGGCGCTCGCCGGGGTGGACAGCGCCGCGCTGCGCCCGGACGCCGAACGCCTGGCGGAGCGGCGGCTGGCCGTCCTGGAGCGGTGCCTGGCCGCCGAAGTCGACGCCGGTTCCGGGGACGCCGTCGCGGAGCTGACCGCGCTGGTCGCCGAGCACCCGCTGCGCGAAGGCCTGGTCGGGCTGCTCATGCGCGCGCTGCACCGGGCGGGGCGGCAGGCCGACGCGATCGACGCCTACCAGCGCGCGAAGCGGCGGCTGGCCGACGACCTCGGGATCTCCCCGGGAGCGTCGCTGCGCACGCTCTACGAGCAGCTCCTGCACGAAGAACCCGGGCGCTGCTTCCTGCCGTACGACGTGCCGGACTTCACCGGCCGGGCGGCCGAGGTCGCCGGCGCGCTCGAGGCGCTGCGCGGCGGGCGGCCGGTGGTGGTCGACGGGATGGCCGGGGCCGGGAAGACGGCGTTCGCCGTGCGCGTCGCGCACCGGGCCGCCCGCGAGTTCCCGGACGGGCAGCTGTTCGTCGACCTGCACGGGCACACCCCGGGCCGGGACCCGCTGCCGGCCGAAGCCGCGCTCGCGGCCCTGCTGCTGCAGCTCGGCGTGCCCGCGAGCCGGCAGCCGGACGGGCTCGACGAGCGGGCCGCGCTCTGGCGGTCCCGGGTCGCCGGGCGGCGGCTGCTCGTTGTGCTGGACAACGCCGCGCACGCCGGGCAGGTGGTGCCGCTGCTGCCCGGCGACCGCGGCGCCGGGGTCCTGGTGACCGGCCGGCGGCGGCTCGCCGCGGTCGACGGCGCACTCGCGCTCTGCCTGGACGTGCTGCCCCCGGCCGAGGCCGAAGCCCTGTTCGGCGCGGCGGCCGGTGGCCGGTCCGGCGCGGGTGTCGCGCGGCTGTGCGGGTACCTCCCGCTGGCGCTGCGGATCGCCGCCGCCCGGCTCCAAGCGCGTCCACAGTGGACAGTCGACGACCTGGTCGCCCGGCTCGGCTCCGAGCGGTCGAGGCTCGGGGAGCTGCGCGCGGGCGGCCGCGACGTCGCGGCCGCGTTCTCGCTGTCCTATCGGGACCTCACGCCCGCGCAGCGGCGGCTGTTCCGGGTGCTGGGGTGCCACCCGGGCGGCGACTTCGGGGCGCCCGCGGCGGCCGCGCTGTACGGCGCCGGCGTCGCGGAAACCGAGCGGCTGCTGGAAGACCTGCTCGACGTCCACCTGCTCCGGCAGCCCGCGCCGGGCCGGTACGGCTTCCACGACCTGCTCGCCGAGCACGCGCGGGAGGCAGCCGGCCCGGAGGAGGCCGCGGCGGCGTTCGAGCGGCTGCTGGACCACTACCGCGACGGCGAGTTCCCGGTCGCCGAGGAACGCGCCAACCTCGTCGCCGTCTGCGCGATCGAGGGACACGACGAGCACGTCTGGCGCATCACCGACCGCGCGGTGGCGGCGTTGCGCGAGCAGGGGCACCGCGACGAGCTGACGGCGCTGGCCCACGCGGGAGCGCGCGCCGCGGACCGGCTGGGCGACCCGCACGCCCGGCAGCTGAGCCTGGCGAACCTCACGAGCGCGCTTTGGGAGACGGGCCGGCTCGCCGAGGCCGTCGACACCACGGCAGAGCGGCTTCGGCTGGTCCGGGAGTCCGGCGACCGCGCGGCCGAGGCGGCGGCACTCGCCCGGATGGCCACGCTGCACGGCATGCTCGGCCGCTACCCCGACGCGGTCCGGCTCTACCGGCAGGCGCTGGTGCTGGCCGGCGAGACGGGCAGCCACGCCGTCGCCGCCCTGATCTGGGGCAACCTCAGCAACGTCCAGGAGGTGCTCGGGCAGCTGGAGGACGCGCTGACCTCGGCGTCGCGCGCCCGGGCGATCCGGTCGGAACTCGGCGACGGCGAGGGGACGATCCTGGCCACCGCCCAGCTGGGCCTGGTGCTCGCCCGTCTCGGCCGGCCGGTCGAAGCGCTCGAGGCGGCGGAGAAGGCGGTGCGCGCGGCGGTCGAGACGGAGTATGCGTTCGGCGAGGCGTGGAGCCGCATCGACTGCGCCGAGGTCCTGCTCGCGGCCGCCCGTCCGGAGCGGGCGCACGACCACGCGTCACGTGCGTGCACGATCCTCGCCCGGCTCAACCACCCGCTGCTGCTGACGATGGCGGCCACCAGCCTCGGCTCGGCGAACGAGGCGCTCGATGACCCGTCGGCCGCGCTGGCGGCGTACCGCCTGGCGTTGACGACGGCGCGTCGTATCGGCTACCGCGCCCAGGAGGCCCGCGCCCTCGCCGGCCTCGGCGCGTCGCACGCGGCGCTGGGGGAGCACACCGAGGCTGCGCGGCACGAGCGGCTCGCGCGGGAGCTGTCGGAGGAAATCGGGCTTCCGATTCCGGCTGACCGCTCGGGAGTGGCCGGGTCGCGCTAGGAAGGACTCATGCACACCGTGAAGACTTCCGTCGGACTGCTGCACCCCGGGGCGATGGGAGCCGCCGTCGGGGCGGTGCTCACCGCCGGTGGGACCCCGGTCTCGTGGGCCTCCGCCGGGCGCGGGCCCGCGACGCGGCGACGTGCCGAAGAAGCCGGGCTCACCGACGTCTCCGACCTCACCGCGCTGGCCGGCTGCGACGTGCTCCTCAGCATCTGCCCACCGGCCGCCGCGCTCGACGTCGCCCGGAGCGTCGCCGGGTTCGGCGGGGTCTACCTCGACGCCAACGCCATCAGCCCCCGGCACGCCCGCGAGGTCGAGGAGATCCTGGGCGGCACGGCGACCGTCGCCGACGGCGGGATCGTCGGGCCGCCGCCGCGGTCGGCCGGGACCACCCGGCTCTACCTGTCCGGGCCCGCGGCCGCCGTCGCGCGGCTGGAGAGCCTGTTCGCGGGCACCCACCTCCGGCCGGTCGTGCTGGACGGCCCGGTCGGCACGGCGTCGGCGCTCAAACTCGCCTTCGCCTCCTACAACAAGCTCACCTTCGCCCTCGCCGCGCAGTCCCACGCGCTCGCGGAGCGCCACGGCGTCGGCGACGAGCTGCGTGAGCTCGCCGCCGACGTCCTGCCGGACACTCCGCTGGGCGCGCCCGAGGGGATCGCCTCCGCCGGCCGCCGGGCGTGGCGGTGGGAGGGTGAAATGGCCGAGATCGCCGAAGCCTGCGCCGACTCCGGGCTGTCACCCGCGCTGCTCATCGCCGCGCAGGAGCTGTTCGGCCGGTGGCGCGAGCACCGTGACGACAACGGCGTCGCGCTCGCCGACCTCCTTCAGGCGCTGGTCACCCGGCCGGCGTGACGTCGATCAGCACTTTCCCGGTGGCGCCTTCTTCCGAGGCGAGGTGCGCCTTCGCGGTGTCGGCCAGGGCGAACCGGTGGACCGGCACACCACGCTCTTCGCCGAGCCGGAGCGAGCCGTCGGACAGGGCGGCGGTGATGTCCTCGGCGCCGGCGCGCAGCTTGTCCGCTCCGACGGTGTAGAGCACGAGGAACTGGTAGCGCGTGTTCTGCCACAGGTTCGCCCCGAAGTCGAGGCTGACCGTCCCGGTGCCGCGGTCGTCGCCGTAAACCGCGACCGTGCCGCGCGGGCGCAGGACTTCGGTGTGCAGCCCCGCGTTGACGCCGACGGCGACTTCGACGATGGAGTCGACGCCGTCCGGGGCGATCTCGCGGATGCGGGTGGCGAGCTCCGGGTCGGGGTAACGCAGCACGTGCTGGGCGCCGGCCGCGCGGGCGAGCGCGGCCTTTTCGTCGCTGCTGACCGTCGCGATCACCGTCGCGCCGGCCCAGCGGCCGAGCTGGATCGCGGCGTTGCCGACCGCGCCGGCGCCGCCGCTGACCAGCACCGTCCGGCCGTCGAGCGCGCCGGGGGAGAGCCGCGACGGCCCGTCCTCGGCTACGGTGAGGGCGCGGTGCGCGGTCAGTGCCGGGATGCCGAACCCGGCACCCTCGTCGAAGCCGACGGCGTCGGGGAGCCGGACGAGCTTCCCGGCCGGGAGCACGGTGTACTCCTGCGCGGTGCCGGCCGCCGGGCCGTGGGTGCCGGCGAGCAGCACCCACACGCGGTCGCCGGGGCTGAACGCGGTGACGTCCGGGCCGACGGCGTCGACCACCCCGGCCCCGTCCTGGTTGGGCACGGTTTCGGGGACTTCGGTCCCGGCTTCGGCGCCGCGGCCGCGCCGCTGCTTCCAGTCGGTGGGGTTGACCGCGGACACCACGATCCGGACGCGGACCTCGCCGGGGCCCGGCTCCGCGGCGGTCCGGTCGGTCAGGGTGAGCACCTCGGGGCCGCCGTTGCGGTGGAAGACGACTGCTTTCATGCCCGGTGCAATCACGCGGGACCTCGGGTTATTCCCGTCCCGCCCGGAAATGGGGCGGCGCAAATCTCTTTTTCGCCGGTGGCGGAAAAGGGGAAAACCGTGCCACGCGGGTGATCCCCCGGCCGGGCGATTTTCCGTGTTGCCCGCGCGAAAACGGCCCGCTTCGCAGAAACTGGGCGCGTGGGAGAGGAAAAGCGCACCCCGGGGGACGAGCGGCCGAAGCGCGACGACGGCGAGCCGACGCCGATCTTCGACGCCGTGTTCAGCGCGACACGCGCGCAGGCGAATAAGCAGAAACCGGCGGGGGAGCCGGACAAAGCGGGGCGGTGACCGGGCCGAATCGGTTTTGGCGGTGAGGGGCTCGGTGCACAAGGGATGGTGTGGCACGCCTGACGGTCGCATGCGCGGCGTGGCACCTTCGCCGAGGCAACCTGAGGCACTTTGTTCGACGTTCGCAGCGAACATGTAGCATCCCAGATGCACGTGCATCTGCAACCGAGGAGTGAAGCGTGGCGGGCGTCGTGAACAGCATGATCGCCGCCGAGCACGCGGCCGGAGCCTCGATCACCGAGCTCGCCGAGCGCTGGGGCATCGACCCGCGCCAGGTGGTGGAGCGCATCTCCGCGGCTCGTTCCTGAGCGGCGCGGCCGGACCACCGCCCGGCGCGCCGCCGCTCGTCAGATCGCCCGTTCGCCCTTGCCGAGCACGACGATCCCCCCTTCGCTGACGTGGTAGTGCCCCCGGTCGCGAGCCAGGTCCACCCCGATGTGCGCCCCCGGCGGGACCACGACGTTCTTGTCCAGGATCGCCCGCCGCACCACCGCGCCGCGGCCCACCCGCGCGCCGTCCAGCAGCACCGATCCCTGCACCACCGCGCCCTGCTCCACGAGCACGTCCGGCGAGAGCACCGAGTCGACGACCTGGGCGCCCGAGATGATGCAGCCGTTGCTGACGATCGACTGGTTGGCCGAGCCGCCCTCGACGAACTTGGCCGCCGCGCGCTGGCCCGGGTGGGCGAGGATTGGCCACTTGCGGTTGTAGAGGTTGAAGATCGGGTGCGTGGAGATCAGGTCGGTGTGCGCGTCGTAGTAGCTGTCGATCGTGCCGACGTCGCGCCAGTAACCGTGGTCGCGCTCGGTCTCACCGGGCACGACGTTGCCGCTGAAGTCGTAGACCGCCGCCTCACCCGACTTGACCAGCGCCGGGATGATGTCGCGGCCCATGTCGTGGTGCGACGCGGCGTTCTCGGCGTCGGCATGCAGCGCCTCCAGCATCACCTTCGTGGTGAAGATGTAGTTGCCCATCGACACGAACGACTCCTCGGGGGAGTCGGGCAGGCCCGGCGGGTCGGCGGGCTTCTCCATGAACGCGTCGATCATCAGGCCGTCGGTGGTCCGGATGACGCCGAACGAGCTCGCCTCCGCGCGCGGCACCCGGATCCCGGCGACCGTGACGCCGGCGCCCGAAGAGATGTGGGTCTCCAGCATCTGCCGCGGGTCCATCCGGTAGATGTTGTCCGCGCCGAACACCGCGATGTACTCGGGATCTTCGTCGTACACGAGGTTGAGGCTCTGGTGGATGGCGTCGGCGCTGCCCTGGTACCAGCGCGGCCCGAGCCGCTGCTGCGCCGGCACCGGCGTGACGTACTCGCCGGTCAGCGCCGAGAGCCGCCAGGTGGTCGAGATGTGCCGGTCGAGCGAGTGCGACTTGTACTGCGTCAGCACGCACAGCCGCCGGAAGCCGCCGTGCACCAGGTTCGACAGCACGAAGTCGACCAGCCGGTGCGTGCCGCCGAACGGCACGGCGGGTTTGGCGCGGTCGGCCGTGAGCGGCATCAGCCGCTTGCCCTCGCCCCCCGCGAGCACGATGCCCAGCACGTCGGCTCCAGTGTTCACGACGACCTCCCGCACACCTCGTAGAGGGCGACCGTCCGCTCGGCGATCGCCTTCCAGCCGAACTCGCCGACCGCACGTTCGCGGCCGGCGGCACCCATCGCGGCGGCCCGGTCCGGGGAGCCGACCACTTCGTCCAGCGCGGCGGCCAGGCCCGCCTCGAACCCCTGCGGGTCAGCTTCGTCGTAGTGCACCAGCAGCCCGGTCCGGCCGTTGTCGACGACCTCCGGGATGCCGCCGACGTCGCTGGCCACCACCGCGGTGCCGCACGCCATCGCCTCCAGGTTCACGATGCCGAGCGGTTCGTAGACCGACGGGCAGGCGAACACCGCCGCGTGGGTGAGCAGCTGCACGACCTCGGGGCGCGGCAGCATCTCCGGGATCCAGCGCACGCCGGTCCGGGTGCGTTCCAGCTCGGCGACCAGGTCGCGGAACTCCGCGTCCAGCTCGGGGGTGTCGGCGCCGCCCGCGCACAGCACCAGCTGCGTGCCCGGGTCGAGCGACGCGGCCGCGCGCACCAGGTGCGGCACGCCCTTCTGCCGGGTGATCCGGCCGACGAACAGCACGTACGGCCGGTCCGGGTCGATGCCGTGCTTGGCCAGCACTTCGGTGCCGGGGTCGGGGCGGTAGAGCGTCGTGTCGATGCCGTTGTGGATCACGTGCACCCGCTCGGGCGGCACCGCCGGGTACGCGGCGAGCACGTCCCGGCGCATCCCGCCGCTGACCGCGACGATCGCGTCCGCGGCCTCGTAGGCCTCGCGCTCGATCCACGACGAGACGCGGTAACCGCCGCCGAGCTGCTCGGCCTTCCACGGCCGCAACGGCTCCAGCGAGTGCGCGGTGACGACGTGCGGGATGCCGTGTGTCATCTTCGCCAGGTGCCCGGCCAGGTTCGCGTACCAGGTGTGGCTGTGCGCGAGGTCGTGGCCTTCGAGGGCGTTCGCCATCGACACGGCGATGTCCATCGTCGTGAACGCCGGCTGGCGGTAACCGTGCGGATCGGTGTGCCCGGTGGCGTCGGCGCGGTCCGCGCCCCAGCAGTGCACGTCGAGATCGACCAGCGGCCGCAACTCCCGGGCGAGGAACTCCACATGGACCCCGGCTCCGCCGTAAACCTCCGGCGGGTACTCCCGGGTGAGCAGGCCGACCTTCATGACCGAACCCTATGGCCTTTCCGGCCCGCCGCGCAGTCTGGCGTCCAGGGGAAATCCCGTGAACTTCCGGTGACTGCTCAGATGAGCGCGGCGGTCACGGCTCCCGGGTCAGGGTGAAGTGGCCGACACCCTTCGCCGCGGACCGGACCTGCCAGCTGTCCGGTCCGGTCGCCGGGCCCCCGGCGTACTGCAGCCGGTATTCCGGCTTGCGCGGCGTGATCGACCGGTCCAGCCAGTGGTAGTTCACCCGCAGCGCGAGGCTCATCAGCGGGTTCGCCGTCGCGATCCGCTGCTCGACCAGCGCGACCGCCCGGCCGCGGTCGGAGAACTCGTCGACGATCGTGCATTCGCAGAAGTAGGCGAGGGTGCCGATTTCGCCGGGACTGGCCACACTCGCGCCGTCGAGCCGTGCGCCCAGCTCGGTGCCGACCCGCGCGTAGTCCTGCGCGCTCGCCCAGTTCCCGAAGATCACCGGCGACGGCCACGGCACGCCCTGGGCGACGTCGACCGCCGCGCCGCACAGCACCAGCACCCCGGTGAGCCCGAGCGCGGCCACCGGCGGCCCGGTCCGCAGTGGCGGCCGTTCGCGGGTCTGGGCGTACCAGGTGCCGAAGGCGGCGACGGCGAACGCGCTCACCGCCGTCACCGGGGCCACGTAGTACCAGTGGAACGGGCCGACCCCGAGGAACGAATAGGCGACGTAGTAGAGGATCCCGCCGCCGGCGAGCGCGGCGAAGGGGCCCAGTGCCGGGAAGTCCGGCCACCGGACGCCGAACCGCGCCGCGGCCCACGCGGCGAGCGCGACCGCGCCGAGCAGCGCCGGCACGAACGACACCAGGACGGTCACCGGCCAGCCGAGGTAGTACATCATCGGCCCGGTGCTGTAGCTCCACGGCGCGAACAGGCCCGCCTGGAGCTGCTTGATCACCAGCGTGTCGGGCACGAACGAGCCGAAGACGACCCAGCTGACGACGAACCACGGCGCGGCGGTCAGCACCGCGGCGCCGGCCGCGGGCAGCAGGCGCCGCCGGATCGCGGGGGCGCTCACCGCGATCACCACGACGAACATCACGAGGTCGAGCCGGGTGAGGACGGTCAGGCCGGCGGTCACGCCGAAGAGGAGCGGCCGGCCTTCGAGCGCGAAGACCGTGAGCACCAGCAGCACCGCGGGGATCAAGAGGACTTCGAGGCCGATCGCGGACAGCACGAACGGGTTGAGCAGCACCAGCGCGACCCCGAGCACCCCGGCCACCGGCGGCAGCGTGAGCACCCGGCCGGCCCGCAGCCACGCCCAGCCGAGCGCGGCGCCGCACAGCACGGTCAGGATCCCGAGCGCCACCACCGGGTGCGGGCCGCCCGCCACCCGTGTCACCAGGGTCAGCGCGCCGAGGAGCAGGACGTTCAGCGGGGACGTCGCGGAGTTCGCGGGCGAGCCGGGGATCACGCCCCATTCGCCGTGCACGGCGAGGTTCTTCGCGTAGGCGAGGGTGATGTAGGTGTCGTCGGTCAGGCTGCCGCGCACCAGCAGGAAGGCAACGGCGCCCAGCACCGCCCCGAAGACGGGCAGCCACCGGCCGCGCGTGGTCGTCGTCCGCTGCTCCTGCTGCTCAGTTGTCGTTTCCGCAAGCACCTTTTCACCTTGCGGACGCGCCACCGGCGCGGGGTCCGCCCTCTGCCCGATCACCATGACCCGAGGACCGTAGTGACGGCGGATTACCGGGGTGCTACGCCCGTGTTAGGTCCGCCGGTCCCTACCTGGCCTCACCCGATGGTGGCACGCCCGGCGTGGGTCCGCAGTGTGGCTCGGCGTCCCTTGTGGACCCGCGGGCCGGATCGGTCAGCGGGTCCGCCGCCGGATCGTTACGAGCACCAGCGCGGTGCCGCCGGTCAGCAGCAGGGCGCCGAGGCCGAGGACCGGGCCCACGTCGGTGCCCGTGTCCGGGAGACCGCCGGTGCCGCCGGGCGTGGTCGGCACGGGGGCCGGTGTGGCCGAGCTGGACGACGTGGTCGTGTCGGTGGCGGTGGTTGTGGACGTGGTCACCGGGGTCGTCGTGGTGGTGGGGCCGGTCGGCGTGGTCGGGTCCGAGGTGGGTGTGGTGCTGGTCGTCGGCTCGGTGGTGGTCGTTGACGTGGTGGCGGTCGGTTCGGTGGTGCTGGTCGACGTTGTGGTGGTCGGGTTGCCGGTGGTCGGCGTCGTCGTGGTGGTGCCGGGGGTGCTCGGCGGTGTCGGGCTCGTCGTCGTGGTGGTCGTCGTGGTCGGCTCGGGCGTCTTGTCGCACGACGGGAGGTCGCCGGTGAACGGGTAGGAGTGGAACTCCTGCCCGCCGCCGCCTTGGCCGGCGCTCGAGCCGTGGACCAGGTCGCCCGCCGTGAAGAACCGCCCGTTGGTGCCGGGCAGTGTCACCGTCGTCGTGCCGCCGGGGTTGCCCGCGAGCACACTGCCCTGGAACATGCCGCTGCCGATGAGCTGGACCGTCGTCGCCTCCGGGAAGTTCCACAGCAGGCGGGGGCGCAGCCGGTTCAGCGGGTCGTTGTCGTCGAGGGTGCCGCTGTAGGTGTTGATCGTCCGGACGCCGCCGGTGAGGTTGACCAGCACCGTCGCGCCCGCGGGGATGCCGGTGAACACGATGCCCTGCGTGCTGCCGCCCCGCCCGGCGATGTCCTGGGTGACGGTGAAGACCTGCAGTGCGGACTTCCCGTCGCCGGTGAAGAGGGTCTGGTAGTTCTGGTTCTCCACGGTCCCGGTCGCGGCGGTGCGGGCATAACATTCGCTGGCCGCGGTGAGCCCGGCCCGCAGCCCCGCGTACGGCTTCATCGCCGCCGGATCGTGCACGAGCGTGCCGAGCACGGTGCCGGTGGCCGTCCCGGCGTGGCGGACCACCCCGCCGGCCGAGTCGCCGACGGCGTCGAGCCGCTGCCGCTCGGCGACCGTGAGGTCCCCGCCGACGGTCAGGTAGTCGGCGCCGTCCGGCGGCGGCACCCGGGAGCCGACCCCGGCGACGCCGACGTTGTAGATCGAGGAGCCGGACGTCTTCCGCAGGGTGAAGTCACCACCGACGACCACCCGGCCCTCGGCCTCGGCGGCGCTGCCGGTGACGCGCATGCTGCCGCCGACGAAGACGTTGATGCCGTTGTCACGCCCGGCGAACGAGCCGTTTCCGACCGGCGGGTGGGTCCCCGGGCAGCTGCCCGGCACGCACGGCCCGAGGCCGCCGGGCAGCGGGTCGGCCTGCGCGGACCGCACGAACGGCACCGAAAGCACCACGAGCCCGCAGGCCGCCAGCGCCGCCAGCGCGGTTTGGGTCACGCGCACGGAAACCTCCCCTGTCCACTGTGGACTTCCCATGGCGGACGATACGGGCCGGTCACAGCGCCGGCACGCCGATCCACCCGATCGAGGGCGCGCCGGATCAGCGCCGAGCGGGTCGCGTCGATCAGCCTGCCGGACCCGGACGGCAGCCGGCCACAGTGGACGGACCTGGGCCGATGAAATCCCGGTGAACCCCGGCGTCCTCCCGGGGCAGGATGCGCCGGTGCGGCGGAGTTCCTAGGCTGGGCGGGTGAGGGTGGTGAGCGGGGTCCGGAGCCGCCTGGAGACGAGCATCGGCCGGGCCGGGATCGCGCTCCCGTGGTGGGTCCCGGTCGGGGTGAGCGCCTTCGGGGCCGTGCTGGCGGTCGCCGCCGTCGCGCAGCGCGGGGCGCTGGTGCCGCCCGCGCCGATCGCGCTCGGCGGGCTGCTCGCGGTCGTGACGGCGCTCGGCTGGGCCGTCACCGGCCGGATCGCGCCGCCGTGGCTGAAGGCGCTCACCGTGGTGGCGGCGGTCGCGATCCTCCTGTCGGACCCGGTTGTCCCCGACTTCGCCCCGGTCATGCTGGTGGTGCTCACCGCCGAGACGGCGGCGATCGCCCGGCCGGTGGTGGCGCTGAGCGTCGCCGCGGCGAGCGTCGCGACGCTGAGCGTCGCCTCGGCGCGGGTCGGGCTCGTCGGGTTCCCGGTCTACGTCGCCGCGGTGCTGCTCGGCCTGGCCGGCGGGGTCATGATGCGCTGGTACGTGCGGGCGCTGGGAGCCGAGCGCGCGGCCCGCGACTCCGCCCGCGACCAGGCCGTCCTCGCCGAACGGCAGCGGATCGCCCGCGAGGTCCACGACGTCGTCGCGCACTCGCTGAGCATCACGCTGCTGCACCTGACCGGCACCCGGCACGCCCTGAAGCAGGACCGGGACATCGAGGAGGCCCTGGAGGGGCTCGAGGAGGCCGAACGGGTCGGGCGGGCGGCGATGGCCGACATCCGCCGGACCGTCGGGCTGCTCGCCGAGGCGCCCGCCGGCACCCGCCCGCTGCCGGACGCCCGGGACATCGGCGCGCTGGTCGAGCGCACCCGCGCGGCCGGCCTGGCGGTGCACTACGAGCGGCACGGCGACCCGGCCGGGGTGCCGGACCTGGCGGGGCTCGGGCTGTACCGCATCGCGCAGGAGTCCCTGGCCAACGTGGCCAAGCACGGCGCCGGGGCGCCGGCGCGGATGCGGCTGGCCATCGGCGCGGGCGAAGCGCGGCTGACCGTCCGCAACCGGCTCCCGGCCGGGGCCCTGCCGACCGCCGCGGGCGGGTCCGGCCTGACCGGGATGGCCGCGCGGGCGGGACAACTGGGCGCGGAGTTCAGCGCGGGACCGGAAGGGACGGACTGGGTGGTGGCGGTCAGCGTGCCGGCGGGTGCCGCATCGTGACGGACGCCGACGTCGTCCGGGTCCTGCTCGTCGACGACCAGGAGCTCGTGCGGTCCGGGCTGCGGCGGATCCTGCGCCACCGCGACGGGTTCGTCATCGCGGGGGAGTGCGGTGACGGCGCGGACGTCCCCGCGGCGCTGGCCGCCGCCGAGGTGGACGTCGTCGTGATGGACCTGCGGATGAAGCACGTCGACGGGATCGAGGCGACCCGGCGGCTCCGGCGGGCCGGCGCCCGGCCGCCGGTGCTGGCGCTGACCACGTTCGACGACGACGAGCTGCTCGCGGGCGCCCTGCGCGCCGGCGCGGTCGGCTACATCCTCAAGGACTCGCCCGCCGAAGACCTCATCCGGGCGGTGCGCGCGGTGGCCGCGGGTGACGCCTGGCTCGACGCGGCGGTGACGGCCCGCGTGCTCACGACCTACCGGCGCGCGGCCGCCGACGGGTCCGGGGGCCCGCCGCCGGGCCTGCTGACGCCGCGCGAGCTGGACGTGCTGCGTGCGGCCGGCCGTGGCCTGACCAACACCGAGATCGCCGGCGCGCTGGTCGTCTCGGAGCTGACCGTGAAGAGCCACCTGAGCCGCATCTTCACCAAGCTGGGCCTGCGCGACCGGGCCGCCGCCGTCGTCTACGCGTTCGACCACGGCATCGTCAGCCCGCGTGCCGGGTCTTCGCCGTCCATTGTGGACGACGCGCCGGTGCTGCTCCCGGCCGGGCCGGACCCGGTGCCGGGGCTGCGGTTTTCGGTGCTGGGCCCGCTGCGCGCGTGGCGGGGCGGCAGCCCGCTCGACCTCGGCCCGGTGCGCCAGCAGGCGTTGCTGGCCGCGCTGGTGCTGCGCGCGGGTGACACGGTCAGCCAGTCCGAGCTGCTCGACGGCGTGTGGGGGCTGGAGCCGCCCGGCACCGGGGGCCGGGTGGTGCCGGTGTACGTGCACCGGCTGCGCAAGTGCCTGCGCGGGCCCGGCGAGCGCACGCCGGACTCGGTGATCGGCCGCACCCGCGGCGGCTACCGGTTCGCCGCCGAAGGGGTGCGGATCGACGCGGCCCGGCTGGCGGAGCTCGACGCGGACATCGGCGCCGCCGAGGAGGCGGGCGACCCGGCCGCCGCCGTCGCGAGCTGCGCCGCCGCGCTGGGGCTCTTCCACGGCGAGCCCCTCGCCGGGCTGCCCGGGCCGTTCGCGGAGGGGCAGCGGTTACGGCTCACCGAGCGCCGGAGCACGCTGTGGACGCGGAAGGCGCGGTGGCAGCTGCGGCTGGGCCGGGCCGCGGAAGCCGCCGAGGAGCTGTCCGCCGTGCTCGCGCTCGAGCCGTTGCGCGAGCCGCTGGCGGTGTTGCTCATGCGGGCGCTGCAGGCCACCGGCCGGCGTGCCGAGGCGATCGCGGTGTTCGGCCGCATCCGCACCCGGCTGGCCGAAGACCTGGGCGTCCCGCCCGGCGAGGAGCTGCGGCGCACCCACCGGGCGGTGCTCGACGAGGCGGTTCACCAGGATTTCATCGGTGGTCCCTAGCGTCCGCGCAGCGCCGGCCGGCGCGGGGGACGAGGAGGAGCCGGTGAGCCCGGCAGTGCCCGCACCGTGGAACACGATCGTGCCGCGGACCGCCGAACCGAGCCCGGGGGAGCGCACGGCGCAGACCGGGCCGGGGTGGAGCTGGACGGCGTACTTCCTGCCGTGGCGGCTGGGGGAGCCGGTTCCGCGGCACCGGTGGGCGACGTTCGGCACGGCCGCCCAGGCCATCGGCGACCTGCTGCGCTGCCTGGACGACGGTGCCGCCGGGGACCGCTGCGCCGCGGAGCTGCGGGCCCGGCGGCACCTGGGCGAGCTGGTGCTCTGCGACGGCAAGGACCGGGCGTACGTGGTGACCGAGCTGGGGCCCGGCGTGCACCTGAGCGTGGCGGCCGCCGCCCGGTTCGCGGTCTGGCACGCCGAGGCGGCGCCCCGCCGGTGGGAGATCATCGCCGCGGGCCGGCCGGTGCTGTTCTGACGCCGGCCGGTCCTTTGTGGACCTTCCCCGGTTCAGGGGCGGCGCGGTTCGGGGGTGCCGGTGACGGCCGCTCGGGCCGCGGCGGCCGCGGGGTGCAGCGGCAGCAGCCGGTCCAGGCCCAGGAGCTCCAGGGGCCGGGTGACCGCGGGCCCATCCGCCGCGATGGCGAAGGGGACGTCGTGCGCCTGGGCGTCGCGGTGGGCTTCGAACAGCACGGTCAAGACCATCGAATCGCAGAAGGTGGCCGCGGAGAGATCCGCGACGACCCCGCGGGCGTGGCCGCGGATCGGGGCGCGCAGCGCGTCACGGAGGTGGGGCGCGGCGCCGACGTCGACCTCGCCCGCGCACCGGACGGTCACGATTCCGGCGTCGGTGGTGGTCACGGGCGCGGTACGGGGGTCCGTCATCGAGTTTGCCTCCTGCCGGACGTGGTACCCACCAAGGCGTGAGATCACTCTTCCGGCGCAGGATCGCTGCGGCATCCGAGGGATAACGATGCACAAGCGTTGCGTCCGAGGTATAGCGTGGGCTGGCATCCCTGTTTCCCCGGCCGCGGTGGGTGCCACACCCCGCGGTCGGCGGGATCCGGCTGACGCGGGCCGGATCACCGGCGCCGGGCGGCGCCGAAGGGGGACGCGGCCGGCCGACGCCCCGCCGCCGCGTCCCCTGCGCCGGCTTCGTCCGGCGGAGCGTCGCCGTGTCGTCCCGGGTGGGGTGCGGTTCGCGTCGCTAAGCTTCGGCCCATTCGCCGTCCGGTGAGGTGAAGGGACACGGTGGAACCCGAGAACGTCGACACGCCGCCCGTCTGGGCGCCCGGCAAGGTGGCCGAGCTGCTCGGCGTGTCGCCGGTGACCCTCCGCAGCTGGAGCGCGCGCTACGGGATCGGCCCGCCGGTCGGCGCGGGGCGGCACCGCCGGTACTCCGACGCCGACGTCCGCCGCCTGCAGCACATGCAACGGCTCTCCGCGCGGGGCATGCCGGTGCGGGAGGCCGCCGCCGCGGCGTTCGCCGGCCCACCGGGCGACTCGCCCGACGTGCCGGCCGCCCGCCGTGTCCGCGAGCTCGTGGACGCCACCGACGAGCTGCGGTACGCGTCGGTCGCCGGGCTCCTCGACGAGACGATCGGCACCCTCGGCCCGGCCGCCGCCTGGACCGACGTCCTGGCCCCGGTCCTGCGCGGCCTCGGCGACCGGTGGCAGCGCGGCGACGTGTGCTTCGCGTCGGAGTGGGCGCTGACCAGCGAGATCTCGCTGGCGTTCGAGCGGTTCAGCCGCCGCTTCCCGGCCGCGGTGCCGGGCCGTCCGGTGCTGCTGGCCTGCTGCCCTTCCGAACGGCACTCCCTCCCGATGGAGGCGCTCCGGGCGACCCTGGCCGAGGCAGGGGTGCCGGTCGCGTACCTCGGCCAGCTGGTGCCGGCCGAGACGGTCGCCGACCTGGCGGCCCGCCTGGACCCGGTGCTGGTGCTCCTGTGGTCCCTCGCACCCCCGACGGCCGACGACCTGCTCGCGGCGCGCGTACGTGACCTCGGACGGGTGGTCGGCACCGCGGGGCCGGGGTGGACCCACCTCGGTGACCGGGGATTCCCTCGGGTGGACGACCTGGCCTCGGCGGTCGAGCTGGCGGTGGGCCACGCCCACGCCTGACGGCCCCCGCGTCAGCCCAGCTTGCCGAGCGCCCGCGTCAGTTCCGGCACCACTTCGTCCCCGAGCCGCTCGAACTCCCGCTTCAACAACGGGCTCGCCAGTTTCGCCAGTCCGTGGAACACGATCGTCGCCTGGTACCGGACCTCCGTGCCGTCCGGGCCCGAGGTCAGCGTGAAGTCATCGGTCGACGTCGCGGTCTTGTTCTCCCCGACGAACGTCACGCGCCCGGAGTCCCGCCGCGTCAGGCGGTAGTCCAGCGCCGTCTTCTTGCCCCGGAACTCCGACACGTTGTGCCACTGCGCGCCGACCTCGAGCGGGCCCGCGTCGGTGCGGGTGCACGTCACCGTGCCGGGGTCCCAGTCCTCGGTGTGCGCGAAGTCCGCCAAATATGCCGCCACGAGCTCGACCGGCGTGCGCACGGTGACAGTGCGTTCGACCTGGACCATCTGGGCCTCCCGGGACCGGTTCGCTGCGGAGTCGATGCAACCGTAGCGGTGCCCGCTCAGCGGGGCATCACGACCGCCCTTGCCGACATCGATGTCATTATTCCTAATTCTTGTCTTCCTTGTCGTCTTGACGGCCCTGGCGGCCGGCGCCGAAGCTTTCTGGCAACGTTGTCAGCCAACGGTGCCGACGCCCCGCCAGGTCCCCGCGCCCCGTTCACGGCTGCCGCTCGAGAACGGAGTACACATGGCGGAGGAGTACGGCATCGGCCCGGACGTCGAACCCGTGGAGGTGGCCGCCGTCTCCCGGCGGCACGTCCTGGCCGCCGGGACCGGGCTGCTGGCCGGGTTCGGCCTGGCGGCCGTCCTGCCCGGTGTTGCGGCCGCGGCGCCCGCCGTGGCCGAGGGCCAAGCCGCGCGCACCGATCTGGCGCTGTTCCGGCCGGTGCAGGTGTCCTCGGCCGACTACGCCGCGACCCCGGCCGAGTTCGCCGTCGACGGCCTGGCCCAGGTCGGCGTCCGCGGCTCCGGCTGGCGCGCCGCGCAGGGGGACGACCAGTGGATCGTCGTCGACCTGCAGGCGCAGTGCCGGCTCGACTCGGTCGTGCTGACCTTCGAGGCGAAGCCCGGCGACCCGGCGTTCGACGCCGCCGCGTCCCGGTCCCACACCAGCGGCTTCGAGATCCTGTCGAGCTACGCGACGGTGTTCGACCTCGACGTCTCCGGCGACGGCAAGGCCTGGCGCACGGTCCACCACAGCGACGCCGGCGCCGGTGGCGTCGTGACGATCCCGCTCCCGGCCGTCACCGCGCGCTGGGTCCGCTTCTCCGCGTCGAGCCGCTCGACGACGAACCCCCTGGGTCTCAACGGCTTCCAGGTGTTCGGCACCGGCCCGCAGAACCGCCCGGCGGTGCACGGCTGGACGAGTTTCCCGGTGCGTCCGCACGACGACCCGCCCGCGCTCGCCGTCGCGGCCGACGGCACCGTGCCGCTCGAGTCCGGCTGGGTGCTCACGATGGACGACTGGGCGCCCACCGGGGACGGCAAGGCCCTCTCCGCTGCCACGGTGGACACCCGCGGCTGGCTCCCGGCGACCGTCCCCGGCACGGTGCTGGCCTCGCTCGTCGAGCAGGGGCAGCTGCCCGACCCGGTGGCCGGCATGAACAATATGCACGTCCCGGAGGCGCTCTCCCGGCACGCGTGGTGGTACCGCCGCCGCTTCGGCCTCCCGCGTGGCCTCGACACCTCACCGGGCCGGCACGTGTGGCTCGAGTTCGACGGTGTAAACCACGAAGCGCAGATCTGGCTCAACGGCGCGGAGATCGCCACCCAGAGTCACCCGTTCGGCCGCGGCGCCCACGACGTCACCGCGGCGTTGCGCCGCACCGGTGAGCAGGCGCTCGCCGTGAAGATCTCGCCGATGCCGCGGCCCGGCAGCCCCGGCGACAAGGGTTCCAACGGCAGTTCCTGGGTCGACGCCGGCAGCACGATGTTCGACAACTCGCCGACCTACCTCGCGGTCTCCGGCTGGGACTGGATGCCCGCGGTCCGCGACCGCGCGTCGGGCATCTGGGACCACGTGCGCCTGCGCTCAACCGGCGCCGCCGTGCTCGGCGACGTCCGGGTCGACACGAAGGTGCCCGGCCCGGGCCTCGCCGAGGTCACCCTGACCGTCCCGGTGCGCAACGCCGCCGCGACGGCCCAGCGGGTCAAGGTCACCGCCGCCTTCGGCCCGGTCACCGTGTCGAGCACGGTCACCGTCCCGGCCGGGCAGAGCACCGACGTCGTGTTCCCGAAGCAGCAGGTCAAGAACCCGAAGCTGTGGTGGCCCAACGGCTACGGCGACCCGAACCTGTACGACCTGACGCTCACCGCGGCGATCGGCGCGGCCACGAGCGACCGCCGGACGGCCAAGATCGGCCTGCGTGAGATCGGCTACCGGTACGACCTGCCGATCGTGATCGCCGACGGCCGGGCCACCCAGACCGTCGACCTCGCCCCGCAGAACACCCGGTACGTGCGGATGCAAGGCCTCAAGCGGGCCACCGGCTGGGGCTTCTCGCTCTGGACGATGGCCGTGGTCGACAGCAAGAACCCGGACACCGACCTGGCGCAGGGCAAGCCGTCCAGTTCGTTGTCGGTCGCCGACGGCAACCCGCCCGAGCGGGCCTTCGACGGCGACGCGAACACCCGCTGGACGTCGGCCTACGACGACAACCAGTGGCTGCAGGTCGACCTCGGCGCCGCGACCGCGTTCGACCGGGTCGTGCTGACCTGGGAGACCGCCTACGCCGCGACGTTCAAGATCCAGGTCTCGGCCGACGGCGAGAACTGGACCGATGCCGCGTCGGTGGACAACAGCCCGAAGCCGCTGACCTTCCTCGTCAACGGTGTCAAGATCTTCGCCCGCGGCGGCAGCTGGGGCTGGGACGAGCTGCTGCGCCGGATGACCCCCGAGCGGACCGACGCCGTCGTCGCGATGCACCGCGACATGAACTTCACGCTGATCCGCAACTGGGTCGGCTCGTCCTACCGCCAGGAACTGTTCGACGCCTGCGACAAGTACGGCATCCTGCTGTGGAACGAGTTCTGGGACGGCTGGTCGACCGACCCGGCCAACCACGACATCTTCCTGGCGCAGGCGCAGGACACCGTGCTGCGCTACCGCCACCACGCCTGCGCGACGGTCTGGTTCGGCTGCAACGAAGGCACCCCGCCGCCGGTGATCGACAACGCGCTGCGCGACATCGTCCACTCGAACACCGACCTGCTCTACCAGGGCAACTCGGCGGGCGGTGTCATCACCGGCGACGGGCCCTACTACTGGCAGGACCCGAAGCGGTACTTCACCGGCGAGGCGACCGGCGGCAAGTACGGGTTCTGGAGCGAGATCGGGCTGCCGACCGTGTCGGTCGTCGAGAGCATGCGCAACCTCGTCGGGCCGGACGACCCGGGCTGGCCGATCGGCGCGCCGTGGTTCCTGCACGACTGGTCGACCAACGGCAACCAGTCACCGCAGAGCTACCTGGCGGCGATCGACGCGCGGCTCGCGCCGTCGACGAGCCTGGCGGAGTTCTGCCGCAAGGCGCAGTTCGTCAACTACGAAAGCATGCGCGCGATCTTCGAGGCGTGGAACACGAAGCTGTGGAACGACGCCACCGGTGTGCTGCTGTGGATGTCGCACCCGGCGTGGCACAGCACGGTCTGGCAGACCTACGACTACGACCTCGACGTCAACGGCAGTTACTACGGCGCGCGCAAGGGCTGCGAAGCCCACCACGTCCAGGCCGACCTCACGACGTGGCAGGTCCGGGTCGTCAACCACACCCCGGCCGCGCTCACCGGGGTCACCGCCACCGCGCGGCTGTACGGCCTGGACGGCGCGGCGCTGGGGCCGGCGCAGCAGCAGAAGCTCGACGTGGCCCCGATTTCGGGCGCGGCGGCCTTCACGGTCCCGTTCGAGGCCGGGCACCCGGACCTGCACCTGCTGCGGCTGACCCTGACCGACACCCGCGGCGCGGTGCGGTCGGAGAACACGTACTGGCGCTACCGCAGCGACACGGCGATGCGCGCGCTCAACCAGCTCCCGGGCGCCCGGCTGAGCACAACGCTGCGCCCCGACGGCGACGCGTTCACCGCGACGGTCCGCAACGACGGTCGCACGGTCGCGGCGATGATCCGGCTGTCCCTGCGGGAGCACAACGGAACCGATCGGGTGCTGCCGACCAAGTACGGCGACAACTACTTCTGGCTGCTGCCGGGGGAGAGCCGCACGGTCCGCGTCGAGCCGCGGCGGCGCGTGCCGGGGGCGAAGCTGCTGGTGGAGGCCTACAACGTGGCGGCGAAGCTGGCGGGCTGACTCACTGGTCCTCCTCTTCCTCCTCGTCGTCCGGCGGGACCTGGCGGCGGGCGAGGAAGATCAGCAGGGCGATGATCGCCACCGGGCCGGTGAACAGGGCGATCTCGTCCCAGCCGCCCTGGTGCATCATCACCACCCGCGCCGCCGTGTCCACCGCCGTCACGCTCCCGACACGAGCGCGATGCCGACCGCGGTGTAGCCGACCATCAGCGCCAGCAAGGGGTACTGGCCGACCGTCCGGTACCCCTTGCGCAGCACACCGAGGGCGCGGTCGTGCGCCGAGCCGACCGCCAGGACGTGCCCGAGCACGATCGCGCCCACCTGCACCAGCGCGATGACCGTGGTGGACACCACCGTGTAGTCGACAACAGCGGGATCCAACCCGCGCTGGCCGTCGAACACGGCGAACGAGAAGTAATGGGCCACCGTGTACCCGACCATGATCGGCACCAGCGTGTGCGCGAATCCCGCGTACGGCTCGGTTCCGCGGCGCAGGTACGGCCGCGTGAGCCGGATCCCGCCGGCGTACGCGGCGGCGGTGAGGGCGATCGCCGCGAGGAGCCCGGCCGTGCCGAGCAGCAGCGACGGCCCGTCGCCGGTCAGGTCGCTCCAGAACGGGAGCCGGGTCAGGCCGTCGAACGCCGTCGAGCCCAGGACGACGAGGATCAGCGGCGTCAGGCCGGGGGAGCGGCCGAGCGCGAGCAGCCCGTCGAGCGGGGAGCGCACGACCAGCCGCCCGTCGGCCCGCCGTCCGAACGGCGACAGCCCGGCGATGAGGACGGCGTAGACCTCGAACCCGTCACCGCGGTCGAACCAGCGTGGCCCGAACACCGCGCCGGCGGCCACGTGCGCCACCGCGTAGAGCGTGACGAATCCGGCGATCAGGCGGGGCGAGTCGGAGTGGCCGGAAGCCAGCTCCAACCAGAGGAATACGAGCAGGCCCGCCACCGCGGGCCGGTAGCCCAGTCGCTCCGGCAGGGGACGGCGTCCGGAGCCGAACAGCGAAGCCAAGGTGCGCAACGGGTTCATCCGCCGCCAGACCGGACCCGCGATCAGCGAGAGCGGCACCAGCCCGACCCAGAACCACACGTAGAACCACGCGGGCGCCGGGTTGGCCGCCGCCGTGTCCGGGCCGAACCACGCCGTCGCCAGGAACCCGGCGAGGCAGGCGAGCCCGAGTCCTTTGAGGACGATCCACGTCCCGCGGGAGTCGATCGCCCGGGCGAACGGCAGCGGCCGGCCGGCTTCTTCACCGCGCAGCCGCGGCGTCTTCCACAACAGCGTCAGCACGACGAACGACGCGAGGACCGCGGCCGCGCCGGCGTAGAGCGCGAGCCAGAGCGGGACCGGCAGGTCGGACCGCCCGCCGAGCCCGTGGGCCAGGACGATCGTCACGCGCCGACCCGCAGCTGGGTCAGCCTCGCCCCGCTGTGGTGCAGCTCGACCTCGAACAGCCCAGGTACGTCGGCGGTGAACGCCACCGACCCGGGCTTACCGGCGGTCAGCTCGACTTCCTTGTCGTAGCCGTGGACGTGCAGCTCGTCGTCGGCGTCCGTGGTGACCTCGATCCGGACGGCCCGGCCGTGGGTGACCTCGACGCGGTCGGGGCCGGCGGTCCGCTTGCCGCCCTGCACGGTGAACCGGACGACCTGCTCGCCGGCCGGCGCCGCGGGCGCCGGGGAACCGCAGCCGCCCAGCAGCAGGGCCAGCATTGTCACCGCCACCAGGATCCGCGCCATCGTTGTCCTTCTCCTCGTGCGGGATGTCCGGTTGCGGGCACCCCGGGCTTGCCCGGGTGGTTCGCCCGGCTTATCGTGTGACGAACAGTAACAGTTACTTGAGTTCACGGAATCGGGAAGGCGCGCGAGATGCTCTTGGCGCAGGAGAACAGCCCGCCGGCCGGGGGTGCCCAGTTCGGCCAGATCGTCGTCGCCGGGCTGATGTTCCTGCTGGTCTTCTTCCCGCTCGCGATCTTCGTCCTGCGGACGCGCGCCGGCAAACGCACGCTCGTCGGCCGTCTCGCCGACTGGTCGGGCGAGCTGTCCGGCCTGCCGCGCTGGGCCGCGCTGCCGATGTTCGTCGCCTTCCTCTCCGGGATGGCCGCCCTGATCGGCGTCTACTGGGACGTCCCGATCCACATGGAGCTCGGCCGCGACGAAGGCCCGCTGGCGAACCCGTCGCACTACCCGATCTACTTCGGACTGATGGGCATCTTCGCCAGCGGAGTGCTGACTGCCGCGCTGGCCAAGGGAAAGCTGCCCAAGCGCACCTTCAAGCTCGGCCCGCACTGGCGGGTGCCGATGGGCAGCGTCCAGATGATGCTGACCGGGCTCGTCGGTATCGCCGGCTTCCCGCTCGACGACGTCTGGCACCGGCTCTTCGGCCAGGACGTCACCGAGTGGGGCCCCACCCACGTGCTGATGATCGGCGGCGGTGTCGGTGTGGTGATCGGCCTGCAGCTGCTGCTCGCCGAAGCCCGCCAGGTCGGCGCCACCGGCCCGCTCGCACGGCTGCTCGGCCCGGTGCTCGCAGGCGCGTGGATGATGGGCGCGTCGGCGTTCCTGATGGAGTTCGACCTCGGCGTGCCGCAGTTCCCGATGCTCGCCCAGGTGGTGCTCGTCGGCCTGATCGGCAGCTGGACGCTCGTCTGCGGGCGCCTGTCGTGGGGGCCGGGCGGCGCGCTGATCGTGGTCGCCGTGCTGCTCGTGACCCGGGCCGTCTTTTCGATCATCCCGCTGGTGGCGGACCTGCACGTCGCATCGCTGCTGCCGTACGCCGCCGAGGCGGTGGTGATCGAGATCGTGGCGCTGCTGGTGCGCGGCCCGCTGTTCCCGGTGGTCGCCGGGCTGGCGAGCGGCACCCTCGGCCTGCTCGGCGAGTGGGCGTTCTCGCAGTGGCTGATGCCGGACCCGTGGCCGTCCGCGGACCTCGGCCTGTTCCTGGTCTTCGGCGCCGCCGCCAGTGTTGCGGGTGCGCTGGTCGGCGCGTGGCAGTACCGGCGGATCGAGGACGTCGCCGCGGGGGCCCGCCCGCGTGAGGCGTTCGGCGCCCGGCACGCCACCGGACTGGCCGGAGCGCTCGGGGTGGTCGCGCTGATGGCGGCGGTCGCCGTCCCGCTCGCCCCGCCGCCCGGGCTCACCGCCGACGTCCGGCTGACGGAGGCCGCGGCCGGTCAGGAGATCTCGAACCCGCACGGTGGTGGCACCCCCCGCTGGGTGGACGCGACCGTGACGATCTCCCGGCCCGACCTCGCCGACGACGCCGTCTGGCTCACCGGCTTCGCCTGGCAGGGCGGGGACTTCTACTCCGCGCCGCTGGAGAAGATCGGCCCGGGCGCCTACCGCACAGCCGAGCCGCTGCCGGTCTTCGGGCAGTGGAAGACCGGTATCCGGTTGCACGTCGCGAACCGCCTGATGGCGCTCGCCCCGGTCTACGCGCCCGCCGACCCGGCGGCTAACGCCCCGGTGATCGCCGCCGCGTCCGGGCAGCGCGACTTCGTCTCCGAGATCTCGTTCCTGCAGCGGGAACGCAAGACGGACACACCACTGGTGTTGTGGACGGTCGCCTACGTCGTGGTCGGCCTGATCTTCGCCGGGATGTGGGCGGTGTTCGCGTGGCTGTACGCGGCTGCGGCGGCCGGCAACCCGGCGCGGCGCCGCGAACCGGCCAGTTAGTCCACGCAGACGAATCCAGGGGCTGAATTCGTACCCCTCGACGAACTAGGCTGAGGTTTCCGCGCCTAGTTTCGGGAGGTGCTCGTTTCGGTGAACCTGCGCCCGCACGCCAGCCTCGGCCGAGTCCTCGACGACCTGGGCGGCACCCTCCTGGACCTGGTGCTCGGGGACGGCGACCGGCCCGGCGGCATCGGCGGGGTCGCCATCCACGACCCGCTCGACGAGCCGGCGCTGCCGCAGCACGCCCTGGTGCTCGGGGTCGGCCTCGGCGAGCCCGAGGAGATCGTGCGGCAGCTGCGGACGCTCGCCCGGCACGACGCCGCCGGGCTCGTGCTGCGCGCCCCGGTCACGGTCACCGCGGCGATCACCGCCGCCGTCGAGGAGACCGGCGTCGCCCTGCTGAGCCTGGCCCGGGGCGCGTCCTGGGCCCAGCTCGCCGCGATGCTGCGGTCGCTGCTCGCCGAGGGTGACGTCGGGGGAGCCGAACCCGAGACGCTCGCCGGGCTGCCGTCGGGTGACCTGTTCGCGGTGGCCAACGCGATCGGCGCGCTCATCGACGCGCCGGTCACCATCGAGGACCGCCGGTCCCGTGTGCTGGCGTTCTCCGGCCGTCAGGACGAAGCCGACCCTTCACGTGTCGAGACCATCCTCGGCCGGCAGGTGCCGGAGCGGTTCGCGCGCATGCTGGTCGACCGCGGGGTGTTCCGCGAGCTCTACCGCAGCGACCGGCCGGTGTACATGGACGTCCCGCCGCAGAGCCTCGACGGGCTGACGATGCCCCGGGTGGCCGTCGCGGTCCGGGCCGGCGACGAGATCCTCGGCTCGATCTGGGCCGCGGTGCGCGAACCGCTGACCCCCGACCGGACCCAGGCGCTCTGCGACGCGGCCCCGCTGGTGGCGTTGCACCTGCTGCGCGTCCGGGCGGGCGCCGACGTCGAACGGCGGCTGCGCGCGGATCTGCTGAGCACGGCGCTGGAAGGCGGGGCCGCCGCACGCGAGGCGCTCAGCCGGCTGGGCCTGGCCGACCAGCCGGTGGTCGTGCTGGCGCTGGCGGTGCTCGAGACCGGAGAGCCCGGGCCCGCGGACGCCGGCCTCGCCACCGAGCGGCAGCGGCTGGCCGACGGGCTCGCGATGCACCTGAGCGCGGTGCACCCGCGCTGCGCCGCCGCGCTCGTCGGCGACACGGCGTACGGGCTGGTGCCGGTGACCCGGGACGCCGACGGGGAACGGCGTGCGCTGCGGATCGCGAAGGACTTCCTGGACCGGGTCGGCGACCGCGTCCGGGCCGTGGTCGGCATCGGCCCGGTGGCACGCAGCGCGGCCGAGCTGCCCGAAGCGCGAGACAGCGCCGACCGGGCCCTGCGGGTGCTGCGGTCGGGCAGCGGCACCGGCCGCCGGGTCGCGCTGCTGGCTGACGTGCACGTCGAGGCATTGCTGCTGGAGCTGCAGGACCTGGTCGCCGTCCGCGGCGACCGCCCGACCGGCCCGGTCGCCCGGCTCCTCGACTACGACGAGCAGCACCACGCCCACCTCGTCGAGACGCTGCGAGCCTGGCTCGACGCCTTCGGCGACGTCATCGCCGCGTCCGCCGCGGTCCACGTGCACCCCAACACGTTCCGGTACCGCCTGCGCCGGCTCGCCGAGGTCGGCGGCTTCGACATGACCGACCCGGAAGCCCGCTTCGCGGCCATGCTCCAGCTCCGAGTGGTCGCCCCGCCCGCCTCCTGACCGTGCGCCAAGAGGCATCTCGCGTGATCCGAGGGGACATACGCGTGATTCCCGGGGCATCACGGTGATGCCCGCTCGATCACGCGTGATGCCCCTCCGATCACGGGTGTGTCCCGTCTGGCTCGTCCGAAATGTCGGTGATTAACCACCGGTTTGCGGACGCTAGATGGTCAGTTACCTACTTTCGACCGGTGTGCGACCCCTTTGGGGCATGTGACTCTGCACGGACTTCACGTCAGGTGATCAAGCTTTCACGGAGGTGTACCGGGTGTCACGCAAACGGGTGGTCGCCGGAGGAGCAACGGTGAGCGCGGCTGTGGTCGCGGTGTCGCTGGCCACGATCAGCTCACCGGCCGAAGCGACCATCGCGCAGCCGTCGATGCACGCGCTGAACTCCCTCGCGATGCCGTTCGGCAGCGTGCTGCGACAGCAGCAGGAGATCGGCGGGGTGCCGGTGTTCGGCGGCCAGCTGATCCAGCTGCGCGACAAGGCGGGCGCGGTGCTCGCCACGCACGGCCGCACCACGAAGAAGACCACCGGCGCCTTCCCGAAGAGTGACGCGGGTGCCGCCGACGCCGCCATCGCGGACGTCGCGAAGCGCACCGGCCTGCCGGCGAACACGCTGAAGGCCGACACGCCCCGCGCGTACTGGTACGACGCGACCCTCGGCGGCGCGAAGGGTGACGGCGTCGCCGTGCCGACCTACCAGGTCACCGTGCACGGCAAGAAGCTGAACGACAAGTGGACCGAGGTGGTCAAGGCCGGCACGGCCGACGTCCTCACGTCCTGGTCGGAGGTTCGCGAGGCCAACCGCGACGTCTGCGACGCGAACCACAAGGTGGTCAGCGGCACCACCGACTCGGTCCGCTGCGGCACCGCGTTCGACGTCACCCGCAAGGAAGGCGGCGCCGAGTCGAGCGTCGCCGACGTCAACAACGTCTACAACTTCTTCGGCCAGGCCTCGGACTTCTACTCGAAGTACGTCAACGTCGACCTGACCGGCCTGATCGGCGCGGACTACAGCGACGGCACCGGCAAGGCGCTGCGCGGCACCGTCCGGATCTGCGTCGACGGCGAATGCCCGTTCGCGAACGCCTTCTGGGACGGCGAGCAGATGGCCTTCGGTGAAGGTGTCACCACCGACGACATCACCGGCCACGAGCTCACCCACGGTGTCACCCAGCACACCTCCGGGCTGAGCGGCGGCCAGGCCGACTCGATCAACGAAGGCCTGTCGGACGTCTTCGGCAAGTTCATCGGCATCACCTCGAACGACCCCAACGACACCGGGGACAACCGCTGGCTGCTCGGCGCGGGCTCGTCGCTCGGCGCGATCCGGAACATGAAGGACCCGCGCTCGTCGCTGACCCCGCAGCCGGACATGGTCAACGGCCCGGGCTGGGACACGAACAACCCGGACGAGCACATCAACGACGGCGTCGTGAACAAGGCCGACTACCTGATCACCGACGGCGACACCTTCAACAACCAGACCGTGCGCGGCCTCGGCCTCGACAAGTCGGTCCAGGTCTGGTGGGGCGTCGAGAACACGCTCACCCAGAGCGCGACGTTCAAGGACGTCGGCGAAGCCCTCAACTCCTCCTGCGCCGCGCTGGCCAAGGCGGGCACCGCGGGCATCACGGACGACGACTGCACCCAGGTCGCCAACGCGGTGAAGGCCACGCAGCTCGATCAGGACCCCAGCTGACCGAGCCGTAGCGGTCGTGAAGGGCACCTTCAGGGACATGAAGGTGCCCTTCACGGCGTTCAGCGGGGGACGGACGCGACCCCGGCGAGCAGGCGGTCGACGTCCTCGGCCGTGGTGTACGGCGCGATCCCGGCCCGCACCGCGCCGGTGTCCCCGAGCCCGAGGTGCCGGGCGCACTCGATCGCGTAGAAACTGCCCGCCGGCGCGTTGACGCCCTGCGTCCCGAGGTGCTCGTACACCGCCTGTGGCGGGACGCCGTCGACGGTGAACAGCGCCGTCGGGGTGCGGCGCCGGTCCGGCGCGCCGTGGCGGGTCACCCCGGGCACCTCCGCCAAGCCCGCGTCGAGGCGGGCGAGCAGCGCGTTCTCGTGCTCCTCGAGCGCCGCCAGCGAACCGAGGAGACGTGCGCGGCGCGAGCCCGTGCCGGGGACGAGCCCCGCGAGGAAGTCGATGGCCGCGGTCGTGCCGGCGAGCAGCTCGTACGGGAGCGTCCCGAGTTCGAAACGCTCCGGGACGGCGTCGGTCGCGGGCAGCAGCTTGTCCGGGTGCAACGTCTCCAGCAGCGCGGGCGCCGCGGCGACCAGCCCGAGGTGCGGGCCGAGGAACTTGTACGGCGAGCAGGCGTAGAAGTCGGCGCCCAGCGCCGTGACGTCGACCGCCGCGTGCGGGGTGAGGTGCACCCCGTCGAGGTACAGCAGCGCCCCGGCTTCGTGCACGGCCGCCGCGATCGCCGGGACGTCCGGGCGGGTGCCGAGCAGGTTGGACGCCGCCGTCAGCGCGACCAGCCGCGTTCGCGGAGACAGCAGCCCGGTGACGGCGGAAGGGGCCAGCGCACCGGTCGCGGGGTCGAAGTCCGCCCAGCGCACGGTGGCTCCGGCGGCCGCCGCGGCCTGCACCCACGGCCGGATGTTCGCGTCGTGGTCGAGCCGGGTCACGACGACTTCGTCGCCGGGGCCCCAGTTCTTGGCCAGTGTGCGGGAGAAGTCGTAGGTCAGCTGCGTCATGCTGCGGCCGAAGACGATCCCGGCCGGGTCGGCGGCGAGCAGGTCGGCAGCGGCCTGCCGGGCCTCGGTCACCACGGCGCCCGCCCGGCGCTCGGCGGCGGTGACCACACCGCGGTTGGCGATCGCGGCGCACAGCGTGCCGGCCACCGCCTCGCCGACGACGTCGGGAACCTGCGAGCCGCCCGGCCCGTCGAAGTGGGCGGCTCCCTCGGCGAGGGCGGGGAAGTGCTTGCGGACCGTCTGCACGTCGTAGCTCATGGCTCCAGCGTGCCAGGCTCCGGCGTTCCAGGACGGGTCACCGCCCGCGGTTGCGGGCGTGGTCGCGGGCCTGCCGTTCGTTGCCGTGCTTGTAGTTGCCGGTCGCGCGCGCCATCAGCAGCTGCGCGTCGTCACCCCGGTCGAGGGCGGCGAGGAAGCGCGCGGCGGCGGCACCGCGGAGCGTCCCGGCGGGACGGCCGTGGTGGGTGATCGTCACGGTGCCGCGCTCGTCGATGCGGTGGCCGAAGCCGTCCGGGGTCCCCATCCGCCCAGAGTGGCACGGGGGGCAACCGGTTTTCCCGGGGCCGGTCCGGGGGTTTCCCGGATGGCGCTCGCCCGCGGAGCCGACAGAATGCGTGAGATGACCGGAGGGGGACGAGGGGTGCGGGCCAAGCTCGGGAACAAGTACGTGCTGCCGGGCGCGCAGGTGCTGGTGCTGGTGGCCCTGCTGGTGTCCTACCACGACGGCCGGCTGCGGTTCCCCGCGTACCGCGTCGACCTGGACGTCTACCGGCTGGGCTCGGCGGCGCTGCTGCACGGCGAAGCGCTGTACGGCGCGCTGCCGCCGACCGGCGACGGCCAGCTCCTGCTGTTCACCTACCCGCCGTTCGCGGCGATCCTGCTGGCCCCGCTGACGCTGCTGCCGTACTGGGCCGCCTGCTTCGCGCTCACCCTGCTCACGCTCGGCCTGCTGGCCGTCGTGCTGACGACGGTGCTCCGCGCGCTCGGCGCCCGCTGCGACTGGCGCCGGGTCGGGGCTCTCCTGCTGGTGGCCGAGGTGCTGGAGCCGGTGCTGCGGACGGTGTACGCGGGGCAGATCGACCTGCTGCTGCTCGCCCTCGTGGTGCTGGACGTGCTGGTCGACCACCCGAAGTGGCCGCGTGGCCTGCTGATCGGCCTCGCCGCCGCGATCAAGCTCACCCCGGCCGTGTTCCTCCTGTACTTCCTGCTCCGCCGGGACACCCGGGCCGCCGTGACGACCGTCGTGACGTTCCTGGCCGCGACGGCGCTCGGGTTCCTGCTCGCCGGCGCGGATTCGGTGCGGTACTGGACGAGCGCGTTGTGGGACACCGGCCGCGTCGGGGAGCCGACCTACGCCGGCAACCAGTCCCTGCTGGGGTTGCTGGCCAGGGCCGGGGTGCCGGCGGACACGCGCACCGCGTGGTGGCTGCCGCTGGTGGCGGTGGTCCTGGTGCTGACCGCGCTGGGTGTCCGGCGCGCGCTGGCCGCGGGGGAGACCACGATCGCGCTCGGCCTGAACGCCGTCGGCGGGCTGCTGTTTTCGCCGATCTCCTGGACGCACCACTGGGTCTGGGCCGTGGTCGTCGTCCTCGGCTGGGCGGCCTTGGCCCGCCGCACCCGGCGACGCGGGCTCACGGTCCTGGCCGGCGTAGGCGCGGTGCTGTTCGTCGCCGGCCCGCAGTGGTGGTGGCCACGCGCCGGTGAGGTGGAGCGCCGGTGGACGATCTTCCAGCAGCTCACCGGGAACGGGTATGTCCTCTTCGGACTGGCGGTGCTGGTCGCCGCCGTCCTGGTGCGGTTCCCTCGGCCGGCGGGCGACGTCGTCAGCGGCGGCGTCCTCGCCCGAACCGAAGCCAGCCCGCTCCGAAGATGAGCATCGCGGTGCCGAGGCCGAAGGCCAGGCAGATCGCGGCCGTGTTCATCGGCAGCAGGTCCTCGACCGCCGGCGGCAGCGGGAGGAGCCCGGCGAACCCGAGCACGACGTACAGGCCGCCCGCGCCGATCAGGAACCGGCTCGACAGCGTGTCCGAGCGGGTGCAGAACACCGCGACGGCGCCGGTGAGCAGATGGATCAGCGTCCACAGGCCCGAGACGGCGAACACGCCGAACAGGGTGCGCGGACCGTCGCCGACGGTGACCCCCGGAATCAGCTGCAGCGCGCCGAGGACGAGGAACAGCAGTCCGATGAGCATGCCAATGCCCTGAACGGGAGCCGGGCCCGGTTTCGGCGTCCGGGCCACGGGTTCGGTGCGCGCCATGTGTTCCGGGTTCCCCGTCGGCGGGCTTTTAAAGCACTGGCGCGGGATTGCGTCCGGCGGAGCGGGGTAACCGGGGCCCGACCGGTCCGCCGACGAGGAGCTGACGATGACCCAGTACCACCACACCGCGACCGCCGACGTCCCCGCCGACGAGCTGTTCGCCTTCCTGAGCCACCCGGAGAACCTGCCGCGGTACTTCCCGGCGATGAAGGTCGCCGAGCCCCAGGGCGGCGACACGGTGCACGTCGAGGCCGAGGTGCACGGCCACCGCGTCGCGAGCGAGGCGTGGCTGCACACCGACCCGGCGAACCGCTCTCTGTCCTGGGGCGCCGAAGGCCCGGACGACTACCACGGTGAACTCCGGATCGCCGACGCCGGCCCGGCGTCGTCCGAGATCACCGTGACCCTGCACAGCGTCCGCGAGGCGGACGGCGACGAGGTCCAGCAGGGCCTCGAGCGCACCATCGCGGCGATGACGCACGCCGCGACCGCCGATGCCGACGTCGAAGCGGCCGAGGGCCACGGCGGCTGGACGTCCTACGACCGCAAGAGCGACTCGTCCAGCTGAGGCGGGAACGGGCCGTAGGCGTTGCTGCGCGCGCCGCGGGTGCGCACCGCCGGGATCGCGAACAGCAGCTTGAGCAGGGCGGGCGGCGCGGTGCCCCGGCCGCGGGCCCGCGCCGCCGCGGCTCGCCGCTCGACGCGCACCTGGTCGGCCTGCACCCGCTCGATGGCGCGGATCCGGTCGGCCTGGACCCCGGCGAGGTCTTCGTCGGTGACCTCGCCGCGCCGCAACGGCGGAACGAGGCGGTTCGCCGCGGCAACCGCGTCCTGGACCGCCATCAGGATGCCGTTGCCGCCGACCGGGGAGATGACGTGCGCGGCGTCGCCGAGCAGCAGCAGGCCCGGGCGGTGCCAGCGGTCCACACGGGAGATGTCCACCGACAGCAGCGTCGTCTGCGCAAAATCGGTGAGCAGGTGCGCCCGGTCGGCCAGCCACGGCACGCGCTCGCGCAGGAACGCGCGGATCGGCTCGACCCCGCGTTCGCGCAGCGCGGGATAAGAACCCTTCTCGATGCTGTAACCCACTTGCCAGTCGTGGACGCCGCCGAGGACACCGACGTAGGCGTCGCGCCCGAAGTAGAGGTCGAGGTCGGCGTCGGGCGGGTCGCCGGGGGAGCGCGGCAGCCGGAACCACAGCAGGTCGGTGGTGGCGCCGAGCGGCCGCGCGTCGAGCCCGGCGAGGCGCCGCACGGTGGAGAACCGCCCGTCGGCGCCGACGACGAGGGACGTCTTCAGCTCGCCGCCCCGGTAACGGACGCCGGTGACGGTGCCGTCGTCGTCCTCGAGCAGGCCGGTGACCTTGGCGTTCGTCCGCAGCGTGAACGTCGGCAGCGCGGCCGCGCGCTCGGCGAGGAAGTCTAGGAACCGCACCTGGGGCATCAGCGCGACGTACCCGAACGGCGTGGGGAGCCGGTCGTAGTCGGCGCAGCGGTAAACGCCGGCCGGGGTGTGGAAGCGGAACGAGCGTGCCTTGAAGTGGTCGAGCTCGAGCAGGTCCGTGGCCAGGCCGAGCCGGTCGAGCAGTTCGAGCGTGTAAGGGTGCAGCGAGTCGCCGCGGAAGTCGCGGTCGAAGTCGGAGCGGGCCTCGAACACGGTGACGTCGATCCCGGCGCGGGCGAGCAGGTAACCGAGCAGGAGCCCGCCGGGCCCGCCGCCCGCGACGGCGACGCTCATGGTGTGTCCACAGTGGACAATCGGAAGACGGCCATCTCCGGGAGGTGTGCGCTGATCTGTTCCCGAGTGGCGTCCTGGGGGACCGGGAACGCCTTGACCGCCCACGGCACCGACATCGCGGCCAGGTAGGTGGCGACCACGCCGGCGGCTTCGTCGCCGTCGACGGACTCGGCCCGGCAGTCCTGGCGTTCACCGGCGGCCAGCAGCGCGCATTCGGGCGCGTCGAGGAGGTTCGCGACCCAGTCGCGGTCGCGCACCGGCGAGACGAGGTAGCGCCCGCCGCCCCGCGCGACGACGGCCAGCGGGACGAGCCGTGGCTCGCCGGTGCTGCGGCCACGGGTCTCCACGACCCGCAGGGCGTACCCGCCTTCGGGCGGCGGCTCGCCGGGGGCGCCGATGAGCTTGGCGGTCATTTCGGCGTTCATCGCTCGGATGTCCACCCGGCCCACCGTAGCAAAACTCGCTAGATTGTCTAGCTACCTGGCGGTCTCTAGGATGACTTCCGTGGAAGACGTTCCGGTCGCGCTCCGGGTGAACCTCGCCCTGCGAGAACTGCTGGCGCTCGCCCACGACGTCCAGCTGGCCCTGGCCCGCCGGCTCGACCTCGGGCCGACCGACGTCCAGGCCCTGCAGCACCTGGCCGGCGGCACGCCGATGGGGACGGTCGACCTCGCACACGCGCTGAAGATCCGCTCGGCGTCGGCCACGGTCCTGGTCGACCGGCTGGAAGCCGCCGGGCACGTGCGCCGGACACCCCACCCGAGCGACCGCCGCCGGATCACCCTGACGATCGCCGAGACGGCGCGGGCGGAGGTGCGGGTGGCGCTGGCTCCGCTGGTCGACGCGGTGACCCGGCTGACGGAGGACCTGGCGCCCGGGCAGGCCGAGGTGGTGGCGCAGTTCCTCGGTGACACCACGGAGATCCTGCGCGGGTACGCGGATAGCGTATAACGATCTATACGTCTGAGGTCGAGACCGCACGCTGCCGGTGCACCGCGGAAACCACGGCGGCGACGGCGAACAGTCCACCCGCGACTCCCGCCGACACCTGCACCCCCGTGGTGCAGGCCGCCCGTGCCGCGGCCAGCAGCTCGCCGGCCGCCGCGAGGCCGTGGGCGGCCGCCTGAGCCTGGGCCGGACCCGCCGAAGCGAGGCGTCCCACCGCATCCGGCACCCCAGGCGGCACCACGAGGTGCGCCGCGTACACCGCGGCCGCCAGCGCGCCGAACAGGGCCGTGCCCAGCCCGGCACCCAGCTCGTAGGCCGTCTTCTCCACCGCGGCCGCGCCGCCGGCGCGGTCGGCCGGAGCCGCCGACAGCAGGGTGTCCGTGCTCGACGTCAGGGCGAGCGCCATCCCGAACCCCGAACCCACCAGCCACCACGGTGAATCCACCGCGCCCGCCGCCGGGATCGGCAACACCGCCGCCACCACCGTGAACCCGGCCGTCCGGAGCCGGAGGTTGCCGAACCGCGAAAGCAGCGCCGGGGCCACGACACTGCCCACCGCGGAGGCCCCGAGCACCAGCAGCAGCCGTGCCGCCGCGGCCGTCGGGGAGAGCCCGAGCACCACCTGCAGGTACTGGGCGAGCAGCAGCCCGAGCCCGACGAGTGTGCTCATCACCAGCAGCACCCCGCCCACCGCACCCGGTACGCCCGGCCGCTTGAACAGCGCGAGATCCAGCAGCGGCGCCGGCGACCGGCGCTGCCGCCGGACGAACAGTCCGAGGAGGACACACCCGGCCGCGCCCGCACCGAAGCCGCCCCCCGACGGCCCGATGGCGGACGCGACCCCGAGCACCCCGCCGGCCGCGAGCACCGCGCTGAGCGCGTCCCACCGGCCCCGCCCCGGCGGCGCCGGTGGCAGCCACCGCAGCGCCGCCACCACCGCGGCCAGGATCACCGGCGGGTTCACCAGGAACGTCGCCCGCCAGCCCCACGTCTCGACGAGCAGGCCACCGAGCACCGGCCCGAACACCGAGCCGGTGCCGGCGATCCCGCTGCACACCGCGATCGCCGTGCGCCGCTGCCGCTGCTCCGGGAACAGCTCCCGCAGCAGCGACATCGTCACCGGCATGATCATCGCGCCGCCACAGCCGAGCACCGCGCGCGCCGCGAGCAGCGCCGGGACCCCGGGGGCGAACGCGCAGCCGAGCGACGCCACGCCGAACACGACGTAACCGGTGACGAGGACCCGCCGCCGTCCGTAGCGGTCGCCGAGCGTGCCGAACGGCAGCAGCAGCGGCGCCGCGGTGAGCGGGTAGATCGCCACGATCCACACCTGGGCGGCGGCGCCCGGCCGCAGCTGCCGGACCAGGTCGGGTAGCGCGACGTGCAGCACGGTCGCGTCCACCGCGACGAGGAACAGCCCGGCGCCGAGCACGGCCAGCAGCGGCCACGCCCGGACCCGGGTCACGGCCACAGCAGGCCCGCCAGGTGCCGCGCGACCACGTCGACGTGCGGCGGATCGACCACCGACAGGTGGTGCGCGGCGACCGGCACGATCTCCAGTCGCGGGCACAGGTCCGCCCAGCCCGCGGCGAGGTCCGCGCGGGAGTACCGCGGCTCCATCGCCAGCCCGGCGGCGTACGGCTCGGTCGCCCGGTACAGCACCACGCGGCCGGCGTAGGGCCGCGGCGTCCCGCGTTCGGCGGCCAGGGTGTCCAAAAAGGACTGACGTTGGTGCCGCAGCACGCCCGGGCTGAGCAACCCGGCCTCGGCGACGCGTCGCATGGTGAGTTCGATCTGCTCCTCCTCGGGCAGCGGCGCGAGCTCGTCGTGGCCGAGGGCGACGGCCCGGCCGTAGGTGCCTTCGACGTACCCGGTGAACCGCAGGAACCGCCGCGCCGACGACGCCCGCGGGTCGAGGTCCGGCTCCGGCAGCGGGAGCATGGTGTCGACGAGCGCGACGAGATCCACCTCGTCGCCTTCCTCCGCGAGCCGCGCGGCGACGCCGTAGGCGAGCGCGCCGCCGAACGACCAGCCGGCGAGCCGGTAGGGCCCGTGGGGGAGCCGCGCCCGCACCAGCGGCAGCAGCCGTTCGACGCGCTCTTCGATGCTGGTGCCGGGAACGCGTTCGAAGCCGACGCACGGCACGCCGGCGGGCAGCCGGTCCAGCAGCGGGCGGTAAACGGTGCACGTGCTGCCTCCGGGGTGGAACAGCAGCAGTGGCGGGGTTCCGGCGTCGCCCGGCTTGAGGACGTGGACCGGCCCGCGTTCCTCCCGCGTGTCGAGGACGGCGCGCGCGACGTCGGCGATGGCGGCAAGGGAGTCGTGCCGCAGCAGCTCGGCCGGATCGACGGGGGTGTCGAGCTCTTCGGTGAGCCCGTCAGCCAGCAGCCGGGAGAGCCGTTCCGGCTGGTCGGTGCCGGTCAGCCGGACGTGCGTGCCACCCGCGTCGGTGCCGGTGTGCTCCCGCCAGAGCCGCAGGACGAGCCGGTCGGCGGCGTCCCACGCACGACCGCGAGCCGGTCGCGGAGTGTCGTCTTCGCGCGGCGCGAGATCGCGGTTGAGGTCGGCGAGGGTGGCGCCACGCAACACGGCGGCGGCATCGGGTTCGGCACCCAGCTCCCGCCGGACGGCTTCGCGGATCCGGTTGGCCATCAGGGAGTCCAGCCCGAGTTCGACGAGCGGGACGTCCGCGTCGAGGTGGTCGGGGGAGAGCCCCATGATCGCGGCGACGATCTCGGTGAGCCGGTTGCCGTCGGGTGCCGGCGGCAAGACCGGACCGACGGGCGCGGCCTGCGTGGCGTGACCAGGCGCCGGAGCAACCTCGGTGTACCAATGCCGTTCGTGCCGCCAAGGCATCGGCGGAACGTCGGCCAGCCGCGCCCCGGCGTCCGGGTCGGTGAGACTCAACGACACACCGGCGCAGTACAGCGTCGCCGCCGCCGCGCCGAACGCGCGGACCTCGTCCTGGCCGCGGCGCAACGTTCCCGTCACCACGGCATCCGGCAAGCCCGCCGCCGAGAGTGTCCGGGCCACCGAACCCCGCAGGATCGGGTGCGGCGACACCTCGACGAACACTCGGTGCCCGTCCGCGGCCGCCGCCGTGACGGCCTGGCGGAACCGCACCGGGCGGCGCAGGTGCGCGGCCCAGTAGCCGGCGTCGAAGTCCGGCAGCTCGCGCGGGTCGGTCAAAACCGTGTCGTACCACGGCACCAGCGGCCGCCGCCCGCCGAATTCGGCGAGGGCGTCGCGCAGCGGGCCGAGCACGGGCTCGACCCCGGCCGAGTGGCCGGCCACTTCGACCGGCAGCCGCCGCGCGGTCCGGCCGGCCGCCTCCAGCTCGGCGACGAGCCGATCCAGCACGTCCGCAGCGGCGGCGACCGTGACCTGCCGCGGCGCGGAGTCGACGGCGAGCTCCACCTCCGGATACCCGAGCAGCTCCTCCGGCGTCAGCTCGACGGCGGCCATCGCGCCGCCCGGCCGGACCGTGCCGAGCAGCCGGGCCCGGGTCGCGACCAGGTGGACGGCCTCGTCGGCGCTCAGCACTCCGCTCACCACCGCGGCGGCCGCCGAACCGAGGGAATGCCCGAGGACGGCGGCGGGCCGGACGCCGAGCGCCTCCCACCGGGCGGCCAGCGCCACCTGCGTCCCGAAGATCGCCAGCTGGGTTTCGGGCAGCGAGAACGGACCCGCCGAGCCCAGCAGCGCGCGCAACGACCGTCCGGTGTGCTCGGTGAACGGGTCGCCGAGCTTGTCGACCTGCGCGGCGAACGCCGGTTCGGCTTCGAGGAGGCCGCGGCCCATCCCGGCCCACTGGGAACCGTGCCCGGAGAACACGAAGACCGGGCCTTCGCCGGGGTTCGCGGTGCCGGAAACCGCGCCGGCGGGCAGCGGGTCGGCTCCGGCGCCGACCGCCCGCAGCAGCGTGGCCAGCTCGGCCCGGTCCCCGGCGACAACCGCGGCCCGGTGCCGGGCGCCGTTGTCGCGCCGGAACAGCGTGTGCGTGACGTCGGCGAGCGAACCCGCGGCCGGGGAGTCCAGCCAGTCCGCCAGCTGTGTGGCCCGCTCGGCGAGCCGGTCGCGAGTGCGGGCCGACAGCAGCCCGATCCGGACGCCGGTGCTCTCCGGCGCCGGGGCCGGGGGCGCGGCCTGCTCGACGACGACGTGCGCGTTGGTCCCGCCGAACCCGAAGGCGGACACGCCGGCCGTGGCGCGGCCCGAGTGGCGGGGCCACGGTGTCGGCTCGGTGACGACTCGCAGCCGCAGCTCGTCGAACGGGATGTGCGGGTTCGGCGCGGTGAAGTGCAGCTGCGGCGGCAGCTCGCCGTGCGTCATCGCCAGCACGACCTTGATCAGCCCGGCGATCCCGGCCGCGGCTTCGGCGTGCGCGATGTTCGTCTTCACCGACCCGATCAGCAGCGGCCGGTCGGCGGGACGACCCGCGCCCAGGACCGCGCCGAGCGCGCCCGCCTCGATCGGGTCGCCGAGCAGGGTGCCGGTGCCGTGCGCCTCCACGTAGTCCACAGTGGACGGATCGAGCCCGGCGCCGCGGTAGGCGTCACGCAGCATCGCCTGCTGGGCAACGGGGCTGGGCGCGGCCAGGCCGTTCGACCGGCCGTCGGAGTTGACGGCCGAGGACCGGACGACGGCGAGCACCCGGTCGCCGTCGACCTCGGCGTCCGCCAGCCGCTTGAGCACCACGACACCGCACCCCTCGGCGCGCGCGATGCCGTCGGCGCCGGCCGCGAAGGTCTTGCAGCGCCCGTTGCCGGCGAGCAGCCCGGCGGCGGCGAACGCGGCGGTCGGCCCGGGCAGCAGCATGAGGTTGACCCCGGCAGCGAGCGCCAGGTCCGCTTCGCCGTCCCGCAGCGCCCGCACCGCGTGGTGCACCGCGACCAGCGACGACGAGCACGCGGTGTCCACCGCCATGCTCGGCCCGCGCAGGTCGTAGACGTAGGACAGCCGGTTGGCGGCGATGCTGCCCGCGGCGCCGGTCGCCGTCCACAGGTCGGGCTCGCCGCCGGTCATCGTGAGGTGGCCGTAGTCGTGGGTGGCGATCCCGGTGTACACGCCGGTGCGGCTCCCGCGCAGCGACACCGGCGCGATCCCGGCGTGCTCCAGCGCCGCCCAGGCCACCTCCAGGAGCATGCGCTGCTGCGGGTCCATCACCGCCGCCTCGCGCGGGGTGATGCCGAAGTGCTCGGCGTCGAACCCGGCGACGTCGTCGAGGAACCCGCCGGCGACGGGCGCGGCGCCGGCGTCCCAGCGGCCGGGCGGCGCGGTCCGGACGGCGTCCCGCCCGGTCCGCAGCAGCTCCCAGAACTCGCCGGGACCGTCGGCGCCGGGCCACCGGCAGCCGAGGCCGATCACGGCGACCGGGTCGGTCCGGCGGCGGTCCTTGCCCGGCGCCTCGGCCTCGGGCTCGTCGCCTGCGATGAGACTGCGGGCGAGGTGGTTGATGGTCGGGCTCTCCCACAGCAGGGTCGCGGGGAGCCGGGTGCCGAGCAGGTCTTCGAGGTCCGCGGCGATCCCGACGGCCTGGCGGGAGGACAGGCCGTAGTCGGCGAGCGGGCGGTCGGGCTCGACGTCGGCGCCGGTGTGCTCGGCGACCAGGTCGAGCAGCCGGCGGCGGAGGGCGTCGGGGTTTCTCATTGCGCCAGGACCTTTCCGTAGTCGCCGGCGAGGTAGCGGTCGCGGCAGGCGCCGCGCGCGATCTTGCCGCTGGAGGTGCGTGGCACCCGGCCGGCCGGCACGAGCAGGACCTCGCGCAGGGCCAGGCCGTGCGCGTCGGAGACCAGCCGCCGGATCGTGGTGACGAGGTCGCGTTCCGCCTGCTCGCTCAGGTCTTCGTGGGCGCGGTGCTCGGCGACCAGGACGACGGACTCGGTGTCGGCGCCCTCGGTCGCGAAGGCGGCGACGCTGCCGGGGCGGAGCGCGCCGTGGGCGGCCGCGGCGGTCGCCTCGACGTCCTGCGGGTAGTGGTTGCGGCCGTCGACGATGATCAGGTCCTTGATCCGGCCCGCGATGTGCAGCTCGCCCTCGTGGCGGACACCGAGGTCACCGGTGCGCAGCCACGGCCCCTCGGGCAGCCCGGCGTGGTCACCGGCGAGCCGGGCGCCGAAGGTTTTCTTGCTCTCCAAGGGTTTCTGCCAATAGCCGGCACCGACGTTGGGGCCGTGGACCCAGATCTCGCCGACCGAGCCGTCCGGGAGCGCAACGGCGGTGTCCGGGTCGACCAGCGCGACGTGCTGACCCGCGGGAACCCCGCAGGCGACCAGCCGGACGCCGTCGGCGGCCGGGCGCGCGGTGCCGGTCGAGAGGGCGTCGCGGTCGAAGGTGGTGACGCGCGGGGGCACGGCGGGGCCGGTGGTGACGAAGACGGTCGCCTCGGCCAGGCCGTACGCGGGCCGCGTCATCTCCGGCCGGTACCCGGCGGCGGCGAACGCCGTGTGGAACCGCTCGAGGACGTCGGGGTTGATCGGCTCGGCGCCGTTGACGATCGCGGCGACCCGCCCGAGCCGCAGCCGGGCGCGGTCGGCGCCGGACACGCGGCTCGCGCAGTAGTGGAAGGCGAAGTTCGGCGCGGCGCTCCAGGCGCCGGCGTGGTCGCCGAGCAGCTCCAGCCAGCGGACGGGGCGTTCGATGAACGCCAGCGGGTCCATCAGCACCGACCGCAGCCCCAGTGCCAAGGGCGTGACCAGGCCGAGGACGAGGCCCATGTCGTGGAACAGCGGCAGCCACGACACCGTGGTGGCGGCGTCCCGGTCGAGCCCGAGGCCCCGCACGGCTTGGCGGACGTTCGCCAGCACGTTCGCATGGGTCAGCACCACGCCGGCCGGGCTGCGGGTCGAGCCGGACGTGTACTGCAGGTAGGCGACGTCGTCCGGCGCCGCTTCGGGCGCGGGCCACGAGCGCGCCGGGCCGGGGCAGTCGACCGCGACGACCGGAACGTCGGCAAACGCCTCGACGGCGGCGTGGGCGGTGGTCGTCGTGACGACCGCCGTGGGCGCGCAGTCGGCGAGCACCGCCGCGAGCCGTCCCGCGTGCCCGGGCAGGCCCGGGGCGAACAGCGGCACGGCGATCGCGCCCGCGGTGATCGCGGCGAGGAACCCGACGACGTAGTCCGCGCCCTGCGGGCAGAGCACGGCCACCCGGTCGCCGGGGCGCACCGGGAGCGCGGCCGCGGCGGCGTCGACACGCTCGGCCAGCTGCCGCCAGGTGAGGGTGCGCCGCCGCCCGTCGCGGTCGGTGGTGAAGTCGGCGAACGTGAGCGCGGCGTTGTCGGGGGTCGTCGCCGCCCAGTGCCGCAGGCAGGCGGTCAGGGTGTCGCCGCCGGTTTGCTCCAGGGACATGGGGTTCTCCTTGTGCTCGGCTGGTTCAGCGGCCCAGCCGCGCGGCGGCGTGCTGCCACGCGGTGACGGCCAGGGTGGTGAGGTCGACGTCGGTCGCTCCGGCGTCACGGAGCACGACCAGCACGTCGTCGGCGGCGATGGCGACGGTGCGCAGGCGCAGCCCCGGCCGGTCGGCCGGCTGCCCGGGCAAGGTCAGGACCTGCTGGTAGGAAACGGTTTCCGCGCCGGGGACGGCGGGTGCGGTGCCGAGGGTGAGCGTCGAGACGGTGGGGAGGTCCTCGTCGTCGACGGTGACTTCGGCGCACCGGCGGACCTGGGCGGTCCAGGTGGCGAGGTCGGCCGGATGGGGTGTGCGGGCGACGAGTTCGGACAGCTGCCCGCCCGGAATGGCGGTCTGGAAGCCCTGTCCGGTCGCCGTTCCGGGGCCGAGCAGCCGGCCGTGCACCACGTCCGAGCACTCGGTGCCGTCTTTGCGGTCCGCAGTGGACAGTGCGGTGGCGACGTCGAACACGTCGCGTGCTGCGGGAGCACCCGGGAGAGTCTCGGTGGGCAGCAGAGCGGCCGGCGGTACGGCCGGCTGGGGGAGGGGCGCCGCGGCCGGTTTTCCGGCCGGGCCGGAAATGGTCGTCACCGCGGCCACGGCGACCAGCAGTGCGGCGGCGCGGACCGGGGGAAAGCGAATTCTGGCAGGCATGAAAAACCCTTTCGGGAGGATTCTCGACGGGGTTCGCGGTCCCTGCGCTGGGACCGTCACCCGGGGACGTGTCGGCGGACGTCCAAGCCCGGTGGCAGGGGAAGGCTACGACAGGAAATCGGTTACCGGAAGGCCGTCAAGATTACGTCAATGCGCTTCATGTACACCGGGTGACCTGCTGAATTAGGGGTTACTGGCGAGTCAACTGCAGGGATGTGGCACGGCCGTCCGACTCTGCTCACGCTCGGTGATCGATGCCTCACCCCGGCGGGGGAGGTCTGGGGTGGTTTTGTTTGCTTGCCATTCACATTGTCTCGTTGTGTGAGCGACCGGACAATTGCTGTCCGGGCCCGGTGTACTCTAACGTGACCGCGCACCCGATGCCGGTTTCCGGGTGATCGCCGTCACTTTTCCGGATTCGATCGAACGACCGGAGAAAGGAATACGTATGCGCATATCTGCGAGGTGGTTCGGTGCCGTCGCGGTCCTGACGACCGTGGCCTGCGTGCTGCCGGTGGCACCCGCCCGGGCTGCGACGGGCGTGCCGGACGTCCGGGCCGACGACGGCTCGCACGTCGTCGCCGAGACCACTGTGGACGGTGATCCCCGGGTGCTCGACCTGACCGTGCGCTCGACCGGCGTCGGAGCCTACGCGATGGTCCGGCTGATCCTGCCGCGCGGCTGGGCGGCCGAGCCGGACCGGAAGTGGGCGGCGGTGTACCTGCTCGCCGGGGAGACGCGGCTGCAGGACTACCGCGGCTGGAGCGCCAACACCGACGTCCGGCGGCTGGCGGACGACGCCGGCGTCCTGGTCGTCATGCCGGGTTCCGGCCCGGCGGGCTTCTTCAGCGACTGGTGGAACTACGGCAAGGACATCGCGCTGAACCAGTGGGAGACCTTCACCGCCGTCGAGCTCCCGCAGCTGGTCGACCGCGGTTATCGCGGGGACGGGCGGCGGGCCGCGGCCGGCCTGTCCCTCGGCGGGTACGGCGCGCTCGAACTCGCCGCCCGCCGGCCCGGTGTGTTCCGCTACGCCGCGTCCTACAGCGGGAACGTCAACCCGACCGGGCCGACCGGGGAGCTGCTGACCGACGCCATCGTCACGTCGGCCCACCTCGACCCGGAGGCGCTCTGGGGCGACCGGCGGCGCGAATCGGCGCGCTGGGAGGCCCACGACCCGCTGGTGAACGCCTCGCGGCTACGCGGAACCGAGGTCTACCTTTCGGCGGGCAACGGCCTGCCGGGGCCGCTCGACGCCAAGCTCCCGATCGACGTGCTGCCCGGCGCGATGCTGCTGGAGTTCCTGTGCGGCGGCCAGACGACCGCGCTGGTGGACCGGCTGCGCGCGCTCGGCGTCCCGGTGACGGCCGATCTCTACGGGCCGGGCACGCACCAATGGGCGTACTGGCAGGAGCAGCTGCACCAGACGTGGCCGCGGATGCTGCAGGTGCTCGCCGGGCCGGCGTCGTGAAGCCGTCCTATGTGGTCACCGGCGCTTCGAGCGGGATCGGCCGCGCGTGCGTGGCGGAGCTCGTCCGCCGCGGCGCGCACGTGTGGGCGAGCGTCCGCTCCGACGGCGACGAGAAGGAGCTCGTGCGCGCTTACGGCGACGCGGTGTCGGTGCTGCGGATGGACCTCCGCGACGCGGACTCGATCGAAGCGTGCGGCCGGCGTGTTGCGGCCGGCGGACCGGTGCGGGGCCTGGTGAACAACGCCGGGCTCGCCCGTCCCGGCCCGCTCGAATACGTGCCGCTGGAGGTGTTCCGCGAGCAGCTGGACGTGAACGTCACCGGGCAGCTCGCCGTGACGCGCGCGATGCTGCCGGCGTTGCGGATCGCGCCCACCGCGCGGGTGGTGACGGTCGGCTCGATCGGCGGCCGGATCGCCGGGCCGATGCTCGGGCCGTACCACACGTCGAAGTTCGCGCTGGTGGGGTTGACGGACAGCCTGCGCGCCGAACTCGCACCGGAGGGCATCGACGTGGTCCTCGTCGAGCCGGGCGCGGTCGCCACGGCTATCTGGTCTCGCGCCCGAGCGGCGGCGGAGGACGTTCGTTCGTTGTTGCCGCCGGCGGGCCTCGAGCGGTACGGGGCGCAGCTGGCCGCGGCAGAGCACAGCGCGGCGCGTTCGGCGAGGACCGGGGTGCCACCGCGGCGGGCGGCGCAGGCGGTGGTCCGCGCGTTGACGAGCCGCAGGCCGGCGCCGCGGTACCTGGTCGGCACGGACGCCCGGCTGGCGGCGGTGCTGGCGAGTTTGCCGTTCCGGCTTCGGTACCGGGTGACGGCGGCGAAGCGGTGAGGTCGCGGGATGAGGTCCAGGGGCAGGCCGCGCCGGCGGTGCGCGGATGCACTGCGGAGAGTCTCCCGATCCGGCCCCGCCACCAGCCGACGGCGGCGAAGCGGTGACCCGCCTGGTAGTGATCGTCGCCCCCGGCTCGCGCGGTGACGTGCAGCCGTGTGTCGCTCTCGGCCGGGGCCTCACGTCGGACGGCGACCGGGTCCGGGTGCTCGCCGCCGAACGCTTCCGATCCCTGGTCACCGCGCACGGACTTGACTTTGCCCCGCTCTCGGCGGATCCCGGCGAAATCCTCGGCTCGGCCGCCGGCCGGACCTGGACCGCGGGGCGCAACCCGCTGACCTTCCTCTCCGGCCTGCGCGCCGTCCTGCGGCCGGTCCTGGACCGGCTGCTCGCCGACGTGCACACCGGCTCGGCGGGCGCCGGCCTGGTGCTCGCGCCGACGCTCGGGTTCCTCGGCGCGCACCTGGGCGCCCATCTCGGCGTCCCGGACGTCGAGCTGCACTACCAGCCCGGCGTGCCGACCCGGGCGTTCGCGCACCCGCTGCTGCCGTGGGCCGGCCGCCTCGGTCCGTGGGGACGGCAGCTGAGTCACCCCACCGTCGACGCCCTGGCCTGGCACCTGCTGCGACCCGAAATCGACCGCTGGCGCACGGGCACGCTCGGCCTGCCCGCGGCCGGGCGGCGCGGGCCCCGTCGGCGGGGACCGGTGCTCTGCGGGTTCTCCGAAGCCGTGGTGCCGCGACCCCCGGATTGGCCGGCGCGGGTACACGTCACCGGCTACTGGTTCCTCGACGCGGAGGCGGACTGGCGCCCCGGGCCACGGCTGCGCGACTTCCTCGCCGCGGGTCCGCCTCCGGTGTACGTCGGCTTCGGCAGCATGCGGCCGGAAGACGCGGAGCAGACGTTCACCGTGGTCCGAACGGCCTTGCGCCGCGCGGGGTTGCGCGGACTCCTGGGCACCGATGCCGAGGACACCGACGACGTCCTGACCGTGCCGGACGTTCCGCACGCGTGGCTGTTCCCGCGCACCGCGGCGGTGGTCCACCACGGCGGCGCGGGAACCACCGCGGCCGCACTGCGCGCGGGTGTCCCGGCGCTGGTCTGCCCGGTGTTCTCGGACCAACCCTATTGGGGCGACCGGGTTTCCCGGCTCAGCGCCGGGCCAAGGCCGTTGCCCTTGCCGGAACTGGACGTCGACGTCCTGACCGCCCGGCTGCGTGAGCTCACCGGAAACCCGCTCTTCCGCCGAGGCGCGCAGTACGTCGGCGCCCGGCTGCGGGCCGAGGACGGCGTCGCGCGGGCCTGTTCCGTGCTACGAGAGGACGGCTCCTAGGTGGCCCGCTCGATCGCCGACACCAGTGCCCGCAGCGCGGCCACTTCGGCGGCCAGGGCCTTGCGCCCGGCCGGGCTGATCGTGATCCACGTGCGGGGGCGCTTGCCTTCGTAACCCTTCTCCACGTCGATCAGCCCGGCCTCCTCGAGGATCGTGACGTGCCGGGAAAGGTTGCCGGCCGTCATGTCCAAGGTCCGCCGCAGGTACCCGAAGTCCACCTGCCCGGCCTCGGCGGCGATGGTGAGGATGCCGAGCCGGTGCCGCTGGTGCACGGTCTCGTCCAGGCCCGCCGCGGGGTGCTCGCTCACGCGCGTGCCCGCCGCTCGAGGCACCACGCGACGCCGCCGCCCGCGAGCAGGACGAGGCCCGGCACCAGGGTGTTGGTGAACGCCATCGTCGCTTCGCCTTCGTAGCGCGCGAAGACGCCGAGGTGGAAGAACACGTGCTGCATGTTGTAGAGGTTGGCCAGGAGCGCGGCGGCCGCGAAGCACCCGCTGATCACGCCGAGCACCTTGCTGCGTTCCAGCCACGCCAGCCCGATCAGGCCGAGCGCGATCGTGACGAGCGGCGCGTACGGCCGCACCGGCGCGAACCGGAGGTCGAGCATGGCCAGCGCGACCAGACCGAAGACCATCGCCGCGGCGGTGGCGGCGCCGCGCGCACCCCGGCTGCCGAGGCGGGACCGCAGCGCGAGAACGCCGCCGAGCGCCAGCAGAGCGGCGCCGGCCACCGGGATCGTGAACGACGGCTGGGCGTACGGAGACCGCTCGACCCGGTAGGCGAAGGACTCCACCACCGGGAATCCGAACGAGATCGCGACGACGCCGACCAGGCCGATGGCCAGGTAGGGCCGGATCGGCGTCCGCACGCCGCTGCGGGTGCCGCGGAGCAGGTACCAGCCCGCCGTGGCCAGGAACCCGCCGACCACCGCGACCAGCCAGTAGAGCTGCAGCGGCGAGCCGAACCACACGCCGGCGACGCCGAACCGCGGCGGCCCGCCGTCCGACCACAGCGGCGCCAGCAGCACCAGCACGCCGAACAGGAGCAGCGGTGGGACGTAGGCGTGCCGATCCGCCCGGGTCCGCGCCCGCAGCCGCGTCATCTCGTCGAGCAGGTCGGCGGGTGTGCCGGTCATCAAGCCCCCAGATACGTAACTGGTTTATTTGGCAAACCAGATCTGTGAGCAGACTACCTGAGTGTCCCCGCGTCGTGCCGGAAGGCTAGAGCGTCAACAGCACCACTGCCGCGACGATCACGACGCATGCCGCGATCGTCGTGCGGCGGTAGTGGAGGATCAGCGCCGCGAACTCGCGCAGCAGGGCGCTCGGCAGGAAGTAGTGCGCCGTCGGGGAGCCGACCGCGTGGAACGGCAGGTGCAGGCGGCGGCACTCCACCGCGGCCCGGAACACGTGGTAGTTGCTGGTCACCGCGACCACCCGCCGCGCCTCTTCCGGCAGCAGCGCGGCCGAGAACCGGAGGTTCTCCTCGGTCGTGCGCGCCTGGTCCTCGCGGCGGATCCGGTCTTCCGGCACGCCGCGGTCCCGCAGGTAGGCGTGCATCGCGTCGGCTTCGGTCACGCTCTCGTCCGGCCCCCGCCCGCCGGACACCACCAGCAACGGCGGTGCGGACTCCCGCGTGTAGAGCCGGATCGCGCGCTCGAGCCGGCCCGCTAGCAGCGGCGGCACCTCGTCGCCGGACAGCCCGCAACCCAGCACGATGACCGCGTCCAAACCACCGCGGCGGCCGACCCGGCTGTAGAGCACGGAGTAGACCAGCAGCGAAAGGAACAGGAACCCGAAGTAGCAGGCGAGCACCGCGGCGACCGTCACCAGCGCCGAACCCCACCGGCCCAGCGGGACGAAGAACAGCGCTTCCAGCACGATCAGCCCGACGCCGAGCGCCAGCGACAGCAGGTTCCCGGTGCTGCGGCCCTCCCGCCGCCACATCCGCCCGCCGTTGACGATCAGCGCGATCGGCAGCACCAGCGCGACGAGCACCACGACGGCGCCCAGCACCACCACCAGGACCGGCGTCAGCCACTCCAGGTGCAACGCCTGGCGCAGCAGCCACAGCCCGGTCAGCAGCAGCGCGACGCCGAGCCACACGGCGTTGCCCAGCCGCCGTGGCTCGTGCGCGAGCCGCACGGCGAACACGAACAGGGCCACCGCGGCCGCGACGGGCAGCACCCCGTCGGCAAAACGCAAGCCCGGCCTCCCTGATCGTTCCCCGCGAAGAAGCCAACCTAACCGAGCGGCCTCCGCGGCGCGCGCCCGTCCCCGGGAAAAGCCGTGAAGGCCTCCTTCCCGGCCGTAAGAGCCGGTAAGGAGGCCTTCACGGCCTTCAGGAGCGGGTCAGGCCTTGTGCTGCATGCTCGACCGCGCCGGGTTCGCCTGGTCGGCGGCCTTCGGGTCCTTCTCGTCCTGCTTGGCCCGGACACCCGACTCGATCCGGTCGCCGACGTCCTTGTCGACGTTGCGCCAGTAGTCGAACGCGCGCGCCAGCACGGGCTCGCTCACACCGTTGAGCAGGTGCCCCACGACGTTGTCGACCAGCCGCCCGCGGGCGGCGTCGTCGAAGACCTCGCGGACCATCGTCCCGGCCTGGCCGAAGTCGTCGTCCTCCTCGCGCAGCGTGTACGCCGTGCGGACCATCTCACCGTCGGCCTGCCAGCCGGACGGCGTCCCGTAACGCGCGACGTCGGCGTGCGGGCCGCCCTTCGAGTTCGGCGCGTACACCGGGTCGGACACCTTGGTGTACCGCATCGCGCCGTCCTTGCTGTAGCTGTGCACGGGCGCGACGGGGGCGTTGACCGGCAGCTGCTTGTAGTTCGCCCCGATCCGGTAGCGGTGCGCGTCCGGGTAGGAGAACAGCCGGCCCAGCAGCATCTTGTCCGGGCTCACGCCGATGCCGGGCACCAGGTTGCTCGGCTCGAACGCCGCCTGCTCGATCTCGGTGTGGTGGTCGGTCGGGTTGCGGTCGAGGGTCATCCGGCCGACGTCGATCAGCGGGTAGTCGCCGTGCGGCCACACCTTCGTCAGGTCGAACGGGTTGTAGCGGTACGTCTTGGCGTCCTCGAACGGCATGATCTGCATCTTCAGCGTCCAGCTCGGGTGGTCGCCGCGCTCGATCGCCTCGTACAGGTCACGCGTGTGGTAGTCGGTGTCGGCCGACGCCATCTGGTCGCCTTCGTCCTGGGTGAAGCACTCGACACCCTGGTCGGTCTTGAAGTGGTACTTCACCCAGAAGCGCTCGCCGGCCTCGTTGATCCACATGTAGGTGTGGGAGCTGTAGCCGTTCATGTGGCGCCAGGTCCGCGGGAGGCCGCGGTCGCCCATCAGCCACGTCACCTGGTGCGCCGACTCCGGCGACAGCGTCCAGAAGTCCCACTGCATGTCGTGGTCGCGCAGGTTGTTGTCCGCGCGGCGCTTCTGCGAGCGGATGAAGTGCTGGAACTTCATCGGGTCGCGGATGAAGAAGACCGGGGTGTTGTTCCCGACCATGTCGTAGTTGCCTTCGCTGGTGTAGAACTTCACCGCGAAGCCGCGCGGGTCGCGCCAGGTGTCGGGGCTGCCCCGCTCGCCGGCGACGGTGGAGAACCGGATCAGCAGGTCGGTCTTCGCACCCGGCTGGAACACGGCCGCCTTGGTGTACGCGCTGACGTCGCCGGTCACCTCGAACCGCCCGAACGCGCCGCTGCCCTTCGCGTGCGGCTGGCGTTCGGGGACGCGCTCGCGGTTGAACTGCGCCATCTGCTCGATGAGGTAGTTGTCCTGCAGCAGGATCGGGCCGTCGGGGCCGATCGTGAGGGAGTGTTCGTCACTTTCGACGGGGATGCCGGCGTCGGTGGTGGTCGGTTCGGGTCGGATCTGCGTCACTGCGTTCCTCTTTCCGCGAGGCGGTCCGCGGCGCACCCGGGGCAGACGCCCCAGAACACCAGTTCCGCCTCGTCGATCGTGAAGCCGTGCCCGGTGTCGGGGGCGAGGCAGGGCGCGGCGCCGGTCGCGCAGTCGACGTCCTCGGTCCGCCCGCACCGCCGGCACACGACGTGGTGGTGGTTGTCCCCGGCCCGGCGCTCGAACCGGGCCGGGTGGCCCGGCAGCTCGATCCGCCGGACCAGGCCGGCTTCCGTGCACGCGCCCAGGACGTCGTAGATCGCCTGGGTGGAGACGGAATCCAGCACTTCGCGGACGCCGGTGCCGATGGCGTCCACAGTGGAATGAGGATGTTCGGCCAGCCAGGTCAGCACGGCCCGCCGGGGTGCGGTGACCCGCAGACCCGCCGCCCGCAAACTGGTGGCCGCATCGCTCATGACACCCCACCGTCCGCCCTTCTCTGGAACCGGTCAAGTCCTCGGATGGACGGTTTGGACGTCGCGAAAACGGGTAGGAGCGCCGATCTGGCATGGTGGTCGGGTGACTGATCGGCGACCGGCGTTCGTGCTGCACGAGCACTGGCGGCCCCGGCACCACTTCGACCTCCGCCTCGAGGAGGACGGCGTGCTGCGGTCGTGGGCGGTCCCGCGCGGCATGCCGCCGGATTCCGCGGGCAACCGCCTCGCGGTCGCCGTCCCCGACCACGCGCTCGACCACCTCGCCTACGAGGACGAGACCAAGAAGATCGCGGACACCGGGTGGTGGGAGGAGCACGACCGGACGGAGAAGCGGATCCTCTTCACGTTGCACGGCCGGACGGGCGCGGTCCGGTACGCGCTGATCCGCACCGACCGCGACTGGCTCCTGCACCGCACGCGCGACCAACCGGGAGACGCCGATGCCCCGTCCTGAAGTCGTTTCCGCCACACCGACCCTCTTCCGCGACGACGGCGCGCTCGACGAAGCGGCCAACACCGCGCTGCTGACCCGGCTCCACGGCCGGGTCGACGGCGTCTTCGTCGCGGGGACGACGGGGGAGTTCCCGGCGCTCGATCGGGCCGAACGGCGGCTGCTCACCGGACTCGCGCTCGACGTCTTTGGCGCCGCTCACACGATCGTGCACGTCGGCGCCGCGAGCACCCGCGAAGCCGTCGCGCTGACCGCGGACGCCCTGGCGGCGGGCGCGACGCGGCTGGCCGTGCTCACGCCGTACTACCTGCCGGCCGACGCCGAAGCGGTGGGACGGCACTTCGCCGCCGTCGCGGAGGCGGCCGGCGACGCCGACCTCTACGGCTACCTCTTCCCGGACCGCACCGGAGTCACGGTTTCCCCGGCGGAGTTCGCCGAGACGGGCCTGCGGGGCGGCAAGCTGTCCGGCGCCGCGGCGGCGGAGCTCACGGCCTTCCGGGCGGCGGCGCCGGACGCGCGGTTCTGGTCGGGCGCCGACACGGACCTCGCGGCGGTGGCCCGGGCCGGCGGAGCGGGCATCGTGTCGGGCCTGTCGTCGGCGTTCCCGGAACCCTTCACGGACCTGGCGGCCGCCGTCGGGACGAAGGACGAAGACGCGGCGCAGGCCCGCGCCGACGAAGTGCTGGCGGCGCTGGGCGGCACGGTGGCGGGGATCAAGGAAGCGCTGCGGCAGCTCGGCGTCGGCAACGGCGTGCTCCGGATGCCGGCTTCGGCCCCGGACCCCGAACGGATCGCGGCACTGACCGGCGGCTGAGTCCGCTTCCCCGCAGACCGGGCCGGCCGGCAACGCGGAACTCGCGTGATCGAGGCCGTAACTCGCGAGTTACGGCTTCAATCACGTGACTTCCGGTTCTGATCACGCGAGTTCCGGGGTCAGGCCGGCCGGGTCCGGACCCCGGCAGGCATCGCCCGGTGCGCCCAGTGGCCGAGCACCGCGAGCAACGCGATCTCCAGCACCATCATCAGCCGCTCGACCAGGCCGGTCGCCACCGTCGGGAGGTGGCCGCCGAGCACGACGTTCACCGCGAACGGGACGATGAACGGCAGGTAGAACGGGATCGCGGCCAGCGCCAGCCGCCGCGACCAGGTGGCGAAGCGGCGCCAGCGCGGGTCGTCGCGGTGCCGCCGGCCCAGCGCCCAGCCGACCACCGGCAGGCTCAGGCACGTCACCGCGGAGGCGTAGAGGTGGATCTTGCCGGTGGCGGTGATCGCGCCGCCCTGCGGGTCCTTCGCGAAGATCGCGACCGTCAGCAGGCTCACGCACCACAACGCCTTCGCCGCCACCAGCGCCGGGTTCGCCAGCAGGCCGCGGCGGTAGAGCGCGACGAGCAGCAGTGCCGAGCCGGTGCTGGTGAGGATCAGCGCGCCGTCCCACATCCAGCGGCCGGGGACCAGGGCGTAGTCGCTGAGCATCGCGGTGACCGGATCGAGCGGCGCGAGCCGCCGGTCGAGGTGCAGCACGGCGAGCAGGACGACGGCTCCGGCGAACGCGGCCAGCGCCCCGGGCACGAGCAGCCGGGCGCGGAGACGGGGACGGACGGGCGGTGAAGGGCACAGCATGCGTTAAGACACTCCGGGACGGCTCGGCTGGTTCAGGCGCAAGCCGCGGACGCTACCGTGACCGTTCCGTAACCAGGGCGGGACACGTCCGAGATGTGACCCAGCCCACTGCGCAGGCCGCCCCGGTGGGTCAGTGGTCGCCTTCCTGGGGGATTTCCGCGGAGTCCGTCAGGCGCAGCTTGCGCCGCGCCCGCTGGTAGAACGTCGTCATCCCGAGGCGGACCACCCGGGCCGCGCTCGGGCGGCCGCGCAGGTCCAGGCGGTCGCCGGGGGAGACGTAACCGGCGACCTGGCCGTCGACCTCGACCGCGAGGCGGCCGCTCGTCGGCAGGACCTCCAGTGCCACCGTGTCGTGCACCGACAGCACCACGCCCCGGCTGTAGGCCGAGTGCGGCGCCGCGGGGGTCACCAGCAGCGCCTCCACCGACGGGCTCGTGATCGGGCCGCCCGCGGAGAAGCTGTACGCCGTCGAGCCGGTCGGCGTCGCGACGATCACCGCGTCCGCCGAGTAGCTCACGAACGGCTGGCCGTTCACCCGCACCGCCACGACCGCGCTCCCGTCACCGGGCACGCGCACCACCGCGATGTCGTTGAACGCCGTGACCCGCTTGCCGCCGAGCTCGGCGTCGACGGCCAGGCGCGGCTCCACCGTGAACTGGTGGCCGTCGATCGCCGACAGCGCGCCCGGCAGGTCCGGCACGTCGACCTCGGCCAGGAACCCGAGCTTGCCCAGGTTCACCCCGAGCACCGGCGCGCGCTGCCCGTCGGCCAGCCGCATGGCGCGCAGCATCGTGCCGTCCCCGCCCAGGCTGACCAGCAGGTCCGAGCGGCTGCCGAGCTCCTCCGACGTCACCCCGATCGCGGCGCAGTTCAGCCGGACGATCTCGTCGGCGATGCCGAGGATCTCGATGCCGCGGTTCCCGGCCCAGCCGAGCACCGCTTCGACGGCGGCCGCCGAGTCGCGGCGGGGGTGCAGGACGAGGCCGGCGCTGTGCATCAACGGCCCCGGACGTGCGTGCTGAGCGTCATGCGCCCAGTCTGCCCGCTCCCGCCCGCCGTCGCGAGAACCGCAGGGCGCCGTCGTCGATCCGGCCGTGCCGCAGCTTGACGACGTCGTGCGCGTAGCTCATGCCCAGTGTCCACGGCGCCCGCGAACCGGCTTTCGGGAATTCGTCGATGGCCCGCAGCACGTAGCCTGCGTCGAAGTCCAGCAGCGGCTGCTCGGTGACCGCCGGGTCGTCGTTGACCGGCACGCACTGGTCGTAGCCCTGCCGGTCGAGGTGGCGCAGCAGCCGGACGACGTACTCGCCGACGAGGTCGGCCTTGAGCGTCCACGACGCGTTCGTGTACCCGATCGTGAAGGCGAAGTTGGGCACACCGCTGAGCATCATCCCCTTGTACGCCATGGTTTCCGGGAGCTTCACCGGGTCGCCGTCGACCACGAGGTCGATGCCGCCGAAGGCCAGCAGCCGCAGCCCGGTGGCGGTGACGACGACGTCCGCCGCCAGCTCGTCGCCGGACTCCAGCCGGATCCCGTCCTTCGTGAACGAAGCGATCCGATCGGTCACGATCGAGGCGTCACCGTGCTTGATCGAGCGGAACAGGTCGCCGTCCGGCACCAGGCAGAGCCGCTGGTCCCACGGCTGGTACCGCGGCTTGAAGTGGGTGTCGACCGCGTACCCGGGCGGCAGCTGCTTCATCGCCGCCTTGCGGATCATGGCCTTGACCACCCCGGGGCGCCGCCGGCTGAGCTGGTAGATCAGCGTGCTCACGGCCACGTTCTTCCAGCGCGCGATCGGGTAGGCCAGCCGCGCGCCCAGCAGGCCGCGCAGCCGGTTGGCCAGCGCGTCCTCCGACGGCAGCGAAAGGATGTAGGTGGGGGAGCGCTGCAGCATCGTGACGTGCTCGGCGCGATCGGTCATCGCCGGGACGAGCGTCACGGCGGTCGCACCGCTGCCGATCACGACGACCTTCTTGCCGGTGTAGTCGAGGTCCGCCGGCCAGTGCTGCGGGTGCACGACGGTGCCGCCGAACTCCGCGATGCCGGGGAACTCCGGCGTGTGGCCACCCGCGTAGTCGTAGTACCCGCTGCACAGGTACAGGAACTTCGCCGTGAAGCGCACAGGCTCACCGTCGTGCGTCGCCTCGACCGTCCACAGTGCGTCCGCTGTGGACCATTCGGCCCGGACGACCCGGTGCCCGAACCGGATGTGCCGGTCGATGCCCGCCTCGGCGGCGGTGTCCCGGACGTACTGCAGGATCGACGGCCCGTCGGCGATGGCCTTCTCGCTGGTCCACGGCCGGAACCGGTAGCCGAGGGTCTGCATGTCCGAATCGGACCGCACCCCCGGGTAGCGGAACAGGTCCCACGTGCCGCCGATGGCGTCGCGGGCTTCGAGGATCGTGTACGTCTTGCGCGGGAAGGCGCTGCGCAGGTGGTGGGCCGCGCCGACGCCGGACAACCCGGCGCCGACGATCAGCACGTCGACGTGGTCGGTCATCGGAGCGCCTCCGTCCGCCGCGGGCGCTTCATCAGGCGCGAGAGCACGGCGTTGTAGTGGGTGGGGGTGATGCGGGCGAGCGCGTCGAACAGGTAGGCGTCCGGGCCGACCAGGATGCGGGCCTTCCCGCGGTCGACCCCGGTGTGGATGATCGCGGCCGCCCGGTCCGGCGAGGTCATCGTCACCGCCTCGAACTGCGCGGCCATCTCTTCCTTGGTGCGCCCCAGCCCCGTCGGGTCCCGGCGCACCCGGGCGTTGCGCGCGATGTTCGTCGTGATGCCGCCCGGGTGCACCGTGACCGCACGGACCGCGCTGCCGGCCAGCTCCTGCCGCAGCGACTCGGTGAAACCGCGGACGGCGAACTTCGCCGCGCAGTAGGCGCTCTGGTACGGCATCCCGAGCAGGCCGAACACGCTGGAGGTGTTCACGATGGCGCCTTCACCCTGCTCGACGAGGATCGGCAGGAACGCCCGCGTCCCGTGCACCACCCCGCGGAAGTTGATGTCGTGCAGCCAGTCGTCGTCCTCGGGCACCGCGTCGAGCACGCTGGAGGTGACCGCGACGCCGGCGTTGTTGAAGACCGCGGCGAGCGGGGCCGGGAGCCACGCCCGCACCTCGTCGGCGAACCGCAGCTGGTCTGCCGCGTCGCGGACGTCGAGGACGCGGGTGAGCACCCGGCCGTGCAGGGCCGCGGCGGTCGCCTTCAGGCCGTCTTCGTCGACGTCGGCCAGCGCGACCGGCGAGCCGAGCCGGGACAGCCGGGTGGCCAGCGCCCGGCCGATGCCGGAGGCCGCGCCGGTGATCACCACCGGCCGGCCAGTGATGCTACGGGGCCGTGACATCGCTGCTCCTCACGTGCTGGGTGATGAGGTCGAGCACCGTGGGCCACGCGCCTTCGGGCAGGTCATGGCCCATGCCGGGGACGCTTTCCAGGCGGGCGCCGGGGATCGCGCGGGCGGTGGCGGAACCGCCGGTGGGGTGGACCATCCGGTCGCGGTCGCCGTGGATCACCAGCGTGGGCGCGGTGATCTTCCGCAGCCACGGGGTCCGGTTGCCGGACTTGAGGATCGCACCGAGCTGGCGGCCCACACCGCCCGCCGTCGGGTCGCGGTCCCAGCCCGTCCCGGCCGTCTCGCGCACCCAGGCCTCGTCGAAGGGGAAGCCGTGCGAGCCGATGTGGCGGAACATCTTCACGGCGCTTTCGACGGCCTCTTCGCGGGACTTCGGCGGCTTCGCGCCCATGAGCCGCAAGGTGGACACGGCCGGGCGGCCGATCAGGCGGGACCCGGTGGTCGACATGATCGACGTCAGGGTCCGGACGCGCGCCGGGTGCAGCGCCGCCACCGTCTGGGAGATCATGCCGCCCATCGACACGCCCGCGACGTGGGCGGTCTCGATGTCGAGCGCGTCGAGCAGCCCCACGGTGTCGGCGGCCAGGTCCGTCAGGTCGTACTGCTCCGGCGGGAAGCGGCCGGCGAACATCGCGGGCAGGCTCGCCGGCCGGAAGCGCGGGTGCGTCGACCGCCCGGCGTCGCGGTTGTCGAACCGGACGACCTCGAACCCGCGCCCGGCGAGCTGCGCGCAGAACGCGTCCGGCCAGCTGTGCAGCTGCTGGCCCAGCCCGGCGACGAGCACCAGCGGCTCGGCCCCGGCGTCCCCGATCCGTTCGTAGGCCAGGGAAATGCCCCGGCCGGTGTCGGTGATCTCTTCGGTCACGAATCTCCTCCGGTGGTGCGGCGGCGCACGACCGCGCGGCCGCCCTTGGCGGGGGCGTAGGCGACACCCCGCGAATGCCAGCGTTCGTCCGGCTCGGTGGTCGGAACGAGCGTGAAGTCCCGCAGCAGGGTCCGCAACACGACGGTCATCTCCATCGTCGCGAACGCGGCGCCGAGGCAGCGCCGGGTGCCACCGCCGAACGGGATCCACTGGTAGAGGTCCGGGCGCGCGCCGGCGAAGCGGTGCGGGTCGAAGGTGGCCGCGTGCGGGAACACCGCGTCGTCGTCGTGGATCAGCGCGATGCTGACGAGCACCGCGTACCCCTTCGGCAGGGTCCAGCGGCCCAGCTGAAAGCCGTCCTGCTTGACCTGCCGCGCGGTGAGGTCGATGACCGGGCGGGTGCGCTGGACCTCGAGGATCGTGGCGTCGAGGAGCTTGTCGTCCTCGGCGATCGCTCGCATGACGGCGGGGTGGCGGCGCAGGCGTTCGACGGCCCAGGCCAGCGTGGTCGCCGTGGTCTCGTGCCCGGCGGTGAGCAGGGTGAGGAGCTGGTCGGAGATCTCTTCGCGGCTCAGCCCGGTGCCGTCGTCGTAGCGGGTCTGCAGCATCATCGCGAGGACGTCGTCGCCGTCCGGGCGGGCCTTGGCGATCAGCCGGTCGACGATCGTGTCGTACTCGCGGCGCATCCGTTCGAAGCGGCGCCACGGGCTGAAGCGGCCCTTTTTGGAGATCGGCACGACGGCCAGCCGCGAGCCGAGGGTGACGAACGGCGGGAGCAGTTCGCGCAGCTCGGCGAACTCGGCCCCTTCGGCGCCGAACACCGCGCGGAGGATGGCGTTCAGGGTGATCCGCATCATCGACGGCAGCGTCGCGAACGCACGGCCCTCCGGCCAGCTCGCCAGCTCCCGGATCGTTTCTTCTTCGACGATCTTCTCGTACGCCGCGAGCCGGCGGCCGTGGAACGGCGGGACCAGCAGCTTGCGCTGCCGTTTGTGCTCGTCGCCGGACAGGGCGAACATCGACCGCGGCCCGAGCACCCGGCCGAGGTTGACCTCGAGGTTGTCGACGAGGTCGGGCCCGGAGGTGAACAGCTGCTTGATCTCGGTGGGGCTGCTGATCACGACGGCGTTGCCGAAGATCGGCACGTTCACGGTGAAGGCGTCCCCGTAGCGCTCCCGCAGGCGGCGCATGCCGCGCAGGGGGAACGTCAGCGCGTAGGCGCCTTGGACGGCGCGAGGCGCGGTCGGTCCCGGCGGCAGCGCCACGGGCCTCGTCATGGTCGTCATCGACCCTCCCGGAAGGTGGTACGCGACCGTACCGTCGGTACGGTACGCCCGTGTACCATCGAGTTTCAAGAGGGAAGGGGCTAGCGTGGTTCCGGTGACGACAACGGCTCCCGTGGACAGCCGGTTCCGGCAGCGGCTGCTGGACGGCCTCGCCGCGGCCATCACCCAGGGCGGCTTCCGCGACACGACGGTCGCCGACATCGTGCGCCAGGCCCGCACGTCCCGCCGGACGTTCTACGAACACTTCTCCAGCAAGGAAGAGTGCCTCGTCGCGCTGCTGGCCGACGCCAACCGCGAGATGATCCGCCGGATCTCCGACGCCGTCGACCCCCGCGGCCCGTGGGCCGGCCAGGTCCGGCAGGCGATCGAGGCGTGGATCGCGTGCGCGGAGTCCGAACCGGCGATCACGCTGAGCTGGATCCGCGACGTTCCCGCGCTCGGCGCCCCGGCCCGCGAGCTGCAGCGCGACGCGATGGAGGGGTTCATCACGATGACGCAGCGGCTGACCGACACGGCCGAGCTGCGGGCGGCCGGGATCAGCCCGCCGTCCCGGCCGCTGGCGATCATGCTGCTGGGCGGCCTGCGCGAGCTGATCGCGACCACGGTCGAAGACGGCGGCCGCGCCGGGGACGTCACCGAGATCGCGGTGCGGGCCTCGATCGCCCTGCTGGGCCCGGGTTAGGTTGCCGTGATGGAAAGCGACAACACCCAGAGCGTCTTCGACGTCCACGCCGAAGCGGCGGCCCTGCCGGCCACTGCCGCGACGATGCTGGTGGACAAGTACTTCGTCGACAAGCCGTCGGCCAGCGCGCGGATCTTCCGCATCTACCGCGAGGTCCCGCTGCACTACCACGAGGAGTGCGACGAGCACCTGTACATCCTCAGCGGCGGCGGCACGTTCCACCTCGACGGTGCGGAGCTCGAGGCGCGTCCCGGGATGTTCCTGTGCTTCGAGCGGCTGAAGGTGCACGGCTTCCCGAAGATCACTTCGGAGCCGCTGGTGGTGCTGGCGATCGACGTGCCGCGCCGCCGCCCGGACGACATCGTGTTCGTCGACCCGTCCGCCGGCGACGCGAAGACGTTCATGGCTCGCAACGCCGAGCAGGACTGACCGGCCGGTCCCAGCGCGCGGACGTCCGTTGACACCCCTGAGGTGTCACGGTGTACTCGGGATCATGGACGGCAGCCGCTGCACCCGCTGTCCCGCCTGACCCATCCCGAACACGTTGCGCCCGCGCCCTCTTCGCGGGTGATTCGTCGTGCCCGCGAAAGGAACTCCCATGACCACAACGGAAAAGACCGACTGGATCGCGACGGCGAAGGACGTCGCCGCGAAGCTCGCCGTCGACGCCGTCGAGCGCGACCGGGGTAACATCACGCCGCACCAGGAGATCCAGCTGCTCAAGGACGCCGGGCTGGTGACCCTGCTCGGGCCGCCCGGCCACGGTGGTGGCGGCCAGACCTGGGAGACCGCCTACCGCGTCACCCGGGAGATCGCCCGCGCCGACGGCTCGATCGGCCAGCTGCTCGGTTACCACTACCTGTGGGCCTGGGCGGCGCGCCTGGTCGCCACCGACGAGCAGGTCGCCGCCGTCGAAGAGCTGTACGCCACCAACAACTTCTTCTTCGGCGGCGCGGTCAACCCGCGCGACTCGGACCTGACCGTGACCGAGGACGGCGAGGAGATCGTCTACAACGGACACAAGTCCTTCTCCACCGGCAGCAAGGTGTCCGACCTCACCGTGCTCGAAGGTGTCCTGTCGGGAACGGACGACCACATCTTCGCGATCGTTCCGTCCGACCAGGAGGGGATCGTCTTCCACGACGACTGGGACAACGTCGGGCAGCGGCTCACCGAATCCGGCAGCGTCACGATCACCGATGTGCGTGTCCCGTGGGCGAGCGCCGCGGGCTACGTGGACAAGAAGTTCCACCCGTTGACCTACAACACGCTCAACGTGCCGGCGATCCAGCTGGTGTTCACCAACTTCTACCTCGGCATCGCCCAGGGCGCGCTCGACGCCGGCCTGGCCTACACCCGCGAGCGCACGCGGCCGTGGCCCTACGGTGGTGACGACAAGGAAGCCGCGACCGAGGAGTGGTACATCCTCGACGGTTACGGTGACCTGCAGGCGAAACTGTGGGCGGCCGAGGCGCTCACCGACAAGGCGGGCGCGGCCATCTCGGCGGTGCTGCACGCGCCCCGGGAGGACCTCACCCCGGAGGCACGCGGGGAGCTGGCGGTGCTGATCGCGGCGGCGAAGCAGCGCGTGATCGAGACCGGTCTGGAGATCGGGACGAAGATCTTCGAGCTGACCGGCGCCCGCGCGAGCGCGTCGAAGTACGGGCTCGACCGGTTCTGGCGGAACCTGCGCACGCACTCGCTGCACGACCCGGTGGCCTACAAGCGCCGGGAGGTCGGGGTGTACGCGCTGCGCGGCGAGGTGCCGGAGCCGACCTGGTACACGTGAGCCACTGTCTCTAATTGCGACAGCCGGGCGGCCGCCACCGTCCTACCGTCGGTGGGCGGCCGTGCCCGGACGCGGGTGCCGGGCGGCCGTCGGAGGCGACGATGAAGGCGCTGGTCTACCACGGTCCGGGTGCGAAGGCCTGGGAAGACGTCCCGGATGCCGCCGTCCAGGAGCCCACCGACGTGGTGGTGCGCGTCGACACCACGACGATCTGCGGCACCGACCTCCACATCCTGCAGGGTGACGTCGCCGCGGTCACCGACGGCCGCATCCTCGGCCACGAAGCGGTCGGCACGGTGACTGCCGTGGGTGACGCCGTCCGGGCGTTCGCGGTCGGCGACCGGGTGCTCGTCCCGGCCATCACCCAGTGCGGCCGCTGCGAGTACTGCGGCCGCGGGATGCCGTCCCATTGCCAGACGGTCGGCGGCATCGGCTGGATCTTCGGGCACCTCATCGACGGAACGCAGGCCGAGCTGGTCCGCGTGCCCTACGCGGACACGTCGCTGTACGCGGTCCCCGACGACGTCACGAACGAGCAGGCGATCTTCCTCGCCGACTCGCTGCCGACGGGGTACGAGGTGGGTGTGCTGGCCGGCCGCGTCCGCCCGGGCGACACGGTGGCAGTGGTCGGCGCGGGCGCGGTCGGCCTGGCGGCGATCCTGACGACCGGCCTGTGGGGCGCGTCGAAGGTGATCGCGGTGGACTCCAACAAGTTCCGCCTGGAGAAGGCCCTGGAGTTCGGCGCGACGGACGCGTTCGAAGCGGGTCCTGGAGTCCTTGACGATGTCCGGTCCCTCACGGACGGCCTCGGAGTCGACGTCTCGATCGAGGCGGTCGGCTACCCGGAGACCCTGCTGACGGCGGCGTCCCTGGTCCGCCCCGGCGGCCGCATCGCGAACATCGGCGTGCACGGTGTGCCGGTCGAGCTGCCGATGCAGGAGATGTGGATCCAGAACCTGACGCTCACGATGGGCCTGGTGGACACGGTGTCGATCCCGACACTGCTGAAGATGGTGTCCTCGGGCCGCATCCCGGCCGAGCGCATGGGCACACACACGTTCACCTTCGGCCAAATGGACGAGGCGTACGAGGTGTTCGCCAACGCGGCCGCGAACTCGGCGCTCAAGGTGGTCATCACGCCCTGAGCGAGTCCCGCAGGATCCGATCACCGACGGCGCCGGGCGCGAGCAGGTCCATGTTGTGCCCGACGCCGTCGACCACCTCGACCTGGAGGCGCGGGGTCAGTTCATCCAGCCGTTTCCGCGCTGCGGCCGAGTCGTGCATGGGCCTCCTTTCGCCGAGGTCGAGTAGTGCGTCGTAGACCTGGCGGTATGCGGCTTTGCTGCGTTCGTCCGGGAATCCACCGATCATCTCCGCCCCCGCGGATCGTCGTGGTGCTGTCGATTCTGCCGGGGCTCGTTCGACGCCTCCATGACAACGAGCCCAGGGAGGCCACGATGACCGGTCCGATCCGCCTGTACATGACGATGTCCCTCGACGGTTACGTGACGGGGCCGGACGACCGCCCCGGCCAGGAGCTCGGCGAGGGTGGCGGACGGCTGTTCAACTGGCTGGACCACCGCCTCGGCGACGGCCCGAGCGGCCAGGTGTTCACTGAAGCAATGGCCACGGGAGCGATCATTTCGGGCCGCCGCACGTTCGAGCTGGCCGGCCGCTGGGGCGGCGACCACCACGACGGCGTCCCGATCCACGTGCTGACCCACGAGGTGGACCCCGACGACACCCCGCCGGGCAGCGCCCGGTTCTTCACGGACGTGGTGGCGTGCGCCGAGGAGGCTCGCGCGGCGGCGGGGGACCGCGCGGTCATGGTCCACGGGGCGAGCGCTGGTCAGGCGTTGCTGGAGGCAGGGCTGCTGGACGAACTGGAGATCCACCTGGTCCCGGTACTGCTCGGCGCCGGGCGGCGGTTGTTCGGGGAAAGGGGAGTGGCGCCGGTGGAGCTGGAGCTGGTTCGGCAGCTGTCGGACCGGGATGTGCTTCACCTGCGTTATGTGGTGCGCCGCTGAACGTGCGTCACCGTGTCCGGATGGCCACCACGTTCTCCGGTGCCGGACTGCCGGGCTCCGCCGCGAGCCGGTACGTGGCGGCGAGTTGCTCCTGGAGCCGGGCGTGGCGGAACTGGTACACCGCACCGACCTGGCGGAGGATGCCGCGCCCGTGCGCGTCTTCGAGAAATGTGACGAGCCGCCACGGGAGCCGTCCGGTGAGGGGCAGCCAGATCCTGGTCAGCACCAGCCAGCGGCCCCACGCCTTTCCGGCCAGCAGGACGACGGTGGCGAACGGGATGGCCAGGATCGCGCCGATCATGAACGGGGGCTCGTCGCCGGTAGCGGTCGTGAGCTGGATGAGACCCGCGGCAGCGCCGAGAGTCAGGGCGTACAGCGCGGACCGGGCGAGCGCGTTCCGCCGGTCCGCCGCCAGCAGGAACACCGGATCCAGGACAACGGTGATGTCGAACTCCGTCTCGAACTTCTCCATGATCTTGAGCAGCCCGACGATCACCGCGATCACGATTCCGAACATCGCGCCGATGCCGCCGCCGGCGAAGATCTTTTCGGCACTGCTGAAGTCAGCTTCACTCGCCAGCAGCGCCTTCGGAACCAGTGCGGGAAAGGCGATCGACAACGATCTCAAGGCCGTTCCGGCCACGGCTCCGATGGCCATGTACCGGACGACCCGGGTGCGGAGGAGAGAGCTGTGCGGCTCCCGGTCCGTTGTGGCGGCGGTGCGAGTCGCCGGCAGGCTGCCGGCGAAACCGATGGCCGCCGCCGGCGGGCCGGTCGAAATCAGGTCGGAGAAGGCCGACGATGGACCATGGGCGAGCACCAGGAAGCAGAACAACGCCGCCGGAGCCGCGACCGCTCCGATGATGGCGCAGTTGAGGCGGTATCGCGGCCGGAACCCGAAGAAGGCGCAGTTCAGCAGTGCGACCAGGCCGAAACCGATCGTCACGACGACCACCGAGGTCGCGTCCATGGCCTTGAACGTGCTCGTGTGCCATTGCAGCGCCGCGTCGAAGTAGCTCGCACACAGTAAGCCGAGCAGACTACCGACGACGATGAACAGCAGCGCTGTGCGGTATTTGGCCGACTGGCCGTGGAGGGTGAACCGCATGCGGGTCGGCGCCAGTTCTTCGCCGGTGGCCAACCTGCACAGGAGGATGAACAGCAGCGCAGTGGGTATCGATCCTGCGATTGCGCCGTTCAACGGCTCCTGCGGAGCCAAGAACACGATCGAGATGGCCGCAGCGCACGTCAGGAACAGCAGGGTGACAGCTCGCCAGGTGAATCCCACGCCCACCCCGACAGCTGCCGAAAGCCCGCACAACAGGCCGAACAGAGACCGCACCGGAGGAAAAACGCTCTCCAGCGTGCCGCCGGACTCGACCAGCCAATAGATGCCGAGCACCAATGCCAAGAGCAGGATGACGGTGGTCGCCACCGCCGCGCCGATCACGATCGCCCGGGTGCGACGGGGGATGGCCGAGCAGATCCGCCACCACGCGAGATCCCGGCTCTCGGTGCGCTGCAGGTGGTCGGCCAGGAACCCGAGCCAGCGTTCGGCGTGGGCAGCGTCGAAACCGCGTGTCCCGGTCTTCTCGTACAGTGCCGGCAGGAAGCCCTGCAGTAGGTGCTGCTCGATCGCGGCTGTCGTGCCGAAGCGGTCGTGGTCCAGAAGCTCGGCCGGGTCGTGGCCGGGTGTGTCGCTGTAGATGGCGCGGGCGAGGCCGACCATCAACGGGGTGGAGAGTGCTTCGGCGAGATTTGTCGCCGCGTGGGTCGGCGGCTGCTCGGACAGCCGGCTGAGCACCGGCGCCCACAGCGGACCTGGACGGCCGTCGACCATGCTGCGCCGGTGTGTCGTCGACGGCAGGTACTCGGCCAGGTCGGTGACTGCCAGCGGAGCGAGTTCGATCCCGGCGGCGCCGGTGAGGACGTCGACGTTCGCCACCGCGGACTCGTACTCCTCGGTGCGGCTCGTGAGCAGGAGCGGCAAGCCGGTGGCGTTGAGCGCCTTCATCGCGAGCGGATACAGGCCGCCGGCGATTTCGTCGAAGCCGTCGAGCACCGGCAGGATCCGCTCGCCGTCCACCAGATCCGCTGCCAGGGTCGAGCCGTTCGGCCCTCGCGCGGCCAAGGCCGGGTAATCCTCCGCGAGCCGGGAAGCCAGCCAACCGCGGAACGCCGTGGTCGCCGGGTGCCAGGTCTCGAGGTTGAAGATCACGGGGACCGGGTCCGTGATGGTCCGGGATCCGAGCAGGCTGAGGGTGAAGCGGATCGCGAGCACCGTTTTCCCCGACCCGCCGCCGCCCAGGACGAACAGCCGGCCGGACGGGATCCGGTGGTAGGTGCCGGTGATCGTGTCGAGTTCACCGGCCAGGTCGAGCGGTGCCGGATCGGTACCCGCCGGGCTCTTGAGGATGTTGGCCCAATGGTCGATCAGGGGCTCGCCGGCGTTCGTCCACCGCACCTGCAAGGGAGCCGGGTCGTGGAGGGCGCGGCTCTCCTCTTCGCGGATCCACTGCGCCGACACCGCGTCGGCGAGTTGACCGGCGAGCGTGTCCAACGGCCCGGGTGACCGGGGTGCGGTCCTGTCGTCCGGCGGTCCGGTGCGGTATCGGGAGATGTCCGGGAGCAGCCCGACGAGCTCGTCGGCCAGGAACTCGAAATGCTTGGGCTGGGCGCGCGGGTCCAGCCGCCGGTACTGGCACCGGGCGAGCCGCGCGATGTCGGCCGGGAGATCGGCCTCGCGCGGCATCTTGATGTTGCCGAGCAGGATGGGGATGACGGAGACCTCGCGGTCGAAGGCTTCGCGGATCTCGATGCGGACCCAGTTCGCGGGGTCGTCGATGGGACGCCGACCGTTCTTTTCGTCCAGCCAATGCGGGCCGATCACTGCCAGCAGGATCTCGCACCGGCTCAGTGCCCGGTCGATGACAACGGCGAAGTCCTCACCGGGCTTGATCGACCGGCTCGCGAAGAAGACGTTGTCGACGCCGATGCGTTTCGCGAGTAGTCCGACGAGCTTTTCGGCCGCGAACTCGCCGTCGTCGGTTCGGTAGTTGACGAAGATCGCGGTCATGCTGTTGCTGCTGCGCCTCCGATGTCGCGTCACGCTGTGCGCACAGTTTGACCCGGATCGCGACCATTGGCAACCGCGCCGCGATTCCAGCGGATCGGCGGCGGTATTCGTCGAGAAAATGTCCAGGAACTGTCCCGCGGCTCCGGCGAGAACACCGGAGCCGCGGAGTCAGCTGCGTTCGTTCAGTCGGTTTCCGGGAAGTGGATGTCCGCGACGTGGACGTCCACGATCGCGACCTCCAGGCCCAGGTACTGCTCGACGGCTTCGATCAGCTTGATGCGGATCTGCTCGGCCAGCTCCTTGACCGCGCGGCCGAACTCGACCACCAAGGTGATGGCGATCGTGACCACCTCGCCGTCGACGTCGACCGAGATGCCTGCCTCGTCGAGTTCGTGGACGCCTTCGGCCTTGGCGGCGACGCGGGTGACGAGCTTGACGACCACCCCGTCGGCGACCGTGGTGCTGCCGCGGGAACCGGCGGCGGGCCGGGTTTCGGCCGCCACGAGCGGCTCGGCCTCTGCCACGATCGCTTCGGCCTCGGCGACGACCGGCTCGGTCTCTTCGGCTACCGGCGCGGCTTCGGCGACGACCGGCTCAGCCACGACCGGCTCAGTGACGGCCGGCTCGGTGACGGGTTCGGCGGCCGGCTCGGCGACGCGGTCCTCGTCCTCGACGAGATCGTCGTCGGTGACGACGGCCTCGGCGGTGTCCTCCGTGTCGTCCTCGGTCTCGACGGCCTCGGCAGTGTCTTCGGTCTCGGCGACGGCCGGCTCGTCCTCGGCGATTTCCTCGGCCGAGTCGGTCTCGGGAGCGGAATCGGTGGTGGACTCGGCCGTCGCCTCCTCGGACTCCTCGGTGTCGACCTGCTCGGTGGCGACCTCGGCGACCGGTTCGGAGGCGCCGTAGCCGTACCCGCCGGAGCCGGGCGTTTCGTTCTTGGGGCGGCCGAAGATGCTGTTGATGACGTCGGACATGGTTTCCCTTTCCGGGAGCGACGACTCGGGTGGGGACGAACGGACGGCGAAATGATAGGGCCACCGCCGTGATTCGGATCACCGGCCCCCGCATCGAGACTTGCTTGTGTCCCAACGGATAGCGCGCTCACTATCTGTCAGGTGACGATCAGCGGTCAGCTACCTCGACTGTCCCGAAGTTGTCCCTTTTCCGGCCCGTCCACAGTGCTATGTCAGCGATCCTCGAACAGCCGGGCCGAGACGCTCGAACCCAGGGCGCGATATCCGGCCGGGTTGAGGTGCAGGTGGTCGCCGACGTCGTAGGCCGGCAGCAGCCGGGATGGTGCTGACGGATCCCGGACCACCCGGTCGAAGTCGAGCACCGCGTCGAAGTGCGCACGGATCCATTCGTTCACCGAAGTGCGCGCCGCTTCCCGCAACGGGTCGTCGTACCCCTCGTTGCCGCCGAACGGGGTCAGGGTCGCGCCGTAGACGCGGATCCCGGCGGCGTGGGCGCGGACGATGATCTGGTCGTACGCGTCGATCAGGTCCGACGCCACGGCCGAAGCGGCCGCGGGAGCCGCCGTGCCGAGGTCGTTGATCCCTTCGAACACGATCGCCCACGAGACTCCGCTCTGGGCCAGCAGGTCGCGGTCCAAGCGGGCCAGGACGTTCGGGCCCAGGCCGTCCTGCAGCACCCGGTTGCCGCCCGCCGCCTGGTTGACGACGGCGGCCGGCACCCGGGAAGCGAGGACGTCCGGCCAGCGGTCGTTGCCGTTCGTCGTCGAGCCGCGGCCGTCCGAGAGGGAGTCGCCGATCACGGCCACCGCGGACGACGGCGACAGCACCTCGACGCCGCTCAGGAAGTACCAGTGGTCCACCGGGGTCGCGCCGGGCAGGTCGGCCGACGCGACCTGGTTGCCGGACAGCAGGTAGGACGTCGTCCGCGAACCCGGGTGAGAGGTGATCGAGAGGGAACCCTGGCCGTGCGCCAGGTAGGTCGTCACCGTGATGTTCTCGAAGGGCCGCACCGGGAACGGCAGCGGGTCCGACACCACCTGTGCGCCCATCGGGACCACCGTCGACGGCTTTCCGTGGAAGGTCACCGGGAGAACACTGCCCGGCACCACCGCCGAGACGCCCGCACGTCCGTCAAGAGGACGCGCCACCGAGACGGCCGAAAGCGGCAGCGGCGCCCCGCCGAAGGCGTTCGAAAAACGCAGCCGGATACGCGGACCGCCCACCGACACGTGCGCGGTCTGGCGCAGGGAAGCGTTGTCAAGCACGCGGTCGGCGCCCGTGAAAGGCGCCGGCGGCATGTTCGACGGCTCCGTCAGCTGCGGCATCGACGTCCAGGTCGCGACCCACTGGGACGACGGCGGACGGCCCGACGCGCCCACGAAGAGCGCGGTCAGGACGGCCAGGAGCAGGACCAGCAACGGCCGTCTCACGACGAGAACTCCGGTGAGAGCACCCGGTCGAAGCCGACAAGACGGCGTGGCCCGGTCATCGTGCAGTGCAGCGTCGTCACGATCTGCTCGCTCGACGTCCCCACTCGCAGCTCGACGTCGCCGGGGTCGACCTGGCGCTCGCGCGCCCGGCCGGTGTACGACGTCAGGTCCGCGTGCAAACCGATCTCCAGCACGGAAGTCGCGCCCGGCTCCAGGGAAACCCGCCGGGCGGCGATCAGCTGACGCTCGGGCCGCGCGACTTCCGCGACCGGGTCGTGCAGGTATACCTGGACGACTTCGGTGGTCGGCCGCGAGTGGTCGTTGCGCAGGGTGACCCGGACCCGGCACACGCCGTCCGTCGGCCACACCGAGCCGGTCGCGCTGACGTCCAGCCAGGTCGCCGGCGCGTAGGACAGCCCGTGCCCGAACGGGAACAGCGCGGACGGGTCGACCGTGCTGACTTCGCTGCGCCGGCCCAGCGGCGCGGCCAGATAGGTCGACGGCTGGCTCGCGCCGGCCGCCGGGAAGCTCACCGGCAGCCGCCCGGACGGGTTGATCCGTCCATTGAGGACATCGGCCAGCGCCGGCGCGCCCTCCTCGCCGGGGTAGAAGCCGCACACCACCGCGGCCAGCCGCGAGATCTGCCGGGAAATCTCGTACGGCCGTCCCGAAAGCAGCACCAGCACCACCGGCGTCCCCGTGGCCAGCAGCGCTTCCAGCAACTCCTCCTGACGGCCGGGAAGCCGCAGGTCGGGCGCGTCGCAGCCTTCGCCGGACGTCCCGCCGCCGAACAGCCCGGCCCGGTCACCCAGCACGGCGACGCAGACCGAAGCCGAAGCGCACGCCGCCACGGCTTCCGCGATCGTGTCGTCGTCCCCGCCGGTCACCGGGCACCCCAGGGCGTAGGTGACGTCGTGGGAAGAACGCAGGGCCTCCACCACGGTCGGCACCGAAACACCGAACGGGACGTCGGGGTGGTGGACGCCGACGTGCAGCGGGAACGAGTAGCAGCCCAGCATCGCGCCGGCCGTGTCCGCGCGCGGGCCGACCACGGCGATCTCGCCGCCGGGGGAGAGGGGCAACGTCCCGTCGTTGTGCAGCAGCACGATCGACTGCTCCGCGACCGTGCGGGCCAGTGCCCGCGACGAAGCGTCGTCGAGGTCGATCTCCTCGGGCACCTCCGGCGCCCAGTCCGCGTCGAGCAGACCCAGCTCGCACTTCTGCCGCAGCACGCGTTCGAGAGCGCGGTCGACGGCGGCGGCGTCGACCGCACCCCCTTCCACCGCGGCGAGCAGCGGCTCGCCGTAGCAGTCCATGGTGGGCAGCTCGATGTCGATGCCCGCGCTCAGCGCCTGCCCGGCGGCGTCGCCGCGGTCGGCCGCGACCCCGTGCAGCCGGTGCAGGAACGCCACCGAGAAGTAGTCGGCGACCACGGTGCCGGTGAAGCCGTACGTCTCGCGCAGCAGGTCCGTGAGCAGCGCGGAATCCGCCGCGGACGGCAGCCCGTCGGTGTCGGTGTAGGCGTTCATCACCGACCGGGCGCCCGCGCGCAGGGCCTGCTCGAACGGCGGCAGCAGGACGTCGGCGATCTCGCGCGGCCCCGCCGAAACCGGCGCCAGGTTGCGGCCGGCGCGCGAGGCGGAGTACCCGACGAAATGCTTCAGCGTCGCGACGATCCCCGCCGACTCGAGGCCGGCGACGTACGCGCTGCCGATCGCGCCGACCAGGTACGGGTCCTCGCCGATGGTCTCCTCGACGCGGCCCCAGCGCAGGTCGCGCGCGACGTCGAGGACCGGCGCGAGACCCTGGTGCACACCGAGCCCGCGCATCGTCCGCCCGATCTGCGAAGCCATTCGCCGCACCAGGTCCGGGTCGAACGTCGCTCCCCAGGACAGCGGCGCCGGGTAGATCGTCGCCTGCCACGCGGCCAGGCCGGTGAGGCATTCCTCGTGCACCACGGCGGGAATCCCGAACCGGCTGCCGGAGATGATCTGCCGCTGCGTGCGCGCGAGGCTGCGCGCGCCGATCACCGGGTCGACCGGCCGGGTGCCGAAGACGCGGGTCAGCTGCCCGATGCCGTGGCGGGCCAGGTCGTCGAGGTCGATCGAGGCGTCGACGAAGTCGTGCTGGTGCGGCGCCATCTCACCGCCGGAGTCGATGCCGACCCAGACGCCGTAGAGCTGGGCGAGCTTCTCGCGGAGGGTCATCCTCGCCATCAGGACGCGGACGCGCTCGCCCGGGTCGGCCGCGGGGTCGCGCCACGGCTCCGGTGCCGTGGTGGGCTGCGTGGTCAAGGCTTTCCGCCCTTCGTCAGGAGGGAGCTTTCGGGGTTCCGGGTGGCGAAACCCCGGATGGCACAGGAGATCAGGGGAGGGCGCGGGTCGAGTGCCGCACCACCAGGCCGGTCTCGAGGGTGACGTGCGTGCGCTCGACCGCGTCGCCGTTGATCAGCGCGATGAGCATGCTGATTGCGCGGTGGCCCATCTCGCGGATCGGCTGGTCGACGGTGGTCAGCGGCGGGCTGCAGAGCGCCGACTCGGGCACGTTGTCGAAGCCCACCACGGAAAGGTCGCCGGGCACCGAGAGCCCGAGCTCGCGCGCCGCGCCGACGGTCGCGATGGCCGAGATGTCGTTCGCGGCGAACACCGCGGTCGGCCGGTCCGGGGCGGTGAGCAGGTCGTGCGCGGAGGCCGCGGAGACCTCCGGGTCGTAGGCGCCGATCCGGATGAGGTCCTCGTCGGCCGGCACGCCCGCGGCGGCCAATGCTTGCAGGTAACCGGTTTTCCGCAGTTCGGCCGACTGCAGGTCGGGACGGCCGGAGAGGAACCCGATCCGCCGGTGCCCCAGTTCGAGCAGGTGCTCGGTGGCCAGCTGCGCGCCGCGGAGGCTGTCTGAGTCGATGGTGGGCAGGTGCGACGGCCCGGTGTGCGGGTCGACGGCCACCACCGGCGTGCCGGGCACGGCTTCCAGGGAGACCGCGGGCGTGACCAGCACGGCGCCGTCGACGAGGGTGCCGCTCAGCCGGGACAGGTAGCGCTTCTCCCAGCCCTTCGGGTCGCCGGTGCGCCCGCCCGCGGAGTAGACGACGAGTTCGAAGCCGCTGCCGCGGATCGCGTCGGCAGCACCCTTCAGCAGCTCGGTGGAGAACGGTTCGAGGTCGGCGACCAGGATGCCGATCACGTTCGTCCGGTGGTTTCTCAGGCTTTGCGCCACCAGGCTCGCCTCGTAGCCGAGCTCTTCGATCACCGCACGGACCTTCGCGAGGGTCGCGGCGGAGACGCCGTAGCGCTCGTTGATGACTTTGGAAACCGTGGCCACCGAGACGCCGGCGTGTGCCGCGACGTCACGGATGGTCACCCTGGAACTGGGCTGCATCGGCCCAGACTAGCGATGTAAAACGTTATCGACAACGATTGACATCCGATTTGCCCGGGAGCAGACTCTTCGCCACCCGGGCGCTGTCACGCCCCGTCCAACTCGGCCGAAGTCGTCAGGAGTGGACCCACGATGTCTCTGAACCGCCGGATCCCCGTTCTCGCCGCCCTGGTGGCTGTTCTGCCACTTGCGCTTTCGGCGTGCAGCGGGGGGACCGACACGCCCGCGCAGCCGAGCGGCCCGGTCACCCTCACCTGGTGGCACAACGGCACCACCGATCCGATCAAGTCGATCTGGGAGAAGGTCGTCACCGACTACCACCAGGCGCACCCCGACGTGACGCTCAAGGCCCAGCCGCTGCAGAACGAGGACTTCCCCACGAAGGTGCCCCTCGCCCTGCAGGGAGCCGAGCCGCCGGACGTCTACCAGTCCTGGGGCGCCGGCGAGCTGGCCTCGCAGGTCACCTCGGGCAAGGTCGCCGACATCTCCGACGCGACCAAGTCCTGGATCTCCCAGGCGGGCAAGTTCGCCGAGAGCTGGCAGGTCGACGGCAAGCAGTACGGCGTGCCGTTCGAGCAGCACTTCGTCGGCTTCTGGTACCGCAAGGACCTGTTCGCCGACGCCGGGATCACCGCGCCCCCGAAGACCATGGACGAGCTGAACGCCGCGGTCACCAAGCTGAAGGCCAAGGGTGTCGCGCCGATCGCCGTCGGCGGCAAGGACCGCTGGCCGGATGCCTTCTACTACAACTACTTCGCCGTCCGGGAGTGCTCCGCCGACGTGCTCAAGCAGTCGGTGAAGGCGGTCAAGCTCGAGGACCCGTGCTGGACGAAGGCCGGGCAGGACCTCAAGAGCTTCCTGGACACGCAGCCGTTCCAGACCGGCTTCGCCGGCACGCCGGCCCAGCAGGGTGCGGGCAGCTCCGCGGGGCTGGTCGCCAACGGCAAGGCGGCGATGGAGCTGCAGGGCGACTGGGAGCCCGGCACGATGTCGGCGCTCACCGAGGACAAGCAGCTCGACTCCAAGGTCGGCTGGTTCGCCTTCCCGTCCGTGACGGGCGGCCAGGGTGACCCGGCGGCCGTGCTCGGCGGCGGTGACGGTTTCGCCTGCACCTCCCGCGCGGTGAAGGCGTGCGCGGACTTCCTGCAGTACCTGAACACCGAGCCCGTGCAGACGAAGCTCGCGGCGGAAGGGGCCGGCCTGCCGGTCAACACCGCTGCTGCCAAGTCGTTGAAGACCGACACGCTCAAGGAGGTCTTCGACTACGGCCAGAAGGCGCCGTACCTGCAGATGTACTTCGACAAGGCGTTCCCGACCGCGGTGGGCGCGGCCCTGAACGACGCGGTGGCCAACATGTTCGCCGGCCAGGGCACCCCCGAAGGCATCGTGGCCGCCGTCAACCAGGCCGCGGCGGGCAACAAGTGACCACGACGACGACGCCGGAGCGGACGGCTTCGCGGCCGTCCGCTCCGGCGGCGGGTTCCCGGGCGAAGCGCTCCGGCCGGGGAAAGCGGCTTGAGCTGGCCCTGCTGCTCGGGCCGGCCCTGCTGCTGTTCGGCGGGTTCGTGCTGGTGCCGATCGGGATCGCCGCGTTTTACAGCCTGTACCAGTGGAACGGGTTCGGCCCGCTCGACGACTTCGTCGGCCTGGACAACTACGCCGACGCCTTCGCCGGCGAGGTGTTCCAAGGCGCCATCGGCCACAACCTGATCATCGCCGGGCTGTCGATCGTGGTGCAGCTGCCGCTGTCGATCGGGCTGGCGATGCTGCTCAACCGGAAGCTGCGGGGCCGCGCGGTGCTGCGCGCCCTGGTGTTCGCGCCGTACGTGCTGTCCGAGGCGATCACCGCGGTGATCTGGGTGCAGATGCTGCAGCCGAACGGGTTCACCGACCAGCTGCTGAAGGGCGCCGGGCTCGGTGGCCTGATCCACCAGTGGCTGGCCGACCCGGGCATCGTGCTCTACACGCTGTTCGTGGTGATCACCTGGAAGTTCATCGGGTTCGGCATCATCCTGCTGCTCGCCGGGCTGCAGGGCGTGCCGGCGGAGCTGCGCGAGGCCGCGGCGCTCGACGGCGCGTCCGCGTGGCAGACCACCCGGCACGTCGTGCTGCCGCTGCTCGGGCCGACCATCCGGATCTGGATCTTCCTGTCGGTGATCGGCTCGCTCCAGCTGTTCGACATCGTGTGGATCATGACCCTGGGCGGGCCGGCCAACGCGTCGATGACGATGGCGACCTACCTGGTCGACCACGGCTTCAAGCGTTACGAGTTCGGGTTCGGCTCCGCGGTGGCGGTCATCCTCTTCGTCATCTGCTTCCTGTTCGCCCTGCTGTACCAGCGGTACGCGCTGCGCCGCGACACCCAGGGCGCCCTGACGAGGATGGTGGGCTGATGCGAACGCGCCCGTTCGGCCTGTCGATGGGCTACCTCGCGGCGATCGTCGTGATCGGCGTGACCCTCGTGCCGCTGCTGTTCGTCGTGCTCGGCGGGTTCCGCACCAACGCGCAGATCAACACCGATCCGGCGGGGCTGCCCGGCCCGTGGGTCACGGACAACTACGCGTCGGTCCTCGGTTCGAGCGCGTTCTGGATGTTCCTCGGCAACAGCGCCCTGATCGCGGTGATCGCGACCCTGGTCGCCGTCGGCCTGGGCTCGATGGCCGGGTTCGCGCTCTCCCGTTACCACTTCAAGGGCCGGGAGGCGTTGTACACGCTGTTCACGCTCGGCCTGCTGTTCCCGCTCACCGTGGCGACGCTGCCGCTGTACCTGTGGCTGCGTCAGCTGGGCATGCTCGAGAGCTTCTGGGGCGTGGCGATCCCCGAGGCGGCGTTCTCCTTGCCGGTGACGATCGTGATCCTGCGCCCGTTCATGCACGCGATCCCCGGGGAGCTCGAGGACGCGGCGGTGCTCGACGGCGCCAGCCGGCTCGGGTTCTTCTGGCGGATCCTGCTGCCGCTGTCGGCGCCCGCGCTGACCACCGTCGGTGTGCTCGCCTTCGTCACCAGCTGGAACGCCTACCTGCTGCCCTTGCTGGTGTTCAACGACTCCGCGCACTTCACGCTCCCGCTCGGCGTCGCGACGTTCCAGTCCCAGTACTCCCAGGACACCGCCAAGGTGCTCGCGTTCACCGCGTTGTCGATGATCCCGGCCCTGGCGTTCTTCGTGCTCGCCGAACGGCGCATCGTCGGCGGGCTCACCGGATCCGTGAAGGGCTGACTCAGGAGGTCTCCCGTGCCGTCCGAGGTCCACCGTCGTGCGTTCTTGCAGTTGCTCGCCCTCGCGGGGGCGGGATCCGTGGCCCTGCCGGGCCTCGCCGGAGCCGGGACCGGGTTCCCGCTGGTGTCGCGGGGAAAGGCCGCGACGATCGTCGTGAGCTCCGGTGATCAGCCGGGGGTGCGCCGGGTCGTCGGCGACCTGGCCGCCGACGTCGAACGCGTCACCGGGATCCGCCCGGTGGTCTCGGTCGACGTCGTCCCGCGGCAGGGGCCGGTGGTGCTGGTCGGCACCCTCGGCCACAGCCCGCTGGTCGACGGCCTGGTCGCCGCGGGGAAGCTCGACGTCACCGGAATCGCCGGGAAGTGGGAGACGTCGCTGAGCCAGGTGGTCGACGGGCGCCTGGTCCTCACCGGCAGCGACCAGCGCGGTGTCATCTACGGCGTCTACGAGGTTTCGCGGCGCATCGGCGTCTCGCCGTGGTACTGGTGGGCCGACGTCCCGCCCCGGCGCAGCGCGGAGCTGCACCTGCCGGGGGAGCGGTTCAGCCTGGGCACGCCGCACGTGAAGTACCGCGGGTTCTTCATCAACGACGAAAATCCGGCGCTCGGCACCTGGGCGCCGGCGTACTTCGGTCCCGGCAAGGCGCCGGGGTACCCGGGCGGCTTCAACCACCTGTTCTTCGCCAAGGTCTTCGAGACGATGCTGCGGCTGCGCGCCAACTACCTGTGGCCGGCGGTGTGGGGGCGCGCGTTCGCCGAGGACGACCCGCTCAACCACGCCACCGCCAAGGAGTACGGCGTGGTGATGGGCACCTCGCACGAGGCGCCGATGATGCGCGGGATCGAGGAGTGGAACCGGCACGCGGTGCCGGCGGTCCGCGATCCGGCGGGGAACATCACGACGCCGGGGCACGACCCGTACGGCGGCACGGGGGAGTGGAGCTTCCGGCGCAACGGCGAGGCGATCAAGGCCTACTGGACCGACGGGATCCGCCGGATGGTCCGCGAGGACTTCGAAGGCGTCGTCACGCTGGGCATGCGCGGCAACGGCGACGTCAGCCTGCCCGACGGGGACGGCATCGAGCTGATGCAGGAGATCATCGCGGCGGAACGCGACATCCTCGCGCGCGAACTGAGCACGGACGTCCCGCAGGTGTGGACGCTGTACAAGGAGGTGCAGCGGTACTGGGCGCAGGGCCTGCGCCCGCCCGACGACGTCATCGTGGTGTTCACCGACGACAACTGGGGCAACGTCCGCAAGCACCCGGATCTCGCCCTGCCGCCGCATCCCGGCGGGTACGGGCTGTACTACCACTTCGACTACGTCGGCGGCGGCCGCAACTACAAGTGGGTCGACACGGCGCTGCTCGCGAACACGTGGGAACAGCTGAACCAGGCCGTGTCGTACGGGAACGACCGGCTGTGGGTCGCCAACGTCGGTGACATGAAGGGCAACGAGCTGCCGCTGCAGTTCTTCCTCGACTACGCCTGGGATCCTTCGGCGCTCCCCGCTTCGCAACTGTCCACTTGGGAGCGTGGGTTCGCGGCGGCGAACTTCGGGGCCGCGGTGGCGTCGGAGATCGCCGGGGTGCTGCACGACTACGGGCGGTTGCAGTCCCGCCGGAAGCCGGAGCTGCTGAACCGGCGGATCACGCTCCAGCCGGACGGCACCATCGTGTACGACGACCAGGCGACACCGTTCAGCCTGGTCAACCACCGCGAGCTGGACCGGGTCACCGACGAATGGCAGGAGCTGGCCGCGCGGGCGTCGAAGATCTCTTCGCGGCTGCCCGCGGCCTGTCGTGATGCGTACTTCGAACTGGTGTTGTACCAGGTCGAGGCGTCGGCGAACCTGTACGCGCTGCGGCGGGCCGAGTTCACGAACCTGCTCTTCGCGGCGCAGGGCCGAGCTTCGGCGAACGCGCTCGCCGCCGTCACCGAGGCCCGCTTCGCCGACGACCTCGCGCTGGCCTCGAAGTACAACACGGGCATTGCGAATGGCAAGTGGAACGGCTTCCAGACCCAGCCGCACATCGACTACGGCGACGTCGAGCGGTACGGCCCGAACGCGCCGTGGCAGCAGCCGGAACTGAACAACGTCGCGCTGCCGGACGTGATCTTCCCGGCCGTACGGCGGCTCTCGCTGCCCGCTGCGGCTTCGCTGGGTGTCGCCGTCGACGGGTCCGAGCAGTCGTGGCCGGGGCCGCCGGGCCGTCCGGCGCTGCCGGAGTTCAGCCCGTTCCAGAGCGCGCCGCCGCAGTACATCGACGTGTTCAACCGCGGGCGGACGCCGTTCCGCTGCACCGTCACGGCCGGTGCGCCGTGGGTGCAGGTCGAGCCGCGCGGCGGCCGGGTGGAGGAGGAGCTGCGGATGACCGTGCGGATCGACTGGGCCCGGGCGCCGAAGGGCACCACGACCGTGCCGGTCACGGTGGCGGGCGCGGGTGGTTCGGTGGTGGTGGACGCCGTCGTGCGCAACCCGGTCGTGCCGCCGTCGTGGCGGCGCGGGTTCGTCGAAGCCGGGGGATACGTGTCGGTGGAGGCGGAGCACTGCAGCGCGAACGTCGGTTCTTCGGGGACCACGTGGCGGCGGATCCCGGACCTCGGCCGCACGGGCGCGGGCATGACGCCGTTTCCGGTCACGGCGCCGAGCCGGGCGGCGGGCGCGGGCCCGCGGCTGGAGTACCGGATGACGCTGGTCACGGCCGGGCCGGTGACGGTGTGGGCGTACCTTTCGCCACGCAGCAACGTGCTGCAGGGTGACGGACTGCGGTACGCGGTCTCGTTCGACGACGCTTCGCCGCAGGTCGTGAACATCACGAAGGCGACCGGCGCCGATGACATGACGATGAACCGCCAGTGGGAACGCACCACGTCGGACAACGTGAACCTGACGTCGACGCGGCACGAGGTGGGTGCGCCGGGGCCGCACGTGCTGAAGGTGTGGATGGTCGACCCGGCGGTGGTGGTGCAGAAACTGGTGGTCGACACCGGTGGCCTGCGGCCGAGTTATCTGGGGCCGCCGGAAAGCACGCGGTGGCCGTCATGACCCGCGGCGGCTCGGGGCTCGCGGGCTCGACGACCGGTGGTCGGTGCCGGCGGGCCGTAGTGGCCTCGAAAGTGCCGCGCAAGCCGGAGGCGGCCGGTGGGCATCCGGGGGTCGCAACTGCCCCGAAGTACCCGCGCCAGTCTCCCGCTCGGCTAGCTCGCGCCGCCGGCGAGGACTTCGAAACCCTGGTGGGCCGGGGTCGTTGTGCTCTGCCGGACCACCAGGCTGGTCGCCAGCTCCAGCCGGTGGCTCTCCGGGTGCGACCCGCGAGCCAGCGAGATCGCCAGCCGGGCGCCCGCCGCGGCCATCTCCTGCAGGGGCTGGCGGACCGTCGTCAGCTCGGGCGTCAGCCAGCGGGCGATCGGCAGGTCGTCGAAACCCACGACACTCAGGTCGTCCGGAATCCGCAGGCCCGCGTCCCGCGCGGCCTCGTAGACGCCCAGCGCCTGCAGGTCGCTGCCGGCGAAGACGGCCGTCGGGCGGTCCGGGAGGGTGAGCAGTGAGGCCAGCTCGCGGTAGCCGGACCGGACGTGGAAGTCGCCGCGGCGGACCAGGGCCGGGTCGAACGCCAGGCCCGCCGTCTCCAGCGCCGTGCGGTAACCGTCGATGCGGGCGCGGCTGCACAGCACGCCGTCCGGGCCGCCGATCATCGCGATCCGGCGGTGGCCCAGCTCCACCAGGTGCCGGGTGGCCGTCAGCCCGCCCTGCCAGTTGGTGGCCCCGATCGAGGGCGTCTCCGGGCCGGGCGCGCCGGCCGGGTCCACCACCACCAGCGGGATGTCACGGGCGCGCAGCTTCGCCAGCTGCCCGCCGGTGAAGTCGGAACACACCGACACGATCCCGACCGGCCGCCGGGCGAGCACGCTCTCCAGCCAGCTCTGCCCGGGCGTGTGGCGACCCGACGATTCCGCCAGCACGACCGCCATCCCGTTTTCGCGGGCGACGAACTCGACCCCGCGGATGATTTCGAGCGCCCAGGTGCTTTCGAGTTCGTGGAACATCAGTTCCAGCAATCGCGAACGGCGGGACCGTTCGTCGGCACGGCGCCGGTATCCGTATTTCCCGATGACCGCTTCAACGCGGGCTCGCGTGGTTTCGGCGACGTCCGGGCGGCCGTTCAGCACCTTCGAAACCGTCGGCACCGAAACGCCGGTCTCGGCGGCGATCCGGGCGATGGTGACCCGGGACGCCACGGGCTCCAGATCTTCGGACTTCGTTGTCATGAAGGAGATTCTAATTCATCAACCCGCGGAAGAACACGGTCGAAACTTTCGGCCGTTGCTCCGAAAGAGGCCTTGACGTTCGTCGGACAAAGGAGTGGACGAGATGCCGGGAACAATTCCTATAAAACGCACGCTGGTGGTGCTGGCTGCGCTGGTCGGAGTAGCGGTCGGACAGGCGCCCGCGGCATCGGCGGCGGTTCCGCTGAAATACCTCACGAACCGCTACGTCGGCAGTGCCGTCGCCGCGGCTTACCTGGCGGATGAACCCGATTACCGGGCCGTGCTCACCCGTGAATTCGACAACGTGACACCCGAGAACGAGATGAAGTGGGGCACCGTCGAGGCGGTGCGCGGGCAGCCGGACTGGTCCGGCGCGGACGCGATCGTGCGGTACGCGCAGCAGCACCACAAGACCGTCCGCGGCCACACGCTCGTCTGGCACTCGCAGCTCCCGGACTGGGTGGCCGCGCTGCCCGCCGCCGAGCTGCGGCAGGTGCTGCGTGAGCACATCACGACGGAAGTGAAGCGGTACCAGGGAAAGATCCGTGCCTGGGACGTCGTCAACGAGATCTTCAACGAAGACGGAACCCGGCGGGACACGGTCTTCCGGCAGAAGCTCGGCGACGGCTTTGTCGCCGACGTCTTCCGCTGGGCGCACGCGGCCGACCCGAAGGCGACGCTCTACATCAACGACTACAACATCGAAGGTCGCAACCCGAAGAGCGACGCGGTGTACGACCTGGTGAAGACACTGCGACGGCAAGGTGTGCCGATCGGCGGCGTCGGGGTCCAGGCGCACCTGTCGATCCAGTACGGCTTCCCGGGGGAGTACCGCGCCAACCTGGAGCGCCTGACGAGGCTCGGGGTGGACGTCGCGATCACCGAGGCGGACGTCCGGATCCCGACCCCGCCCGACGCGGCGAAGCTCGACACCCAGGCGAGCTACTTCGACCAGCTGTGGGACGGCTGCCACGCGGTGCGGCGGTGCGTCGAGTTCACGACGTGGGGCTTCACCGACCGCCACTCGTGGGTCCCGGACGTCTTCCCGGGTGAGGGTGCGGCCTGCCTCTTCGACGAGAACCTGCGCCCGAAGCCGGCGTACACGCGCATCAACCCCTGACCCGATGCCGTGAGGGGCACCTTCATGGCCGTAAAAGCCATGAAGGTGCCCCTCAGGGCGAACGCGAGGTGTCAGCGCGCGAGGGCCGCGAGCCGCTTGGCCGTCGGCCAGCGGACGTTCCACGCCCAGCCGAGCTTCTCGAACAGCCAGATCACCCGGGCGGAGATGTCGATCTGCCCGCGCTGCGCACCGTGGCGGGCCGACGTCGGGTCCGCGTGGTGGGTGTTGTGCCAGGACTCGCCCAGCGACAGGATCGCCAGCGGCCAGAAGTTGGCCGAGCGGTCGCGGCTGGTGAACGGGCGCTCGCCGATCATGTGGCAGACCGAGTTCACCGACCACGTCACGTGGTGCTGGAAGGAGATCCGCGCCAGGCCCGCCCAGAGGAACGCGGTCAGCGCGCCCCACCACGAGAGCGTGATCAGGCCGCCGAGCAGCGGCGGCAGCAGCAGGCTCGTCACCACCCACAGCGGGAAGAGCCGGTCGACGACCCGCATGTCGCGGTCGGCCGCCAGGTCGGGGGCGAACCGGTCGATGTTGGTCTTGTCACGTCCGAAGAGCCAGCCCATGTGGGCGTGCCAGAAGCCGCGTGCCAGCGCCGCCGGCGAGGTGCCGAACAGCCACGGGGAGTGCGGGTCGCCCTCGCGGTCGGAGAAGGCGTGGTGCCGGCGGTGGTCGGCGACCCAGCCGATCACCGGGCCCTGCGCGGCGAGCCCGCCGGCGACGGCCAGCGCGATCCGCAGCGCCCGCTTGGCGCGGAACGCGCCGTGGGTGAAGTAGCGGTGGTAGCCGACGGTGATGCCGAGCGTCGACACCAAGAAGAACGCGCCGCCGATGGTGAGGTCGAGCCAGCTGACGCCCCAGCCCCAGAACACCGGGACGGCCGCGGCGAGCGCGAGGAACGGGACGAGCAGGAACGTGCGGATCGTGATGAGCTCCGCCAGCGTCTGCCGGCCGGAAAGCACCGGTTTGGGGGCGGCACGGGGTGCCTTCACCGGGGTGGAGGTGGTCATGCACTCTCGTTTCGAAGTCTTCGCGCTGGTCCGAGCCGAGCGCGGGAGGCCGGGGGCGGAAACACCCGGCGGTCAACTGTCCGAACGCGGCGCTGGGGAGGGAGCGTGGTCGCCGCTCCTGATCGGCGATCGGCCCTGCTGGCCACGTGAAGCGGGAGTGAGGCCGGCTGGGGTGCCGGCATACGAGGTGCTCCCGCTCTTCCGAGGCTACACGAGCGCCGGCGGCCCGCCGGGTGGTCGCGAGCCGCGTACGGTGGGGCGATGGCAGCCCAAGCAGGTGGACCCGCGCTCGATCCGACGTTGTCCGAGTGGCTCAAGGCCCGGGCCGACACCCTCCGTCACCTGGACAGCGCCACGGCCCCGGTCGACGAGGGCTGGACCCAGCGGCTGGCCGACCTGCTCGCGACCGAGCAGTCCTGGCAGGTGCAGTACACCGAGCTGATCGCGCTCGGGACCCGCGGAGGCCGGTTCCCGTCGTCCAACCGATGACGGGGAACGAGTGAGGCCCCCGCCCCGGGATACGGGGCGAGGGCCTCAGGTGCCTCGTGGCTCAGATGACGCTCACGCGCTGGGCCTGGGGGCCCTTCTGGCCCTGGCCGATTTCGAACTCCACGCGCTGGCCCTCGTCGAGCGACTTGAAGCCGTTGCCCTGGATCTCGGAGTAGTGGACAAAAACGTCCGGTCCCCCGCCGTCCTGCGCGATGAAGCCGAAGCCCTTTTCACCGTTGAACCACTTGACACTGCCCTGAGCCATACCAATACCTACTCTTTGTAGTGAGCCTGGGCGCCCCGTTCGGACACCCGGTCTCGCGACCATCATTCCATTACCGGTCCCGACCGGCTAGCCCGGTGGTCAAACTCCCCAATCGGGGCGCAGCGGCATGCCCATCCCGCCCTCGCTGTCGGTCCGGACCCCGAGGATGTGGTGCAGTTCGATCTCACGCCGCTCGAACGCCAGCCGGCAGGCCGCGAGGTAGAGCGCCCACACACGGCTGCGCCCGGCGCCCGCCTCGGCCACCGCCTCGTCCCAGTGCTCGTCGAGGTTGGCGCACCAGGCCGCCAGCGTCGTCGCGTAGTGCTCGCGCAGGTTCTCCGAGTGGCGGACCTCCAGGCCGGCGTCGTGCATGGCCGTGACCAGCTCACCCGGGGCTTCCAGCTCGCCGTCCGGGAAGACGTAGCGGTCGATGAACCCGCGGGAGCGGTGCGCGACGCTGGTGTCCGGGTTGGTGATGCAGTGGTTGAGCAGGCGCCCGTGCGGCTTGAGCTTCCCGGCGAGGAAGCGGAAGTACCCGGGCACGTTGCGCGCGCCGATGTGCTCGGTCAGGCCGATCGACGAGATCGCGTCGAACCCCGTTTCGGTGACGTCCCGGTAGTCGAGGTGCCGGATTTCGGCGCGGTCGGCGAGGCCGAGGGCGACGATGTTCTTCTGCGCCCACTGAGCCTGTTCACGCGAAAGAGTGACGCCGATGGCCTCGACGCCGTAGTGCCGGACGGCGTGCGCGACCATCCCGCCCCAGCCGCACCCGACGTCGAGCAGCCGCATCCCGGGCTTGAGGCCGAGCTTGCGGCAGACCAGGTCGAACTTGTTCGCCTGCGCCTCCTCGAGGGAGGCGTCCGCCTCCGGGTAGACGGCGCAGGTGTAGGCCATCGACGGGCCGAGGACCAGCTCGTAGAACCGGTTGGACACGTCGTAGTGGCTGGCGATGGCCTCGCTGTCGCGGGCCTTGGAGTGCCGCAGCGCGGTCATCCCGCGCCGGAACCGGCTCGGGTGCTCCTCGGCGGGCGGCTTGACCACCCGCAGGTGGCGGGGGCCGAGCTTGCGCAGCAGCCACACCCGGTCGGCCGCCGAGAGCTGGTCGACCTGGGCCGACAGCGCGTGCAGCGCCGTGTAGAGGTCGCCGGTGACGTCGAGCGCGCCGGCGACGTACGCGCGGGCGAGGCCGAGGTCGCCGGGGGAGGACATCAGGTAGTCCAGCGCCAGCGGTGAGCGCACCTCGATCGCGACCGGCGCGTCGGCCGGGCCGCTGCTGCTGCCGTCGTAGGCGGTGATCGACACCTGGGCGCGGGGGCCGAGCAGGCGCTCGAAGACGGCGCCGACGGTGGTGCTTTCCTGGGTCACGTTCGTTCCTTTCACCGGCGGCGGACGCATTTTTCGTAGAGGCCGAGCAGCCGCCCGGCCGGGTCGTACGTCCGCTTGAGCTCCCGGTACACGTCTCCGTTGTACAACCGCCAGAACTCGTCCTCGGCGTAGAAGCTGTCCGAGTAGAGCGACTTGTGCCCACCGAGCCGGGTGACCTCTGCCTCGATCATCCGGTTGTGCACGCCGTCACGCTCACCGGGGTCCAGGGGAACGGCCGACCAGAACCCGAAGTTGACGTAGAGCTCGTCCGGGTTCAGCTCGTAGAGCGGCCAGCGCACCCCGCCGGGCCGCTGCCGCAGGGGGCAGATCCACACCGGGCTGATCGGGATCTCCCGCTCGAAGAACTCGAGGAACTCCGCCGCGCGCGCGAGCGGGACCTCGATGTCCTGCACGATGGTCTCTTCCGGCGGCATCCGCCGGAGCTTGAGCAGCCGTTCGGCGATCTTGAACCGGCGGTCGAGCGCCACGGCCTTCCAGTAGACCGACGACCGCAGCAGCTTGCGGCCGAGCAGCAGCCGCGGCAGCCGGTGCTGCACGCCGAACGCGCGTGAGCACCAGAACCAGTCGGTGTCCCAGCGCCACAGGTAGTCGCGGACGGTCAGGTGGTCGGTCTCGCGCCGCTGGATCGAGCGGTAGTAGATGTCCAGCCAGGTGTAGTCGCTGGTCGCGGGCGCGCTCTCGGTGAACGTGCCCAGGGTGAGGTACAGCTCGTCGGGGCCGAAGACCGTGCCGTCGACGAAGTCGACGTGCTCACCCTGGTACTCGCTGCTCCGGCAGATCTCGCCCAGCGCCGTGAAGTAGGTGTCGCGGTCGTGGTGGCGGACGTGCCGGACCTGCACGAACGGCTTCACCGGCTCCAGGGCGATCCGCAGCCGCAGGGCGTACCCGAGGGAGCCGTAGGAGTTGGGGAAGCCGTGGAACAGCGCGCTGTGCTCGTTGTCCGGCCGGGCGACGACGATCCGGCCGTCGCCGGTCATGATCTCGAGCTCCAGCACCGACTCGTGCGGCATGCCGTTGCGGAACGACGAGGACTCGATGCCGAGCCCGGTGACCGCGCCGCCGAGGGTGATCGTCTTCAGCTGCGGCACGACCAGCGGCATCAGGCCGTGCGGCAGCGTCGCGTCGACGAGCTGCTCGTAGGTGACCATCCCTTCGACGTCGGCGGTGCGGGTCTCGGGGTCGACGCGCAGGACGTGGGTGAACCCGGACACGTCCAGGCCCGGGTGCTTCGACGCGGCGCGGGAGCGGAAGAGGTTCGACGTCCGTTTCGCCAGCCGGACGGTGGCTTCGCCGCTGACCGCGGCGAGCTGCCGCCGCAAGTCGGCGACGCGGGTTTCGTGCTCGGGGAACGCCGGGCCCGGACGGGCTTCGGGCACCCCGGCCTGATCAATGGTCACCCCTCGATCCTGCCTCACCGGAAGGGCGGACGCACTTCCCCCGGGGCACCGGAAAAACCGGGCCGTCCCAGCCGGCGGGATTCCGCCCGGGCGGCACCACCGAGCCGCGTTCAGCCTGGTGAATCCCAGGATCGAGCCGACCGGCGTTTTGTCCCGCAAGGCCGGGTTCCACGCCGGGGTGCGGTTCGGTCACGGCGGTCCGGACAAGCTTGGCCCGGCCGGCTTCTTCTGGCTAACATGTCATCGAAACGATGACATGCGAACAGTCGCCGGACGGACTCCGCCGCAGAGGTCGGACCTTCGCGGTTGATCGCCGCGACGGCGGGGTATCCGGCGCTCGGACCGCGGGGATCCCGCGGCTGGACGGGGAAAGCGAGGCGGCGTTGAGCATTCTGATCGACTTCGGGCGCGACACGGAGTTCTCGTTCGAGCGGCGGTTGCGCCGGTACCTCGGCGCGGTGGCCCGGGCGGTCGGGGTGGGGCTGGAGTCCTGCACACTGGACGCCGGCACGCCCGCTGCCGCCTACATCGCCCTCGACTGGCGGCTGGACCGCTTCCCCGGCCACGATCTCGCGCTCGTCTGGGACGAGGTGCACGGCTGGGCGGCCGCGATCGAGGACGCCACCGGTGAAGCCGCCACCGTCCTCGCCTACCTCGGCCGTGACGTGCTCCCCGAACCCCGGGCGGTCGTCCGGTTCCTCGCCGCGGTGCGCGCCGGCGATCCGGGGGCCGGTGCGCTCGAAGCGCCGGTGCTCCGCGAAGCGGGCGACCACGAGCACCTGCTGACGCTGGTTCCCGAGTCGGCGGTCTCGTAGCCGGTTTTCGGTGGCGGGGTTCGGCCGGCCGGTTGTGGTCGGGCCGCTCGGGGGTCGGCGAGCCGGCGGCGTTGGTGGTGCGCGAGGCCGGTGACCACGAGCGTTGGTCGCGTAGCCGATTTTCGGTGGAGCGGACGCGGTCCGGCCGGTTATGGTCGCGCGGATCCCACCCACCAGCTTCCGCAGCCGACGAGGATGCCGCATTGAGCACGATCCCGAGTCTCGGTGCCGTGCCCCGGCGCCGGACCGTCGACGCGGACCAGGTCCGCCGGCTCGTCGCCGAGCAGTTCCCGCAGTGGGCGGGCCTGCCGGTTCGACCCGTGGCCCGCGGCGGCTGGGACAACTTCACCTTCCACCTCGGCGACACCATGGTGGCGCGCCTGCCCAGCGCGGCCGAGTACGCCTTGGCGGTCGAGAAGGAACAGCGCTGGCTCCCGGTGCTCGCTCCACGGCTGCCGCTCCCGATCCCCGTCCCGCTGGCGGAAGGCAAGCCCGGCCCGGACTACCCCTTCGCGTGGTCGATCTACCCGTGGCTTGAGGGTGAGCCCGCGAGTGCGGAGCGCGTCGCCGACCCCGTCCGGTTCGCGGTCGACCTGGCCGGGTTCCTGGCGGCCTTGCAGTGTGTCGATCCCACCGGGGCTCCGCCGCCGGGAAAGCACAACTGGTTCCGCGGTGGCACCCTGCGCACGTACGACGAACAAACCCGGCGTGCGCTCGCGAAGCTCGACGGCCACGTCGACACCGGCCTGGCCCGCGACATCTGGAAGACCGCGCTGGACGCACGCTGGGACGGTGTGGACCGGTGGTTCCACGGTGACGTCGCCGAGGGAAACCTCCTGCTCGGCCAAGGGGAGCTGACGGCGGTCATCGACTTCGGGACCTGCGGCGCCGGGGATCCGGCCTGTGACATGGCCGTCGCCTGGACGCTGCTGACCGCCGACGGCCGGCAGGCGTTCCGCGAACGGCTGTCCGTCGACGAGGCGACCTGGGCGCGCGGGCGCGGATGGGCGCTCTGGAAGACGCTCGTCACCTGCGCTCGCACCTGGGGCAGTGCCGACCGGGAGGCCGGGGAAGCAAGGCGCGTCCTCGTGGAGATCGGTCAATAGTTCCGTAGCCGTACGGGGCGGCTCCCCGGTTGTTCTGGCACCCGGCGTCACCGGAAAGTGACCGGCAGCAACCTAAGGAGCTGCCGTGAACTCGAGACAACGCTTGCTGGGGGCGTTCGCCGCCGTCCTCGCCCTGCCGCTGATCGCCGTCCCCGCCGCCGGCGCGGCCGGGAACCCGCCCGCGGTCACCCCGCTCGGCGGAACACCGCTGCCGGCCGGTGTTTCGCCGTCGTCGGTCGGCGGAACACCGGCGTCCGTCGCGGACCACCCCTTCATCATCGCGGGACTGCGGGAAGGCGGTTCCCGGCCGCTGGGCCAGACCTGCACCGGGTCGGTCGTCGCGCCGCGGAAGATCCTGATCGCCGCCCACTGCAAGGCGGCCGACGGCCGGAAGTCCTTCCTGTACGGACTGGACGACCTCAACGCCGGCGGCGGCACACCGATCGGCGTCACCAGTTATGACACGCACCCGAAGTACGTCAACTTCGACCAGGGGTACGACGTCGCGGTCGTCACCACCGACCGCGACATCCCGGTGCCGGGCGGGCAGTACGCGAAGGTCGCGACGTCGGCCGACACCGACCTCAACAAGCCGGGCAAAACCGGGCTGGGCCTCGGTTACGGCAAGAAGGACTTCAACGACAACACGCGTGACGTCACGCTGACGAAGTTCAGCCTGCCGATCGTGGCCGGCAGCAACTGCAGCGGTGTCGGCGCCGGGTTCCAGGACGCCACCATGATCTGCAGCGGGTACTCCGACGGTCATGTGACGATCCTGCCCGGCGACAGCGGCGGGCCGCTGATCGTCGACGGCAAGGTCGCCGGTGTCGCTTCGTGGAGCCGCAGCGACTTCAAGTGGTACAGCGTCTACGGCCGGCTGAACAACGACATGGGCGACTGGGTCAAGCAGCAGCTCGGCGACGTCACCCCGCCGGAGACGTTCGGCCTCGGTGTCACGCCCGGCACGGTCAAGGTCGACCCGGGCAAGTACGTCTCGGCCACGGTGACCAGCACCGCCGGCAAGAACGGCAGTGAGAAGGTCGATCTGACCGCATCGGGGCTGCCCGAGGGCGCGAAGGCGACGTTCCAGCCGTCGACGATCAACTCCGGTGAAACCGCGAAGCTGACCATCGAGACGGCCGCGAACACCCCGCAGCAGGACTACCCGGTCACGGTCACCGGCACCGGCCCGAGCGGCACGGCGACCGCGAAGCTGACTTTGACCGTCGGCAATGCCCAACCGCCGACCGGCGACCTCAAGGTGAGCGTCAACCCCGGCAGCGGGACCGTGCAACCCGGCTTCTTCACCACCGCCACGGTCACCGTGTCCGGTGGCACCGGCACCGTGACGCTGTCGGGCACCGGCCTGTCGTTCGCGCCGTTCTTCAACCCCTCGACGGTGAGCGGCAGCGGGACGTCGCAGATGCAGGTCGTCGGCCCGTTCCAGCGCGGGACCTACCCGGTCACCGTGACGGCGAAGGACTCGACGGGCAAGACAGCCACCACGAAGTACACCCTGACCGTCCAATAGGGACGAACGAGCGGGAGGCCGCCGCGCCACGGCCTCCCGCTCGGCCCGGGTCAGAAGGTGATCGTGAACCCGTCGATCGTCCCGGTGTCGAACCGGTAGACGTCCTGCACGCGCAGCTGCCAGGTGCCGTTGGCGGTCTCGGCGGCCGCGTTCACCGCGTAGGTGGTGTGAACGCCCGACGCCGTCCCGGAACCGCCGGCCTTCTGCAGCGGGAAGACCGCGCCGCTCGGGCCGACGAGGTCGAGCACCAGGTCACCGGGGTAGGAGTGGCTGATGTCGACCTTCACCGCCAGTGCCGCGGACGCCTTGCCGTCACAGCCTTCCTGGGTGACCGAGCTGGTCACCGCCGCCCCGGCGTCCGGAATGGCCACCGGTGTGGTGTTCGACTTCGCGCCGCACCGGGCCGGCGGGGTGCCACCGCCGATGAACGACACGTTGAGCAGCTTGTTCGGCGAGCCGCTCCCGGCGTTCTTGACCACCCCCGAGGTGGCGCCGCCGACAAGCGCGTCCCGCACCTGTTGCGCCGTGGCGCCGGGATTGGCGGCCAGGTAGAGCGCCGCCGCGCCGGTGACGTGCGGGGTCGCCATCGACGTGCCGCTCATGTTCGCGCTGCCGCCGTTCGACAGGCCGAGCGACGTGATGTTGTTGCCGGGCGCGAAGATGTCGGTGCAGCTGCCGTAGTTGGAGAACGACGCGCGGTTGTCGTTCTCGTCGGAAGCGTTCACCGTGATCGCCTCCGGCACGTGGGCCGGGCTGGTGTTGCAGGCGTCGGTGGAGCTGTTGCCCGCGGCCACCGAGTAGACGATCCCGGCCGCGATCGAACGCTTGATCGCGTCGTCGCCGACCCCGACCTGGTCCATGGTCAGGCTCATGTTGGCCACGGCGGGCTTGACGGCGTTGGCGGTCACCCACTCGATCGCGTCGACCGCGGCGGAGTCCGGGCCGTTGCCCGAGCAGTCGTTGCCGAGCACCTTGAGCCCGACGAGCTTGACCTTCTTCGCGACACCGTAGGTCTTGCTGCCGATCGTGCCCGCGGTGTGCGTGCCGTGGCCGTTGCAGTCGCTGCCGTTCCCGCCGACGAAGTCCTTCCCGATCGAAGCGCGGCCTTCGTACTCGGGGTTGTCCGGCTTGATCCCGGTGTCGAGGTCGTAGGCGGTGACACCCTCGCCGGTGTTGGGGTAGGTGTAGGACTTGTCGCGGGGGAGGTTCGCCTGGTCGATGCGGTCGAGGCCCCAGGTCGGGTTGGCCTGGGTGCCGGCGATCCGCGCGGTGCCGTCTTCGTAGACCGCCGCCACCGCCGGGTCGGCGGCCAGCCGGCGCGCCTGCTGCGCGGTGAGGTGCCGGGCGGAGAACCCGTGCAGGACGCGCGTGTAGGTCGACCGGACCTGACCGCCGTACCGCCCGGCGAGCGACGCCGGGGTCGCGAGAGCTTGGGCGTCCTTCAGCACCACGATGTACTGGTCGCCGTAGTGCTGCCGGGCCGGGACCACGCTGCCTTCCGGCTGCGCGGCGGCGGCCGCGCCGGTGGTGGCCAAGGTGGCCAGGACCGCCGCGGCGAGCACACCCGCCTTCCGATGAACTGTGCGCATGCTTCAGCTCCACTCACTCGAACAGGTGAATCGGGGTGCGGTCCGCCCGGGTGACCGAGAGCCACCGCGGTCTCACTGTCGGGGGTGATCACCTGCACGAACAAGCGAGGCAGTTACCCGTAGGGCTACGTAACTAATGCCGCCGGCGCCACCCCTACGAAAGTTCCGTGCCCGCCGTCGCGGGTTCCGTGCGCCCGAGCGGCGGACCTAAGCTCCGAATCACCCGAACAGGGTGGTTCGGGGCGCGGTGCCGCTTTCAGGCGGGGGACGGCGATGACAAACGGGATCGTGGCCAGGACCAGCTCACCGGTCCTGATCGGGCGGACGGCCGAGCTGGCCGCGCTCGTCTCCGCCGCGCTGCGCCCGCCCGCGGTGCTCGTGCTCGAAGGTGAGGCCGGCGTCGGCAAGACCCGGCTGACCGGCGAACTGCTGGCGCGCCCGGAACTCGCCCGGGCGCGCGTGCTGGCCGGCTGCTGCCAGCCGCTGCGGGAGCCGTTCCCGTACGGCGTGGTCGTCGAGGCGCTGCGGGACGCGGGGAAGTACCTGCCGTCGGCGTCGCGGCTGAGCCCGCTCGCCGGTGTCCTGGGCCGCTACCTGCCGGAACTGGCGTCGCGGCTGCCACCGGCCCCGGCACCCCTCGGTGACCGCCGCGCCGAGGCCCACCGCTTCTTCCGCGCCGTCCGCGAGCTGCTGGACCTGCTGGGCCCGCTGGTGCTGGTGATCGAGGACCTGCACTGGGCCGACGACGGATCCCGGCGGCTGCTGCGGTTCCTGATGAGCGACCTGCCGCCGGGGACGGTCCTGCTGGTGAGCTACCGGCCCGAGGACGCGCCCGGCGGGATCCCGCTCGGCCGGGCGCACCGCCCGGCGCCGGGCAGTTCGACCACGCGGGTCCGGCTCGACCCGCTCGACCCGGACGGCGTGCGGCGGCTGGCCGGTGCGCTGCTCGGCGAGCCCGGGGTGTCCGCCGCGTTTGCGGCCCGGCTGCACGAGCGCACGGCCGGGATCCCGTTCGTCGTCGAGGAAACCCTGCACGCGCTGCGCAACCCCGCCGGGGCGGTGCACGCCGACGGTGCGGCCGCGCGGCGGCTGCTCGACACCGCCGAGGTGCCCGCGCTGCTGCGGGAAGCGACGGTCGAGCGGCTCGCGACGTTGCCGCTCGCGGCGCGCCGGATCACCGAGGCCGCCGCGGTGCTCGCCGAGCCCGCGCCGGCCGAGCTGCTCACCACGGTCGCGGGTCTGGGCGCGGCCCGCGGGCGGCACGCGCTCGTCTCCGCCCTCGAACGGGCCGTGCTGGTCGAGGGGCCTGAGTGCCGCTACGGCTTCCGGCACGAGCTCGCGCAGCAGGCCGCGTACGGGACGATCCCGGGGCCGCACCGGCAGGAGCTGCACCGGCGGGTGGTCCGGGCGCTGGCCGGCCGGCTGCCGGCGCCCCTGGTGCGGCTGGCCGAGCACAGCCGGAAGGCCGGCAGCACCGCCGACGCCCTGCGGTACGGCGAAGCCGCGGCCGACCGCGCGATCGACGTCGGCGACCCGGCGACGGCGATCGCGCTGGTGCGGGCGCTGCTGGCCGCGCCGGACCTCGATCCGTCCGATGTGGACAGGCTGGCGGCGAAGCTGGCTTCGGTGGCCAACAACGGCGTCTCGCAGGCCGAAGTCGTCGCGACGCTGGAGGGCTTGCTGACCGGCGACCGGCTGTCGGGCCGGCTGGCGGCGGAGATCCGGCTGAGCCTGGGGCTGTTGCTCATCCGGCAGGCCGGGGGACTGGAAGCGGCCCGGGCGGAGATCGAAGTGGCGCTGGCCGGGCTCGGCCACCGGCCGGACCTCGCCGGGCGCGGCATGGCGGTGCTCGCCCAGCCGTGGATCGGCGCGACGCCGTTGCGCGCGCACCTGCCGTGGCTGGACCGGGTCGACGAGCTGATCGCCACCGCGGCCGACGCGAGGCTGCGGCTGACGCTGATGGCCAACAACATCCCGTCCCGTCTGCACACCGGCGACCCGCGAGCGTGGGCCGCGCTTGACGGCGCGCCGGCCGTCGCCGGAACGGCCGAGGAGCAACGCCAGCTCGCCCGGCTGTACTGCAATGCCGCCGACGCGGGCGCGTGGACCGGGCACCACCGGCGGGCGCGGGGCCTGCTGGAGCGCGGGACGCAGCTCGCGGCCGACTCCGGGACGCCGTACGTCGTCAGCACGGCGCGTACCACCGGCGTGCACATCGACTGGCTGAGCGGCGCGTGGGCCGGGCTGGACGAACGTGCGCTGGCGCTGCTGGCGGAGTACCGCGACCTGCTGCCGGTGACCAGTGAGCTGTCCCTGGTCCTGGGCCTGCTCGCGACCGCCCGCGGCGCCTGGGACCGGGCGGCAGCCTGCTTCGCGGCGACCGGGGTCGACCGGCCGGAGAACGCCTTCACCCCGGTGGTGGTCGCCGCGCACGGCGGGATCGCCGGGATGCTGCTGGCCCAGGACGCCGTCGACGCGGCGGCGTCCGAAGCCGGGCGCGGGCTGGAGTTGTTGCGCACCAAGGGAGTCTGGGCGTGGGCGGGCGACCTGGTCCCGGCGGCGGCGGAGGCGTTCTGCCGGACCGGCCGGGCCGGCGAGGCTCGCGAGCTGCTCACCGAGCTGGAGCGCGAGACGAGCGACCTCGACGCGCCGATGGCTGCCGCGGTCCTGGCCGAAGGCCGCGGGATCGTGGCCGCCCACGACGGCGAGGTCGCGGACGCGGTGAAGTTCTTCGACGAGGCCCGTGACCGCTACGAGCGGCTCCCGGCGCCGTACCCGTCCGCGCTGGCGGCGGAACGCCGGGCGCGGTGCCGCCTCGACCACGGCGAAGGCGAGGCCGCAGCCGAGTTCAGCGACCTGGCGGACGTCTTCGCGGCCTTGGGCGCGACCCGTGACGCGGCCCGCTGCCGCCACACGTTCCGCTCGACCGGGGCGACGGCGCCGTCACGCCGAGGTCGTCGGGGGTACGGCGACGAGCTGTCGCCCCGGGAGCGGGACGTGGCGCGGCTGCTGACGGACGGGCACACGAACCGCGAGATCGCCGAGGTGCTGTTCCTGTCGCGGCGCACGGTCGAGCAGCACGTGGCGAACGTGCTGCGGAAGCTGAAGGTGCGGTCCCGGGGTGAGCTGCGCACCGGCTGAGGTCAGAATCCGCGGAACATCCGGGTCGGCACCATCGCCCACACGACCTTCCCGCGCTCCGTGACCCGGACCCCCCAGCCGTGCGAGAGCTGCTCGACCAGGCGCAAGCCGTAACCGCCGCCCGCCGCCACCTTTCCGATCGTGGCGTCCTCGTCGGACACCTCGACCAGCAGACCGCCTCGCTGCCGCGTCACCCGCAGCCACGACGGGCGGGCCGTGTGGCGGTAGGCGTTGCCGACCAGCTCGTCGACCACCAGCAACAGCGCACCGAGGGGCTCTTCGCGCGGACGTCCGAAGGCGAGGCAGTCGGCGACCGTCGCCCGGACCCGGCGCAGGGAGGGCCGCGTGCTCAGGTCGAGCGTCAGCTCCGCCGCCGTCGCCACGCGCAGGCTGAGCCACTCCACCGCCTGCGCCCACTCCGGCGGCACCGAGCCGGCCGCTTCGACGTCCATCCCCATCGCTCCCTCACACCCGGCCGCCCCCACGAGGTGTTCGGCGTCACCCGCCGCCCGGATGGGCCTGGCAGACTGGATTCAACGGAACGGGGGTACCGCGAGTGCGGGAACTGACGGCGGAAACCGTGGTCGACCGGGTGGTGCCGCGCACCCCGCGGATCTCCCCGGACGGCCGGTGGGTCGTGTTCGTGAGCGCCACCGTCGGCCGGACCGGGGAGCACCCGGTCAGCGGCCTGTGGCTGGTGCCCGCGGACGGCGCTGCGCCGCCGCGGGAGCTCGCCCCGAGCCTGGCCGAGGACCACGAACCGCGGTGGGCCGGGGACACGGTGTTCTTCCTTTCGGACCGCGCCGAACGGGGGACCGCGCAGCTCTACCGGATCCGGCTCACCGGTGAAGAGCCCGAGCAGCTGACGGACCGGCCCGCGGGGATCACCGCCTACGAGCCGCTGTCGGACGAGGTCGTGCTGGTCGCCGCCGAGAAAGGGCTCGACCGGCTGTGGCTGCTCGACCCGCGCACCGGCGCCGTCCGTCCCCTCGGTGACCTCGGCGAACGCCACGTCCGCGAAATCGCCGCCCGGCCGGACGGCGCCCTCGCCGTGCTCACCTGGTCGAGCGCCGACCGCGCGCGCGGCGTGTTCGAACCTGGGCTGTACCTGGTCGATCCCGCCACCAACGCCGTCCGGGACCTCGGTGCTCCCGCGCTCGAAGCGACCTCCCTCGCCTGGTGGCGGCACGGCGACGAGTGGCACCTGTACTACCTCGGCCTCACCCCGCCCGGCCTGATCGGCGGCCACGCCGTCTTCGCCGTGCCGGGGCACCACAACCTCACCGCCGGCCTGACCGTCTGCCCCGTGGAACTCGCGCCCGGCGGGCTGGCGTTGTTCGCCGAAGGCCTCGACACCACGATCCGGCAGTTCGACCCCGGCGCGGAGACCTGGGTGAAGGTCGCCGAAGCACGAGGGGCGCTGACCGGCCTGACGGTGAGCGAAACGGGCGCCGTCGCAGTGGTCGCGAGCAGCGGCGGCGAGCCCGACGAAGTCCACGCCGGACCCCCGGAGCGGCTCCGCAGGCTGAGCGAGACCGCACCCGAGGACATCCGGTGGGGCACCCAGCACCGCCTCCACCACCGCGCCCCGGACGGTCTCGACCTCGACGGCCTCCTCGTCCTGCCGCCCGGCAAGACTCGGGCCGACGGCCCGTTTCCGCTGGTCACCCTCGTCCACGGCGGACCGTACGACCGGTACGCCGACCGGCTCAACCTGGGCTGGTACCCGTCGGGGCAGTGGCTCGCCGCCGCCGGCTTCGCGGTGTTCTTGCCCAACACGCGGGGCGGCCTCGGCCACGGGCACGCCTTCGCCGAGAGCGTCGCCGGCGACGTCGGCGGTGCCGACTTCACCGACGTCCTCAGCGGGATCGACCGGCTCGTCGAAGACGGCGTCGCCGACCCGGACCGGCTCGGGATCGGCGGCTGGAGCCAGGGCGGGTTCATGGCGGCCTGGGCCGTGACCCAGACCGACCGCTTCGCCGCGGCCCTGGTCGGCGCCGGTGTCACCGACTGGCCGCTGATGGCGGTCACCGGTGAGCACAGCCGGTTCGAAGCCGCGCTGGGCGGCGCGGAGAACAGCCCGATCACCCACGCCGCGAAGATCCGCACCCCGGTACTCATCCTGCACGGCGAGAACGACCCCAATGTCCCGCTCTCGCAGGCCGAACTCCTGCACCAGGCCCTCGCCGGGAAGGAGCACGAGTACGTCGTCTATCCGCGGGAGCAGCACTCGATCCGCGAACGCGAGCACCAGCTCGACGTCCTGCGCCGCACGCGCGAGTGGTTCCTACACCTGCTCGCCTAGCTTGAACTCCGTCTCCCCGGTGCTGAACGAGAAACCGTCCGCGCCGATCGTGACGTCGGCTTCGCGCGGTTCGGACCGCGCCTCGACCGGCTGGACCGCGCCGTCGAGGTCCAGCACCACCGACGCGTCGGTGTACCAGCTCGGCACCACCGGGTTGCCCCACCAGTCACGGCGCTGGTTGTCGTGCACGTCCCAGGTGATCACCGGGTTGTCCGGGTCGCCGGTGTAGTAGTCGTGCGTGTAGATCTCGATGCGGTGCCCGTCGGGATCCCGGACGTAGAGGTAGAACGCGTTCGACACACCGTGGCGGCCGGGGCCTCGCTCGATCGCGCCCGACTGCCGCAGCGCGCCCAGGTGGTCGCAGATGTGCAGGATCTGGTGCCGCTCGTGCGAGGCGAACGCGATGTGGTGCAGCCGCGGGCCGTCACCGCCGGTCAGCGCGACGTCGTGGACCGTCGGCTTGCGGAACATCCAGGCCGCGTACACCGTGCCTTCGTCGTCCTGGATGTCCTCCGAGACGCGGAAACCCAGGCCCTCGTAGTACTTCCGGGCCGCCGGGACGTCCGGGGTGTCGAGGTTGAAGTGGTCCAGCCGGGACAGCGCGCCGGCGCCGTGGACGTCGTAGCGCTGGGTGAACCGCTCGACGTGCTCGGCCTCGTGGAAGAACTCCACCGGAAACCCGAGCGGGTCGAGCACGCGCACCGCCTCGCCGATGCCGCGGGTCGCGCCCGCCGGGCGGCGTTCCACCCTCGAGCCGAGCGACCGGTAGTACGCCTCGGCCAGGTCGAGGTCCGCCGCGCTCCGCACGCGGTAGGCCAGCACGCCCAGGGCAGCCGTGGAACCCTTCCGCAGCACCAGGGAATGGTGCAGGTACTCCTCGAACGCCCGCAGGTAGAGCGCCTCGGCATCTTCGTGCGTCACGACGAGCCCGAGCACGTCGACGTAGAACGCCCGCGACGCGGCCAGGTCGGTGACGACGAGTTCGGCGTACGCGCAGCGCAGGACGTCCGGCGGGGTGGCGGTCATGACTTTCCCTTCCCGTCGGCGCCGAACCGGGCGGTGTGCACCGGCCCGAGCGAGACGTGGATCGCCTGCTGGTGGGTGTAGAAGTCGAGCGAGCGGTAGCCGCCTTCGTGGCCGAGGCCGGACGCCTTGACCCCGCCGAACGGCGTCCGCAGGTCGCGGACGTTGTGCGAGTTCAGCCAGACCATCCCGGCCTCCACCGACTGCGCGAAGGTGTGCGCCCGCGCCAGGTTCGACGTCCACAGGTAGGCGGCCAGCCCGTACTTGACGTTGTTGGCCAGGGCGAGTGCCTCGGCTTCGGTGTCGAACGGCGTCAGCGCGACGACCGGCCCGAAGATCTCCTCCTGGAAGATCCGGGCGTCCGGCGCGACGTCGGCGAACACGGTCGGCGCCACGTAGTTTCCCCTGTCCAAACCGGACGGACGGCCGCCGCCGGCGAGCAGCCGGCCCTCGGACTTGCCCAGCTCGACGTAGCTCATCACCTTGTCGTAGTGCTCAGGGTGCACCAGTGCGCCGACCTCGGTGGCCGGGTCGTGCGGGTCGCCGACCACGATGTTCTTCGCGCGCGCGGCGTACCGGGCGCAGAACTCGTCGTAGATCGGCCGCTCGACGAGGATCCGGCTGCCCGCGGTGCAGCGTTCGCCGTTGAGCGAGAACACGCCGAAGAGCGTCGAGTCGAGGGCCGCGTCGAGGTCGGCGTCGGCGAACACGATCGCCGGGGACTTGCCGCCCAGCTCCATCGACATGCCCTTGAGCCCGGCGGCGCAGTTGCGGTAGATCGTCTGCCCGGTGGTGGTCTCGCCGGTGAACGAGATCAGCGGGACGTCCGGGTGCTTGACCAGCGCGTCACCCGCTTCTTCGCCGAAGCCGTTGACCAGGTTGAACGCACCTTCCGGCAGGCCCGCGCCGGCGAAGATCTCCGCCCACAGGCTCGCCGACAGCGGCGTGAACTCGGCCGGCTTGAGCACCACCGTGCAACCCGACGCCAGCGCCGGTGCAAGCTTCCAGCTCTCCAGCATGAACGGTGTGTTCCACGGCGTGATCAGCCCGGCGACACCGACCGGCTTGCGGTGCACGTAGTTCACCTGCCGCCCGGGCACCTGGTAGGTGTCGTCGGCCTGCGCGACCACGAGGTCGGCGAAGAACCGGAAGTTCTCGGCGGCGCGCTGCGCCTGCCCGAGCGCCTGGGTGATCGGCAGCCCGGTGTCGAACGTCTCCAGCTCGGCGAGCCGCTTGTCCTGCGCTTCGACGGCGTCGGCGATCTTGTTCAGCACCCTGGCCCGCGCTCGCGGCAGCATCCGCGGCCACGGCCCGTCGGTGAACGCCCGGCGTGCCGCGGCGACCGCTCGGTCGACGTCCTCGGCCTGGCCCGCGGCCGCGGTCACGTACGGGGTGTTCGACACCGGGTCGAGCACGTCGAAGGTCTTGCCGGAGACGCTGTCGACGAGCTCACCGCCGATGTAGTGCTTCAGCTCGCCCGGCAGTCCTTCCGGGACGTAGTGGGTCATACCGTTCCTTTCACGGTGAAGCCTTCGGTCGGCGAGAGGTACTTCTCGCCTTCCGCCATGAAGTCCTTGATCCGGGCGAGGCCGGCTTCGGTCGGCGAGATCAGCGGGGGCCGCACGTGGCCCGAAGCGATCAGCCCGCGCTGTTCGAGAACCCACTTCCCGGGCGCCGGGTTGGTCTCGACGAACAGCAGGTCGACCAGAGGGTGCAGGCCGTAGTGGATTTCCCGCGCGCGCTCGTGGTCGCCGGACTGCCACGCGGTGTACATCTCGGCGCAGGCGGCGGGGGCGATGTTGGCCGTCGCGCTGACGAACCCGGCGCCGCCGAGGGCCAGCAGCGGCAGGCAGAGCAGCTCGATCCCGGACCACACCAGCAGCTCGCGCCCGCAGAGGTGCAGCACGCGGGAGAAGTGCTCGAAGTCCTTCGTCGTCTCCTTGATGCCGACGAAGTTGTCACACGAGCGGAACAGCCGCGCGACCGTGGCCGGCGCGAGGTCGACCGCGGTCCGGCTCGGCACGTTGTAGGCGACGATCGGCAGGTCGGGGAACTCCCGGCAGACCGTGCGGTACCAGACGAACAGCGCGTCCTGCGTGGGCCGCGCGTAGTACGGCGTGATGACGAGCGCCGCGTCGATCCCGGCGTCGCGTGCGGCGGCGGTCAGTTCGAGGGTCTCGTCGAGCTTCGCCGAGCCGGTGCCCGGGACGAACGGCACCCGGTCGCCGACCTCGGCGGCCACCGTGCGGATCGCCTCCGCGCGCTCGGCAATGGTCTGCGAACCCGGTTCGCCGGTGGACCCGCCGATGGAGATCCCGTGCGTGCCCGAAGCGAGCTGCCAGCGCACGAGGTTCTTCAAGCCGTCGTGGTCCACCGCGCCGCCGGCGGTGAACGGCGTCATCAACGGCGCGATCGACCCGCGGATGGCCTGGGGGTCGGAGCGGAATCGCATGGCTTCTCTCCTGTGTCGGTCTTCCTGCGTCAGGGATGACGGTGGGCGAGGAACGCGTCGAGCGTGGCCAGCCGGTGGTCGCGGACGGCCCGCTCGACCTCGGCGGCCGGGGCGCCTTCGCCGAGCAGGCCGAGGATGTGGTGGTGCTCGGCCACCGACTCCCGGGCCCGGCCCGGCACGAAGCTGAACGTCGAGGTCCGCAGCCCGCTCAGCCGGTCCCAGCCGCGCCGGACCAGGTCGAGGACCTGCGGGTTGGGGCAGGCGTCGAACAGCACGGCGTGGAAGTCCCGGTTGAGCGCGGTGAACCGCGCCGGCTCGAAGTGCCCGAGGCAGTCCGCCAGTTCGGTGTTCAGTGCCCGCGCCCGCTCGAGCGTGCCGGGGAGCAGCAGCGGCGCGGCGAGGGCGGCGGCGTACCCCTCGACGAGCGCGAGGGTCTGCATCGTGTGCTGGTACTCGCTTTCGTCGACCATCGCCACCTGGGCGCCGACGTTGCGCTCGAACGTCACCAGGCCTTCGGCCTCCAGCAGCCGGATCGCCTCGCGGATCGGGACCACGCTCACCCCGAGCTCCTGGGCGAGCTGGCCGAGCACCAGCCGGTAGCCGGGGGAGAAGGTGCCGTCGGCGATCCGGGCCTTGATCCACTGGTAGGCGATGCGCGACTTGCTCATCGCGGCGCCGTTCACCGCTTCGCGAGCCATTCGGCGTACCTCCCGCGCCAGTGCTCGTCCATCGGGTAGAGGCCCTCGACACGCTCGCCCGCGGCCACCTGCTCGGCGATGAACGTCTCCTGCAGCTCCTGCTCGATCGCCCCGTCGACGACCTCTTCGACGAGGTCCGGCGGGATGACCAGGACACCGTCGGCGTCACCCACGATCACGTCACCGGGACACACCGCCGCGCCGCCACAGGCGATCGCGACGTCGACGTCCCACGGCACGTGCCGCCGGCCGAGCACCGCCGGGTGCGGCCCGGCGTGGTAGGTGGGAATGTCCAAAGCGGACACCGCGGCCAGGTCGCGGACGCCGCCGTCGGTGACGATCCCGGCCGCGCCGCGCACCTGCGCCCGCAGCGCGAGGATGTCGCCGACGGTCCCGGTGCCGCGCTCCCCGCGGGCCTCCATGACCAGGACGTCGCCGGGGCCGAGGCCGTCGATCGCGCGCTTCTGGGCGTTGTAACCGCCGCCGTGCTTCTTGAACAGGTCTTCGCGGTAGGGCAGATACCGCAGGGTGCGCGCGCGGCCGGTCAGCCTGGTGCCGGGCCGGGTCGAAGTGAGCCCGTCGATGGACACCGCGTTGTACCCGCGCTTGCGCAGCTGGGCGGACAGTGTTGCGGTGCCGACGGATTCGATGCGCTCCTTGAGAGCCGGGGTCAGGTCGAACCCCGGCTCGGCCGTCCCGTGGGCGTCCGCCCGCTGCTGCTCGTCGACCCGGGGGAGCGCGCCGTACGGTCCGAACGGGACGGTCCCTTCGGTGATCGGGGTGACCAGCCGGCCGGTGGTGTGCCCGGCGGTGTCGACCTCGACCTCGACAACGTCGCCGGGGGTGGCGACCGACGCGCCCGCGGGGGTGCCGGTCAGGACGACGTCGCCGGGGTCGAGGGTGATCAGCTGGGAGAGGTCGGCGACCAGCCGGCCGAAGCCGAAGAGCAGGTCGCCGGTGGTGTCCTCCTGGACGAGTTCGCCGTTGAGCCAGGTGCGCAGGCGCAGCGCGGCCGGGTCGACGTGCGCGGCGGGCAGCACCGCGGGGCCGAGCGGGGTGAAGCCGTCGCCGCCCTTGGACCGCAGGTTGCTGCCCTTGTCGGCGTACCGGAGGTCGTACACGCCGAAGTCGTTGGCGGCCGTGACGCCGCCGACGTACGACCAGCCGTCCTCGGGCGGGACGCGGCGGGCGGTGCGGCCGATGACCAGTGCGATCTCGCCTTCGAACCCCAGCAGTTCGGTGCCCGCCGGGCGCTCGAGCACGTCGCCGCTCGCCGCCACCGACGTCGGCGGCTTGAGGAAGTACGACGGCTGCTGCGGCACCCGGCCGCGCTGGGCGGCGCGGGAGCGGTAGTTGAGGTGCAGCGCGATGATCTTGCCGGGCCGCCCGATGCTGGTCATCCGTGGTTCCTGCCTGCCGGTGCGAGAAGATATTCCAAATGATATACGATCTGCGACACGGGGGAACCCCCTTTCAGGTCCCGTAGTGCAGCCACACGGATTTGGTCTCGGTGTACGCGTCCAGGGCCCACGGCCCCATCTCGCGGCCCCAGCCGGACGCCTTGTAACCACCCCACGGCGCGGCCATGTCGGGGACCGGCGGCATGTTGACGAACACCGCACCGGCCCGGATGCCGTCGGCGTAGCGCTGGGCGGTGCGGATGTCGCGGGTCCAGACCGTCGCGGCCAGGCCGTACTCGGTGTTGTTGGCGCGGGCGAGCAGCTCGTCACCGTCGTCGTAGGCGGTCACGGCCAGGACCGGGCCGAAGATCTCCTCGCGCATGATCGCCATGTCGTCGGTGACGCCGGCGAAGAGGGTCGGGGTGTAGAAGTAGCCGTCACCGTCGACCGGACGGCCGCCGGTGACCAGGTCGGCACCCTGCTCGCGGCCGGTGGTGACGAGGAAGTCGACGTGTTCACGGTGTCTCGCCGAGACGAGCGGGCCGAGCTGCGTGGCTTCGTCGGTGCCCGGGCCCAGCCGCAGGCCGTCGAGGCCACGGGCCAGCTTGTCGACGAACTCCTGCTCGCGCTTGCGGTCGACGTAGAACCGCGTGTAGGCTGCACAGACCTGGCCGGTGTTGAGCGTCGCGCCGGCGAGGTTGCCCGCGACGGCGGCGTTGATGTCGGCGTCGGCCGCGATGATGCTCGGGGCCTTGCCGCCGAGTTCGAGGGTGAGCCGCTTGAGGTTGGACGCCGCGCTCGCCGCGGTGATCAGCTTCCCGACCGCCGTCGAGCCGGTGTAGGAGACGTGGTCGACGTCCGGGTGCTCGGTCAGGAGGGCGCCGACCGCGCCGTCCCCGGTGACGAGGTTGACCACACCCGCCGGGATCCCGGCTTCGTGGGCGAGTTCGACCAGGCGGATGCTGGTCAGCGGCGTGACCTCACTGGGCTTGATCACCACGGTGTTGCCGGTGGCCAGCGCCGGCGCGAGCTTCCAGGCGAGGATCATCAGCGGGAAGTTCCACGGCGTGATCAGCGCGTTCACCCCGACCGGCTCCCGGCGGGTGTAGTGGAGGGTGTCGGGGAAGGACACCGGGTTCGTGGTGCCCTGCAGCTTCGTCACCCAGCCCGCGTAGTAGCGGAAGTGCTCGGCCGCGCCGGTCGCGCTCACCTGCCGGGACACGCCGATCGGCTGGCCCTGGTCGAGCGTCTCCAGCCGGGCCAGCTCTTCGTGGTGCTCCTCGATCAGGTCGGCGAGCCGGAACAGCAGCGCGGCGCGGCGGACCGGGAGGAGCCCGGCCCACTCCGGCGCGGTCAGCGCACGCCGGGCGGCCGCGACGGCGGCGTCGACGTCGGCCTTCGACGCGGTGCCGACCTCTTCGAGCACCCGGCCGGTGGCCGGGTCGAGCGTCGGGATCGTCCCGCCGCCGGCCTCGGTCCACTGTCCGTCGATGCACAGGCGTGTCGCCATCCCGGGTTCCTCCTCGGCCTTGGATGAGGCGAGTATCGGGGCCCAGGACGGGGTGGGTCTTGTCCGCTCACGCATGCCCGTTGACCGACGGCGAAGGAAAACTTCATGCGCGGCGGCGCAGGCACCAGGCTCGAACCCATGGACGTGATCGTGGTGGGCGCCGGCTCGGCCGGCTCGGTGGTGGCCCGGCGGCTGGTGGACGCGGGCGCGGCGGTGACGCTCCTCGAAGCGGGCGGGCCGGACGTGAACCCCGCCATCCACGATCCCGCCCGGGCGGGGGAGCTGTGGCACGGGCCGGAGGACTGGGACCTGTACACCGTCCCGCAGCCGCACGCGGCCGGCCGCCGGCTGCACCTGCCACGCGGCAAGGTGCTCGGCGGCTCGCACGCGCTCAACGCGATGATCTGGGTCCGCGGCGCACCCGCCGACTACGACGGCTGGGGCCTGCCCGGCTGGACCTGGTCCGACGTGGCACCGGTGTTCGAACGGATCGAGAAGGACCTCCTCGACGTCGTCCCGAACGAGCCGCTGCACCCGATCCAGCAGTCCATAGTGGACGCTTGTGGTCAGGTCGGTCTCGTCTTGAACCCGGACTACAACAGCGGAACCTTGGACGGGGTGTCGGTCCAGCAGATCACCTTGCGCGGCAACCGGCGGTTCACCACCTGGCACGCCTACGGTGCTCCGGTCGCCTCGCGGATGACCGTCCACACGGGAGCGCTGGTGCACCGGCTGCGGTTCTCCGGCAGCCGGGTGACCGGGGTTGTCGCTTCGGTCGGCGGCACGGTGCGTGAACTGTCCGCGGACCTGGTGGTGCTCGCGGCGGGTGCGCTGGCCTCGCCCGCGATCCTGCTGCGCAGCGGCGTCGGCCCGGCGGACGAGCTGGCCGCGCTCGGCCTCGACGTCGTCACGGACCTGCCCGGGGTGGGCCGCAACCTCCACGATCACCTGCTTTCCCCGGTGATCTTCGCGACGGACCGCCCGGTGGACCCGCCGTCGCCGGGCCGGTCGGTCACGCAGGTCCACTGGTTCTGGCGCAGCCGGCCGGAGCTGGCCGTCCCGGACACCCAGCCGATCTGCTTCAGCGTGCCGATGTACGAGCCGTGGATGACCGGGCCACCGACGGGGTTCTCGCTGATGGCGGGCATGGTGTCGCCGGAGAGCCGCGGCAGCCTGCGGTTGTCCGGGCCGTCGCCGGAGGACGCGCCGCTGATCGACCTCGCGGCGCTGGCGTCGCCGGCCGACTTCGAGAGCCTGGTGGCATCGGTGGAGCAGTGCCGCGAGGTCGGCCGAGCTCCGGCGCTGGCGGAGTGGGGCGCGCGAGAGCTGTACCCGTCGGCCGGCGCGGACGTAAGGGAGTACGTACGCCGGACGGCGATCACGTACCACCACCAGGTCGGCACGTGCCGGATGGGCACGGACACCTCGGCGGTGGTGGACCCGACCCTGGCGGTGCACGGGCTGGAGGGGCTGCGAGTGGCGGACGCGTCGGTGCTGCCCCGGGTGACGACGGGGAACACGAACGCACCGGCGGTGCTGGTGGGGGAACAGGCGGCGCGGTTCATCCTCGGCGGCTGAGTACCGGGCAACTGGTACCGCGGATTCGCTGTTGCCGCCGGACGAGCGGTCTGCGAGTCCGGCCGATGCGGCGCCGCCTTCACTCGCTCTCGCCGAGCAGGCGGCGCAGCCACGACGACCGGGCTGCCAGCGCCGCCCGGGTCACCTCCGCCTCGGGCGCGAACCGGTCGAAGCCGTGGTGGGCGTCCGCCCAGACGTGCAGCTCGGTCGGGACTCCGGCCTGGGCCAGCCGCTGGGAGTAGGCCACGTCCTCGTCGCGGAACAACTCCGCCCCACCCACCTCCACGAACGCCGGCGGCAGCCCGGCAAGGTCCGCCATCCGTGCCGGTGCCGCGTACGGCGAGATTTGCCCATTCAGCAGGCTGCGCCAGCCGAATTCGTTCGCTTCGCGGGTCCAGACGAGGTCAGGGAGGTCCGCCGAGGTGCGATCGTCGAGCATCGGGCACAACAGGAGCTGCCCGGCCAGCGCCGGCCCGTCGCGATCCCGCGCCAGCAGCGCCACTCCCGCGCTCAACCCACCACCCGCACTGCCACCCCCCACGACCAGCCGGGAGAAACCGAACTCGGCGGCGAACCACACCAGACCCGCGTAGCAGTCCTCGAGCGGCGCCGGATGCGGGTGCTCGGGCGCCAGCCGGTACTCGACCGTCGCGCAGACGAACCCGAACTCCTCGATCAACGCCACCAGCCGCGGGAGGTCGGCGAACCGGTCGTCCATGACCATGCCGCCCCCGTGGATGCTGTACAGCCCGGGCGCGTCCGGCCGCGCGCGCCGCGGCCGCAGCACCGTGACGACCACACCACCGTCGAGGACGTGATCCGACCACACGATGTCCCGGTCGCCGATCGCCTCCGCCGGAGTGAGGTTGCGGAGCGCGGCGCGCATCGCGGACAGTTCGGGCGAGGTCATGGCCCCTCCGTGTCGACGGCGTCGCGGTCCGCGCAGAACGGCTCGACGAGTGAACGCAGCGACGCGGCCCCCACCCGGTCCACCAGGGCGACCGCTGCCAGGTTGTCGGAAAGCTGCTCGACGCTCGTCGCGCCGAACAGGGTTGTGGTGTTCGCCGGGTGGGTGAGCGTGAACGCCAGGCACAGCTGCGCCGGCGTCGCCCCCAGGCTCGCCGCGACCTTCTGCACCTCGGACGCCGAATCGGCGATCCGCTGCCGGACGTCACCCGGGTCCCGGCCCACCTGGCGGCCGCCCTTGCCCAGCAGCACCCCACCTTCGAACACGTCCGACGACTGCAACGAGACACCCAGCGAGCCGAACACCTCGGCAAAGGGCGCACCGTCCGGAATGGACCGTCGAGAGACGCTGTACTTCAGCTGCGCGATGGCCGGCCCGGGCACACCGGCGGCGAGCGCGAAGTTGTGCACCGCCCGGATCGACGGCGCCGACCAGTTGTTGACACCCCACTGCCGGATCAGCCCGGCCGAGCGCAAATCAGCGAGGTCGGCGACGAGAGCCTGCAGATCGGTGTCCTCCCGCCGCAGGTCACCGAGGATGACGAGGTCCGCGTGCGACACTCCGGCGCGGAACAGCGCGTTCTCGAGTTGGGCGCGCAGACTCTGGGCGGGATAACCCTCCAGCCACAGCTTCGCCGACAAAAGGTAGTCCTCGCGCCGCAGCCCCGCGGCCCGGACCATCGCCGAGAACAGGACGTCGGTGAACACCGGCGGGCTGCCGGGGAAGCCGTACACGGCGACGTCGAACAGCGTGATGCCGGCGTCGACGGCGGTCCGCAGCAGGGTCACGGCCTCCCGGAAGTCCATCCGGTCGTAGGTGTGCCACGAGCCCAGGGACAGGACGCCGGTGTGCGGGCCGTCGGGTCCGATGCGGCGCTGGGGGATGCTCACGGGAACCTTCCTAGGGCAGTCGGGGGTCGATGACGGCTTTGAGCTCGCCGAGCCGGGACATCGACTCGACGGCGGTGGACGCGCCGGCCAGCCCGACCGGCGGGCTGAACAGCTCGGCCCACGGCATCCGTCCGGCGAAGGCGCGGAAGAACTCCACCGAGCGGTGGTAGTCGGCGATGTCGCCGTTGAGCGAACCGGCGATCGTCAGCTCCTTGCCCATCACCGTGCCCAGCGGCACGGGAGCGGGCGCCGGGCCGGTCGACCCGACGATCGCGACCGTTCCGCGCTGCGCGGCGAAGGCGACAGCCTCCTCACCGATCGTCGGGCCGCCCGCGAAGTCGAAAACGTGGTCGGCGCCGCGGCCGCCGGTCAGTTCACGCACCTGCTCGATGCGGTCCGCCGGGGTGGAGTCGACGGACACGGTCGCCGTGGCGCCGAACCGTTCGGCCGCTTCGAGCCGGCCGGCCGGGCCGCCGACGGTGATCACCGCACCGGCGCCGCAGAGCCGCGCGACGGCGGTGGCGAACACCCCGAGCGCACCCGCGCCCTGGACGACGACCGTCGCGTTCGGACGGATACCGCCCGACCGCGCCACCGCGCGCAGCACGGTTTTGCCCGCACAGCCGGACATCGACGCCCAGGTGTCCTCGACGTCGTCCGGCAGCAGTAGCTTCGCCGCGCCCGGCGTCACGTAACACAGCCGGGCCAGACCACCGGTGGCGTAGGGGAACCGGTCGGCACGCTGGAGGAATCCGTAACCCCGGCTTTCGCAGGCGACCGGTTCACGCAGGATCGTGCAGCCGTGGCACTTCCCGCACGTCGACTCCGACCAGCCGATGCGGTCGCCGGGGTGGATATCGCGGCCGAGTGTGTCGGTGGTGCCGGGTCCGGCGGCGACCACTTCGCCGACCATCTCGTGACCCAGCACCATCGGCAGCATGCCGGGCAGGCTCAGCTGCCCCGACCACAGGTGGACGTCGGTGCCGCACAACGTGGTGCAGGTGAGCCGGACGAGGGCGGCGCCGGGCTCCGGCTCCGCGGGCAGCGGAAGTTCCTGCAGTTCGAGGGGGGCGTGGTGGCCGGTGAGGACGGCGGCCTCCGTGTGGGTGGGCAGAGCCATCTTTTTAGTCTACATTCGTGGAAGAAAAAGTCCAGGTCCGGGAGGAAACCATGACGGCACAGCAAATCCCGGCGGATCTGGTGGTCCGAGGTGGCACCGTGCTCACCTTCGACACAGCGGGCACGGTGGCGGACGGCGTCGCAGTGCGCGACGGTCGTGTTGTTGCCTTGAGCGACCTCGACGACCACATCGGACCGGACACCGAAGTCCTCGACCTGGCCGGGCGCACGGTGCTGCCCGGAATCAACGACGCACACCTGCACGCGACCTGGCTCGGCGCCCGCTGGCCGCATCCGCTGCTCGGCCCGGCGCACGAGGAAAACGCCGTCACGACGACGGCCGAGCGGCGCACGGCGATCCTGCGTGCGGGTGACATCTGCGCGTCCCTCGGCATCACGAGCTACACCGAGCCCGGGCTCGGTCCCGGTGAATCCGGCTGCTTTTCGGCGGAAGTCCTGGACGAGTACGCGGCCCTGCTCCACGAAGGACTGTTGCGAGCCCGCGTGACCGTCCTGCGCCTGTTCGGTCTGCTGGACGGCGCCAGTGCACTGCCGGACTTCGCGCGCGGCCTCGACACGCCGGTGCCGGACACCGACCCGGAGTGGCTGGCGGTCACCGGAGTCAAGATCTTCGCCGACGGCATCCCGCCGATGCGCACGGCCTGGACGCACCACTGCTACGCCGACGGCACCCACGGCGCGCTGCTCGTCGACGGCCCCGAAGGTCGCGCGGCCGCTCTGGCCGGGATGATCACCCTGGCGCACCGGAAGGGCCTGGTCGTCGGTGTGCACGCGACGGGGGAGCGCAGCATCGAAGCGGCCCTTGCTCATCTGCGAGACGGCGACCACCTCGTGCACGGCGACCTCGTCACCCCGGCGCAGCTGCGGCGGATGGCGGCGAGGCGAGTCGGCTTGACCACTCAGCCCGCGATCGCGACGGCGATGCGGCCACTGGTCGCGGCGGCGCTCGGGGACGACGTCGCCGCAACGGCGTGGCCGCTGCAGGAGATCCTCGACGCCGGCGTCCGGCTCACCTTGAGCAGCGACGCGCCGGTCGTCACCCCCGACTGGCGTGTCCACCTCGCGGCGGCGGGAGAGCTGCTGGGGGCACACGGCGTCACGCCGGACCTCACCGCCCGGCTGCTGCGCTGCTACACGACCGAAGCCGCCGTCCAAGACGGCTCCGCGAGCTGGAAGGGCTCCCTCGAACCGGGCATGGCCGCCGACTTCTGCGTCCTGGCCGCCAATCCCGTGGACGTCCCCCTGGCGGACCTGCCGTCGGTCGCGTTCGAGCTGACCGTGACCGGCGGCCGGATCGTCCACAAGGGATAGTCAGGTCAGCAGCTGGCCGCCGTCCACCGCCAGGCTCACCCCGGTGACGTGCCCGGCGGCGGGCGAGGCCAGGAAGAGCACGGCGGGCACCACGTCCTCGACGGCCGCGATCCGCCCCAGCGGAATCCGTGCCTCCCAGGCCGCGCGGGCCGCGGTGTCGGCGGCGAACCCGGCGGTCATCGGCGTGCGCACCGGGCCGGGCGCGACCGCGTTGACGCGGATCCCGTGCGGCGCCAGCTCCAGCGCCGCGGACCGGGTCAGCGCGTCGACGGCCGCCTTCGTGGCTTCGTAGTGCCCGAGCCCGGGTGTCGGCTGCCGGACGCCGATCGACGAGACGTTGACGATCGCGCCGCGTGTTCCCGCCGCGACCATGTGCGCGCCCACCGCACGGGTCATCAGGAACGTGCCGCGGAAGTTGACCCGCACGCACCGGTCGAACACCTCGACGTCGAGCTCGGTCAGCGGGCCGCCACCGCCGGCGAGCCCGGCGTTGTTGACCAGCACGTCCACCGGCCCGAACCGGGCGGTGACCAGGTCGAGAGCCGCCTTGATGGAAGCCGGGTCGGCGATGTCGAGTTCAACGTGCTCCGCGCCGAGCTCCCGGCCGGCGTCGTGCGCCGCGCGGGCGTCGACGTCGGCGAGCACAACTCGCTCGCCCGCGGCGAGAAACGCTTCGGCGACACCCCGGCCGATGCCGCTCGCACCGCCGGTGATCACCACGATCCGTGTTTTCATTCTACAATCGTAGACGTATGAGGCGTTGCAGCGAAAGGAAAACTCGTGAGCGTGATCGGCAGATCGGCCTTCGGCCTCGGCTCGTGGAACACCTGGGACCGGATGGACTTCGGCGACGCCGTCCGGTTGCTGAAGACCGCCGTCGACGCCGGCGTCACGGTGTTCGACGTGGCGCACTACAACTTCGGCCCGCACGCGGAGAACTCCCGCACCGACATCCTCTTCGGCGAGGCCGTGCGGGCCGCCGGGATCACCCGCGACGACTACCTGCTGTGCGGGAAGCTCTGGCTGTGGGACTACCCGCGCACCGGGTTCGAGCAGCAGCTGGAGACGTCACTCGCGCGGATCGGCGTCGACCACGCCGACCTGGTCGTGGTGGGCGACTACGGTGACCGCCCGGACGTCCCGCGGGTGGTCACCGAGGTGGCCGCGCAGGTGCGGGCCGGGCGCATCGGCGGCTGGGGTGTCAACAACTGGCTCGCCGACGATCTGGACCTGGCGTGCGGGTTCGCCGACCGCGAAGGCCTGCCCGGCCCGGAGTTCGCGCAGCTGAAGTACTCGATCGCCCGCCGCTCGATGGCCGAAGGGGAGTGCTACCGCAAGCACTTCGCGAGCGGGCGGCTGGTGCTGCAGGCGTCCGACGTCTTCGAAGGCGGTGTCCTGCTGGGCAACTCGGCGCCCACCCGCAAGATCGGCGCCGACCCGGGTGGGATCCGTGAGTCCATCGTGGACGCTTCAGCCGAGCTGAGCACCATCGCGGCGGACTTCGGCGTGACGCGGGCTCAGCTGGCGCTGGCGTTCTGCCTGGCGTACACACCGGTGGCCAACGTCCTGTTCGGAGTGAGCCGGGCCGAGCAGCTGACCGACAACCTCGGCGCGCTCGACCTGGCCCGCATCCACGGCAAGGAAGTCCGTGCCGCCGTCAACCACCTCTGGCTGGACCAGGACGTCAATCCCGACGGCACCTGACTAGGAGAGGAACGTGAGCGCGGCGGTCCGGAACGGCCCGCCGCGCAGCGCGCCACCGTGGTCGCCGGGTACCAGGAGCAGATCGCTGCCCTGCACCAGGGGGACCAGCGTCTCGATGCCCTGGCTGACCGGGTCGTCCCGGCCCGCGACGAACCGGGTCGGCACCCCGATCGTCCCGATCCGCGGGGCGAACGGTTCGCGGCGCAGACCCTCGATGCAGCGCACCAGGGCCACCGGGTCGCGGCCGGGCGCGGTGATCATCCGGGCGATCGCCGCCGTCAGCGGGTCGGCCGGGAGCCGCCCGCCGGCGGCGAAGGCCAGCGCGGCGTCGAGGTCCACGGCGCCGAACGGCTCGTGCGGGCTGAGCCCGGCCAGCACCAGCCGCCGGACGGGCAGGAGCGCCGGCAGTTCCCACGCCAGCCGCGCCCCCAGCGAGTAGCCGACCACGTCCACTTCGGACACGTCGCCGACCGCCAGGGTCAGCTCGCCGGTGATGGACTTCGGCGTGCTGTCGGGGAGTGCGGGGCTCGAGCCGTGACCGGGCAGGTCGGGCACCAGGACCTCGCGGCCGGCGGAGGTGAGGGCGACGGGCCAGCCGGTGCTGACCCAGTCGGTGGCGCCGTCGGAGGCGAACCCGTGCAGGAGCAGCACCGGCGGACCGGCGGGCCGGCCGGTGGGGGAGAACCGGCGCACGGCCAGGGAGGTCGGGGGAGTCAAGGAAGGTCTCTCCTACGAGCGGGAACGGGCGGGACGGCGCACACGCAGGCGCTGCAGCTCACCGAGCGTGCGGGCGCGGGAATCGACGGCGATCCGCAGCGCGGAGCCGATCAGGTTGAGCAGGAACACGCAGAGCATGATCGTCACGCCCGGCACGACCACCAGCCACGGCGCGGTGACCAGGTACGAGCGGCCCTCGGCGATCATGATCCCCCAGGTCGGCGTGGGCGGGGCGATGCCGAGGCCGAGGAAGCTCATCGCGCCGTCGACCAGCATGGCGGCCGCGGCGAGGATGACGACCTGCACCAGCGCGAGCGGCAGCACGTTGGGGAACACGTGCACCAGCAGGATCTTCCGGCGGCTCATCCCGGACACGCGCGCGGCGCCGATGTACTGCCGGCCGGCGATGCCGAGGACACGGCTGCGGATCACCCGGGCGGTGAACGGCGTGAAGATCACCGTCAGCGCGATGAGCTCGGTCCAGATGCTGGCGCCGAGCGAGATGGCCAGCGCCATCGCGAGGATGATCGCCGGGAACGACATCCACGCGTCCATCAGCCGCATCAGCACCGCGTCCGCCGCCCGGTAGAACCCGCTGACCAGGCCGATCACCATGCCGGAGAACGCCGCGCACAACGTGATCAACGCGGACAGCCCGAGTGACGCCCGCCCGCCGGACACCAGCCTGGCCAGCACGTCGCGGCCGAACGAGTCGGTGCCGAGCGGGTGCCCGGCCGACGGCGGCAGCAGCCGGTGCACCGGGTCGGTCGCGCTGACGCTCGGCAGGAAGAACGGCAGCACGACCACGGCGAGCACGATCAGGCCCAGCAGCACCGAACCCACCACGAGCGTCCGGTTGCGGTTCACGCGACACGCACCTTCGGGTCGAGCAGCGCGTAGGAGAGGTCGACCAGCAGGTTGACCACGACGAACAGCACCGCGACGAACAACGTCACACCCTGGATCAGCGGGAAGTCGCGAGTGGACACCGCGCCCATCAGCAGGTGCCCGAGCCCGGGCACGACGAAGATCGACTCGATGATGACGATCCCGCCGACCAGCATGGCGAAGTTGCTGCCCAGCTGGGTCACCAGCGGCATCAGCGCGTTGGGCAGGACGTGCTTCAGCATGACCCGCCGTTCGGGCAAGCCCTTGACCCGGGCGGTGCGCAGGTAGGCCAGCGGGAGCTCACCGAGCACGCTCTCGCGGAGGGTGAGCACGAACAACGCCGTCTGCCCGATGACGAGCACGGTCACAGGCAGCACCAGCGCGGGCACCGCGGCCACCGGATCGGTGAACAGGTCGTGGTAACCGCTGGACGGGAACCACCGCAGCGTCACCGAGAAGACGAGCACGAGCACCAGCGAGATCCAGAAGTCCGGCATGGCCATGCCGAGCGAGGACACCCGGTCGAGCGCGCGGGCCACCGGGTTGCGTGGCGACACCGCCTGCCACGACGTGATCACGACCGAGAGGAAGAAGCTGATCACCGTGGACAGCACGGCCAGCGTCAGCGTCGGCACGATGTGCCCGGCGACCACGCCGAGCACCGGCTGGTGGTAGGTGATCGACGTCCCGAAGTCGCCGCGCAGCACGTGCCCGGCCCAGCTCAGGTACTGCTGCCAGAGCGAGCCGTCCAGGCCCATGCTCGAGCGCAGGGCGGCGACGTCCGCCGGGCGTGCGGTCGGGCCGAGGATGGCCTGGGCCGGGTCACCCGGGATCAGCCGGATGACGAAGAACATCATCGTGCCGACGATGACCAGGATGATCACCAGGTCGCGCAGCCGGCGCAGCAGCACCCGGGTCATGCGGCCAGCCAGGCGTTCCAGAACACGCGGTAGAAGTCGCCGTACCCCTTGAGGCGTGGGGTGTAGGCCGCGTAGAGCTTCGACTGGCTCAGCGTGATCACGGACAGCTGCTTCCAGGTGAAGGCCTGGAGCTTGTTGATGACGGCCTTGGCCTGCTCCGGCGTGGTCGAGGTGTTGAACTCGGTCATCAGCCCGTCGAGCTCCGGCGACGATGAACCGTTCAGCGTGCCGAGGGTGAGCGCGGGCATCTGGGCGGGTGAGGTCAGTGACGAGTCGAAGAACAGCGTGGTGATGTCCCAGCCGCCCGGGTCCTTCGTCAGCGTGCCGAGCATGGTGGCGAAGTCGTAGGTGTCGATCTTGGCCTGCAGCCCGATCTTCCCGAGCTCGTCCTGGATGAGCACGGCCCACTTGCCGAACTCGGGGTAGGAGTTCGTGGTGACGATGTGGATCGTCGCCCCGGCGGTGATCCCGGCCTCGGCGAGCAGTTCAGTTGCGCGGGCCGGATCGTGCTGCCGGTAGACGTCGTCGCCGGCGGTCGAGTACGACGCCTGGTTGTCCGGCGAGGCGAACGCGCCGGTCTCGATCGTCAGGTCCTTGCTGCCACCGGTGGCGGCGTTGATGGCCGGCTTGTCCAGCAGCAGGTTCAGGGCCTGCCGCGCCCGCGGGTCGGCGAACTTCGAGCCGGGGTTGAAGTTGGGGATGATGACGTTCTCGTTGCCGCCCGGCAGGTTGTGCACCACGAGGTTCGGGTTGGCCTTGAGCTGCTCGTACTGGTCGTTGGCCGGCATCGCGTGGTCCCACTGGCCGGTCTGCAGGCCGTTGATCAGGGCGTCCTGGTCGCCGACGATCTTGTAGGTGACGGTGTCGAGGTAGGCGTGCTTGGCGCCGGCCTGGCCGCCCCAGTCCTCTTCGGACCGCGACTTGTACCCGTCGTAGCGCGCCAGCACCAGCTGCTGGCCGATGTCCCAGCTCTTGAGCTTGTACGGGCCGGTCCCGATCGCCTTGTCCTGGCCGAAGCCGGTGGCGGGCAGGCCCACGAGGTTCTTCGCCTCGTAGATCTCGGTGCCCGCGCCGGCGAGTTCGTCGATCAGCGGGTAGCGCGGCCGCTTCAGGTGAATGGTCACGGTGGCCGGGTCCGGCGCGGCGATCGTGGTGATGTCCGGTGTCACCAGCTGGCCGGTGCGGTGGCTCTTCTGCCAGCGCTGCAGGCTCGCGACGACGTCGTTCCCGGTGAGCGGGTTGCCGTCCTGGAAGGTGACGCCCGGCCGGAGCTTGAACGTGTAGGTCAGCCGGTCCGGGCTGGTGGTGAACGTGTCGACCAGCATCGGCCGCGCGACGAAGTGCTGGTCCACTTCGAACAGCTTCTCGTACATCATGTTGCCGATCTGCGCGGTGACCTGGCCGGGGTTGGCGACCATGTCGAGCGACTGCGGATCGGTGGGGACGGCGACGGTGAGGTTGCCCCCGCGGACCGGTGGCCCGTCGGCGGCGCCGGTGGTCGGTCCCGCGCCGCCCATGCAGCCGGCGAGGAGCGCGGCCGCGGAGGTGAGGGCGGCGAGCAAAGGAATTCTCTTCATGGGCGCGTCGATCCTGTGTAGGGGAGGGCGGGCAGGTCGGGATTGGCGGCGAGCAGCCGGCGGGTGTAGTCGTGACGCGGGGAGAGCCGGATCTCGTCGGGCGTGCCCGTCTCGATCAGCTCGCCCCGGTACATCACGCCGACGCGGTCGGCCACCGACAGCACGAGGCTGAGGTTGTGGGTGATGAACAGCAGGCTGAGCGTGCGGGTGCGGCGCAGGTCCAGCAGCAGGTTCATGACCTGGCCCTGCACCGAGACGTCCAGGGCCGACGTCGGCTCGTCGGCGACGATCAGCTCCGGCCCGGCGGCGATGGCGCGGGCGATCGAGACGCGCTGCCGCTGCCCGCCGGAGAGCTGGGAGGGCAGTTTGCCCGCGGTGTCCCGCGGGAGGCCGACCTCCTCGATCAGGTCGGCCACCCGCCGCTCGAGCTCGGCGCCGCGCAGCGGGGTCAGCTCCTTGAGCGGCTCGGCGATGATCCGCGCGGCGGTGTGGCGGGGGTCGAGCGAGCTCTGCGGGTCCTGGAAGATCAGCTGGACCCGGCGGCGGAACGCACGTTCGTCGCCGGTGAGCCCGGCGGGTGTGATGCCGTGCGGGCCGAAGACGACCGTGCCCGACGTCGGCGGCTCGAGCGCGCTCACCAGCCGGCCGAGAGTGGACTTGCCGGAGCCGGACTCGCCGACCAGGCCGAAGAACTCACCCGGCGGAATCTCGAGGGAGACGTCGCGCACGGCTTGCACCCGGTGTCCTTTTCGGCCGTACACTTTGGACACCGCGGTGATGGTGAGCGGAGTGCCGTTGTGGTCCGCTTGGGGGTGCGGCTTCAGCATCCGAGTCTCGACGGCCTCGGTCGTCTCGCCGGCCATCGCGGATTCGAGCAGCGCGGGGGAGATGGTCGGGAAGCCGTCGCGGCGGCTGACTCCGAGCTGCGGCACACAGCCGAGCAGCGCCCGGGTGTACGGGTGCCGTGGCCGCGTCAGGACGTCGTCGCGGGAACCCGTTTCGACGAGGCGGCCGCGGTACATCACCGCGATCCGGTCGGCGACCTGCGCGGCGACACCCATGTCGTGGGTGATGAACACGCACGCGGTGCCGTGGTCGCGGCGCACCCGGTCGAACAGCGTGAGGATCTCCGCCTGCGTGGTGACGTCGAGCGCGGTGGTCGGCTCGTCGGCGATGAGCAGATCGGGGTCGGCCATCAGGGCGAGCGCGATCATCACGCGCTGCTGCATGCCGCCGGACATCTGGTGCGGGTACAGGCGCAGGATCCGGTCGGTGTCGGTGAGCCCGACCTCGGTCAGCAGCCGGCGGGCCTTGACCTCGGCCCGCTTGTGCAGCGGGCTGCCCCGGCGGGCGGCTTGGCCCGGCAGCGAGCCGGCTTCGCGGTAGGCCTCGACGAGCTGCCCGCCGACCCGCCGGCCCGGGTTCAGCGAGTCGAGGGCCTCCTGGAAGATCATGCCGATCCGCGTGCCCCGGTAGGCGCGCATTTCTTCGGCGGGCAGCTGCGTGACGTCCACACCGTCGACCGTGATCGCCCCGCGGGTGCGGACCGGGGCGACGAACTCGAGCAGCCGGATGATCGACAGGGCCGTCACGGTCTTACCGCTGCCGGACTCGCCGACCACGCAGAGCGTCCGCCCTTGCCCGAGATCGAGGGACAGCTCCCGCACGAGTTCGCGCTCGGTGTCATCGGTGACCACACCGACGGTGAGATCCCGGATTTCGAGCAGCGTCATGGATTCCCCTTCCTCGTGCCCGCCACGACGGGCGGGCCGGACTGCCGGGCACCGGCAGGGGTAGTTCTACGCATGTTGACACTCCCCGGAGACCGTGTCAATGGTTTTATTCTACGAACGTAGGAAGTTGAAATACGACAGATTTCCGTTGCTGCGCGTGGGAAATCGGCACTGGATTCTTTTATCTACGCATGTAGAGTGTCCGGGTCGAACAGAAGGAGGACGACGTGACGACCACCCCAGCCACGCCGGAACGCATCGTGGACATCGCCGTGGGCTACATGGCGGCCCAACAGCTCTTCGCGGCCAACCGGATCGGCCTGTTCCCGGCGCTGGCGGCCGGACCCTCGAGCGCCGCGGAACTGGCGTCGCGCACGGGCCGGCCGGAGAAGATCACCCGCATCCTCGGTGACGCCCTGTCGTCACTGGGTCTGCTGTCCCGCGTGGACGGTCGCTACGCGCTCACACCCGACACGGCCGCGTACCTCGGGGGAGGGGGGTTGGACCTGGCGCCGTTCCTGACCTTCCTCGAGACCATCAGCTACCCGCACTGGCAGCAGTTCGCGCACACCACCGACACCGGCGAACCCGGCGCGCTCGACCTCACCGGCGACCGCTGGGACACGTTCCTCGGTGGAGTGATGGTGTATAACGCCCTACACGCCCGAATGTTGGCTCGCGCTTTTGACTTCAGCGATGTCAAAAACCTCTTGGACCTGGGCGGCCTCTCGGCGTCGTTCGCCCTGGAAGCCCTGCGGGCGAACGACGTCCTGCGTGCGACGTTCGTCTACGACCCGCGTTCGGTGCCGTCGGTGACCGAAGCGGTCGCTTCGTTCGCGGATCGGGTTTCCGTCAGCGGTGCGCCGACGGCGGAAGCCCAGCCGGCGGGGGAGTTCGACCTGGTGATGGTGAACCACGTGGTGCACCGGTTCTCCGTCGACGAGAACCGGGCGATCCTCCGGCACGCCCGGGCCGCGGCGGCGCCGGGTGCGCGGCTGCTCCTGCTCGACTTCTTCCTCGACGACGACGTGGTGCCGCGCCCGCTCGACGTGCTGCACGCGGGGGAGTACCTGGTCATCGACGGCACCGTGGTGTACCCGGAGGCCGAGGTCCGCGGCTGGCTGTCGGACGCCGGCTGGCGGCCGGTGGACCGGCTGACGCTGCCCGGCTCGCCGCGGGTCCTCGTGGCGGAGGCGGTATGAGCCTCGACCCGGCGGTGCGGGAGCTGCTCGCCCGCAGCCCCGAAGGACCCGCCCGGCCGCTGACGGCTGTGGAGCTGCGTGCCGCCTTTGCCGCTTCGCGGCCCCAGCCGGGTGCGGTGGCTCCGGTCGCTTCCGTGACCGACCTTCGTCTCCCCGGCGGCGTCCGGGTGCGGTTGTACCTGCCGGAGGCTGCGGGTCCGGTGCCGGTGTTCGTCTGGATCCACGGCGGTGGCTGGACGATCGGCTCGGTCGAGGAGAACGAGGTCGCGTCCCGGGCGGTGTGCGCGGCCGCGTCGGTCGCGGTCGCCGCGGTCGAGTACCGGCTCGCACCCGAAGACCCCTACCCGGCGGCGCCTTCGGACTGTTACGCGGTGCTGGAGTGGCTGGCCGCGGGCGGCGCCGGACCGGCGGTGGCGCCGTCCCGGATCGCCGTCGGCGGCGAAAGCGCGGGCGGCAACCTGTCCACAGTGGTCTCGCTGATCGCCCGCGACCGCGGCGGCCCGCCGATCGCGGCCCAGGTGCTGATCTGCCCGGTGTTCGGCCACCCCGACGACGGCCACGCGTCCTACGCAGACTTCGCGACCGGCTACGGCATGACGGCCGACGCAATGCGGTTCTTCTTCGCGCAGTACGCGCCGGATCCGTCCCGGTTGGACGATCCGTACCTGCTGCCGTCGCGAGCCCGGGACCTGTCGGGCCTGCCACCGGCGCTGGTGCTGACGGCGGAATACGACGTCCTCCGTGACGAAGGAGAGGCCTTCGCGCGGCGACTGTCCGAGGCCGGGGTAGCGGTGGACCTCACGCGGTACGCGGGGCAGATCCACGGGTTCTACGGGCTGTACACGGATCTGCCGGCGTCCCCGCGGTCACACGCGGAGGTGGCGGCCTACCTCCGGGGGATCTTCGCCTGAACGTCAGGGGCGGGTGAGCCGATCCAGGAAGGACTCCAGGTGACGGTGCTGGAGTTCAACCGTGGAGAACTCACCCGCCACCAGGCTCATGACATTCGCCCCGGCGTTGAGCAGCACGATCTCGTCGACGAGCTGCTCGTCCGGCGTCTTGGTGACGATGTCGCCGTCTTCGCGGCCTTCGGTCAGGAAGCGGTGCAGCAGCCCGCGCCACTCGCGGACGTGCTCGAGGTACTTGTCGTGCATCGTCCGGTTGGCCAGCGACATCTGCCAGAAGATCAGCAGCACCCGCCCGGCGGTGATGCGTTCGGGGTCGATCGGCATGGAAGACACGCAGAGCTCACGAAGGGCGGTCAGCCCACGCAGCCCATCAAGCTCGACGTACTGGCGCATCATGTCGAGCGCCCGCTCGTAGGTGGCCGCGATGATGTCTTCCTTGCTGGGGAAGTACAGCTTGAGCGCCCCATTGGCAAACCCGGCGGCAGCGGCGATCTCCCGCATCGTCGCGGCTTCGATCCCGCCGCGCACGATCAGGTCCCAGGTGACGTCAACGATGTCACTGCGCCGCTGGTCGTGGTCGATGATCTTGGGCACCTGGAACCTCCCGCACTGGTTTCTCTACCAGTGTAGGAGAAACTACCGGCGAGTACAGCCCCCGGGGTGCCGGGCGTGTCTGGCGGTGGCGGGGAGGGGGTTTGCGGTGGGGGCTTGGTCTGTGGCGTCGCGGGGGGTGTGGGCTGGTAGGTGGCGGCGGTTTCGCGGTTGCTGATGCGGTCGAAAGGCGGCGGTTTGCGGTGGGTGGACGGTGCGGTTTTGTCGGGTTCCGGCTGCCGCCGCTGCTGACCTCGCGGCTGTTAGTGCTCGCGGTGAGGTGGGGGAGTCTGAGTTGCCGGTGCTGCTGAGTTGCGGCTGGTGCCGAGCCTGGCCGTGACGCGAGGGAGCCGGGCCGCGGGGTGGATGAGCTAGTGCAGCTTTGCCGGAGTTCCGGCGGCAGGCATCGTGGTTCCTGTGGGGGTGTAGGCCGGTGTTGGTGCTGCTGACCTGCGGCTGGCCGGTGCGGAGGCCCGGTAGCGGAGGCGGGAGAGCCGAGGGCGCCGGTGGATAGCTGGTGCGGCCTTATGGGTAGTTTAGGCCGGAGGCGATGTGGCTTCCTGGGCCCAGGTTCAGGCTGGCGCTGCCGGCTAGCGGCTGTGGAGCAGTCGTCGTCTGTGGGGTGAAGCGGTGGTTCGTGGCTCGGGACGTGGGTGTAGGCCCGGAGCCGGTTGGCTGCGGGCCTTTCCCGTGTTCGGTTGTTCACGCCGCGAACGGCAACGGTTGGTGGAGGTTGTTGCGCCGAGGTTTTCGGCGTTTGTCCAGGAACACTGGCGGCAGAAACTCCGGTAGGCCGTCGGCAGCGATGCGGACTTCCCATCCGGAGCGGTGCAGGAGCCGGTGGTGGTGTGCGCACATCAGCACCAGGTTGCCCAGATCCGTGGGGCCGCCGTCGGCCCAGTGGCGGATGTGGTGACCCTGGCAGTGCCGGGGTGGGCGGTGGCAGCCGGGGAAGGCGCAGCCGCGGTCGCGTAGGTAGAGGGCGCGGCGAAGGCTGGTCGGGATCGAGCGGCGTGAGCGGCCGAGGTCGAGGGGTTCGCTTTTGTCGCCGAGGACTGCGGGGATGAGTTTGCAGTCGCAGGCGTGGATTCGGGCTTCGGCGGCGGAGATGCGTCCGGTGTCGCCGAGGGTGGCTTGGCCGATGCCGGTCTGAAGGTGTTCCAGGGAGATCGCGACCATGACGTGGGCTCGTTCACCAGCCTGCGTCGGCAAGTCCGGGGTATTCAAGGCGAGGTTGATGGCGTCGGAGAAGGCGTCGCCGTAGCGTTCCTGCGGGGAACGGAAGTCCGGACCGTCGTCGGCGGTGCGGCGTTGGGCGAGCGAGTCAAGCAGGGCGCTGGCGCGGGCGCCGGTCTCATCGTCGAAGCGACCGTTGAGCTCCCACACCCCGGATCTCTTCCGGCGCAGCGACAGTTCCCGGCTGGGGGTGGCGGGCTCGGTGAGGTCGGGTTCAGCACCGTCGGGGTCGAGGTGCGCGACGATCCGCGCCCCCAGGGCGGCGACCTGCTTGTGCCCGGCGTCGGAGGAGAAGGACAGCAGATCCCGTTCGGCGTTGTCGCGGTGTTCGGGTGGAATCTGGGTCAGGACTTCGACGATGGTGTCGATCATCGGGTTGCTCAACCGGCCATCCAACGCAGCGACGCCGGTGGCGGGAGCAACAGCAGGCACCGGACTACCATCGAGAGCACGCCCGGGATTGACCGCCCGCGCTCGTTTCACCACACGTTCGGCAGCCGCCTTGGGAACATCAGCCAGATGCTCGAACAACCGCGCCACAGACCGGTACCCGAACAGCTCCATAACCCCGCGAGACTCGATTTCCACCAGCAGCGAACCGATCTCAGCCTCGGCGGACCGCGCGACGGTGAGCAGCGCGGAGACACGGTCGGCCAGAGCCACCGCATCTGCTTGCCACACCGTTTCGCTGTCCACGCACCAAGATTATCGACGATCGAACGAGTGTTCATCACTCGATCAGGTGGAAGCGGTGGCCCGGCAGGGACACCGTTGCGTGGGGAATCGGCGCTCCCGCACCGAGCAGCAAGCAACCACGAGCAAGCGCCGATTTCCCACGCCCCGGCGAAGCCGCATCTCTAGAAAGAAGCAGCGTCTTTAAAACACGCGCCGCCCAGCAAACCAAGTCTCGACAACACGCGTATCACCCACAGAAGGACTCCGAAAAGGATCCCGGTCAAGAACCACAAAATCCGCCGACCGCCCCGGAGTCAAAGCCCCGGTGACATCGTCCAAACCACAAGCCCGAGCCCCACCAAGCGTGAAAACCTCGATTGCCTCGGCCAGGCTGATCGCCTGCTCCGGCCACAACGCCCCGGACCGCCGACCACGCGGATCCCGCCGGCTGACCAACCCCGCAATGCCCTCCCAAGCGTTCGGCGACTCACTGACCGGCCAGTCCGACCCGCCCGCAACCAGAGCGCCACTGTCCAGCAAAGCCCGGTTCGGCTGCATCCGCGAAGCGCGCGAAGCCGGCAACACAGCAGCGATCGCCGATGGAATGACACCCGGCACCCAGAGGAACGGCGAGATGTCGGCAGCCACCCCGAGCGCGGCGAACCGCGGCAGGTCGTCCGGGTGCACGAACTGGCCGTGCGCGACCTGGAACCGAGTGTCCACGTACCCCGCGGCCCGCACCTGCGACACCGCGTCCAGGAACTGCCGCACCGACGCGTCCCCGGTGCAGTGCACCTTCGCCGAGAACCCCGCGGACGCTGCCTCGAGCAGCCAGCCGGTGAGCTCCTCGGGCGGCATCGTCGTCGAGCCGTGGTGACAGGCGCCGTGGTCGTCGTCGGGGAGGTACGGCTCGAGGAACGCCGCCGTGCGGGTTGGTGGTACGCCGTCGAGGAAGATCTTGACGAAGTCCGGGCGGTGGTGCTCGGTTCGATACTGGCCGGCGACCTCCAGCAGCGGTGCGCCGACCGGGTCGAAGCCGAAGATCGGGTCGTTGATCAGCAGTGAACTCACCACCCACGAGGAGAGTTCCCCGGCCTCGTCCAGCGAGCGCAGCGCGCCGAGGATGTCGGTGGAGACCCCGGCGTCCTGGAACGCGGTGACGCCGAAGCCGTGCAGGATTTCGATCGCCCGTTGCGACGCGCGTCGGTGCTGCTCCGGGGACAACCCCGCGATGACCCGTTCGACGAGCACACCCGCGGCTTCCAGCAGCAGCCCGCTCGGCTCGCCGCCGTCACGGCCGATTACCCCGCCGGGCGGGTCCGAGGTGGTCGCGGTGATTCCGGCCAGTTCCAGGGCACGGCTGCTCACCCAGCGGTTGTGCCGGCTGTCGTCGCTGAGCGACACCGGCCGCCCGCCCGCGGCGTCGTCCAATGCCCGCCGGGCCGAGGCGGACGACAGCGTCTCGACCAAAGTGGACGCCCAGGCGCCGCCGGTCAGCCACTCGTCCGGACCTAGTGAGCGAGCCCGTGCGCGGACGGCGTCGAGGATGTCTTCGAACGCCGCGTCGGCGCCGAAGGTGAGTTCGAACAGCTCCGCTCGGCCGGCCATCGCGTGGTGGTTGTGCACGTCGACCAGGCCTGGCATGACAAATGCGCCGCCGAGGTCCAGCACCTCCGTGGCCGGCCCGCGGGACACGTCTTCGAGGGCGAGGATCTTCCCGTCGGCGACGGCCAGCGACGACGCCCACGGCCGTGCGGTGTCCACTGTGTACACCAGGGCGTTGGTGAGGATCAGGTCGGCGGCCACGGGCTCAGGACTCCGCCGGATCGAACTCGGCCGGGTGCACCGTGGTGCTCAGCAGCCGTCCGTATGCGCCGAAGGTGAAGTGCGTCGGCCGCTCGGCACCGTCGAGTCCGAAGAGGACGCCGTGAGAGCGCAGCGCCCGGGCGTCGCGGTGGTCGGCGATCGTCACCGACGCGCACGGGATGACCTTCTCCCGCCAGGTGAAGACGTGGATCCCGGGCCGGATCCGGTACACGGTGTTCTCGTCGGTGTCGGCCAGCCCGCGCTCGGGCCCGGCCAGGCACTGCCAGGTGTACCAGTGCGGGCTGAGGTAGACGTGCTCGTACGCGTGTTCGCGGCTGTACACCCACAGCACCCGGCGGCCGATCAGGGCGGTGCTCGGCGCCATCGGCTCGCCGCGCACCTCGTGGCCGTCGATCGTCGCGGGCCGGAACTCCTGGGTGACGCGCGGGGTGCCGGCGTCGCCGATCGTCGTGGTGACGACCAGCGCACGGCCGTCGCGCAGGTCCAGGAAGAGCGAGACGGCTTCGCGTGGGCGAGCCGACGGGTGGAACTGGACGTAGTAGAGGCCGTCGTCGACCAGGAACGTCTCGCAGCGGTCGGTGGCGCCGTCCCAGGCGACCCGCGTGCCGGTGAACCGGGCGGTGCGGTCGGGGCCGCCTTCGTCGTCGTGCAGGACGAGCACGCGGCCGTGCAGGTCGCCGACCGCGGGGGCCTTGTTCGCGTCGAAGCCGGGGGCCAGCCCGTCGAGGGGCAGCCAGGTCGAGGTGTCGGAGAGCGTCGTCACCCTGGCGAGTCTCGGCGCGCGCCGCCCCGCGCGGAACCGCCCGTGCGGGCGCGGACAACAACGGTGCGCTCGCGGCCAACCACGGCGCGGGCGCACGCGGTGAGGATGGGCGCATGCGAACCGAGCTTGCCGGGAAAGCGGTGCTGGTGACCGGCGGGGCGTCCGGCATCGGGCTCGCCTGCGCGCGGGCGTTCCGCGCCGAAGGCGCCCGGGTCGCCGTTGTCGACCGGGAGCCCGGAACCGACGTGGTCCGGGCCGATGTCACCGACGAACCGGCGTTCGCCGCGGCGGTGGACTCGATCGCCCGCGAGTTCGGCGGCCTCGACGTCGTCGTCGGCTGCGCCGGGATCTCGGGCCCGGTCGGCAAACCCCTCGCCGAGACGACCGCCGCCGAAGTCGCCGCGGTGCTCGCGGTCAACGTCACCGGGCAGTTCCTGCTGGTCAAGCACGCGTTGCCGTGGCTGGCCGACGGTGGCGCGGTGGTGCTGCTCGGCAGCGACTCGGCGTTCACGGCCGCGCCGGGCATGGCGCCCTACTGCGCCTCCAAGGGCGCGGTGGTCGCCCTGACCCGGGCGCTGGCCGTCGAGGTGCCCGGGGTGCGGGTCAACTGCGTCTGCCCGTCGGTGGTGGACACGCCGATGGCGCGCGCCGACCTCGGCGAGGTGCTCGACGACCCCGCGTTCCCGGTCCAGGCGGCCGACGACGTCGCCCGGCAGGTGCTCTTCCTCGCGTCCCCGGTTTCGCGGCCGGTCAACGGCCAAGCCCTGCTCGCCGACTTCGGGATGTCGGCGCGCTCGGCGTTCCCCGCCTAGAAAGGATCCACAGTGGACACAGTTGTCGCCGTCACCGGCGGAGGCACCGGCATCGGTGCCGCGGTCGCTCGCCGCTACACGAGCGAAGGAGCCCGGGTCGTCGTGCTGGGACGGCGTCGCGAGCCCCTGGACGAGGTCGCCGCGGAGACCGGCGCGCACGTCATCACCTGCGACGCGAGTGTGCGAGCGGACGCCGAGAACGCGGTCGCCGAGATCGTCGGGCGGTACGGACGGCTCGACGTCGTGGTCGCCAACGCCGGCGGTCACGGCCTGTCCTCGGTCGTGGACACCGGCGACGACGAGTGGGAGCTCGCGCTGCGGTCGAACCTGTCGAGCGCGTTCGTCTTCTGCCGGGCCGCGCTGCCTTCGCTGGTCGAGACCGGCGGGCAGGTCGTGGTGGTGTCGTCGCTGGCCGGGCTGTTCGCCGGGCCGAACGTGGCCGGCTACACGGTGGCGAAGCACGCGCTGATCGGCCTGACCCGCTCGATCGCCCGCGACTTCGGGCCACGCGGTGTCCGGGCGAACGCCGTCTGCCCGGGCTGGGTCCGCACGCCGATGGCGGACGGCGAGATGGACCAGTTCGCCGCGGCGGCCGGGTTCGACGGCGGCCACGACGAGGGCTACCGCCGGGTGACGGCGGAGGTCCCGCTGCGCCGGCCGGCCGAGCCCGCCGAGATCGCGTCGATCGTCCGGTTCCTGGGCTCGGCCGAGTCGTCGTACATCACGGGTGCGGTCCTGGTCGCCGACGGTGGCGCCCACTGCGTGGACCTGCCGACGCTGGCCTTCGAACGCGCCGGCATGTGAGGGGTCACGACCCCAGGTAAGCGGTGTGCAGAGTGGCGGGGGAGTCCAGGAGGGTCCGGGCGTCGCCGGAGTAGGTGACGCGGCCCGACGACACGACCAGGGCCTCCTGGGCCACGCCGAGCGCCAGGTGCGTGAACTGCTCCACCAGCAGGATCGCCGTGCCTTCGGCCGCGAACCGCGTCACCACCGGCAGCAACCGCGTGAACACCACCGGCGCCAGGCCGAGGGACATCTCGTCGATGAGCAGGAACGCCGGGCGCGCCGCGAACGCCCGTGCCAGCACCACCATCTGCTGTTCACCGCCCGACAGCAGGGCCGCGGCGGAGTCGCGGCGCTTGTCCAGCTCGGGGAAAAGGGAAAGCACGGCGTCAAGCCGGGCCGGGGTGCGGGCGGTCAGGCGGAGGTTCTCCAGGACCGTCAGCCCGGGGAACACCGCCCGGCCCTGCTCGATGTGGGCCAGCCCGAGCCGAGCCCGCGCCACCCGGGAGTGCCGGGTGACGTCGACGCCGCCGACGTGGACACTGCCGGCCGACGGCGCCACGACCCCCGACACCGCTTCCAGCAGGCTCGTCTTGCCGGCGCCGTTCGGCCCGACCAGTGCGGTGATCCGGCCCGGTTCCAAGGTGAACCCGACGTCCCGGATCACCGGGCCCGCCCCGCGCTTCACCGTCAGCCCGTCGACCCGCAACGCGTTCACAGCAGCTCCGTTTCACCCATGTACGCCTTCAGCACCGCCGGGTCGGCCAGTACTTCCGCCTGCGGCCCGCTCGCCAGCACCTGCCCGAAGTCGAGCACCGTCAGCCGGTCGCACACCGACCGCACGAGGTCGAGGTCGTGCTCGATGAGCAGCACCGACACCCCGAACCGCGCGGGCACCTGACGCAGCCGCCGGCCGAACGCGACGTGCTCCTCGTGTGGCAGGCCGGCCGCCGGTTCGTCGAGCAGCAGCACCCGCGGCCAGGCCAGCAGGTGCCCGACCACCTCGACCAGCCGCCGCGCGCCCGCGTCCACCCGCGACAGCGGGGTCCGCGCCGCCGGGCAGCCGAAGAACTCCAGCGCGTCGGCGACCTCGGCGGCGGTGACCCGGCGGCGGGCGACGAACCGCACGTACGCGCCGACGGTCAGCCCGGGCGGGACGCGGTCCTGCTGGAACGTCCGCCGCAGCCCGGCGCGGGCACGGCGGGCCGGCGAGCCGGTCAGCGGCCGGCCGTCGAGCGTCACCGTCCCGGTGGCCCGCGGCAGGAACCCGCTGATCACATCGACCAAAGTGGACTTCCCGGCGCCGTTCGGCCCGATCACCCCCAGCACACCGTGTTCCGGCACCAGGATGTCCACGTCGGACAACGCGCGCACGTGTCCGAAGGAGACGCTCAGGCCGCGCACCTCCAGCACGGGGTCGCCGGGTGGCAGCGGTTCGACGTCGGCGACGTCGGTGAGGCCGACTCCGGCCGTGGTCCGGGACCGGCGGCGGTACCAGAGGTTCCGCCAGGCCGTGCCGAGGTTGCCGCGCCCGGCGAGTGCCTGGACGCCGAGCACGCCGAAGATCACGAACCCCCAGTCCTGCGGCACACCCCAGCGTTTCAGCAGCTCCGGCACGGCGACCCAGAGCAGCGCGCCGAACACCGCCATGTCGATCAGGTGCGCGCCGGACATGATCGCCAGCACGTACAGCGCGAGCGACTGGATCGACGTGAAGCTCGCCGGGAACGCCAGCCCGACCTGGCCGGTGAGCAGGCCGCCGCTGATGCCGCCGAGCGCGGCGCTGACCGCGAACGCCGTCAGCTTCGACGTCCGCACGCCGGCGCCGACCGCGGCGGTGCCGCGTTCGGAGAAGGCGACCAGGTGCCAGCTGCTGCCCCAGCGACCGCGGCGCAGGAAGTGCACCACCAGCCCGCAGACGACGAGCACCAGCACCGCGAACAGGAAGTACGACCGGTCGTCGGAGAACGCCTCCGGCCGCTCGACCGAAAGCCCCTCGGTGGCCCCGGGGAACTGGATCTGCACCAGCGTCAGGTCGGCGGCCGCGGCGAGCCCGAGCGTGACCACGGCGAGCGTGATCCCGCGCAGCCGCAGCGCGGGCAGCCCGACGAGGACCCCGGCCAGCGCCGCGGCGAGGCCGCCGAGAACCAGCCAGACGACGAACCCGCCCGGCACACCGGCGACGTTGCACGCCGAGACGACGAACGCCCCGACCGCGCCGAACGTCAGCTGGCACAGGGAGATCATCCCGGCGGTGCCGGTCACCACGCCGAGCCCGAGCAGGGCGATGGCCGCGACCACGGCACTGACGCCGAGGTAGACGAAGTACCCCTCCAGCCCGACGCTCAGGGCGTACCCGGCCGCCACCGCGGCGACCGCGACGAGCAGCGGCAGCCCGAACCGCTCAGCGAGCCGCATCCCACACCTCCTTGCGCTGCGTCCACAGCAGCAGCGCCACGATGACCAGGAACGGGAGGAAGTACCGCAGCACCGACAGCCGGTCGGACTGGGCGACGGCACCCTGTGCCATGCCCAGGACCAGCCCGCCCGCGACCGCGAGATCGAGCCGCCGGAAGCCGCCGAGCAGGGCGGCCGCGGCCGCCGGGACCACCAGCATCGCCAGCGACGTCGGGTCGTTCGACTGCGACGGCGCGACGATCGACACCGCGAGGGTCGCGATCACCCCGGTCGCCGTCCAGACGCCGACCGACAGGGGCCGGGCCGGGATGCCCAGCAGCTCCGCCGTGGTCGGGCGCTCCGACAGCGCCCGCAACCGGACACCGAGGGTCGTGCGAGCCAGCACCGCGCGGCAGGCCAGCGCCACCACGATCGCCAGCGCGACGGTGACCACGGTGACCTGGCTGACCACCACCCCGCCGACGGTGAACGCCGGCCCGGCCAGCAGCGGGTGGAACGGCTGGGGTTTGTTCCCGAACAGGATGAACGCCAGCGAGATCAGCAGCAGGAGCACCGCCACGGTCACCGCCGACCGCGTCCCGGTGTCCGCCTCGGCGAGCCAGGTGGAGACGATCCAGCCCAGCACCGCGCTCAGCGCGCCGCCGACCAGGATGCCGGCGAGCGTTGCCGCCCATTCGGAGAGTCCCAGGTGGACGGACAGGAACACGGCGACGTAACAGCCGAACATCCCGGTGGCCGACTGCGCGAAGTTGACCACGCGCACCAGGCGCGACATCAGCGTCAGGCACACCGCGAGCACCGCGTAGAGGCCGCCGGCGGCGAGACCGGCCAGAGCGCCCTGCAGCATGAACGTCCTCCTAGGAGCGAGGGATCCGGAGCCAGTCCTGCGCCGCCAGCTCCCACCTGTTCGTGCCACTGGCGAGCTTGATCGGCCAGCCCGCGGTGTTGTCGTGGTGGGTGGCGGCGGGCCCGAAGACGTACGGCGTCCCGGCCATCGGGTCGCTGACCGGCTTCATCTCGCGCAGCGCCTTCGTCACCGATTCGCGGGTGATGTCACCCTTGATCCCGCGCACGACGTCGAGGAAGTACTTCGCCGCCAGGTAACCGCCCTGGCTGAACGACGTCAGCGGGATCTTGTTCTTCGTCATCAGGTCGCGCCAGTCCTTGGTCTGCGGGCTGCCGGCGTCGGTGAACGGGGAGAACTCGGCGGGCACGTACACCCCCGCGCCGGCGTTCGAGATCGCCTTGGCGTAGTTCTCGCTGTAGACGCTGGTCAGCAGCAGCCAGGTGACGTCGGTCCAGCCCTGCGCCTGCGCGGCCTTGAGCTGGCCGATCGAGTCGGGCTCCACCGGGTTGACGGTGATCGCCTTGCAGCCCGCGGAACGCGCCTTGACGATGTAGGAGGTGTAGTCCGAGCCGCCGTAGGGGACCGTCGAGTCGACGTACTTCAGCTTCTTGCCGGTGATCTTCGTCCACTCGTCGATCGCCGCCCGGTACGCCGGCAGTGTGTTGCCCGCGATCTCCAGCAGCGCGCAGATGTCGGTCAGCTTCAGCACTTCCGAGCCGTAGAGCAGGCTGAGCGTCATGTCGTGGAACGGCCCGACGTTGACCGGCGCGATGTTGGGGCTGGCGAAGCACGCCGGGTCGACCCCGATGCCCTGCACCGACAGGATCTTCTGCTGCTCGTAGTACTTCGCGTTGATCTCGCACTCGATGAGGCTGGACGACCCGACGAGCGCGACGGCCTCGTCCCCGCCGACCACTTCGCGGGCGGCGGCCGCGGCGGCTGCCGGATCACCCTTGTCGTCGATCGCCTTGTACTCGAGCTGCCGGCCGTTGACCCCGCCGGCGGCGTTGGCCGCGTCGAACACGGCTTTCGCCGCCTGCGACGCCTCCGGAAAGGTGGCCGCGCCGCTCAGCGCGTTGACCGAGCCGACGACGATCGGGCCGTTCGCGCCCGCGCCGGAACCGGCACAGCCGGCCGCCAGCAGCGTGACCACGGCCAAGGTGGGAAGGATCTTTCTCATGAGTTCTCCTGGGTGGCGGCGGCCACGACGGGCGCGGAGTCGACGATCTGCTCGAAGCTGACGACGCTCTGGCCGCCGAACCGCCACAGGTGCGCGACCCGGGCGGTGAAGGACCGGCCGGTGCGGCGGTGGGTCCCGGTGTAGGTGCCGACGCCGACCACGGTGTCACCGGCGTCGAGGAGGTCGGCGAGGGTGAAGCGGTAGCCGTCCCAGTCCCGCCCGATCGCCTCGAAGACGTGCTCCCGGACTTCACCGGGGCCGGTGTACGTTCCCGCGTAAGGGAATCCGGCGGCTTCCGTCCACTTCGTCTGCGGGCCGAGCGGGGCCAGCATGCCCGGCAGGTCGCCGCGGTCGCTGGCGGCGTAGTGCGCGCGGATGACGTCCACATTGGACACGAAATGCTCCTTCAGACGGGCTGGGCGTCGGGGTAGCTGACCGAGCCGAGCGGGTAGACGTGCCCGCCGGCGCGCGAGTGCTCCGACCGGCCGTCCCCGGTGAGGCCGAGGAACACGCCGGTGGTGCGCAGGGCGTACCCGAGGTCGTGCAGCCACACGCTGGCCACCGCGATCCGGAACTCCCGGAAGCAGAAGAGGTAAAGCCCGTCCTGGAACTTCCACACCGTCGACAGGTCCATGTCGCCGTGGCCGCGCTGGACGCCTTCCAGGCACTGCCAGGCGTAGCGCTCCGAGGAGAGGTAGACGTGCTCGTAGAGGTGGTCGAGGCTGTAGCGGTAGACGTTGCGCTTGCCGATCAGGTCGCGCGACGGCCCCGGCACGTCGCCGGACGGCGTTCCACCGTCGGTGACCCCGGCGGAAAAGCGCTGGGAGACCCGGGGAACACCCTCGGCGCCGATCACCGAACGGACGGCGAGCGCGCGGTGCGTCGCCGTCGAGTGGACGACGGTCAGCGCTTCGCCGTCGACGCTGGTGAACGGCAGGTTCACGAAGAAGACGTCGTCGCGCACGGCGACCGCGTCGTACGGATCCTCGACGCCGTTGCAGACGACGTGTTCGGCGTCCTTGAAACTCAGCGCGAGGACTTCACCGTCGTCGAGGGTGATCGTGACTTCATGACCGGAGAGGTCGGCGTTCGGCAGGCGGTAGGTGGCGATCCCGGCGGCGAACTCGTCGTAGGTGCGCCAGCCGTCGGTGGGGGCTTCGGGCATGGCCCCATCGTCGGGTCGGGCCGCCCGCCCGGCGAGTGGTCACGCGCTGGATGGCAAGAACCCGTCGCGGACGGTCAACTCCCGGCGCAGCTCGCTCGGCGCGCGCCCGAAGGCGCTCTTGAAGACCCGGCTGAAGTGCGCGGCGTCGACGAACCCCCAGCGCGCGGCGATGGCCGCGACCGGGCGGCCGGCGTACACCGGGTCGAGCAGGTCGCGGCGGCAGTGCTCGAGCCGGCGCGTGCGGATCCAGCCCGAGACGGTGGTGCCCTGCTCCTGGAACAGCCCGTGCAGGTGCCGGGTGGAGATGAAGTGCTCGGCGGCGATCCGCGCCGGGTTGAGGTCGGCGGAGTGCAGGTTCGCGTCGATGTGCGCGCGGATCCGGCGCATCAGCTCGTGGTGCGGGTCGGCGCCGGAGTGCGCCAGGTCGAGCTCGGTCGCGACGAGCGTGGCGAGCAGGTCGATCGCGCTGTGCGCCAGCCGGGCGCCCGCCGGGCCGGCCAGCTGCTCGAGGTTCCCGCCGAGCTGGGCGAGGAACGGCACGACGACGTTGCCGACCCCCTCCTTGCCGGACATGCGCACCGCGGTCAGCTGCCCGACAAGCTCGGCGGGCAGGTCGATCAGCCGTTGCGGGAACATCACCACGAGCGTGCGGAAGTCCTCTTCGAACACCAGCGAGTACGGCCGGTGCGTGTCGTAGAGGGCGACGTCGCCGGGGCGCAGCACGGCTTGGCGGCCGTCCTGCACCAGCAGGCTGGTGCCGGCGAGGACCAGGCTCAGCTTGTAGTAGCGCCGTTCGGCGCGCGCGATCAGCTCGGGTGTCCGCTCGACGACGTGGGGGGACGCGGTCACCTCGGAGACCTGGACCTCGTCGGCGGCGGACGAGCGGATCCGGCCGCGGAAGCCGTCGCCGCCCGCGGTGACGTGCAGCGGGACGAACGACCGCGAAACCGCGGTGCGGAAGTCGGTGAAGTCGCGGGCGATCAAGGTGGTGGGGGCGGACACGGGGTCACCTCGCAGCGTCGAGAGGAGAGCAGTGTCGTATACGATAAGCGATACGATCTTCCGCGACAATGCTCGTGAGCACCCCGAAGTAGGATTCCCGGCGGGAGGGGCGGGGATGGAAACCTTCGGGACACGGCTGCGCCGGCTTCGGCGCGCGGCCGGGCTGACCCAGGAAACGCTGGCCGAAAAGTCAGGGCTCAGCGCGCAAGCCGTCGGCGCGCTCGAACGCGGTGACCGGCGGTTCCCGCACCGCGACACCCTCGATCGGCTCTCCGACGCCCTCGGCCTCACCGGCGACGACCGGTCCGCGTTCACCACCGCGGCCGCCCGGCCCGGGACCCCGGCGGGCGCGGGCGTCGTCCCGCGGGAGCTGCCCGGCGGCATTGCCGTGTTCACCGGCCGGGACGCCGAACTGGAGCGCCTGCTCGGGTTCTTCGCCGAACCGCGCCAAGGCGTCGTGGTCGCCATCGCCGGAATGGCCGGGATCGGCAAGACCGCGCTGGCGCTGGAGGCGGGTCACCGCCTCGCCCGGCGCTTCCCCGGCGGATCGCTGCACCTGGACCTGCGCGGGCACGCGGCCGACCCGCCGGACCCCCTCGACCTGCTCGACCGGCTGATCCGGGAGCTCGGCGGGGAGCCGCCGACGCCGTTGACGCTCGAAGCCGCGTCGGCGCGCTTCCGCACGCTGCTCGCCGGGAAGCGCGTGCTCCTGGTGCTCGACAACGCGCGCGACGCCGCGCACGTCGCGCCGCTGCTGCCCGGGGCCGGCGGCTCGGCGGCGATCGTGACCAGCCGCGCCGCGCTGCCGGACCTGCCGCAGGCGCACCAGGTGCTGCTGGACGTGCTGCCCGAGCCGGACGCGCTGCGCCTGCTGGCGGCGGAGATCGGCGCGGAGCGGGTCGCCGCCGAGCCCGCCGCCGCGCGGGCGGTGGTACGCCTGTGCGGATACCTGCCCCTGGCGCTGCACCTGGCCGGCGCGCGGCTGGCCACCCGTCCGAACTGGCCGGTCGCGCACCTCGCGCACCGGCTCGACGACGAACGACGGCGTCTTGACGAAACGGGTGTCCGGACCAGCTTCGGTCTTGCCTTCGGCGCGCTGGACCCCGCTTCGGCCCGCGCGTACCCGTTGCTGTCCCTGCTCGACGTCCCGGAACTCTCGGTGGCGGTCGCGAGCCGGCTGCTCGACGCGCCGGAACGCGAGACCGAGGAATTGCTGGAGCGGCTCACCGACTGCCACCTCCTGACCACACCCGCGCCCGGCTGGTACCGGCTGCACGACCTGCTCCGGCTCTACGCGCGGGAGCACGCCGAGCGGCTGACCGCGGGCGAACGCGCCGCGGCGATCACCCGGGTCGTCGAGCTCTGCGCGGCGGTGGCGTGGCAGAGCATGGCGCTGGTCTCGGCGGCTTCGCACCGCCACGACTGGGCGGCCGGGCGCTGGGCGGCTCCCGAACCGGCGTCCGCCGAAGAGGTGTTCGGCTGGCTCGACCGGCACCAGGCGCACCTCGTCACCGTGGTGCGGCAGGCCGCGGCCACCCCGGGCGTGCCGTCCGAAACGATCGCCGCGGTCGGGCTCGGCCTGTACGAGTACCACCGGGCGCGGGCCCGGTGGCGTGACGCGATCCAGGTCGACGAAGTGGCGCTGGAGCTGGTCGACGGCGTCGACGCGGTGGCGGCCGCGACCCTGCGCAACGATCTCGGTGTCGCCGAAGCCGAGCTCGCCCACGGCGGCGAAGCGGCCGACTTCCAGCGGTCGCACGCCCACCTGCGGCGGAGCCTCGCGGACTGGGAGGCGATCGGCGACCAGCGTCAGCTCGCCGGCGCGCTCAACAACCTCTGCTTCGTGTTCGGCCTCGGCGACGACGTCGAGGCGGCCATCGAGTTCGGCGAGCGCAGCCTGGCGCTCAACCGGTCGCTCGGCCTGCGGCACGTCGAGACGCTGAACCTGGTCAACCTCGGTCTGCTGTACGGCCGCCAGGGTGACCGCGGTCGCGAGCTGGCGTACGCCGCCGAAGCCGTGGCGGTCGGTGAGGACACCGGTGACCTGCGGGGGATGGCCTACGGCCGGATGCGGATCGGCGTTGTGCACCGCGAGGAGGGCCGGTACGACTCCGCGGTTGCGGAGCTGAGCCGCAGTGTGGAGCTCTGGCGCGAAGCCGGGGTCCGGCTGTACGAGGCGCTGACGCTCGCCGAGCTGGGCCGCGCCCACCTGGGCCGGGACGAGCGCGACCGGGCGCGGGAGGTCCTCACGGCCGCTCTGGAGCTGCTGCGGGAGTTCGGTGGTGAGGCGCACGTGGCAGAGGTCCGAGCGGAGCTGGAAGCGTTGTGACGACGGCGAAGCCGGCGGTCAGGTAGGGCCGCGGCCGGTGGGTGGCGCCGCAGGTGACCTTGCCGGTGTGCGCCGCGCAGGTGACGACCACCGTGTCGCGGACCCGCTGCACCAGGATCAGCCGCGGGGCGAGTTCCGCCGCGGTCGCCGGCGTGGGCACCCCGGTCAGGACGGTGGCCGCGAGCAGCGCGGCGGGAAGCATCCTCCAGGCGGTGGTCACCGGTGCCTTTCTCGTCCGGGAGCTGCGGCACGCCGATCTTCGCGGCGGGCCGCCGGACGCGACAGCGACAACCTCTACGAACGACCTCTACAACTCCGGTTTCACGCGACCGAGCCGGCGTCTTCGGCTAGGCCCCGCAGCAGGGCCGCGAGGCCGTCCGGGGCGCGGCCGTGCAGGCGGGCGCTGGTGACCACCGGCGCGCCCGACTCGTAACAGCGGTGGAACCCGGCCTGCCCGAGCCGGCGCCACAGGTCGTGGTCCTCGCCGGTCGCCCGCGGGCCGAACCCGCCGACCACGTCGAACGCGTCCGCGCGCACCCCCAGGTTCGCGCCGTACACCGAGCCGTGGCCTTCCGACGTCCGCGCGCGGTCGAGCACGTGCTCGTACCGCAAAAGCGTCGGGGCCGACGCGCTGAACGGCGCCGACAGCTCGGCCGTCCCCGCGATCGCGTGGTAACCCTGCCGCGCCCGGGCCAGGTGCGCCCGCGCCCAGCCCGGCGTGACGCGGGTGTCGGCGTCCGTGCTCAGCAGCAGCGTCCGCGCGGCCGGCGTGCCGAGCGACGACCGCACCCGCGCGACCCCGAGGTCGCGGACCTCGCCGATGGTCCGCGCCGACTCGTTCACGGCCACCATCCCGCGGAGGGGGCCGAACGCCGCGCGGGCCACGGCCGCCGTCGGGTCACCGCAGCGGTCGGCGACCACGCAGACCGCGTGCGTGATCCCGCCCGGCAATCGCCGCAGCGCCTCGCCGATCGCCCGCAGGCACGCGCCGACGAGCTCCGCTTCGTCCCGCGCGGGGACGACCACCCCGACCGCCGTGATCACCGGCGCCTCAGCACGTGCAGCAGGAACTGCTCGTCGGTGTGCTCGACCAGCGGCTCGAGCGCCGGGTGGGCGAGCAGCCGGGCATGGGCGTCCCGGCCGTCACGCGGCGCTTCCGGCGCCCACGGCAGCCAGTGCACGGCGAGCAGGTGCCCGCCCGGGCGCAAGGCCGCCACCGACGCCTCGATCGTCTCCTCGAGGGCGCGGTCGTCCAGGTAGTACAGCAGTTCGCCGTACACCAGCAGATCGACCGGCCCGGCCGGCAGCCCACCGGGCACCGCTCCGCTGTGGACGTCCACATGGGACAGACCGGCGACGGCGGCGCGGGTGCGTTCGGCTGCCGCGGGCACCGGGTCGAAGGCGACCAGGTGCCCGGCCCGGGCGGCGAGGTCGCGGGTGAGCGCGCCGACGCCACAGCCCGGCTCGACGACCTCGGCGTAGTGCTCGTCGGGCAGGCAGGCCAGCACCATCGCGCGCTTGCGCCGCTCGTACCACTTCGTGCCCACCGACCACGGGTCTTCGGCGCCGGCGTACAGCTCGGCGAACCGGCTCACCGGCGCCGACGTGCGCGGCGGCTCGCGGAAGAACACCTCGGTGTCGCGGGAGAAGTGGGCCAGGACTTCGTCCGGCAGGATCGGCGCCTCGCCGCGGGGGCCGGGCTTGAGCTGTGAGGTGAAGGTCGCGATCGCGGCGGCTTTGGCGGCGCGCTCTGCCGTCGTGAGCTGCAGGGACCGCGCCCGGGCCCACGGGATCGCCGGATCGTCGGGACGCAGCCAGTGCCAGAGCCAGATCGGGTACGACCAGCACTGGGCCGGCACCGGCGCCGCGGCCAGGGCGGCCCGGGCGGCGGCCTGGTGGTCGGGGTGCGGGTCGTCCGGCCACGGCATGAGACACAGGTCGTGCCCGGCGGCGCGCTCGCGCAAGGCTTCGGTGAGGTCGCCGACGTGCGAGGTGAGCCCCGAGTCCGGCAGCCCGAGCCACACCGGCTCGACGTCGGAAAGTCCTTGGGCCCGCAGGGAATCCCGCAGTTCACGGCGGCGCGTCTTGGCCAGCGCCTGCCGTTCCGCGGCATCGGCGGCCGGGAACGCCGCTTCGCCGTCGGTCGCCACCACGAGCGTCACCGCGGTGCCGGCGGTGTGCAGGTGCTGCAGGAGCCCGCTCGCGCCGAGCGTCTCGTCGTCCGGGTGCGCGGCGACGACGAGCGCGTTCTCGAACGGCTCCTCCGGCCAGCCTGCCAAGGTGGGCCGCGCCGTCCAGTCGGCTTCGGGGACGAACGCGGTCATGCCGGGCCCAGGACGGTGCGGCCGAGGGCGGCGAGGTCACGTTCGGCGTGGTGTTGCCGCACGTACACCGGCAGGTCGGCGATCCGCTGGGCGAAGCGCCGGTCGCGGCACGCCGGGGTCGGCCCGGTCACCTTCAGCGCCCGTTCCAGCACCTCGACGGCGGTGCGTTCCGCCGCGGCCCGGCAGGTCCCCGCGAGCAGCGCGTCCACCTCGCTTTCGGCGGCCTGCGCCAGCACGGCTTCGGCGGTGCTGAGCGCCGTATGCATGGCGCCGACGTGGGCCAGCTGATGCTCGTCCGCTGCGCCGCGATCACGCAGGTACGCGAGGACGCCGTCGAAGACACCCGCGGCGCCGCCGAGCCAGACGGCCGCGACACCGGCGCCGCCGAGGGCGAACCCCGGCCGCGCCACGTACCAGCCGGGCGGCCCGACGAGCGTGTCCACCGGCACGCGGTCGAACACGACGTCACCGCTGTCGGAGGCGTCCATCCCGACGGCCTGCCACGCGTCCGGGTGGCGGCCGACACGGGGATCGGCCAGGTCGACCTCGACCAGCCGGTCGCCCGCGGCGACCAGGGCGCGTTCGAGCAGGGACAGCCCCGAGCAGAACCGGACGGTGCCGGTCAGCGTGCCGTCGTCCAGGGCCGCGCCGGTGCCGCCGGACTTCGCCGCCCAGACGCCGTACAGCGCACCCGGGACGGGGGAGCGGCCCGCTTCGGCGAGGATCGCGACGGCGTCGGTGTGTCCCTCGGCGAGCCGGGCCAGCGTCAGGTCGCGCCGGCCGAACGCGGCCAGCGCCGCCCAGCGGGCCGCCGTCCGCCCCTCGCCGGGCCGGGGCAGGTCGAGCTCGCCCGCGGCGTGGAGCGAGCGCAGTTCCGCGCCGACCGTCGCGGCGGTCCGGGGCGAGGGCAGGGGCTTCGGCGGGGTTTCCGCCAGCAGTGCGTTCACAAGATCGACGGTTACCCGGTTTGCCGCGGGTTACGCGGGCGTGTGAACGCTTTCCCGGCCGGGCATCCTCGGGACATGACACGAACCCGCGCCTACCGCGACGGTGTGCTGCAGAAGGAAGACTTCCCGGTCGAGGAGGTTTCCGACTTCCTGGCCGAACCGGACACCGCGGTGTGGGTGGACCTCTGTGCACCGTCCGAAGCGGACCTGGCCGAGCTCGCCGGTGAACTCGGCCTGCACCGGCTCGCCGTCGAGGACGCCGTCCAGGAACACCAGCGGCCCAAGCTCGACCGGTACGACGGGCACGCGTTCCTGACCGCCTACGCCGTCCGCTTCGAGGCCGGCAGCGGGCGAACCACGACCTACGAGCTGGCCGCGTTCGTCACGCCGGCGGCGCTGGTGACGGTGCGCAAGGACGACGGCTTCGACATCGAAGCGGTCGTGAACCGGTGGGACCAGGCGCCCGACCTGGCGAAAGCGGGGGTGCCCTTCCTGGTGCACGGCCTGCTCGACTTCGTCGTCGACGGGCACTTCGAGGCCGTGCAGCAGCTCGACGAGGAGGTCGAGGGCCTGGAGGACCTCGTGTTCGACGACCGCCCGGACCAGTCCGAGCTGCAGCGCCGCTCGTTCCGGCTGCGCAAGAGCCTGACCGCGCTGCGCCGGGTGGTGCTGCCGATGCGCGAGGTGGTCAGTTCGCTGATGCGGCCGGACCTCCGGCTGGCCGACGAGCTGACCCGCCCGTACTTCGAGGACGTCCACGACCACGCCCGGCAGGCCGCGGAGCAGACCGAGGCGCTGCGCGAGCTGATCGCGACGGTCCGGGAGACGCAGCTGAACCTGCAGAGCAACCGGCTGAACCTGGTCATGAAGAAGGTCACCGGGTGGGCCGCGGTGATCGCGGTGCCCACCGCGGTGACCGGTTCTACGGCCAGAACGTGCCGTACCCGGGTAATGGCGCGGAGAGCGGGTTCTGGGCGTCGACGATCGCGGTGCTGGTGCTTTCGGTGGGCCTGTACGCGCTGTTCAAGAAGAAGGACTGGCTGTGAGCCGGTCTCGGCGAACCGGGCTCAGTCCCCGGGCACCGGCTCGCCCCGCCGGATGAGGTCCTGGCCCCGCTCGTAGTCTTCGTCGGCTTCGTGGGTGAGGACGCCGACCGTCTTGCCGTCGCGTTCGTACCAGATCGTGAAGCCGCCGTCGCCGCGCGGCCGGGGGCGGGCGTGGTCAAAACCGTCACCCCAGGCCGCGTACTTGAGGACGCGGTCGCCGATCACCGACCAGAAGCCGGGCACCGCGTCCCACGACGCGTCCTCACCCGCCGCCGTCCGGCCCGCCACCTCGCCCATCGCGAGCCCCTCGCCCCAGTGCTCGACCGCCAGCGCGCGGCCCGCCGCCGGGTTGTGGGCGAAGGCGACGTCGCCGGCCGCCAGCACGTTCGGCGCGCTCGTGCGCAGGTGCTCGTCGACCCGGATGCGGCCCTGTTCGATCGTGAGGCCGGCGGCTTCGGCGAGGTCGATCCGCGGCCGGACACCGGTGGCCAGCACGACCAGCCCCGCGTCGAGGATCGGCACGAGGTCGGTCCGGATCCGGTAGCCGTTCTCGATCGATGCCAGCTTCGTGCTGCGCAGCACGCTCACACCCTCGGACTTGAGCCAGCGCAAGAGGAATTCCCCCGCTTCGGGGCCGAGGCGCTTTTCCTGCGGGACGTCTTCCGGGCACACGATCGTCACCTGCACCCCGAGGCGGGACAGCGAGACCGCGGCCTCGCAGCCGATGAACCCCGCGCCCACGATGATCGCGCTCCGCACCCCTGACGCGGTCTCGCGCAGTTCACGGGCGTCGGCGGCCGACCGCAGGACGCGCACGTCCGGGTGATCGGCGCCCGGGATGCCGGGCCGGACCGGTTCGGCGCCGGTGGCGAGCACACACTTGGTGAACCGGTGCTCAGCCCCCGCCGCCGTGCGGACCCGGTCGGCGCCCAGCTCCACCACCGGGTCGCCGAGGGTGACGGTGACGTCGTGCTCCTTGAGGAAATCCTCGTCCAGCAGCGAAAGTCCGGCTTCGCCGCGCAGGAACTCCTTCGACAGCGGTGGGCGTTCGTAAGGCGGGTCGGCGTCCGCGGTGAGCAGGCGGACCGGGCCCGTGCCACCCGCTTCCCGGTAGGCGCGGGCGGCGGCCACGCCGGCCGGCCCGCTGCCGACGACGACCAGGTTCTCGGCATCCATGCCGAGGGCGTACCCGCTCGGCGCGCTCCGCACACCTCGGCCCCTCGTTTTCCACAATGGAGTGTCCATTGTGGACGTAGCACGAAGGGCGGCGGGACGGGTGTCGTACCGCCGTTCAGCCGAACGGGTCAATGCGGCCGGATGGCCTGGGAGGGAAGGAAAGGCTTGCGAGCACCGCCTGGAGGAACGCACGTCGACACGGGCGCGGCTGGTTGCTCAACCGTTGCCGCTCAGCATAGTGCAGCTGCACTATGCTGAATCATCCGGTGTGCACACCGGGATGGCGCGCGGGGCGCCGACAACCGAAGAGACAGGTGGCGGATGGGTGGGGCAATGGTCGACGGCGTGCGCCCGGGGGCGGACGCTTCGGGCGTCGGCGAGGCGGGGGAGCAGGAGCTGCGCCGGTTGCTGGCCGGCCTGACCGCGGTGCGCGACGGCGACTTCGGCATCCGGCTGCCGGGCGGGGCCGACGGCCTGCTCGGCGAGATCGCCACCGTGTTCAACGGCATGGCCGACCAGCTGTCGCTGTTCACCTCCGAGGTCACCCGCGTCGCGCGCGAGGTCGGCAGCGAGGGCCAGCTCGGCGGTCAGGCGAAGGTCCCCGGCGTGTCCGGCACCTGGAAGGACCTCACCGACTCGGTCAACGCCATGGCCGGCAACCTCACCACCCAGGTCCGCGACATCGCGCAGGTGGCGACGGCGGTCGCGAAGGGTGACCTGTCGCAGAAGATCGACGTCGACGCCCGCGGCGAGATCCTGGAGCTGAAGGACACCGTCAACACGATGGTGGACCAGCTGTCGTCGTTCGCCGACGAGGTCACCCGCGTGGCCCGCGAGGTGGGCAGCGAAGGCCGCCTCGGCGGCCAGGCGCAGGTGCCCGGCGTCGGCGGCGTCTGGCGCGACCTCACCGACTCGGTGAACTTCATGGCCGGGAACCTGACCGACCAGGTCCGCAACGTCGCCCAGGTGACGACGGCGGTCGCGAAGGGTGACCTGTCGCAGAAGATCACCGTTGACGCCCGCGGTGAGATCCTCGAGCTCAAGAGCACGATCAACACGATGGTCGACCAGCTGTCCTCCTTCGCCGACGAAGTCACGAGAGTGGCGCGCGAGGTGGGCACCGAGGGCCGGCTGGGTGGCCAAGCCGACGTCAAGGGTGTCTCCGGCACCTGGCGCGACCTCACCGACTCGGTGAACTTCATGGCCGGCAACCTGACCGACCAGGTCCGCAACATCGCCCAGGTCGCCACCGCGGTGGCGAAGGGTGACCTGTCGCAGAAGATCAACGTGACCGCGCGCGGCGAAGTCCTGGAGCTCAAGGACACGCTGAACACGATGGTGGATCAGCTGTCCGCGTTCGCGGACGAGGTCACGAGAGTGGCCCGCGAGGTGGGCACCGAAGGACGGCTGGGCGGTCAGGCCGACGTCAAGGGTGTCTCCGGCACCTGGAAGGACCTCACCGAGTCGGTCAACGTCATGGCCGACAACCTCACCGCGCAGGTCCGGTCGATCGCCCAGGTCACCACCGCCGTCGCGCGCGGTGACCTCTCGCAGAAGATCCGGGTCGACGCCCGCGGTGAGATCCTCGAGCTGAAGGACACCATCAACACGATGGTGGACCAGCTGTCCGCGTTCGCGGACGAGGTCACCCGGGTGGCGCGCGAAGTGGGCACCGAGGGCAACCTGGGCGGCCAGGCGACCGTCCGCGGCGTGTCCGGGACCTGGAAGAACCTCACCGACAACGTCAACGTGATGGCGTCCAACCTGACCGGCCAGGTCCGCTCGATCGCGCAGGTCGCCACGGCCGTCGCGCGCGGTGACCTGTCGGGCAAGATCACCGTCGAGGCCAAGGGTGAGGTCGCGGCGCTGGCCGACGTGATCAACACGATGGTCGACACGCTGTCGGCGTTCGCGGACGAGGTCACCCGCGTGGCGCGCGAAGTGGGCACCGAAGGCATGCTCGGCGGCCAAGCGCGCGTCCCGAACGTCGCGGGCACCTGGAAGGACCTCACCGACAACGTCAACTCGATGGCGAACAACCTCACCGGGCAGGTCCGCAACATCGCCCAGGTGACCACCGCCGTCGCCCAAGGCGACCTGACCCGCAAGATCGACGTCGACGCCCGGGGCGAGATCCTCGAGCTCAAGACGACGATCAACACGATGGTCGACCAGCTCTCGGCGTTCGCCGCGGAGGTCACGCGCGTCGCGCGCGAAGTCGGCAGCGAAGGCCGCCTCGGCGGCCAGGCCGAGGTCGAAGGCGTGTCCGGCACCTGGAAGCGGCTCACCGAGAACGTCAACGAGCTGGCCGGGAACCTCACCCGGCAGGTCCGGGCGATCGCCGAGGTGACCAGCGCCGTCGCCGAAGGCGACCTGACGCGCTCGATCACCGTCGACGCCTCCGGTGAGGTCGCCGAGCTCAAGGACAACATCAACTCGATGGTCGAGTCGCTGCGCGAGACGACGCGGGCGAACCAGGAGCAGGACTGGCTCAAGTCGAACCTGGCCACCATCACCGGGCTGATGCAGGGCCGCCGCGACCTCGCCGTCGTCGCGGCCGCGGTGATGGACGAGCTCGTCCCGCTGGTCAACGCCCAGTTCGGCGCGTTCTACCTGGCCGACGACACCGCCGAGGTGCCGGAGCTGCGGCTCGTCGGCGCGTACGGCCACCCGGACGACGGTGACGGCCCGGCCGTCCGGTTCCGGATCGGCCAGTCGCTGGTCGGGCAGGCCGCGCGCAGCCGCCGCCCGATCGTGGTCGACGACGTCCCGCCCGGCTACGCCACGATCTCCTCCGCACTCGGGAGCACCGTGCCGGCCAGCCTGATCGTGCTGCCGATCGTGGTCGAGGACCAGGTGCTCGGCGTGCTCGAACTGGCGTCGGTGCACGGCTTCACCGCGGTGCACCGGGCGTTCCTCGAACTGCTGATGGAGCAGATCGGCGTCAACGTCAACAGCATCGTCGCCAACGCGCGCACCGACGAGCTGCTCGGCGAGTCGCAGCGGCTGACCGCGGAGCTGCAGGCCCGGTCGGAGGAGCTGCAGGCGCGCCAGGAGGAGCTCCAGTCGTCCAACGCCGAGCTGGAGGAGAAGGCGGCGCTGCTCGTCACGCAGAACCGCGACATCGAGACGAAGAACCTCGAGATCGAGCAGGCGCGCCAGGAGCTGGAGGCACGCGCCCAGCAGCTGACGCTGGCGTCGAAGTACAAGTCGGAGTTCCTGGCCAACATGAGCCACGAGCTGCGCACCCCGCTCAACAGCCTGCTGATCCTCGCCCAGCTGCTCGCGCAGAACCCGACCCGCAACCTCAGCGCGAAGCAGGTCGAGTACGCGGGCATCATCCACTCCGCCGGGTCGGACCTGCTGCAGCTGATCAACGACATCCTCGACCTGTCGAAGGTCGAGGCCGGGAAGATGGACGTCACTCCCGAGCAGGTGTCCCTGCGCGGCCTGCTGGACTACGTCGAGGCGACGTTCCGGCCGATGACCTCCCAGCGCAACCTCGACTTCCGGATCACCGTGGCGCCCGGCTCGCCGGTCGAGCTGCTGACCGACGATTCCCGGCTGCGGCAGGTGCTGCGCAACCTGCTGTCCAACGCGGTCAAGTTCACCGAGGTCGGCGGGATCGAGCTGCACATCGAGCCGGTGGACCCGGACCGGCTGCCCCGCCCGCTGCGCGCGCACGGGCCCGCCGTCGCGTTCCGGGTCACCGACACCGGCATCGGCATCGCCGAGCACCAGCTGGAGTCGATCTTCGGCGCGTTCCAGCAGGCCGACGGCACCACCAGCCGCAAGTACGGCGGCACCGGGCTCGGCCTGTCGATCAGCCGCGAGATCGCCCAGCTGCTCGGCGGGTTCATCACCGCCGAAAGCACCCCGGGCGAGGGCAGCACGTTCACCTTCTCGCTGCCGGTCGCGCGGCCGGACTTCGCCCCGCTGCCGGCGGGCGAGCGCCCCGGCACGGCCGTTTCGATCGGTGACCCGGGCACCGGGCTCGCGACGTCCGTCCCGCGCGCCCACCGGCGGCTGCTGGTCGTGGAGGAGCGCCCGCACGGGCTGCTGACGCTCGTCGCCGAGAGCGCCGCCGCGGACCTGGCCGACAGCCGGGACATCGGCATCTCACCGGCCGAGGTCCAGGTCGTCACCGCGGTCGGCACGCAGGAGGCCGCGGCCGCGCTCGCGACCGACGCCTACCACTGCGTGGTGCTGGACCTGGACCTGCCGGAGCGGGCCGCGTTCGGCTTCCTCGACGCGATGCAGGGTGACGCCGCGCTGCGGCTCGTGCCGGTGCTCGCGCACAACAGCCGCCGCCTCGACGGCGAGCTGGAGCAGCTGGTGCAGTCGCGGGCGGACGTCCAGTCGCTCGAGGTGCTGTCCGGGCTGGACGAGCTGCGCGAGCGGATCGCGCTGCACCTCTCGGCCGAGGAGCCCGGCGCGGTGCTGCCGCTGGTCCGCCCGGACGAGCCGCCCGCACCGGTGCGGGCGGCCGACGTCGACACGACGCTGTCCGGGCGCACCGTGCTGATCGTCGACGACGACCCGCGCAACGTCTACGCGCTCACCGGGATCCTGGAGCTGCACGGGATGCAGGTGCTGCACGCCGAGGACGGCCGCAAGGGTGTCGAGACGGTCGCGGCGCACCCGGGCATCGACCTGATCCTGATGGACGTGATGATGCCGGAGATGGACGGGTACACCGCGACCGCGAAGATCCGCGCGATGCCCGAGCACGCGGCGATCCCGATCGTCGCGGTGACGGCGAAGGCGATGCCGGGCGACCGGGAGAAGAGCCTCGCGTCGGGCGCCACCGACTACGTGACCAAGCCGGTCGACGCGGACGACCTGATCGCCCGCATCAAGCGGCACGTGACGGCGTGACCGCCGAAGAGGAGACCCTCCCGGTGCTGGCGCCACCCGCGGAGGTGTCGGCCAACCTCGCCCGGCTCGCCGACACCGTCGCGCGCCTGCGCGGCGAGGTCGACCACGCGCACGCCGTCGCCGACGGCCGCGCGCTGATCGAGCTCGCCAAGGGTGTGCTGATGGAACGCCTCCACTGCACGCCGGCCGATGCCGCGCGGCAGCTGGAAACCCTGGCCGAGCAGGCCGGGATGACACCGCTGGAGATCGCCGCGGACGTGGTCGGCGAGGCCGCCGAGGACCGCATCACCGAGGTCACCCAGGAGTTCCTGGCCCGCGCGGACGGCGAAGAGTCGGTCGCGGTGCGGCTGCGCACCGCGGAGAGCGGCGTGCTCGCGGCGGGCGACACCCAGCGCGTCGCGGAGTCGATCCTGGAGCACGCGCTGCGGCCGCTCGGCGCCACCGCGGTCGCGGTGTGGCTCGCCGGGCCGGACGGGTCGCTGACCCTGGCCGGGTCGGCCGGGTTCTCCGCCGAAGAAGCGGCACGCTGGCGTTATGTCCCGCCTGGCGTGGCGACGCCCGCCCGCAGCGCGCTGATCGAGCGTGACACCGTCTGGTACCCGACACTCGCGGCCGGCGAGCTGCCCTCGATCGGGCAGCACACGCTGTCCGGCGGCGGGCGCGTCGCGGTGCCCACCGGCACCGGCGGGCGGATCATCGGCGTGGTCGAGATGTGCTGGCCGGACCCGCTGCCCGCCGAACCCGGGCGGCAGCACCGGCAGCTGGACGCGCTGGCGGAGCTGTGCGCGCACACGCTCGACACCTGGGACGGCGTGATCGCGCCGGTCGCCGCCGACGGCTCGGGTGACTTCCTCGGCGAGCTGGTGGACTTCGTCGACGGCCTGCACGACCCGGCCGTGCTGCTGTCGCCGTGCCTCGACGGCGGCCGGCTGAGCGACTTCCGCATCCACCACGCCAACGTCCGGTTCGCCGACCCCGGTGGGCGGCCCCGCAGCCGGATCGTCGGCACCCGGCTGCTGGAGACCTATCCGCTCGCGGCCGAGGAGAGCGGCCTGCTCGACAAGGTCCGGCGGGTCTACGCCACCGGTGAGCCGTTCCGCGCCGACAGCATGGCGATCACCACCCTGGTCGACCAGGTGCCGCTGACCGTGCTCACCGACATCAGCGTCACCCGCTTCGCCGGCAACGTGCTGCTGATCCTGCGCATCCAGGACGACGCGGCGAAGCTCGCCGTGCTGCTGCAGCACGCGCAGCGGCTCGGCCGGATCGGCGGGTTCGAGGAGAACGTCGTCACCGGGGCGATCACCTGGAACACCGAGCTGTTCGCGCTCTACGGCCTGCCGCCGAACGCGGCGCCGCTTTCACTGCACGAACTGGCCGGGCACGCGCACTCCGACGACGCGCAGTCGATCGGCCGGTTCCTGCGCGCGGTGCTGCACCACCGGCGCCCGTCGTCGACGGCGTTCCGGCTGCAGCGCTCGGACGGCGTCGCGCGGCACATCCGCGTCGTCGCGGAGCCGGTCGTCGACGGCCGCGGGGAGCTGGTCGCGGTCCGCGGCGCCTACCAGGACGTCTCGTCGCAGCACTGGACCGAGGTCGCGCTGGCCGCGACGCGGGACAGGCTGGCCGAGACCGAGCAGCAGTCGATCGAGCGCAACCGGCTCGCGCTGCAGCTGCAGCACGCGATCATGCCGCCGGCCAAGGGCCCGATCGACATGCCGGGCCTGCGCGCCGCCGTCCGCTACCGGCCCGCGGAGAAGGAACACCTGGTGGGCGGCGACTGGTACGACGCGGTCGCGCTGCCGACCGGTGAGGTGCTGCTGTGCGTCGGGGACGTCGCCGGGCACGGCATCGACGCGGCGACCGGGATGGTGAGCCTGCGCAACGCGCTGCGCGGCCTCGCGGCGACCGGCGCCGGGCCCGCCCAGCTGCTCACCTGGCTCAACCTGGTGGCCTACCACCTCACCGACCACGTCACGGCGACCGCGGTCGCCGCCGTCTACGACCCGGCGACCCGGAAGCTGCGCTGGGCGCGGGCCGGGCACCTGCCGCCGATCGTGCGCCACACCGGCGGCGACGCGACGACGTTGCCGCTGATCCGCGGCTCCCTGCTCGGCGCGGTCCGTGACGTCGCCTACCACGAGGAAGAGGTCCAGCTCGACGAAGGCGACATCCTGCTGATCTACACCGACGGCCTGATCGAGCGCCGCGACCGGCCGGTGCAGGAGTCGGTGGCCCGGCTGGTGACGCTGGTGCAGGGCCACGGCGGCGGGCTCGAGCACCAGCTCGACACGCTGTTGACCTACAGCACGGCCGACACGGACGACGACACCTGCGTCGTCGGCATCGAGGTCACTTCGGCGAAGTGAGGCGGCGGGCGCCGGCCCCGTCGCCGTGGAAGACCGCCGCGAGGATCTCCGCACCCCGGACCACGCGCGGGCCGGGCCGGTTGAAGTACGCCGGGCCGTCGAGCACCCACACCCGCCCGGCGCGCACCGCGGGCAGGTCCGCCCAGCCCGGCCGGGTTTCGAGTGCCGCTGCTTCGGCGAGGGTGCGCTCGGGCGGGAAGCCGCAGGGGAGCAGGAGCAGCACGTCGGGCCGGGCTTCGACAACGGCGTCCCACTCGACCGGCCGGGTGTGTTCGCCGGGTTCGGCGAGCAGCGGTTCACCGCCGGCGAGGGTGATCTGCTCCGGTACCCAGTGGCCGGCGGGCCAGACGGGGTCGAGCCACTCCAGCGCGACGACCCGCGGTTTGGTGGTTTGCGGGCGGACGGCGTTCAGGCGTTTTCGGAGCGCGGCGATCTCGGCGTCGGCCCGGTCCGGGACCCCGAGCACGTCGCCGACCTGGCGGAGGCAGTCGAGCACACCGTCGAGCGTCGCGGGTTCGAGGCTGACGACCAGCGGGCCGCCGTCGAGGGTCCGGACGGCTTCGGAGACCCGGCGGTAGGAGACCGCGCAGACGTCGCACAGATCCTGGGTGAGGACGACGTCGGGCGCGAGTTCGGCGAGCCGGTCGCTGTCGAGGGCGTACAGCGAGGACCCGCCGTGCGCCGCGCCGCCGACGGCTTCGGAGATTTCGCGGCTGGACAAGGCATCGGGGTCGAACTCGGCCCGCGTCACCACCGGCACGTGCTCGATTTCCCCGGGCGGCCAGTCGCATTCGTGGGTCCGGCCGACCAGGTCGGGCAGCTTTCCGAGCACCGCGACGATGTCCGTCGCGGCGGGCAGCAGGGACACGATCCGCATCGCTTCACCGTAACCGGCCCGCCGTGTCGACCGCCCGAGCACGAGTGATGCCCCTTCAATCACGCATGATGCCTCCCCGATCACGCGAGATGCCGTTTCCCGCCCGGGACGAACCCGGCATCAGCCGTGATCAGCGGGGCATCATGCGTGATGGGGAGGGCATCACTCGTGATCGGCGGGGCGACACGGCGTCAGGGGTTGACCGCCAGGACCAGGAAGCCGGCCAGCAGCACCAGGTGCACCCCGCCCTGCAGGCGCGTCGCCCGGCCGGGGACGACCGTCAGGACACTCACCACGACCGTGAGCGCCAGCAGCACGATCTGCGTCGAACCCAAGCCGAGCAGCAGCTCACCCGGCAGCCAGATCGACGCCAGCGCGATCGCGGGGATCGTCAGGCCGATGCTCGCGATCGCCGAGCCGTAGGCCAGGTTGAGGCTGATCTGCATCCGGTCGCGCTGGGCCGCGCGGGTGGCCGCGAGGGTCTCCGGGAGCAGCACCAGCAACGCGATCACCACCCCGACGAACGACTGCGGGAACCCGGCCGCGCTCACGCCCGCCTCGATCGCCGGGGACTCCACCTTGGCCAGCCCGACCACCGCGACCAGCGCCACCAGCAGCAGCGCGAGGCTGCCCAGCGCCGCCCGGCTGGTCGGCGGCTCGGCGTGGTCGTCCTCCTTGACCTCGCCGTCGGCCGCCACCGGGAGGAAGAAGTCGCGGTGGCGCATCGTCTGCGTCAGCACGAACGTGGCGTACAGCGCCAGGGACGCGACCGCGGCGAAGGTCAGCTGCGCCGACGAAAACGCCGGGCCGGGGGTGCTGGAGGTGAACGTCGGCAGCACCAGGCTGAGCGTGGCCAGCGTCGCGACCGTGGCGAGCGCCGCGCCGCTGCCCTCCGAATTGAAGAGGGTGACGCCGTAGCGCCGCGCGCCGACGAGCAGCGAGATGCCGACGATCCCGTTGGTCGTGATCATCACCGCGGCGAACACGGTGTCCCGCGCCAGCGAGCCCGCTTCGGGACCGCCGGAAACCATCATCGTGACGATCAGCGCGACCTCGATGACCGTCACCGCGACCGCGAGCACGAGCGACCCGAACGGCTCACCCACGCGGTGCGCAACGACCTCGGCGTGGTGCACCGCGGCGAGCACGGTCGCTCCCAGCGCGATCGCGACGATCGCCACGAACACCGGTCCGAGGTCGCGGCCCCAGGCGAGCGCCAGCACGACCAGGCCGAGCACGGGGGTTACGGAGGTCCAGGACGTCAGGAAGGATCTCAGCGCGGCGACCATGCCTCCACCCTGTCATACCGGTGGTCACTTTGCGTGGTCGTACGGCGCTTCTCACATAGTCCCTTGTGGACGGTCGAAGTCCGCGGGCACGGCGGCGAGGACGTGCCGCCGGAAGGTTTCGCTCAACGGCGGGAGAGTCCGCCCGGCCGCCCAGGCGAGGCCGATGTCGCGCGCAGCGTCCACATCGGTCAGTTCGAGGTGCGGCGCCGGGAACGTCGCCGTGTGGGGGAGCGGCAGCACCGAAACGCCGAGTCCGGCGGTGACGAGCCCGCGCAGTGTCTCGACTTCGTCACCCTCGAAGCCGATGCGCGGCGTGAACCCGGCTTCGGCGCACAGCCGTTCGGTCGTCTCGCGCAGTGCGTACCCCGGCCGGAGGAGGATGAACGTCTCGTCCGCGAGGTCGGCGAGGCGGACGCGGTGCCGCCGGGCGAGGCGGTGCTGTGGCGGGATCGCGAGCCGCAGCGGCTCGACGAGCAGGCGTTCCCAGTGCAGCTGGGCGTGCCCCGGGTCGCCGCTGGTGATGACGAGGTCCGCGGTGCCGTCGAGCAGTTCTGCCTCCAGCCCGGCCTCGCCGTGCTGCCGCAGTTCGAACCGGGCGCCGGGGTGGTCGCGGAGGAACCCGCTGAGCACCGACGGCACCAGCCACGTCCCGAACGTGTGCAGGAAGGCCAGCGGGACGACGCCGGTGCCCGGCGCGACGATCTCGCCGACCTCACGCAGCCCCTGGTCGAGCTGGTCGAGCACGAGGTCGACGTGCCGCTTGAACGCGTGCCCGGCCGGGGTCAGCCGCAGCACACGCCCGGACCGCCGGAACAGCTCGGCGCCCGCTTCGTGCTCGTGCCGCCGCAACGCCCGCGAGAGCGCCGGCTGTGTCAGGTGCGCGCCGGCCGCGGTCTCCGTCACGGTCGCACCCGCGGCGACCTCGCGGAACAGCCGCAGCGTCTGGACGTCCATGTCTGCAGTGTATGGAATTTCATCCAATCAGGCATTGGACGCATCGATCGGGACGGGCCACCCTGGAGGTATGGCAACCGTGGCAGAACAGCTGGTCAGGACCCTGCGGGACGCGGGCGTCGAGCGCATCTACGGCATCGTGGGGGACAGCCTCAACCCGATCGTCGACGCGGTCCGCCGCACCGACGGCATCGAGTGGGTGCACGTCCGGCACGAAGAGACCGCCGCCTTCGCCGCGGCGGCCGAAGCGCAGGTCACCGGCAAGCTCGCGGTGTGCGCAGGCAGCTGCGGGCCGGGTAACCTGCACCTGATCAACGGCCTGTTCGACGCCCACCGCTCGGGCGCGCCGGTGCTGGCGATCGCGTCGCACATCCCGTCGAACCAGATCGGCACCGGCTTCTTCCAGGAGACGCACCCCGACCGGCTGTTCGCCGAGTGCAGCCACTTCAGCGAGGTCGTCGCGGACCCGGCGCAGCTGCCGCGGCTCCTCCGGATCGCCACCCAGGCCGCCGTCGGCAAGGGCGGTGTCGCGGTGCTGACCATTCCCGGCGACCTCGCCGACCGCAAGGCCACCGGCCCGCTGACCGAGCGCCTCCCGCTCGTCACGCCGTCGCCCGCCGTCCCGCCGGCCTCCGTCGTCCAAGAGCTCGCGGAGCTGCTGAACTCGGGGGAGCGGGTGATGCTCTTCGCCGGCGCGGGGGTGCGCGGCGCGCACGACGAGGTCATGGCGGTGGCGGAGAAGCTCGCGGCGCCGGTCGGGCACTCGCTCGGCGGCAAGGAATGGATCCAGTACGACAACCCCTTCGACGTCGGCATGAGCGGCCTGCTCGGGTACGGCGCCTGCTACGACGCGATGCACGAGGCCGACCGGATCGTGTTGCTGGGCACGGACTTCCCGTACGACAACTTCCTCCCGCAGGCCCGCACCGTCCAGCTCGACCACGACGCCTCGCGGCTCGGCCGGCGGACACCGCTGGAGCTGGCCGTGCACGGCGACGTCAAGCTGACGCTGCAGGCGCTCCTGCCGCTGCTGCGCCCGCGCACCGGCCGCGCGTTCCTCGACCGGATGCTGCGCGAGCACGTGCGGAAGCTGGAAAAGGTCGTCGGCGCGTACACGACGAAGATCGAGCAGCGGCGGCCGATCCACCCCGAGTACGTCGCGTCGGTGCTCGACGAGGTCGCCGCCGATGACGCCGTGTTCACCGTGGACACCGGCATGGGCAACGTCTGGGCGGCGCGCTACCTGACCCCGAACGGCCGCCGCCGGGTGCTCGGCTCGTTCCGGCACGGCAGCATGGCGAACGCGCTGCCACACGCGATCGGCGCGCAGCTCGCGCAGCCGGGCCGCCAGGTCGTGTCGCTTTCGGGTGACGGCGGGCTCGCGATGCTGATGGGCGACCTGCTGACGCTGCCCGCCTACGACGTCCCGGTGAAGGTGGTGGTGTTCAACAACGCCACGCTGGGCATGGTGAAGCTGGAGATGCTCGTCGACGGGCTCCCGGACTTCGGCACCGACCACCCGCCGGTGGACTTCGCCGCGATCGCCGCGGCGTGCGGGATCTTCGCGGAGCGGGTCGAGGACCCGGCCGGCGTCCGCGGCGCGCTGGAGAAGGCGTTCGCCCACCCCGGCCCGGCGGTGGTCGAGGTGGTGACCGACCCGAACGCGCTGTCGATCCCGCCGCGGATCACCGGCGAAATGGTGCGCGGGTTCGCCATCGGCGCCACGAAGACGGTGCTCAACGGCGGTGTCGGCAAGATGGTCGACCTGGCCCGCACCAACCTGCGCAACACCCCGCGCCCTTAGGGATCCACGACGATGACACCGGTGTCGGCCAGGGCTTCCAGCGCGGCGAGGATCCGCGCCCGGCGGGTGCCGCCCAGCTCCGCGGCGTCGAGTGCGTCGCGGAGCGAGGCGTGCATCACCAGCGCGCGGACGAACCGCACCAGCTCCGGGCAGGTCAGGTAGGACAGTTCCCGGTTGCCCGTGTGGTAAGCGAGCGCCCCGAACGGTTCGGGGCGCAACGCCACCAGCGGGTTGATCCGGTACGCGGCATCGAGGTCCATTGTGGACTTCGCGGCACCGGCTATGCGGAGTGGACGATGACGCCGCGGATGTTCTTGCCGTCGCGCAGGTCCTGGTAGCCCTCGTTGACCTGGTCGAGGGTGTACTTGCGGGTCACCAGCTCGTCCAGCTTGAGCTTGCCGGCGTCGTAGAGCCGCAGCAGCCGCACGATGTCGTACTGCGGGTTGGCCGAGCCGAACAGCGTGCCCTTGATCGTCTTCTCGAACAGCGTCATCACACCGCCGGAGACGTGCACGGTGAGCTTCTCGGGGTTGGCGAGCCCGGTGATGACCACGGTGCCGCCCTTGCCGACGACGTCGAACGCCTGGCTGACGACGTCCTCTTCCACGGTGCCGACGGTGATCAGCGCCTGGTCGGCCAGCTGGCCCCAGGTGAGTTCGTTGACCTTCTCCGCGGCCTCGGCGGCGGTGGCGAAGGCGTGGGTGGCGCCGAACATGAGCGCCGCTTCCCGCTTGAACTCGACGGGGTCGACGGCGACTACGTACTTCGCGCCGGCGTGCGCGGCGCCCTGGACGGCGTTGATGCCGATGCCGCCGATGCCGTAGACGACGGTGGTGTCCCCGGCCCGGACGCCGCCGGCGTAGTTCGCGGTGGCCCAGCCGGTGGGGACACCACAGCCGACGAGCACGGCGGTCTCCAGCGGCAGCCAGTCGTCGACCTTGACGACCGAGTGCTGCGAGATCGTGGCGCGCTCGGAGAACGTGCCGAGCATGCACATGGCGCCGAAGTCCTGGCCGCCGCCGTGGAAGCGGAAGGTGCCGTCCGGCATGTGGCCGTCGAGGATGGTGGCGCCCATGTCGCACAGGTTCTGGCGGCCGGTGGAGCAGTAGCGGCAGGTGCCGCAGTTCGGGATGAAGCTGCAGACGACGTGGTCGCCGGGCGCGACCTTGGTGACACCGGGGCCGACGTCCTCGATGATCCCGGCGCCTTCGTGGCCGCCGATGATCGGGAAGCGCGGCACGAGGTCGTTGTCGATCAGGTGCAGGTCCGAGTGGCACAACCCGGCGGCGGTGTACTTGATCAGCACCTCACCCGGGCCCGGCCCGTCGAGGTCCAGTTCCATGATCTCGAACGGCTTCCCGGCATCGAACAGTACGGCTGCCTTGGTCTTCACGGCCATCTCCTCCACGTGCGGCGGTGCACCTCTCGCCGTCGATTGTGTGGACCCGGCGGGGCCGTGAAGTGTCCGATTCCCGGACAGTGGCTGGTCAGCGGACCCGCAGGGCGCGCATCCGGTTGTAGAGCGTCGAGCGGCTGATGCCGAGCTGCTTCGCCGCCCGCACCTTGTTCCCGTCGCACGCCCGCAGCGTCCGGACGATCACGTCGTACTCCGCCTGCTCCCAGCCGCTCAACGCCGCGCCCGGGGCGGTCTCCAGACAACCCGGGGCGACGTCGGACGCGGTCAGGTCGCCGGCCGAGCGGCGGTCCGCCGCGCTCGCCAGGACGCCGGCCAGCTCGCGGAGGTTGCCCGGCCACTGCTGGGACCCCAGCAGCTCCAGCGCTCCGGGTGTCAGCCGCAGTGACGCTCCGAGGTCCCGGAGCAGCGTCCGGGCGATCGCCGGGATCTCGTCGCGGCGCTCGCGCAGCGGGGGCAGCTCGATTCGCCGGTGGACGCGCGCCGCCAGGGTTGCCTGCTCGCCGTGCAGCTCCGACGGTGGGCCGCTGACCAGCGCGAACCACGCGGATGTGGTGTCCAGCAGGCGGGCCAGGCGGACCGCGGCCAGGGGTGGCAGCAGCTGGATCCCGTCGATCACCAGCAGGCCCGGCCCGCCGGCGGCCGCCTCGACCTGCGCGCACCACGCCGCCGCTCCCGAAACGATGTCGGACGCGTCGAACTCGTGCAGCGGCTGGTCGCCGGCGACAACGCGGGCCGCCGTGCTGCGGCCGGCTCCGGGTTCGCCGCAGATCAGCACCCGGCGGCGGGCGCGGCCGGCGCGGCGGAGGCGGTCCTCGACCGGGGCGGGGAAGAGCCCGCGGGCGGCGCGCGGGCGGGACACCACCGGGCTGGCCGGGCGGACCGGCGCCAGCTCGAACAGCAGCCCGGCGTTCGCCGACACCGCCTCGACCCGGACCTCCACCGGTGTGCCCGACGTCAGCCGGAGCCGGCGCAGGCCGCGCTGGGTGCGGGCCAGCTCCTGCAGCAGGCGGTGGTCGGCGGTGTCGACCAGCTCGGTCGCCGCGGTGTTGGCCAGCACGACGTCCTGGCCGAGCGCCAGCACCGCGCAAGCCCGGTGCTGCACCGACTGGAACGCGGCCAGCAGCTGCTGCTCGGCGAGCTTCGCGCCGTCCAGGAGCCGCCGTTCGATGTCGGCGACCGCGCGCCGCAGGAACGGCCCGAGCAGCGGGTTCGCGTCGCCGGCCGGGCCGGTGATGTCGAGGACGCCGGCCAGCCGCCGGGTCACCGGGTGCACCACCGGGTGGCCGTAGCAGGTGAACTGCTTCATCGCTTCGAGGAAGTGCTCGTCCCCGTCGACGGCGACCCCGCGGCGGGTCTCGAACGGCGTGGCGAGGGCGTTCGTCCCGGTCCGCTCCTCCAGGAACTGGCAGCCGGGGACCGCGCTGATGCCTTCGAGGGCGAGCTCGACCGACCGCTCGGTGAACCGCCGGGCCACGATCCGGCACTCGTCGTCGGCGAGCACGATGCAGAACCGCGTGCCGGCCAGCTGCCGGGCCAGCTCGTCCAGCACCGGCGAGGCGGCCCGCAGCAGCCGGCTGCGGTTGTCGACGTCGGCGACGTCCAGCCGGTCGACGGCCGACGCCGGGGAGAGCCCGGACAGCTCCGCCCGCCGCCACGACTGCGCGATCTCGGTCCGCAGGTCCACTCGCACTCCTCGTCGAGCCGATCGGTGTCCCCGGATTTCCATCATCACACGGACCGCGAGCGAGGTGAACCTCTCCGGTCGGGCCGGCGCCCGCCCGCGCCGGACCGGCCGGCCGGCTGCGTCAGCCCGGCGTCCGGCCCGTCCGATCGGGTAGGTCGGCCCACTCCGGCGACCGCAGACCATGACGGCCGCGGTAGGCCGCGCGCTCCGGCGGCGACCAGCCGGTCAGCAGGCCGGGCCGGGGTTTGAACACCTCGACGCCGATCGGGTGGCAGACGTCGATCGGGTCGCGGGCGTCCGGTCCCCACAGCGGCACGGACAGGTCGCCGCCCGGGCAGGTGGACAGCGCGCACAGCAGGTCGACCTCGGCGAAGAACTCGAAGTGGTCGTCGGGGCGGGCGGGGCAGGCCTTCATGAAGTACTGGTCGTCGTGGTTGAGGCCGGTGCACTGGAAGACGTTCAGGACGTCGTGCACGTCGAACTCGGTGAGCCCGAACGGCGCGACCGCGCGGACCAGGTTCGAGTGGCAGTGGAAGTCGAAGTCCTCACCGGTGAGCATCCGGTTGACGTACGGGTCGCAGCGGGTGCCGAGCAGGTCGTGCACCCGGCCGCCTTCGCCGTCCACGCCGTGGTTTTCGAGGGTGTCCGAGGTGATCGTGGCCAGCGGGCGCAGGAACGGCAGGGTCGACCACAGCCGGTCGAACGTGCTGACGTGCGCGCGCTGCAGCTGGCGGGTGCGGGCCGCCCAGAAGCGCTCGCGCGGGTCGTCGGCGTGCCACAGGTTGAGGTCGCCGACCTGCGGGCCGTCGACGGTGCGCAGCCGGCACAGGTGCCCGCGCGGCACCCGCCACGCGCGGCCCGAGCGGATCGGCACCTCGAACGCCTCGACGACCTCGCGGCCGTCCTCGTCGGCGAGCCGCCGGTAGAAGCCGCGGTCGACGTCGAGCGCCGCGCCCTGGTACGCGGCCGGGGGTGAAGCCATCGGCGGTCTCCTCTCCTCGGATGTCCGTCCAGGATGCCCCGGCTACGCACCGTGGTGTTCGACCACTCGTTCGGCTGCTGGGGCGGCGGCGGTCCGCCTCCTACCGTCGAAGGGGCGCTCGCCGTCTCGTCGTGGGAGGTGTGACCGGCGTGCTCGTGGCACTCCAGCGTTCCGGCGAAGACCGGGACCTGCCCGCCGCCGGGGACCACCTCGTGCGGCTGCTCCGGTCGTGGGGACCGGGCCCGGACCACCTGACCGGGCTGGCGCTGGCCGGGATCAGTCTCCCGAGCCGGCTCGGGAGACTGATCGTCGACGCGCTGGTGTTCACCCGCAACGGCGTGGTCGTGATCGCCGCGCACGAGGCCGGCCTGGCGCCGTGGCCCGGCCCGGGGGAGCGGGCGGGCGCGGGGGTGGCGGCGGCGAGGGGCGCGTTGTCCGGCCACGACGGCGGCCGGTACGTCACGGGCCTGGTCGCGGTGACACCGGGGGAGGCGCACTGGCACGAGCCGGCGGACCCGGATCCGCGGTGGAGCACCCGAAGCTCGTTCGAGAGCGGCCCGGTGGGCGAGCAGGACGCGCTCTGGCACGAACCCGAGGCCGTGCCCGGGGTGGCCGTCGTGCTCGCCGATCCCCGCGGGCTGCGGCGGATCATCGGGCAGCACAACCGGTGGCGGACCGTCTGGTCGGCCGACGACGTCCTCGACGCCTGTTACGCCCTCTCCCTCGCCCACCTCGCGCCACCCCGGGCCGCCTTGCTCGCCGACGGGTTCCCGGCGCGGGTTCCCCCGGCGGCCCGGGTGCCGGAGCTGCCCGCGGTGGTCGCGATTCCGCCGGAACCGCCGCCGCTGACGGCGGCGCCGGTCGCCGCCGAGGAACCCGCGCCCCGGAGAGCGCGGGGGCCGGTGTCGGCGGTCTTCCCGCGGCCGCGCCCGATCCGGCAGGTGCCGTGGGGGCTGGTGATGGTGCTGAGCCTGCTCGTCACGGTGGGCGTGGTGGCGGCGGTGTTCGTCGCTCAGGTTTTCCACGGCTCCTGAGCTGCAACGATCATTTCGCGTCAACTACGCCATCTGCACCGTTTCCCCGCGGCGTCTCCTGGGCACCTCCCGGTAGATGTGAAAGGGGTTCACGATGCCGCGCACCGTGTCCGTGGTTCTGCTGGCCGTCCTCGCGGGCGCCTCCCTCTCCGGCTGCAAGCTGGCCGACGAACTGGCCTCGGGGTCCGGCACCCAGCCACCCGGGACGGCGGCCGCCGCGCCGGTCGCGCCCGCGGAGGCCCGCACCCAGCTGGGCGCGCTCCAGGTGGCCGTCCGCGGCACGATGGACGGCTACAGCCGCGAGAAGTTCCCGCACTGGGACAAGGTCGACGGCGCCTGCGACACCCGCGAGCAGGTCCTCAAGCGCGACGGCAAGGACGTCTCCGTGGACTCCCAGTGCGCCGCCAAGTCCGGCACCTGGGTCAGCGCCTACGACGGTGAGACCTGGACGAAGGCGTCCGATGTGGACATCGATCACATGGTGCCGCTCGGCCAGGCGTGGATCAGTGGCGCGAAGTCGTGGACGACCGAACGCCGCGAGCAGTTCGCCAACGACCTGGTCCGCCCGCAGCTGCACGCGGTCACCGACAACCTCAACGAGCAGAAGAGCGACAAGGCGCCGGACCAGTGGAAACCGCCGCTGGTGTCCTACTGGTGCACCTACGCCACCGACTGGATCGTGGTGAAGCGCAACTACGGCCTGACCATCACCGTGCCGGAGAAGACCGCCCTGGAGACGATGCTCGCCAAGTGCTAGCCCAGTGACCGTGCCGCGGCGAGGGCCTGGCCGGCGTAGGACTGTCCGAACAGGACGGTGTGCACCAGCAGCGGGAACAGCTGGTGCATCGCGATCCGGTCGCGCCAGCCCTCGGCCAGCGGCGCGGTCTCGTCGTAGGCGGCGATGATCCGCTCCAGGTGCGGGCAGCCGAACAGGTGCAGCATCGCCAGGTCCGTCTCGCGGTGGCCGCCGTGGGCGGCCGGGTCGATCAGCCACGCTTCGCGGCCGTCCCACAGGACGTTGCCGTTCCACAGGTCGCCGTGCAGCCGCGCGGGCGGCTCGGCCGGGGCCGCGAGCCGGGAGCACGCGCGCTCGAACGGCGCGGCTTCGAGCAGCCCGGCGTCGACGGCCTTCCGCACGTAGGGCCGGACGCGGTGTTCGGCGTACCACGCCGCCCAGTCGTCACCCGGGACGTTCACCATCGGCGCCAGGCCGATCCACGCGTCGGCGGGCCCGTCCGGGGGAGGGGAGCCGAACGCGGGTGCGCCCGCCGCATGCAACCGGGCCAGCCCGCGGCCGAACCGCTCGGCGGCTGCCGCGTCCGGCCGTCCGGCGGGGACGCGGTCCATGACGAGCTGGTCGTCGTCGTGGCGGTGCACCTCCGGCACCGGGACCGCGGCGGCCGCGGCCAGCCAGCGCAGGCCCGCCGCTTCGGCCGCCGTCGCGCGCGGTCCGGCGCCGCGTTTGACCACGACAACACGGCCGTCGTCCAGCACGGCCTCGGTCAGGTCGCTCATGACCCGCACGGTACCGGCGCGCTACGGTGGTCGGGTGCAGGACTTCGAACGGGTGTTGACCGCGCTGGCGGACGTGGAACGGTCCGAGGCGCGTGACTACTCCTCGTTCAGCGTGCGCGGCAAGCGGTTCGGCTACTACTGGCCGCGGACCCGGACCGTCGGCCTGAAGCAGACGATCTCCGAGCAGCTCGCGCTGGTCTCCGAGCGGCCGGACGTCTTCGAGATCCAGTTCACCGCGGGCGGCTTCGGCTGGGTCGTCGTCCACCTGGACAGCGTCGGCACCGACGAGCTCGCCGAACTGATCTACGAAGCCTGGCGGCTGTCGGCGCCCGAAGAGCTGGTCGCCGAGGTGCCCTTCACCAAGATCGCCCGCGTGTAGAGCAGGTCGAACCCCTGCCGTTGCACGTTCTGGTGTGACTTCGACCCCGGCTGCGTGGTGACGACGGCGACGTCGCACTCGGCCTCGGTCGCCGCGGCGAGCCGGGCCCGCAGCAGCGCGGTCTGCACACCACGCCGCCGGTGCGCGGGCACGGTGGCCGCGCCGGTGAACTGCGCGATGCCTTCGGTGACGCGGAAACTGGCGCCACCGGCGAACTCGCCGTTGCGCTCGGCCAGGTATCGCCGGACCCCGGCCATGTCCCGCATCGCGTTGACGACGGTCTCGCGCGGGAAGTCTTCGTGCGAGGGCAGGCCCTCGGTGTCGGCCACCGCGACGGCGTCGGCGACCTCGGACAGCCAGGTCTCCAGCTCGTCGTCACGGCTGAGCCGGACGCCATCGGGGACGTCGGTGTCGCCGAGCCGCCGCCCGAGCACGTTCTCGAACGACTCCAGCCGGTAGCCGCGTTCGGTGAAGAACCCGCCGGTCCCGGCGTCGGCCAGCTGGCACAGCTCGACCTGCACCGGCGAGCCCAATTCGGCGAAGGCGTGCTCGATCTCGTCCAGCTCCGCGGTCGACGGCAGGCCGCCGAAGCCGAGTCCGATGACCTTGTTGAACGGCGAGTCGTCCTCGGCGAAGCTGGCGACACCGCCCGAGAACGGCCGCGCGAACCCGATCGTGTCCCCGCGGCGCGCCCGCGCGGCGTCACTGCTTTCGGCCGTCAGCCGCGCTTCGGCGCGTTCGATCCGCGCCGCCAGCGCGACGTCGCAGAAAAGCCGTTCCCCGCCCATGCGCCCAGGGTGCCGGACGCACGGGCGGGGACCCAACCGATTAACCCTCCACTCGGTGCGAAGCCCAGAACGACGTCAGGTCGGTCGAGCCGGCCGCCGCCTGCGCCGCGGCCTTGAACTCGGCCGTGGTCGACACGCCGTACCAGTGCGACTGCGCGTACGACTTCAGCAGGTTCGCCATCGGGGTGTCGCCGATCAGCCGTCGCAGGTCGTGCAGGGTGCACTTGCCGTAGTTGTAGACCACGGTGGAGTACCGCGAAGAATGCGCGTCCCAGTACGCCATCGAGTTGGTCAGCTTCTCCGCACTCGACTGCCACGTGATGCCGCAGCCGCTGCCGGTGACCCCGCGGTAGAGGTCGGTGGCGTAGTCGGTGAAGCTTTCGTCCAGCCACGGCGAGGTGTACTCGTCGTCGCCGACGATCCCGTAGAACCACTGGTGCGCCAGCTCGTGCGGGAGCGCCGTGGTGGACACGAGGTCGAGCACGAAGCCCGGGTACTCCATGCCGCCGAACCAGAAGTTGTTGTCCAGCACCACGTCCACCTCGCCGTACGGGTAGTCGCCGAAGCGGCCCGAGTGGACGTCGATGGAGTCGGCGGCCAGCGTCAGCATCTGGTTGGCGCTGCTGGTCGAGATCCCGCTGACCGAGTAGACGTTGACCCGCACCCCCTTGCCGGACGTCGTGGTGATCTTCGCGAACGGCCCGGCGGCCCAGGCGAAGTCGCGCACCTTGTTCGCCACCGCGTGCGTGGTCGTGGTGCTGCCGCTGGTCGTCTCGGTCGACGAGCCGGTGGCCGGGGTCAGCAGCGACGTCGGGTGCACGAGCGTGACGTCGAAGTCGCTGATCAGGCTGTAGAACGACTCGCCGTTGTTGGTGTAGGGGTCGAGGTGCCAGCCGGCGGCGTCGCGGACCGCGAGCACCGGCAGCGCGTTGCCGATCATGTTGTACGCGCCGTCGTGGCCGAACCGGTCGGCCCCGCTCGGCACGACGATGCCGAGGTCGAAGCCGATGGTGGCGGACTGGCCCTGGGCCAGCGGGCTCGGCAGGGTGATCTTCAGGGCGGTGCAGTTCACGCTCAGCGCGGCCGCGGTGCCGCCGGTGACGTTCGTGACCGTGATCGGCGTCGACGGGCAGCTGCCGTGGTAGTTGTCCCACAACCGCAGGTAGACCTCGGGCAGCGCGGTCGCCGAACCGTTGGTGAAGCTGGCCGTCTGGTGCCCGGTCCAGGTGGTGCCGGAGGTGTTCGACGTCAGGTTCACCGTGTAGGCCGGGTTGATCGGTGTGCGGGTCGAATCGGCGGGCGCCGCGGTGATCGTCCAGGCGAAGGTGGCGCTGCCGCTGTTGCCGGCCGGGTCCTTGGCCGTGACGGTCACCGAGGACGTGCCCGCCGTCGTCGGGGTGCCGGTGATCTTCCCGGTGCTCGCGCCGATCGTCAGGCCGGCGGGCAGGCCGGTTGCGGTGTAGGTGAGCGCGTCACCCTGCGGGTCGGTGGCCTGGACCTGCAGCGACACGGCCTGGCCGGCGGCGCCGGACTGCGCGCCGGGCGAGGTGACGACCGGCGACTGCGGGTTGCTCGTCCCGGTCGTGGTCAGCGAGAAGTCGTCGAGGAGGAAGTTGGTCGCCAGGCTCGAGTCCTCGGTGCCGGTGACCTTGAGCGTCACGGTCTGGCCCAGGTAGCGCGACACGTCGACGGTGCGCTGGACGTACCCGGTGTTCTTGTCGAGGTTCGAGTAGCTCGCGAGGGTGTCGGAGCCCGCCTGCACCACCAGCTTGTCGTAGGCGGTGCCGGTCGTCGTCTCCTTGGTGTCGATGTGCGACCACCAGGAGAGCGTCGCGGACGCGCAACCGGCGGGCAGCGTCAGCGCCTGGGACAGGGTGTCGGTGTGCGTGCTGCCGTAGCCGTCCAGCCAGGCGACGGACGTGCCGCCGTGTGCGGGTTCCGCCGCGGTGGCGGCGGAGACGACCCCGCTGGTCTGGGTCCACGGCGCGGTGCCGCTCTCGAACCCGCCGTTGCCGACGACCTGGTCACCGCAGACCGCGGCGGCCTCGGCCGGCGCGGCGACGACGACCGTGCCCAGCAGGCCCACGGCCGCACTGAGCGCAGCAGAAAGCACCCTCGATCTCATGGGGGGAGTCCTTTCCCGGCCCCGTCCGTCGGGGCCAGGAGAAAGCGTGCGCTGCTGCCGGGGCGGCAACAACCCGCCATGAGTCGGGTTCCGCGATCAGGCCTGCTGGAGGACGTTGAGCAGGATGAAGAGCAGCACGAGGGCGCCGACCACCGCGAGCGCGGCCGACACCGCGGACCGGATCATCTCCCCGAACCCCTTCGCGGTCCGGGCCCGGTAGGCGGAGTAGTTGGAGCGTGCCTCGCGCGCGTTGTGGACGCGGCTGCCGACGAGCAGCCCCGCGGCCAGGGCGAGCAGAACGGCGAGGAAAACGGACACGAGAGATCCTTTCGGGGTTCGGGAACGAGGAACGGCCTCATTACTAGACCCGACGGACGCCGCGCGCCATGGCTTTCCGGTATCCCGTTTCCGGGCCGGACGGCCCTGGTGGGACAGTCGTCCCGCGTTCCTCGGAGAGCGCCGGCGGACAGCCGACGGTATCCGCGGTCTTCCCTGAGGCACAAGGAGTTTTCGGTGGCTCAGCCCTCGGCGGCGAGTCCTTTGTGCCGCTCCCGCAATTCTCGTTTGACGATCTTTCCGCTGGGATTCTTGGGAAGCCGGTCCGCGAAGACGACGTACTTGGGACATTTGTAACCGGCGAGATGTGACTTGGCGTGGTCGACCACTTGCGCTGCGGTGAGAATTGCGCCTTCGCGCGGCACGACCACCGCGGTGACCGCTTCGATCCAGTGTGGATGGCTGATCCCGAACACCGCGGCTTCGGCGACCCCGTCGAGCAGGTAGAGCGCCTCTTCGACTTCGCGGCTCGCGACGTTCTCACCGCCGGTCTTGATCATGTCCTTCTTGCGGTCCACGACGGACAGGTAGCCGTCCTCGTCGAGCACACCGAGGTCGCCGGAGTGGAACCAGCCGGACCGGAACGCCTCGGCGGTCTTGTCCTCGTCGCGGTAGTAGCCGAGGGTGGCGTGCGGGCTGCGGTGCACGATCTCGCCGACGACGCCGGGTGCGACGGGCAGGTCTTCGTCGTCGACGATCCGCGTCTCGACGTTGAGCGACGCGCGCCCGGCCGAACCGGCGCGCTCGAGCTGCTCGTGCGGGCGCAGGATCGTCGCCAGCGGCGCCATCTCCGTCTGGCCGTAGAAGTTCCACAGCTCGACGTCGGGCAGGCGGCGGCGCAGCTCGCGCAGCACTTCGACCGGCATCGCCGAAGCGCCGTAGTACCCTTTTCGCAAGCTGGACAGGTCGGTCCGGTCGAAGTTTTCTTGCCGCAGCAAGGAGATCCACACCGTCGGCGGGGCGAACAGCTTCGTCGCCCGCTCCCGCTCGACGGCGGCGAGCACCGCCGCGGGGTCCGGGCCGGGCAGGATCACGCTGGTCGCGCCGAGGTAGACGTCGACGGAGAAGAAACAGTCCAGCTGCGCGCAGTGGTACAGCGGCAGCGAATGGACCTCGACGTCGTCGGCGCTCATCCCGCCGTCGATGACGCACGAGACGTACTGCGCGATCAGGGAGCGGCTCGACAGCAGCACACCCTTCGGCCGCGACTCGGTGCCGGAGGTGTACATGATCCGCAGTGGATCGTCGTCGGCGACGAAGACCTCCGGCGCCGAAGCGTCCCCTTCGGACAGCCACGTGTCGACGTCTTCCCAGTCGCCGCCCGCGCCGGTGGTGATCCGGCCGCGGACGACGGCACCCAGCTCGGCCAGTTCGAGGGCTTTGGCCGCGGTCGGTTCGAGGGTGTCCTCGGAGACGAACGCGGCGACTTCGGCGTGCCGGAGAATGTAGGCGATTTCGTCGGCGCCGAGCATGAAGTTGACCGGCACGAGGAGCACCCCGAGCTTGGCCGTGGCGAAGGCGAGGACGCCGAACTGCCGGCAGTTGTGGCTCAGCAGCGCCAGCCGGTCACCCTTGCGCAGGCCGCGCGCGGCGAGCGCGTGGGCACAGCGGTTGGCGGCGGCCTCGAACTCGGCGAAGGTGAGCCGCGCGTCCCCGTCGACGATCGCGAGCTTGTCCGGCAGCCGCAGCGCGGTCCGGCGGAGAAGATCGCCCAGCGCATGCTGCCGGGCACGGTCGACGAGGGCGGCAGTGGCCTCGGAGAACGGCTGGTCCATCCCGGCAGTCTCGGCCGGGGCGGGAAAACTCGCAAGCGTGTGACTCGCGTTCAGTCGCCCAGCTGCTCCAGGAGGCGGGTGGCCCGGGTTTCGAGGGGCCGGTAGCCCGCCTGGGCGGCCAGCTTGGTCGCCGTTTCGCCGTGTGTCCGGGCCAGTTCGACGTCCCCGCCCGCCAGGGCCGCCTCGGCCAGGCCGGTGAGCGCCGCCGCTTCGCACCACGTGAAGCTGGTCTCCCGGGCGACGTCCAGCGCTGCCGTCAGGTGCGTTGCGGCGTCCGCGGCGTGGCCGAGGCGGAGGCAGACCTCGCCGGACGCCGCGAGGGCCGACGCTTCGGTGCCGCGGTCGCCGATGCGGCGGGTCAGCTCCACCGCTTCGGCCGCGTCGGCGAGGGCACGCGTGCCGTCTCCCGCCCGGGCCTCCAGGACCGCGCGGCCGGACAGCGCCGCCGCTTCGCCGTACTGGTACCCGAGGTCCCGGTTGGCCGTCAGCGCACGCTCGTAGAACCCGGCGGCGAGCGGACTTCCGAGGTCGCGGTGGACGTGCCCGAGGTCGACCAGCAGCACGGCCACGCTGAACGTCGCGCCGTCGTGTTCGGCGATCTCCAGCGCGCGGCCGAAGTGGCGGAGCGCCTCGTCGAAGTCGCCGACCTGGCCGCAGGCGAACCCGAGGTTGGCCAGCGCCATCGTGACACCCGGGATGGCGAGCTCTTCGCACAGCCGCAGCGACTCCACACCGCACACGATCGCCTCGTGCGGGTCGCCGAGCCGCTGGTGCACCGCGCTCAGGTTGTTGAGCACCGCCGCGCGCCCGGCCGGCCAGTCCGCCGCCAGCCCGTCGGCCAGCACCGTCGTCAGGTGGGTGCGGGCCTCGGCGTAACGGCCGCTGTTGACCCCGGCGAGCGCGATGGACAGCCGCATCGCGGCCTGCGCCTGCCGCGCCCCGGCGGCCTGCGCGGCGGTGAGCGCGGTGGTGGCCGTGTCGATCCACTCGGTGTGGTGGCCGCGGTGGTGGAAGAACGCCCGGAGCGCGTCGGCCAGGTGCCAGGCGTACTCCCGCGGGCCGTGCGCCGCCGCGTGCTCGACCGCGGCGGCGAGGTTCGGCCACTCGGTGTCGAGCCAGGCCAGCGCATCCTCGGTGCCCTCGAACGGGTTGTCGGCTTCGGGCCGAGGGAGCCGCAGGAAGTGCGGGATCAGCCGGCGTCCGGCCGCGTCGGCCGTGGTCAGGTAGTGCTCGAACAGCCGCCGCAGTGCCGCGTCCCGGTCGCTCGACGGGTCGTCGGCGGGGACGCGTCCGGCGGCGTAGCTGCGCAGCAGGTCGTGGAAGCGGTAGCGCCCGGGCAGGTGCCGTTCGACAAGGTTGGCCGCGGCGAGGGCCTTGAGTTGCTGCCCGGCCCGGGCCTCGGTGACGCCGGCGAGCCGGGCGGCGACCGGCGCGGTGAAGGTCTGGCCCGGCACCAGCGCGAGCCGCCGGAAGAGCAGGCGGTGCTCGGCGGGCAGCGCCCGGTACGACACCGAGAACGCCGTGGTCACCGCACTTTCCTCGGCACCGTCGACACTCAGCCCGGCCAGCGGATCACCGTCGGCGAGCTCCCGCGCCAGCTCCGCGATGCCGGACACCTCGCCGGCGCCGAGGTTCGCCGCGGCCAGCCGCAGCGCCAGCGGGAGGTGTCCGCACAGCCGGGCGAGCTCCGCCGCCGCGGCCGGCTCGGCGGCCACCGCCGGCGGCCCGAGGACGGTTTCCAGCAGCTGCCGCGAGTCGCGGGCCGGCAGCACTGCCACCGGCACCGCGTGGGCGCCGGTGCGGGCGATGAGGTCGCCGAGACGTTGGCGGCTGGTGACGAGCACGGTGCCTGACGGCGGCAGCAACGGCGTCACCTGCGCGCTGTCGCGGGCGTTGTCGAGCAGGACCAGCACCTTCCGGTCGGCCAGGAGCGAGCGCCACAGCGCCGTCCGGCCGTCCGGGTCCGGCGGGATCGCGCGCGGATCGGTGCCGAGCGCCCGCAGCAGCTGCGCGGCCGCGACGGCCGGCGTCAGCGGCTCGTGGTCGGCGTCGAACCCGCGCAGGTCGAGGTAGAGCTGGCCGTCCGGGAAGCGGTCACGGACGTGGTGCGCCCACCGCACGGCCAGCGCGGTCTTGCCGACCCCCGCGGTGCCGGTCAGCACCCGGATGTCCGGACCGGGCCCGGCGCCGGCCGGCTCGTCGAGCCGGGCCAGCTCGGCGGCGCGGCCGGTGAAGCCGCGGACGTCGTGGGGGAGCTGGGCCGGGCGCACCGGTTCGGGTGTGCCGTCCAAGGCCGGGTCGGCGGCGAGGATCCCGGCTTCCAGCCGGGCCAGCTCCGGCGCCGGGTCGAGGCCGAGTTCGGTGGCGAGCCGGGCGCGCAGGCCGCGGAAGGCCGCGAGAGCGGCGTCGGTGCGGCCTTCGCGGTGCAGGGCGAGCATCAGCTGGCCGACGAACCGCTGCCGCAGCGGGTGCGCGGTGACCAGCGTCGTCAGCTCGGCGAGCACGGCCCGGCCGTGGCCGAGCCGCAGCTGCGCGTCGAGCCGGTCTTCCAGCGCGCTCCACCGGGCTTCGTTCAGCCCGGCCAGCAGCCGTTCGGCGACTTCGGCGGACGCGGCGCCGGCCAGTGCGTCGCCTCGCCAGAGTGAGAGGGCCTCGTCGAGCAGCGCGACGGCCGTCTTGTCGTCGGCCGCGCGAGCCCGGTGGACGAGGGCGGTGAACCGGTGCGCGTCGACCGCCTCCGGGTCGGCTCGCAGGGCGTATCCGGGGCCCTCGGTGACCAGTTCGGGGCCGCCCGCGGCGCGGAACACCGCGCGCAGCCGGGAGATCAGCGCCTGGACGGTGTTGCGGGCGCTCGCCGGGGGAGCAGTGGGCCAGAGCAGGTCGACGAGCCGGTCTCGCGCCACCGGGCGGCCGGCTTCGAGGAGCAGGACGGCGAGCACGAGGCGCTGCTTGCGGGAGCCCAGGTCGACCGGGGCTCCGCCCGCTGTCGCCTCGACGGCGCCGAGGACGCGGAACTCCACCCGGTCACCTCCCGCTCGTCGGCGTGCAAGCGTACTGCAAGCCCGGTGCAGGCCCGGCCCGCGATCCTGGGCGGGCTGCAGGACACCAACCCCGACGATGTCCACGGCCGGCTCGGACGCCGGTGTCACCGACGGGTTCGGCGGTCGCTCACGCGGGCGGCACGAGCTGGGGGTAGGGCCACCTCGGCGACCCCTATCCCCGGTCGTCGTGGTGGCCCTCTGTCCTGTTCAGCGCGCGGCAGCATCGATCTGGACGGGGTAGCCGGCCCGCAGGACGCCGATGGTGGCCGGTGGTGTCAGCACCGGGACGGTTCCTGCCGTGGGCAGCTTCTGCCGGCCGCCGTAACCGGCGGTCGTCCACTCCGTCAGGTGCCCGTCGACAATGAGCTCCGGGTGGTCGCCACGGAGCACGAACACGCCGTCCGGGAGGTCGGCCCAGCGGAGCTCGTGCAGCCGGCGGACGTGGGTGCCGGGGTGCAGCCGTTCCCGGTGCAGCTGCCGGTTCATCCCGGTGGCCGACGGACGGCCGGGCCAGGCGTCGCGATAGGCGGTGTAGGCGGGGCGGCGGCACTCGCCGCAGGGCCGGTGCCCGGCGGCGAACGAGACGGCTTCGTCGAGGAAGAACAGGTGCGTGTAGCGGTTCGGCAGCCACTGCTCGCGCCGGCGGCCGCGGAACTCGAGCGCGCAGGTGATCCACAGGTCACCGGCGTGGAACCGGACGATCTCGTGGCCGTCGTGGAGCACACCGCGGTTGCCGGTCCAGGCGCCGCGCAGGGTGCTGTCGACGACGTCCCCGGTGGGGGTCACGCGGTTGCGCACCGGGGCTCCCGGTTTCCGGAGTGGCGAAGCGCGCGGGCGCATCGCAGAATGCGCGCATGCAGCCGACGGTCGTCCGGGTGGCGCGCCTGACCGACCCGGCCGGGCCCGCCGACGGCGTCCGCGTGCTCGTGGAGCGGGTCTGGCCGCGCGGCAGCAGCCGGACGTCGGTGGTGCTCGACGGCTGGTACCGGCAGCTGGCCCCGTCCGACGCGCTCCGCACCTGGTACGGCCACGACCCGGACCGCTTCCCGGAGTTCGCCGAGCGGTACCGGGCGGAGCTGCGCGAGCCGGAGCGGATGGCGGCGCTGGAGCGGCTGCGGGAGCTGGCGAGTGGCGGTCCGGTGACGTTGCTGACGGCCAGCGGGTCGCCACCGATCAGCCAAGCGGCGGTGCTGGCGGGAGTGCTCAGCGGCGAGGGATGACCTCACGACCGCGCCACCCCGGCCGCGGTCGTCGTCACCGTCGCGGTGGCGGTGCCCAGGGTGTCGTGCCGGGCGGTCAGGGTGAGCGTCCCCGGCGATCCCGCCGAAGGCCGCAGCCACACCGCAGCCGCACCGCCGGTCGCGCCGAAGTCCAGCATCGAGTCGCCGACCAGCTCGCCCGGCCCGGTCAGGCTCAGCGTCACCGGCCCGGTCGTCCCCGCCCGCAGGGTGCCGAAGCGATCCATCGCCGCGACGACCACTCGCGTCCCGTCGGAGCCGTCGGCGCGTAGTTCGGTGTCGTCCGCGACGCAGCTCAGCACGTCCCGGCTCCGGTCGCCGCTGAACCGCCGGGTGACGACCAGCCGGTCACCCACGTAACCCTCGACCCGCAGCTGGGGACGGCTGCCCCGGGGCACCGACAGATCCACGGCGAACGGCGGGTACCGCAGGTGCGGGAAGTCCGCCCGGCGGCTGCGAGCCGGGCCCGCAGGCCGGTCGTCGAGGAACAGCAGGAGCCGGTCGCAGTTCGACCAGATCGTCGCGCCCGGCCCCGGGCCGCCCGGCTGGGCCGTGAAGTCCCAGGCGAAACCCGGCTCGACCACCGCCCGCACCCGCGGGTCACCCTGCGACGCGTAGAACGCCGCCGCGGGCTTCGGAAGCCGGAAGATGTCCGACACCCCGGCGAACTTCGACCCGCCGGACGACCGCTGCCAGCCCGACGGGTAGTCGAACGCGCACCAGGCCAGCAGCCCGCAGTAGCGGTCGTCGGCGGCGGCCAGGTCGTGGGCCTTCGCGTGCAGTTCGGCCTGCAGCTGCTGGGTCGCGGCCGGATCGATCCGGCGGTAGAGGCGGGGGCCGGCGAGCGTGCCGATCGACTCCGTCACCAGGTACGGCACCCCCGGCCGCGGCGGGCGCAGCTGGAACGGCGCGCCGCGGCGGGCCGTGTAGTCGTTGTACGCCAGCACCTCGACGTCGCTACCGGCGAACCGCGCACCCGTGCTGCTGGCCAGCGCGCCGCTGGTCGGGCGGGACGGGTCGAGCTGCCGCGCGAGCCGCCCGGTCCGGCCGTACATCGCCGTGGTGCCGTTGGCCTCGTTCACCCGCGTGCCCCACACGACGATGCTCGGGTGGTTGCGGTCGCGGGTGATCATGCCCGAGACGTCCCGGAAGTTCTGCTGCTGCCAGGCGGCGTCCCCGGTCCGGCCCCAGCCGGGGATCTCCTCCCACACCAGCAGGCCCAGCTCGTCGCAGGCGTCGAGGAACGCGCTCGACTGCGGGTAGTGCGAGCAGCGGACCATGGTGCAGTTCAGCTCGCGCCGCAGGATCTCGGCGTCACGCCGCTGGACCCGGTCGGGCATCGCGCCGCCGGCGAACGGGTACCACTGGTGGCGGTTGAGCCCGAACAGCTTCAGCCGCCGGCCGTTGAGGAAGAAGCCGTCCGGGGTGAACCGCGCTTCGCGGAACCCGATCCGCACCACACGCCGGTCGAGCGACCGCGGCCCGGACCGGACGTCGACCACGACGTCGCACAGCGCGGGGTCCTCGACGTCCCACAGCCGGACCGCGCCGAGCCCGCCGACGTCGAACTCGACGGTCTGGACCCCGATCGGCATCGGCGCGACGTCGGTCCAGCCACGCGCCAGCTCCCGGCCCGCCTGCCGCACCGACGCCGTGACCCGCACGGGTTCGTCGAGCGCGACCGTCGTGTCGAGCTCACACCTCAGGTGCAGCGACCGGGTGGGGGAGAGGACGTCGGCGGGGCGCGCGAAGACGTCGGACAGCCGGGTGCGGGGCACCGTGCCGATGGTGGCCGGGCGGTAGATCCCGGCCGGCTGGTAGAAGTCGATCACCGACGGGCCCGCGGCGCTGGGCAGGTTGGGCGGGACGTCGAGCGCCCAGCGCCCGTCGACGACCACGGCGAGGACGTTGTCGCCGGCCGTCACCTGTGGCAGCTCGACCTCGAACGGGAGGTAACCGCCGTCGTGGGTGGCGACGAGGGTGCCGTTGAGGTGCACCGCCGCGTTGGTCATGACGCCGTCGAAGCGCGCCCGGACGCGTTCGGCCGTCATCACCGGGGGCACGGTGAAGTGCTTGCGGTAGATCCACCGGTCCTGCCACGACGACGGCTGCCAGCCGGTCCACGAAAGCGGCGTCACGCAGTGAGGCAGCTGGACGGGCGAGAGGTCGGTTTCGTCGAAGCCGAGGTCGGCGCAGCCGTCGGCGTACCGCCCGAACAGCCAGAAATCGCCCAGCCGCACGGCATCCGGGTCGGGTTCGCCGAGCCCGGCCGACCCGGCGGCGGTGGTGCCGACGAGGGCCGCGCCGAGCAGCGCGGCGCCGCTGGCGGCCAGGAACCCGCGCCGCGACAGGCCCGGCTGAGAGTCGGCCATCGAGTCCTCCGTGGCTCGGGGTGCCCCCACCGTGCATCGCTTCCGGAGGTTCAGACGTCACAACGGATCGAAGGGTTGCTCAGTGCAGGGTCGAGGCGCGGACGACCAGCTCCGGGGTGAAGACGACCTGCCGGTGCTCGTGGCCCGGCTCGGACTCCGCGAGCAGCAGCTCCGCGGCCGTGCGGCCGAGCCGTCGCCGGGGCTGGCGGACCGAGGTCAGCGGGACCGCGGCCGCCGCGGCGAACTCGATGTCGTCGTACCCGACGATCGCCAGGTCGTCGGGTACGCGCATGCGCAGGTTCGCGCACGTCTGGAGCAGGCCGAGGGCGACCAGGTCGTTGGCGCAGAACGCGGCGGTCGGGCGGATCGACGCGGGCAGCCCGGCGATCCGCTCGCCGGCGCCGCGGCCGTCGGCCACCGTCAGGGCGGTCGTCGTGAGGTCGACGAGGCGGTCCGCGTCGAGCCCGGCCGCGCGCAGGGCGCGCAACGCGCCGAGCCGCCGGTCGCGGACCTGGCCGACCGTCGTGTGGTTGCCGATGAAGGCGATCCGCTCGTGGCCCTGCTCGATCAGGTGCCGCACGGCGATCTCACCGCCGTAGACGTCGTCGACCGCCACCGAGCAGTGCGTCGTGCCGCCGGGGGTGCGGTCGACGACCACCACCGGCGTGCCGCGGCGGGCGATCTCGTGCAGCACGGCTGCGTCCGGATCGACCGGGGTGATGAGGATGCCCTGGACACGCTGCTGTTCGAGGCGGCCGAGGTAGGCCTCCTCCCGCGCGGGCTGGTGGGCGCTGTTGCAGAGGAACAGCGAGAGGTCGCTCGCGTCGGCGGCGTCTTCCATGCCGGCCGCGACGTCGGTGAAGAACGGGTTGCTGCCGTCGAGCATCACGTAGGCCAGTACCCGGCTGCGCCCGGCCCGCAGCTGCCGCGCGGACTCGTTGCGCACGAACCGGAGCTCGGCCATCGCGGTTTCGACCTTCGCGCGGGTGGCGGGGCTGACGCGGTCGGGCCGGTTGAGCACGTTCGACACCGTGCCGAGGGAGACCCCGGCGGCCGCGGCGACGTCCTTCATACCGGCCGCTCTCGGCTCGGCGCCGGACTCCTGGACCGTCATCGGACCCCCTCCTGGCGGACGCTGTTGAAACGTAACATCGCCACGAACTGCGCGGCCTTGAAGCCGTTTGGCCACGGTTCGGCGGATGCATTGACTTGCTCTTCAACCGCATAGTAGCGTCACCGCGCCAGGTTTGTGAAACCTTTCAATCCGGAGGTCGCGATGACGCGGCAGGACCCGGGCCGAGCCCCTCTGCTGGAGGTGCGCGGCGTGACCAAGTCTTTCGGCGCCGTCGCGGCGGTCGCCGGGGTGAGCTTCGGCCTGTACGCCGGGGAAGCCCATGCGCTCGTCGGCGAGAACGGCGCCGGCAAGTCCACGATCGTCAAGATGCTCGCCGGGGTGCACAAGCCCGACGACGGCACGCTGCTCCTCGACGGGCAGCCGGTCGAGTTCGGCTCCCCGGCCGACGCGAAGGCCGCCGGCATCGCGGTGATCTACCAGGAACCCACGCTGTTCCCGGACCTTTCGGTCGCGGAGAACATCGTGATGGGCCGCCACCCGCGCAAGAGCCTCGGCCGCATCGACCGGGCCGCGATCCGCGCCGAAGCCGACCGGCTCTTCACCCGGCTCGGCGTCCGGATCGACCCGGCCCGCCCGGCGCGCGGGCTGTCGATCGCCGACCAGCAGATCGTCGAGATCGCCAAGGCGCTCAGCGCCGACGCCCGCGTGCTGATCATGGACGAGCCGACCGCCGCGCTGAGCCGCGTCGAGGTCGAGCGGCTCTTCACGGTCGCGAGGACGCTGCGCGAAGAAGGCGCGGCGATCATGTTCATCTCGCACCGGTTCGAAGAGATCACCGAGCTCTGCCAGCGCGTGACGATCATGCGCGACGGCAAGCACGTCTCGACGGACCTGCTCGAGGACGTCACGGTCGACGAGATGGTGAAGCGCATGGTCGGCCGCGACCTGGACGCGCTGTTCCCCAAGCAGGACGTCACCCCCGGCGCGGTGGTCCTCGAAGTCGAAGGCCTGGCCCGGGAAGGCGTCTTCCGCGACATCTCCTTCTCGGTGCGGGCGGGCGAGATCGTCGCGTTCGCCGGGCTCGTCGGGTCCGGCCGCTCCGAAGTCGTCCAGGCCGTCTTCGGCGTCGACGAGCGTGACGCGGGTGTCGTGCGCGTCAGCGGGAAGAAGCTGAAGCCGCACTCGTCCCGCACGGCGATGGCCGCCGGGATGGCGCTGGTCCCCGAGGACCGGCGGCAGCAGGGGCTGATCATGGACCTGTCGATCGAGCGGAACGTGACATTGCCGCGCTCGCGCGCCCTGGCGAAGCTCGGCCTGCTGTCCGGGGCGAGCGAACGGCGGGAAGCCGAGCGCTGGACCGAGCGGCTGCGCACCAAGTACCGCCGCCTCGGCGACCCCGTCGGGACGCTGTCGGGCGGCAACCAGCAGAAGGTCGTGCTGGCCAAGTGGCTGGCGATGGCGCCGAAGGTGCTGATCGTGGACGAGCCGACCCGCGGGATCGACGTCGGCACGAAGGCGGAGGTGCACCGGCTGATGTCGTCGCTGGCCGCCGAAGGCGTCGCCATCGTCATGGTGTCGTCCGAGCTGCCGGAGGTGCTGGGCATGGCCGACCGCGTGCTGGTGATGCGGGAAGGGCGGATCGTCGCCGAGCTCCCGCGCGCCGAAGCCACCGAAGACTCGGTCATGTTCGCCGCGATGGGACAGGGGGCGGCCGCGTGAACGCGACCAAGGTGGCCGCGGCGCCCCGGGAGTCGTCGGCCGAACGGCGGTCGTGGACCACGAACGTCTTCAAGGCGCGCGAATCCGGCATCGTGCTGGCCCTCGTGGTGCTCGTCGTGTTCACCGCGACGCAGAACTCCCGGTTCCTGTCCGGGCAGAGCATCCGCGACATCCTGCTCGGCACGGCGATCCTCGCGGTGCTGGCCGTCGGGCAGGCGGTCGTGATCATCACCCGCAACATCGACCTCTCGGTCGGGTCCGTGCTCGGCCTGTCGGCGTTCGCCGTCGGCTCCCTGATGCGCGACAACCCGGGCCTGCCGGTGGTCGTCGCGCTGCTCGCCGGGCTCGTCGTCGGCGCGGTCTGCGGGCTGCTCAACGGGGTGCTCGTCCGGTACGGGCAGGTGCCCGCGCTGGTCGTCACCCTGGGCACGCTCTACGCCTTCCGCGGGGTCAGCTTCTTCTGGGCCGGTGGCCAGCAGATCAACGCCGACAAGCTGCCGCCGTCCTTCCTGGACTTCGGCACCGCGTCGATCCTCGGGATCCCGTGGCTGGTGCTGATCGCGCTGGTCGTGCTGGTGATCGCCGGGATCGTGCTGCGCAGCTACCGCGCCGGCCGCGAGCTGTACGCGATGGGCTCGAGCCCGCAGGCGGCGAAGCTCGCCGGCATCAAGGTCGGCCGCAACACCAGCGCCGCGTTCCTGGTCAGCGGCGCGCTCGCCGGGCTCGCCGGAGTCCTGTTCGCGGCTCGGTTCGGCACCGTGGACGCGGCGGCCGGCACCGGCTACGAGCTGAACGTCGTCGCCGCGGCCGTGGTCGGCGGGGTCGCGGTGTTCGGCGGCAGCGGCTCGGTCTGGGGCGCGGGCCTCGGCGCGCTGCTGCTCACGGTCATCGGCAGCGCCCTGGCCGTGCTCGACATCAACCAGTTCTGGCAGCAGGCGATCGTCGGCGCGCTGATCCTGCTGGCCATCGGCGCCGACCGGCTGGTCGCCGTCCGGGTCGCCAAGGCACTGAAGAAGAGGGATTCCCATGTCTGAAACCGGGAACCGGCTCGGCAGGCTGCTCAGCTGGGACGCCGCCGTCGTCCTGGTGACGGTGGTCGTGCTGATCATCGCCTCCGGCGCCGTGGAGAACTTCGGCACCAGCCGCAACTTCACCTTCCTGCTGCTCGACCTGCTGCCGATCGCGCTGATCGCGCTGCCGATGACGTTCATCATCGTCACCGGCGAGATCGACCTGTCGGTGGCCAGCACGCTCGGGCTGACGTCGGCGGTGATGGGCTCGCTGTGGGACGCGGGGCTGTCGATCGAGACGATCATCCCGCTCTGCATCCTGCTGGGCGCGGTGCTCGGCGCGGTCAACGGCTTCTTCATCACCGTCCTGAAACTGCCCGCCCTCGCCGTCACCATCGGCACCCTCGCCCTCTACCGGGGCCTGGCCTTCGTGGTGCTCGGCGACGGCGCCGTGGCCGACTTCCCGCGGGACTACACGAGCTGGGTCACCGGGACCATCGGTGACGGCCCGATCCCGAACGTGCTGATCCCGCTGGTCGTCGTGGCGCTGATCTTCGGTGTGGTGCTGCACGCGACCCCGGTCGGCCGCGGGGTCTTCGCGGCCGGCGCGGGGGAGCAGGCCGCGCGGTTCGCCGGGATCCGGACCGGACGGCTGAAGTTCTGGCTCTACGTCGTGAGCGGCGCGGTCGCCGGGGTCGCCGGTGTGCTGTGGACACTGCGCTACTCCAGCGCCCGCGCCGACAACGGCTTCGGCCTCGAACTGGCCGTCGTGGCCGCCGTACTGCTCGGCGGCGTGTCCATCTTCGGCGGCAAGGGCACGCTCCCGGGCGTGCTCGCCGGGGTGGTCCTGCTGGCGACCCTGCAGAACGCGTTGCGCCTGCAGGACGTCTCGAACGAAGCCCTCAACATCGTGACCGGCGTGCTCCTCATCGTGTCGGTCCTGCTGCCCAACATCGTGTCCTCGGCCCGCACGGCGCTCCGCCGGCGGAACCGGGCCACAGCTCCCAGCGCGGTATCCCCAGAAAGGTGACGAAGATGTCCCGACGGTTCATCACCGGCGCAGTGTCGGCCGGGCTGGTGCTCGTGCTGGCCGCCTGCAGCGGCACAACGAAGGACGACAGCGCCGGTTCCGGCGCCCAGCAGTCCACCGCGGCGGCGAACCCGAACGCCGCGGCCAAGGAGGGCGTCAAGATGGCGTTCCTGCCCAAGCAGCTCAACAACCCCTACAGCGACATCGAGGTCAGCGGCGGCAAGGCCGCGCTCGAGGAGCTGAAGGGTGAGTACAAGCTGGTCGGGCCGAACGACGCGAGCGCGTCGTCGCAGGTCAGCTACATCAACACGCTGATCCAGCAGCAGCAGGACGTGATCGGCATCGCCGCGAACGACCCGAACGCGGTGTGCCCGTCGCTCAACCAGGCCCGCAGCGCCGGCATCAAGGTCGTCGCGTTCGACTCCGACGCCGCCAAGGACTGCCGCGACGTCTTCATCAACCAGGCCACCACCCAGGGCATCGGCGAGGCGCTGGCCAAGCAGGCCAAGGACCTCTCCGGCGGCTCCGGCGAGATCGCGGTCCTGTCCGCGACGCCGAACGCCACCAACCAGAACGCCTGGATCGAGGTCCTCAAGAAGGAGCTCGCCAAGCCGGAGTACGCGAACATCAAGCTGGACAAGGTCGCCTACGGCAACGACGACGACCAGAAGTCCTTCCAGGAGGCCCAGGGCCTGCTGCAGTCGTTCCCGAACCTCAAGGTGATCGTCTCGCCGACCACCGTGGGCATCGCCGCCGCCGCGCGCTACGTCAGCTCGTCGAGCTACAAGGGCAAGGTCGCGGTGACCGGGCTCGGCACGCCGAACCAGATGCGCGCCTTCGTCAAGGACGGCACCGTGAAGCAGTTCGCGCTGTGGAACCCGGCCGACATCGGCTACCTCGCCGCGTACGCCGGCGTTGCGCTGTCCTCGGGCCAGATCACCGGTGCCGAAGGCCAGAAGTTCAAGGCCGGCAAGCTCGGTGACTACACGATCGGGGCGAACGGCGAGATCGTCCTCGGCCCGCCGACGACCTTCGACACGAACAACATCGACAAGTTCAACTTCTGAGTCCCCCGGCCGGGCCGCGGTTCGCGGCCCGGCCGGTCTCCACTAAGGACGGACTGTGCCCCGATACTGCTTCTGCCTCCAGGTGAAGCCCGACCGGAAGGCCGAGTACGCGCAGCGGCACCGCGCGGTGTGGCCGGAGATGCGGCAGGCCCTGACCGACACCGGCTGGCGCAACTATTCGCTGTTCCTGCGTGACGACGGCCTGCTCGTCGGGTACGTCGAGGCGGACGACCTCGACGCCGCGCAGGCCGCGATGGCGAAGACCGAGGTCAACGGCCGCTGGCAGGCGGAGATGGCGGAGTTCTTCACCGGCCTCGACGGCGGCCCGCCCGACGAAGGGTTCCAGTTGCTCGACGAAGTCTTCCACCTCGAACCCACCACCGTCGCGGAAGGACAGTGATCGCCGTGGGCGACTTGACAGCCGTGAAGCAGGCTTTGCGGGCGCAGCGCATCGAAACGCCGTCGTGGGCGTACGCCAACTCGGGCACCCGGTTCAAGGTGTTCCCGCAGCCCGGCGTCCCGCGCACCCCCGAAGAGAAGATCGCCGACGCGGCGACCGTGCACCGGTTCACCGGGGTCGCGCCGAGCGTCGCGCTGCACATCCCGTGGGACCGCGTCGACGACTACGGCGCCCTGACCGCGTTCGCGCGTGACCAGGGCGTCGAGATCGGCGCGATCAACACGAACGTGTTCCAGGACGAGGACTACAAGCTCGGCTCGGTGACGAACCCGGACGCCGGGATCCGCCGCAAGGCCACCGACCACCTCCTGGAAGCCATCTCCATCATGGACGCGACCGGCTCGCGTGACCTCAAGCTGTGGTTCTCCGACGGGATCAACTACCCGGGCCAGGACGACATCCGCGACCGCCAGGACCGCCTGGCCGCGGCGCTGAAGGAGACCTACGACCGGCTCGGCCCGGACCAGCGGATGCTGCTGGAGTACAAGCTCTTCGAGCCCGCCTTCTACGCCACCGACGTCCCCGACTGGGGCACGTCCTACGCGCACTGCATCGAGCTGGGGGAGCGGGCGACGGTGTGCATCGACACCGGCCACCACGCCCCCGGCACGAACATCGAGTTCATCGTCGCCTTCCTGCTGCGGGCGGGAAAGCTCGGCGCGTTCGACTTCAACTCGCGCTTCTACGCCGACGACGACCTCATGGTCGGTGCCGCGGACCCGTTCCAGCTGTTCCGGATCATGTATGAGATCGTCCGCGGTGAAGCGCTGGACCCGGCCTACGGGATCGCGTTCATGCTCGACCAGTGCCACAACATCGAGGCGAAGATCCCGGCGATCATCCGGTCGGTGATGAACGTGCAGGAGGCCACGGCCAAGGCGCTGCTCGTGGACCGCACCGCACTGCGCGCCGCCCAGCAGGCAGGGGACGTGCTCGCCGCGAACGCCGTGCTGATGGACGCCTACAACACCGACGTCCGGCCGCTGCTGGGCGAGCTGCGCGAGGACGCCGGGCTCGACCCGGACCCGGTTGCGGCCTACCACCGCAGCGGGTACCAGGAAAAGATCGTGGCCGAGCGCGCCGGCGGCACGCAGGCCGGATGGGGAGCATGACGATGACCGTGCCGGAGCAGCTCATCGCGCGCAGCAACGCGCTCGGGGCCGACCCGCGCAACACCAACTACGCCGGCGGCAACACCTCCGCCAAGGGCGACGTCACCGACCCGGTGACCGGCGCGCCGACGGAGGTGCTCTGGGTCAAGGGATCCGGCGGCGACCTGGGCACGCTCAAGGAGTCCGGCCTCGCCGTGCTGCGGCTGGACCGGCTGCGGTCCCTGGTGGACGTCTACCCGGGTGTCGAGCGCGAGGACGAGATGGTCGCCGCGTTCGACTACTGCCTGCACGGCCGGGGTGGTGCGGCTCCGTCGATCGACACCGCGATGCACGGCCTGGTCGAGGCCCCGCACGTCGACCACCTGCACCCCGACTCCGGCATCGCGCTGGCCACCGCGGCCGACGGCGCGGCGCTGACCAAGGAGTGCTTCGGCGACCGCGTCGCGTGGGTGGACTGGCGGCGGCCCGGGTTCCAGCTGGGCCTGGACATCGCCGCGGTCAAGGCAGCGAACCCGCAGGCCATCGGCGTGATCCTCGGCGGGCACGGCATCACGGCGTGGGGCGCGACCTCGGAAGAGTGCGAGCGCAACTCCCTCGACATCATCCGGACGGCCGAGGAGTTCCTGGCCTCGCGTGGTTCCGCGGAGCCGTTCGGGCCGCTGGTGCCCGGCTTCGAGGCGCTGCCCGATGCCGAACGCCGGGCCCGGGCCGCCGCGCTCGCCCCGGTGGTCCGCGGGCTGGCGTCGACCGACCAGCGTGTCGTCGGGCACTACACCGACAGCGACGTCGTCCTCGAATTCCTGGCCCGCGAGAAGCTCGCACCGCTGGCCGCGCTCGGGACGTCCTGCCCGGACCACTTCCTGCGCACCAAGGTCCGGCCCCTGGTCGTGGACCTGCCCGGCTCCGCGCCCCTGGAAGACGTCGTCGCGCGGCTGAAGGAACTGCACGCCGAGTACCGCGACGAATACCGCGCTTACTACGCGCGGCACGCGACCCCGGACTCGCCCGCGATGCGCGGCGCCGACCCGGCGATCGTGCTGGTGCCGGGTGTCGGGATGTTCTCCTTCGGCAAGGACAAGCAGACCGCCCGCGTGGCGGGGGAGTTCTACGTCAACGCGATCAATGTCATGCGTGGCGCCGAGTCGGTCTCGGCTTACGCGCCGATCGCCGAGAGCGAGAAGTTCCGCATCGAGTACTGGGCGCTCGAAGAGGCCAAGCTGCAGCGGATGCCGAAGCCGAAGCCCCTCGCCGGGCGGATCGCGCTGGTGACCGGGGCGGGCTCGGGCATCGGCAAGGCCATCGCGCTGCGGCTCGCCGCCGAGGGCGCGTGTGTCGCGATCGCCGACCTGAACACCGCCGCGGCCGAAGAGGTGGCGTCGGAGATCGGCGGCCTCGCGGTCACCGCGGATGTCACCGACGCGGCCGCCGTCCAAGCCGCGGTGGACGCGACCGTGCTGGCCTTCGGCGGGATCGACCTGGTCGTCAACAACGCCGGGCTGTCCATCTCGAAGCCGCTGCTCGAGACCACTGAACGCGACTGGGACCTGCAGCACGACGTGATGGCCAAGGGCTCGTTCCTGGTCGCGCGCGCCGCGGCGAAGGCCATGATCGACCAGGACAACGGCGGCGACATCGTCTACATCTCGTCGAAGAACTCCGTGTTCGCGGGCCCGAACAACGTCGCGTACGGCGCCGCCAAGGCCGACCAGGCCCACCAGGTCCGGCTGCTGGCCGCCGAACTCGGTGCGTACGGCATCCGCGTCAACGGCGTCAACCCGGACGGCGTCGTCCAGGGCTCCGGCATCTTCGCCGGCGGCTGGGGTGCCCAGCGGGCCGCAGTGTACGGCGTGGAGGAGGAGAAGCTCGGCGAGTTCTACGCCCAGCGGACCATCCTCAAGCGCGAGGTGCTGCCCGAGCACGTCGCGGCCGCGGTGTTCGCCCTCACCGGAGGCGACCTCACCCACACCACCGGCCTGCACGTGCCGGTGGACGCCGGGGTGGCCGCCGCGTTCCTGCGTTAAGGAGGACCGATGACCCTCGACCGCATCACCCCGCGCCGCACGCGGGTCGGGCTCGTTTCCGGCGGGCTCGGCGCGTACTGGCCGCAGTTCCCGAAGCTGTTGCCGCAGCTGGAGGCGTCGGCCCGGCGGGTCGCCGAACGGCTGTCCGGAATGGACTGCGAGATCGTCGACGCCGGGTTCGTCTCGGACGCTCAGGAGGGCGCGGCCGCCGCGGAGAAGCTGCGGGTCGCCGGCTGCGACCTGATCATCGGCTTCCTCACGACGTACCTGACCTCCAGCATGCTGGCCCCGGTCGCGCAGCGCTCGGGCGCGCCGGTGCTGCTGCTCAACCTGCAGCCCACCGAGGTGATGGACCACGAGTCCTTCGACACCGGCGCGTGGCTGGCCTACTGCGGTGCCTGCCCGCTGCCGGAGATGGCCAACACCTTCCGCCGGGTCGGCGTCGAGTTCCGGTCGGTGTCCGGGTACCTGGAGGACGAACGAGCCTGGGCCCGCATCGAGCGCTGGATCAAGGCCGCCGGGGTGCGGGCCGCGCTGCGGCACGGGCGCCACGGCCTGCTCGGGCACCTCTACCCGGGCATGATGGACGTCTCCACCGACCCGACGCTGGTCTCGGCGCAGCTCGGCGGGCACGTCGAGGTCCTGGAGATCGACGACCTGCGGGTGCGGGTCGAGCAGGTCTCCGAAACCGAGACCAAGGACCGGATGACACTGGCCCGCGATGTGTTCACCGTGGACGAGTCCGTTGTGGACGAAGACTTCGCCTGGGGCGCCCGGGTTTCCGTCGCGCTCGACCGGCTCGTCGAGGACTTCTCGCTCGACTCGCTGGCCTACTACCACCGCGGCCTCGACGGTGAGACGCACGAACGGGTCGGCGCCGGGTTCATCCTCGGCGCGTCCCTGCTCACCGCGCGCGGCATCCCGGCGGTCGGTGAGTACGAGCTGCGCACGTCCCTGGCGATGCTGGTGATGGACCGGCTCGGCGCGGGCGGCTCGTTCACCGAGCTGCAGGCGCTGAACTTCCGCGACGACGTGGTCGAGATGGGCCACGACGGCCCGGCGCACCTCGGCATCAGCGCCCGCAAGCCCCTGCTGCGCGGCCTCGGCGTCTACCACGGCAAGCGCGGCTGGGGCGTCTCGGTCGAGTTCGACGTCAAGCACGGGCCGGTGACGCTGTGCGGGCTCGGGCAGGAGCGGGACGGGACGTTCAAGCTCATCGCGTCGGAAGGCACGGTGGTGCCCGGGCCGCTGCTGCGGATCGGGAACACGACGTCCCGCGTCGACTTCGGGGGTGACCCGGGGGAGTGGACCGACGCGTGGTCGGCCAGCGGGATCGCGCACCACTGGGCGCTCGGCACCGGCCACCGCGTCGCCGAGCTGACGGCCGTCGCGGACCTGCTCGGTCTCGAACTGACCGTGGTACGCCCGTGACGCGAGTGGCGGCGGTCGACCTCGGCGCGTCCAGCGGCCGGGTGATGGCCGGGACCGTCGGGCCGTCCGTGCTGAGCCTCGACGAGGTGCGGCGGTTCCCGAACGGCGGCGTCCAGGCAGGACCGGTGCTGTACTGGGACGTCCTGGGGCTCTTTCGCGAAACCCTCGCCGGGATCCGCGACGCCGGCGCCCTGGACGGCATCGGCATCGACTCCTGGGCCGTCGACTACGGGCTCCTCGACGAGTCCGGCGCCTTGCTCGGCAACCCCGTGCACCACCGCGACTCCCGCACCGAAGGCGTGCCGGAGAAGGTGGCCGCGTCGGTGTCGGCCCGGGAGCTCTACGACGTCACCGGGCTGCAGCAGCTGCCGTTCAACACGCTGTACCAGCTGGTGTCCGAACCGGACCGGCTGGCCGCGGCCCGCACGATGCTGCTGATCCCGGACCTGCTCAACTACTGGCTGACCGGCGAGATCGGGGCCGAGCGCACCAACGCGTCCACCACCCAGCTCTACGACGTCCGCGCGCGGACCTGGGCCACGGACCTGGCGACGCGGGTGGGCATCCCGCCGCGATTGCTGCCGCCGCTGCGCGACCCCGGCACGGTGGTGGGCGCGGCGCGGGAGCTGTCCGGCGTGCCGGTGATCGCGGTCGGTTCGCACGACACGGCGTCCGCGGTGGTCGCGGTGCCGGCGTCACCCGGGACGAACTTCGCGTACATCTCGTGCGGCACCTGGTCGCTGGCCGGACTGGAGCTGCCGGAACCGGAGCTGGGTGACGCGGCGCTGGCCGCGAACTTCACCAACGAAGGCGGTGTTGACGGGACGATCCGGTTCCTGCGCAACGTGATGGGCCTGTGGGTGCTGTCGGAGACGCTGCGTACGTGGTCGCGTTCGGACCTGCCGCAGCTGCTGGCGGCGGCCGCCGAGGCCCCCGGGCTGGCCGCGGTGGTCGACATCGACGCGCCGGAGTTCCTGGCCCCCGGCGACATGCCCGCGCGCATCACGGCGGCCTGCCGCGCGACCGGCCAGCGCCCGCCGTCGACCCCGGCGGAGGTCGTCCGGTGCATCGTGGACAGCCTGGCGCTGGCCCACCGCCGCACCCTCCGCGAGGCCGCTGCGATCACCGGCCGCACGATCGACGTGGTCCACGTCGTCGGCGGCGGTGCGCGCAACGAACTCCTGTGCCAGCTGACGGCCGACGCGTGCGGGGTGCCGGTCCTGGCGGGCCCGGTCGAGGCGGCCGCGCTGGGGAACGTGCTGGTGCAGGCCCGGGCGCTGGGGGAGGACCTGCCGGACCTGGCGTCGATGCGGGCTTTGGTGCGGGAGACGCAGGAAGTGCGGCGGTATATCCCCGCCGGCGGCGACTGGGACGCGGCCGAGGCCCGGCTGGCTCACTGACCCGCGCTGTCCGGGTTACCGGTCACCGGACAGGATTGCGCGTTCGTCCCCTTCCGGCTGTCCTGGCCGGGCACACTCGCCGGAGCACGGTTGCGGGCCACGGCGGCTCGTGGCGAGCCTGATCACGGACCTCTTGTCGGAAAATTTCCGACCGTGACCGAGGAGCACGTTATGGCGCACCGTTCCCGCACCCTGGCCGCCGCGGCCGCCGGCGCACTGGCGCTGTCCCTCGCCTTCCCGGCGACCGCCTTCGCTGACCCGCCCAGCGCCCTGCCCGGCAACGCGCCCGACTTCGAGAAGACGTTCCAGCCCGCCTTCGACTACGACAAGGACGGCTGTTACCCGACCCCGGCGATCGGCCCGGACGGGACGATCGCGCCCGGCCTGTCCCTCGGCGGCGACACCAACGGCCACTGCCGTGACTCCTGGGACCTCGACAACACCAACTCGTACTCGCGCGAGAAGTGCAACAACGGCTGGTGCGCGATCATGTACACGCTCTACTTCGAGAAGGACCAGGCCTCCCTCGGCCCGGGCAGCGCCGGCCACCGCCACGACTGGGAGCACATCGTGGTGTGGGTCAAGGACAACCAGGTCGAGTACGTCGCGACGTCGCAGCACGGCGGCTTCGCGGTGCACGACCGCGCGAGCCTGCTCTTCGAAGGCACGCACGCGAAGGTCGTCTACCACAAGGACGGCGGCTCGACGCACTGCTTCCGCTCGGCCAACGGCAACGACGATCCGCCCGAGAACCACAAGGGTGCCTGGCAGTACCCGGCACTCGTCGGCTGGGACGGCTACCCGTCCGGGATCCGCGACAAGCTCGTCGCCGCCGACTTCGGCAGCGCGACGTTCGGGATCAAGGACGGCCAGTTCACCGGCAACCTCGGCAGGGCGAAGCCCGGCGGCATCCCGTTCGACGAGAACGCCTGACCGCCGCCTACGCGGTGACGGCCGGGGCGCCGGAGTCCGGCAGGCCGGCGTAGTCGGGCAGCTCGACGCCGTTGATCGCGCGTTCGACCAGCTCGGTGAGCGCCGCCATGTCGGGCTCCTCGGCCGGCCCGGCGTCCGGCGCCGGCGCCTCGAGGCTGCGCACGTGCAACCGGCCGATCTCCTGGTTGGCCTCGACGAACGAGCGCATCCGGGCCTCGTAGGCGGCGAACCCGGCCGCCGGGTCCCACCCGGCGGCGGCCAGCTCGCCGGCCAGCAGGTAGGCGCCGATCAGGGCCAGCCCGGTGCCCTGCCCGGACATCGGCGACGAGCTGTACGCCGCGTCCCCGATCAGCCCGACCCGGCCGGCCGACCAGCGGTCCATCACCACCTGGGCGACCTGGTCGAGGTAGAAGTCGGGGGTGTCGTCCAGGTGCGCGAGGATACGCGGGGCCAGCCAGCCCAGGCCGGCCGTCCGCTCGCGCAGCAGCCGCTTCTGGGCTTCGACGTCGCGGTAGTCGACGTCGAAGTCGGCCGAGGGGAAGGAGAACATGGCCATCGCCCGGGTGGCGTCCCGGATGGGCCGCAGGCTCGCGGAGCGCCCGGACTCCTGGTAGTCGAGCAGCCAGCGGTCCAGCCCGAACTCGTTGGGCACGCTGTAGAAGGCCAGCACGAGCCCGAGGTGGCGGACGAACCGCTCGCGCGGCCCGAAGACCATCGCCCGCAGCGCGGAGTGCAGCCCGTCCGCCCCGATCACCAGGTCGAAGCGCCGCCGGTCGCCCCCGGCGAAGACCACGTCGACCCCGTCGGCGTCCTGGGTGAGCTCGGCGATCCGGTCGCCGAAGACGTACTCGACACCGTCGCAGGTGTCGTCGTAGAGCACCTGCGACAGGTCTCCGCGCAGGATTTCGATCTCCGAGATGTACCCGTCGCCGCCGTCGTCTTCCGCGCTGAAGGTCTCCAGCACGGTCCCGTCCGCGTCCACGGTGTGCGCGCCGGCGGTCGTGGTGCGGGCCGCGCGGACCGCCGCGTCCAGCCCCATCCGCCGGATGACCTCCTTGGTCACCCCGCGCGCGTCCACCGCCTGCCCGCCGGGCCGCAGCCCGGGAGCCCGCTCCACGACGGTCACCTCGGCTCCCCGCCGGCGCAACCAGTGGGCCAGCGCGGGCCCCGCGATGCTCGCTCCCGCCACCAACACCCTGATACCGCTCACCGTGCCCCCTGCTCGCTTCTGGATCCCGGCCCGGAGTGTACGGCGTGCCTAGAGCCAGCCGCGCTCGTCCGCGACCCGCACCGCCTCGACGCGGTTGCGCGCGCCGGTCTTGGTGATCGCCGCGGAGACGTAGTTCCGCACCGTGCCTTCGGACAGGTACAACCGGGACGCGATCTCGGCGATGGTGGCGCCGGTCCGCGCGGTGATGAGGACGTCCCGTTCCCGCGCGGTCAGCGGGGATTCGCCCGCCGCCAGCGTCGCGACCGCGAGCGCCGGGTCCACCACCCGCTCGCCCTTCCGCACGCGGCGGATCGCGTCGGCGAGCACGTCCGCGGGCGCGTCCTTCACGACGAACCCGGCCGCGCCGGCCTCCATCGCGCGGCGGAGGTAACCGGCGCGGCCGAACGTCGTGAGCATGACGACGCGGCAGTCCGGCACCTGCGCGGCGAGCACCGCCGCGGCCGCGAGCCCGTCGAGGCCCGGCATCTCGATGTCCAGCAGCGCCACGTCGGGCCGGTGTTCGCGGGCCGCGCCGACCACCTCGTCACCGCGGCCGACCGAGGCGACCACCTCGAAGTCGTCCTCGAGCGCGAGCAGCGCGCACAGCGCCTGGCGGACCAGCTCCTGGTCGTCGGCGAGCAGCAGGCGGATGGTCACAGCGTCACCCGCAGCCGCCAGCCGTGCGGCTCCACCGGCCCGGCTTCGACGCTCCCACCGGCAGCCTCGACACGCTCCCGGAGGCCCGCGAGCCCGGAGCCCCCGCCGGGCGGCCCGCCGACACCGTCGTCCACAACCTCCACAGTGGACGCCGACAGCGCCACCGTGCACCTGGTTGCGCGCGCGTGCCGGGCGACGTTGGTCAAGCCTTCCCGCACCACCCAGCCGAACAGCTCCTGACGCTCCGGCCCGACAACGTCGATGGCCGTCGGCAAGTCGGCGGTGACCCCGCACGCACGCAGCAGCTCGCGGCCGCGGGCGAGCTCACCGGCGAGCGTGACCTCGCGGTAGCCGGACACCGCGGCACGGACGTCGGTCAGCGCCTGGCGGGCCAGCGTCTCGACGGCGGTCATCTCCTCGCCCGCGCGCTCGCCGTCGGCGGTGAGCAGCCTCCTCGCCAGGGTGCTCTTGACCGTGATCGCGGTGAGCGAATGGCCGAGCAGGTCGTGCAGGTCGCGCGCGATCCGGGCGCGTTCGGCCTCGGACGCCAGCCCCGCGACCTCGGCGCGGGCCTCGACGAGCGCGGCGTTGGCCCGCACCGCCTCGGCGAACACGTGCACAACGAGCACGGTGAACACGAGTGCGACCGCCTCGGTCCAGCCCGGGCCGTCCCACACGACCCACGGGACGACCACGGCGGCGAGGGCGGAGACGGCGACGAGCGCCCAGGCGTGGCGCGGAAGCCGGGGCGCCGCCAGGGAAACAACGACGATGAGGAGGAAAAACGCGGCATCGTGGGCGAAGGGGAGGGTGGCGGCGAACAGCACGGTGCACACCCCGAGCAGCGACCAGAACCGGACCGCTGCCCGCTTTGCCGCCGCCGTCGCCGCGAGGACGTAACAGCCGGAGAAGACGGCGACGAGCACACAGCCGGCGACCGCGGCGCGGCCGGCCGAGTTCTGCAGCACGCCGGGCACGGTCACCGCCGGGTAGACGAGCATGCCCGCGTCGAGCAGCATCACCCGCCAGCCGCGCACCCAGCGCTGCACGTCCGTCGTCCGGTTCACCACCGGGACGCTACCGCGCACGCAGCCGCCGGCTGTTGACGAGCACCGTGACGCCGAGCAGGAGCAGCCCGCACGCGGCTTGCTCGATCCGCAGCCACAGGGGGAACAGGCCGGGCAGGGCGACGATGACGACGATCGCCACGAGCATCACCCCGGCGACGATCCGCAGTCGCAGCAGGCCCTTCCGCGACCCGCGGGCCGCGCTGCGGGCGAAGGAGAACGTCAGCAGCGAGCTGGCGACGACGATCGTGGCGCGCACCCACACCGCGTCGGTCACCATCGTGTGGTTGTCGCGGAACAGGACGATCACGATGAGGGTGAGCACGGAGAGCGTGAGGTAGCCGCCGGTGAGCAGCAGCACGGGCCGGAAGCCCGCGACGGTGTTCGGAGTCGTGGTGGTCATGCCGGAAATGCTCGTCGCGCGGGCCCCCGCCGGGGCAGTGCCGTCCCACACCGGCCGCCCATGACATTTGTCATCGGCGCGGCGGTGGGAGAGCGCTCTCACAGCGTGCTACAAAGAACGGGTGACGACGCAGCCGCCCTCGGCGCCGCCGACCTTGGAGGACGTCGCGCGGGTTGCCGGCGTCTCGCGGGCCACGGTGTCCCGCGTGGTCAACAGCGTGCGCAACGTCGACCCGAAGCTGCGGGAGACCGTCGAACGCGCCATCGCCGACACCGGGTACGTGCCGAACCGGGCCGCGCGCTCGCTGGTCACCCGGCGCACCGGCGGAATCGCCCTGGTGGTGTCCGAGCCGGAGCGGCACGTCGAAGCGTTCACCGGGGGAGTGTTCGGCGACCCGTTCTTCGGCCGGGTGGTCGAAGGGGTGGTCTCGCACCTGCGCCCGCAGGGCCTGCACCCGCTGCTGATGCTGGTCGACAGCGACGAAGAGCGCTCGAAGCTCGTGCCGAAGCTGCGGCAGGAGCAGGTGAGCGGGGTGCTGCTGATCTCGCTGCACCCCGCGGAGGACCCGCTGCCGCGGATGCTGACGGACGCGGGTGTCCCGACGGCGCTGTTCGCGCGCCCGGCCCGCCCGGCGCCGGTCTGCTACGTCGACGTGGCGCACCAGGACGGCGCCCGGATCGCGGCCGACCGGCTCGTCGCGCGCGGCTGCCACCGGGTCGCCACGATCGCGGGCCCGCCCGGCACCCCGGCGGGGCAGGACCGGCTGGCGGGCTTCCGGGACGCGATGGCCCGCCACGGCCACGCGTACGTCGCGGTCGCCGAGGGCGACTTCACCGAGCACGGTGGTGAACGCGCGATGGAGCGGCTGCTGGCCGAGGAACCCGCGCTGGACGGGCTCTTCGTCGCCAACGACCTGATGGCGTACGGCGCGCTGACCGTCCTGCGCGACGCGGGCCGGCGCATCCCGGACGACGTGGCGGTGATCGGCTTCGACGACAGCCGGGTCGCGCTGAGCTGCCGTCCCCGGCTGACGACCGTCCGGCAGCCGGTCGAGGAAATGGGCGCGGCGATGGCCCGGATGGTGCTGGACCGCATGGCGGACCCGGAGCTGCGTGCGGAGTCGGTGATCTTCGAGCCGAAACTGGTGGTCCGGGACTCGGCCTGAGCGCTAGGTTCCCCGCATGGCCGAGACCCAGCGGCAACCGGTGCCGCGCGACGACAACGGCGAGCTCGACACCGCGACCGCGTTCCTGACCTTCGCCCGGAACTGCGTCCTCAAGAAGACCGACGGGCTCACCGAGGAGCAGCTGCGCCGGGTCCTCGTCGGCTCCGGCACCACGCTGCTCGGCCTGGTCCACCACCTGACGTTCGCCGAGCTGGTCTGGTTCCGCCACCACGTCGCCGGCGGCGCCGATCCCGGGGACGTGGACATGAACGTCCCCGAGGAGCTCACCGCCGCGGACGTCCTCGCCGGGTACCGCGCGGCGATCGAGGAAAGCGACGCGGCGATCCGGGCCGTGGGGGATCCGGGCCGGCCGATCGCGGTGGCGATCGACGGCAAGGTCCACACGCTGCGGTGGGTGCTCGCGCACATGACCAGCGAAACCGCCCGGCACGCGGGCCATGCGGACATCCTGCGGGAGCAGATCGACGGGGTGACCGGCCGCTGATCTGTCCGGACAGTTCGGCCGAGTGGTCTGGACATCCGGTCGTCCGCTGTGATCGGATCGGACCGGGTTTTTTCCAACGTTGTAAAACTGTTCGGTCCCCTTTTCCCGGAACGGAGTTCCGCCCGTGCGGACGAGACCAGCAAAGACCCTCCACCTGGTGTGCGCGCTAGCCGTCGCCGCGGGCGCCGTCGCGGCCGTGACCGTCGCGACCCCGGCCGCCGCCGGACCCGCCCGGCAGACCGTCACCGCCGGGAACGCCCGGTTCCAGGTGCTGTCCCCGACGGTGATCCGCACGGAGTACGCCGGTGACGGCCGCTTCACGGACGCCGCCACCTTCAACGCCGTCGGCCGGGGCTCCTTCACCCCCACGCCGTTCACCTCCACGACGTCCGGCGGGGTCCTGACGATCCGCACCAGCGCGACCACCCTGACCTACCGGCCGGACTCCGGGCCGTTCGACTCCGGCAACCTCAAGGTGCGCACCACGGCCGGGGCGACGCCGGTGCTCGCCGCGCCCTGGCGGCACCTGACCTGCGCGGTCGGCGCGTTGTGCGAGGGCGAGGACATGGCGGCCGACGGGCTCGGCGTCGCCACCGACCACCGCGGTTACACCGGCGAAGGCTTCCTCGCCGGGTTCGAGAGCACCGGCGCGGCGGCGACCGCCGACGTCGTCGCGGCCACCGCCGGGAGCTACACCGTGGCCGTCCGGTACGCCAACGGCACCGGCGGGGACGGCCAGCACGTCACCCGCACCCTGAGCGTCTCGGTCGACGGTGGTGCGGCGCAGAAGCTGTCCCTGCCGGCCACAGTCGACTGGGACACCTGGGCCGTCGCTTCGGTCCCGGTCACCCTCGGCGCGGGCCGGCACAGCGTGCGCCTGGCGCGGACCGCGGCCGACTCCGGCAACGTCAACGTCGACGCGCTCGCGGCGCTCACCCCCGGCGCGGCCTTCCCGCCCGCGTCGGCCCGCGCGTTCACCGGCTGCGCTCTGGAAGTGAGCTGTGAGGCGGAATCCGCGCTGCGGGCCGGCTCGGCCGTGGTCGCGACCGACCACCCCGGGTACGCCGGCCGCGGGTTCGTCGCCGAGCTCAACCGCGGCTCGTCGCTGACGCACCGGGTCGTGGACGTCGCCTCGGCCGGGACCTACCAGCTGCACGTCCGCTACGCCAACGGCACCGGCGGCGACGGGCGGCACGAAACCCGGACCGCGACGGCCGCGGCGAACGGCGTGACCCGCACGCTGACCCTGCCGATCACCGAGAACTGGGACTCGTGGGGGAGCGCGTCGGTCCCGGTCGACCTGAAGGCGGGCACGAACGACGTGGTGCTCGGCTGTCCCGACGACACCAGCTGCCACGTCAACGTCGACACGGTCGCCGTCACCCCGGCCGGCGCCGCCGCACCGCAGCCGCACCTGACGCTCGGCGGCTACCGGCGCGGCCTCGACGGCGTGAACGGCGACAACGGCTCGCCGTCACTCACCGAAGGGCTGCTGCACCAGGACGGCTGGTACCTGCTCGACGACACGACGTCCGCGCTGTACAACACCGGCACCCGCGCGGTGACCCAGCGGCCGTCGCACGGCGGGAACCCCTACCAGGACGGCTACGTCTTCGCCTTCGGGCACGACTACAAGGCCGGGCTGCGTGATCTGGCGACCCTGACCGGGCCGCCGCAGCTGCTGCCGCGCTGGGCCTACGGCGTCTGGTACTCCGAGTACATCGACCGCACCGCGGCCGACTACCGCGACACGATCCTGCCGCGCTTCCGCAGTGAAGGCGTGCCGCTGGACGTCCTGGTGACCGACACGGACTTCAAGGCGCCGGACACGTGGAACGGCTGGCAGTTCGACACCACGAAGTTCCCGGACCCGGCCGCGTTCTTCGCCTGGTCGAAGTCGCAGGGGCTGCACAACAACCTCAACACCCACCCCAGCATCATGGGTTCGGACCCGCAGTTCGCCCGCGCCCAGGCGACCGCGAAGGGCAAGCTGACCAAGTCCGGCTGCGGCACCGACTGCTACGTCTTCGACTGGGGCGACCCGGACCAGCTCAAGGCCTACCTCGACCTGCACGCCGGGATGATGCAGCAGGGCAACGACTTCTGGTGGCTCGACTGGTGCTGCGACAGCTCCCGCTCGAGCCTGCCCGGTGTCACGCCGGACGCGTGGATCAACCAGCAGTACGCCGACCTGGCCGCCCCGGCGACCGGCCGCGGGTTCGTCATCTCGCGGGCGTACGGGTCGCTGCAAGCCGGCGGCTACGGCGGTCCGGTGGGGCTCTCGACCGGGCCGTGGGCGGACAAGCGCAGCACGCTGCACTTCACCGGCGACACGTCCTCGACGTGGGGCACGCTGCGGATGGAGGTCGGCGCGACGCCGGGTGAGTCGGCCGCGACCGGCATGTCGGCGATCAGCCACGACATCGGCGGGCACAACGACACGACCGGGTTGCGCGGCAGCGAGACCTACACCTCCGGCGGACAGCAGCACCAGACGTACAAGCTGCCCGACGACCTGTACGCGCGGTGGGTGCAGCTCGGCACGTTCCAGCCGATCGACCGGCTGCACAGCAACCACAGCGACCGGCTGCCGTGGCAGTACACGGGTGCGGCGAAGGACTCGGCGACGAAGTTCCTGAACCTGCGTGAGAACCTCGTGCCCTACACCTACACCCTGGCCCAGGAAGCCGCGACGACCGGCGTCCCGGTGGTGCGGCCGACCTACCTGGAGTACCCGAACGAGCCGGGCGCGTACGCGGCGGCGCAGAGCGAGTACTTCTACGGGCCGGACATGCTGGTGGCGCCGGTGACGTCGGCCGGCACCTCGGCGACCACGTCGGTCTGGTTCCCGCCGGGGCAGTGGACGGACTACTTCTCCGGCAAGACCTACGCGGGCGGCACCACGCAACAGGTGACCTCGGACCTCGGCACGATGCCGGTGTTCCTGCGCGCGGGCGGCATCACGGCGACCCGCACGGCCGACGTGACCAACGACGTCCAGAACCCGCTGAACCGGGTGACCGTGACGGTGGCGCCGGGTGGGTCCGGATCGTTCTCGCTGTACGAGGACGACGGCACTTCGTCCGCGCGCAGCTCGACCACGCCGATCCGCTACACCGAGCGGGGCGGCGCGCACACGCTGACGGTGGGACCGGCGCAGGGCCGGTTCCGCGGCCAGGTGACCGACCGTTCGTGGACGGTGAAGTTCCTCGGCGTCTCCTCGCCCCCGGCGCGGGTCAAGGTCGGCAACGGGTGGGCGCCGTCGTCCCGGTGGAAGTGGGACGCGGCAACACACACCCTGACGGTGACGGCCCCGGCGACCCGGGGACCGGTGGTGGTGACGTACTGAGCCTCCGGCGGGCGGAGCCGGAAATGCCGTGAATGGCACATCGAGGGACTCAGCGTCCCTCGATGTGCCATTCACGGACTTGCTTGCCGGGCGAAGGTGCGGTCATCGCCCGGCGGCCAGGCTCAGGTCGTCTTCGCCAGCACCTGCTCCTGCCGCGTCCCCTCGGCGCCGACCTCCGCGGCCAGCTCCCGGGTCTGCGCGTCCGCTCCCGAGGTCTGCTCACCCCGGGCGAGCACGACCAGCTGCGCCGCATGGGCGCGCAGCAGCGCGACGAGCCGCTGGTCGAACTCCGCACCCCGGCCCGTCCGCAGCGAAACCAGGTCGGCTGCCGTCACCATCCCCGGCATCCGGTGTCCGCTGTGGACGTCGGCCGCCGGGAGGCCGGCCCGGTCGCGGGCCGCGAGCAGGCGCCCCAGCAGCTTCTCCTGGGGCGCCACGACCGAGCCGGCCGCGGACCGGACCGCCGCACTGGCCGCGTGGTCCGGTGCGAGCCGGGCCGCGGCCAGTGCGTTCTCCGTCATCGGCACGACCAGCTGCAGCCATGCCACGTCCGTCGGGTTGAAGGACGGTGCCGGCGCGGCCACGAGGGCGGGGCTGGTGGTGGCGCACCCGCCCATGGTCAGCGCCACCACCACCGCCCCCAGGGCCCGGCGGATCACGGCCGGCCGGGCAGCCGGTAGTTCGGGCCGAGCACGGTGCCGCGATCCGGCTTGTACAGGTCGAACCCACGCGGGTCGCACTGCAGGCCGCCGTTGATGCAGTGCGTGACCAGCGCGGCGAGGGTCGGCGGGTCCCACGCGTTGAAGAAGTCGTAGTGCCACGAATACCCGCGTCCGCTGGCCAAGTGCACACCGGACATGTTCCCGCTGACCGGGAACGCGATCTTGAACTCCAGCATCGGCACCGCGACCGGATGGTCGGCCGGGCACGTCAGCGTCGCCCGGTCCGGGTACGCCATGTGGCTCTTGTGGTCGGCCGAATCCAGGTGGACGCCGTCCCAGCAGCTCGGCGCCTGGTAGCGGATGTTGAGCTGGCTGCCGGGCACGCACTGCACCGGGATGTCCCAGTTGTGGAAGCTGTCCCCGCACTCCCAGCCTTCGACGGCGCCGGCCGCGTGCTGGAACTGGTCCTGGGTCGCGGTCACGGTCCCGGCGACGTATCGCAAGCCGGGCGGAAAGGGCACCACCTTCGTGTAGTCGAGGACGCCGGACTTGTAGTACACGACCTGCGCGAAGTTCGGCAGGATCACCTGGTCCCCGTTGTAGACGGTCGGGAACCAGTACGCCGACAGGTCGTCCGGCGCCAGGCACGTCGTGTTGCCGACACCCGCGGCCTGCAGCGACTGCGTCGTGCTGGCCGCGTTGGTGGTCTTGTTGCCGATGAACGTGTGGTCGTGCGACGCGCCGGGCAGGCCCGGGAAGACGATCGGGTCGTCCGGCTGGTGGTGGCTGGGGGAGCAGTTGACCTGGAACTCGTGGTGGGTCACCAGATCGTCGGCTCCGGCGGGCGACCAGGTGGCCGCGGTCAGGAAGGCGCCTGCCAGCACGGTGGCGGCGGTGCAGGCGAGGAGCGCGGCTTTTGTAACCAAGGGTCCTCCACGGTGAGGGTGCCTGGGGAATGGGAGAGCGCTCTCCAAGAGCATGCGCACCGAGCCGCCACCCTGTCAAGGAGCACCCGGATCCGGGCGGGGGAAGTCATTGTCCGATTCCAGACGAGAACCTTGACAACGCGGGCGGCGGTGACGAACCATCGGTCGCGTCGGAGAGCGCTCTCCAGCCTCCGTCCCCTTTGCCGTACGGGAGTCAACGTGGACCGACCGTCGCTCCGCCGTGCCGTCCCGGCGCTGGTGGCCCTGCTGGTGCTGGGGCTGCTCGCCGGCCCTTCGCCGGCGCACGCCGCGACCGTGCTTTCCCAAGGAAGACCGGCGACCGCGTCGAGCAGCGAAGGCGCCGGGACCCCGGCGTCGGCCGCGGTCGACGGCGACCCGGGCACCCGCTGGGCCAGCGCCTGGACCGACCCGCAGTGGCTCCAGGTCGACCTCGGCGCCCCGGCCGACATCAGCCAGGTGACCCTGAGCTGGGAAGCCGCCTACGCGACTGCCTACGAAATCCAGGTTTCCGACAACGCCGCGTCTTGGCGGACGGTGTACAGCACGACCACGGCGACCGGCGGCACGCAGAACCTCGCCGTCACCGGCCACGGTCGTTACGTTCGCCTCTACGGCACCCACCGCGTCGGCGGTTACGGCTACTCGCTCTGGGAATTCCAGGTCAGCGGCACGCCGGGCACGCCCACGCAGGACGGCCCGGGTGTCACGCGGGTGACCGGCAGCCAGGGGAACTGGCAGCTGACGGTCGACGGGACGCCGTGGACCGTGAAGGGCCTCACGTGGGGCCCGCCGGTGAGCGAAGCGGCGACGCGGATGCCCGAGCTGCACTCGATCGGTGTCAACACCGTCCGCACCTGGGGCACCGACGGCACCACCCAGCCGCTGCTCGACGCCGCCGCGGCCAACGGCATCAAGGTCGTCGCCGGCTTCTGGCTGCAGCCCGGGGGCGGCCCCGGCAGCGGCGGCTGCATCGACTACACCACCGACACGAACTACAAGAACACGATGCTCGGCGAGATCCAGAAGTGGGTCAACGCCTACAAGGCGAACCCCGGCGTGCTGATGTGGAACGTCGGCAACGAGTCGATCCTCGGTATGCAGAACTGCTACTCCGGCACCCAGCTGGAGCAGAACCGGATCGCCTACGCCCGGTTCGTCGACCAGGCCGCGCAGGCGATCCACGCCATCGACGCCAATCACCCGGTCACCTCGACCGACGCTTGGACCGGCGCGTGGCCCTACTACAAGGCCTACACCCCGAGCCTCGACCTCTACTCGGTCAACTCGTACGCCCAGGTGTGCCAGGTGAAGCAGGACTGGCTGGCCGGCGGGTACACGAAGCCGTACATCATCACCGAGACCGGTCCGGCCGGCGAGTGGGAGGTCCCGAACGACGCGAACGGCGTCCCCACCGAACCGACCGACCAGCAGAAGCGCGACGGGTACGTCAACGCGTGGAACTGCGTGCTGGCCCACCCCGGGGTGGCGCTCGGCGCGACGCTCTTCCACTACGGCACCGAAGGCGACTTCGGCGGCGTCTGGTTCAACATCACCACGGGCAACGAAAAGCGGCTCTCCTGGTACGCCGTCCGCCGGATCTACAGTGGACAGACGGGCGGCAACACCCCGCCGGTGATCGCGTCGATGAACCTCAGCCGCAGCACGGACGTCCCGGCCGGCGGCACGTTCACCCTGACGACGAACGTGTCCGATCCGGACGGTGACCCGATCAGCTACACCATGGGCTACAACAGCAAGTACATCAACAACGCCGCGGGCCTGATCCCCGCGCAGTTCACCGGGAACGGGACGTTCACCGTCACCGCGCCGCAGCAGCTGGGCGTGTGGAAGATCTACCTCTACGCCCGGGACGGCCACGGCAACGTCGGCATCGAGACGCGCTCGCTGCGCGTGGTCGCGCCGCCGGTGCCGGGCACGAACCTGGCCCGCGGCGCGGCGACCACGGCGTCGACCTACCAGGCCGACGGTCCCGGCGCGCCCTACCCGCCGCAGGCCGCGACCGACGGCAACACGGCCACGCGGTGGGCGAGCGCGTGGGCCGATCCGCAGTGGCTGCAGGTGGACCTGGGCAGCAGGCAGGCGTTCGACCACGTCCAGCTGGTCTGGGAGTCGGCGTTCGGCAAGGCCTACGAGATCCAGGTCAGCGACGACGCGGCGAACTGGCGCTCGGTCTACGGCACGACGTCCGGTGACGGCGGCGCCGACGACCTCGCCGTCTCGGCCACGGCCCGCTACGTCCGGGTGAACGCCACGCAGCGCGGCACGGCGTACGGGTATTCGCTGTACGAGTTCGGCGTCTACCGGAGCTGACGGCCGTGGTGGCCCCTCCTTCGCCGAGGGGCCACCACCGCGTCAGCCCGGGATGAGGCAGAAGAGGTGACCTTCGGGATCGGCGAGCACCACCCAGTCGTCCCCGCCGGGCTGGAAGTCCGGCTTGGTCGCGCCGAGCGCCTCGAACTCCTTGACGGCGCTGCGAAGGTCGCCGACCTTGAAGTCGAGGTGCGCGTGCTTCGCCGCGTCCGGCCAGCCCGGGCCGCGGTAGCCCGCAACACGCTGGAAGCCGAGGCCGACCGGGCCGCCGAGCTGGACGGTCTCGTCGTCCTGGTAGGTGACTTCCCAGCCGAGCGCCTTCGCGTAGAAGGCGGCGAGGGTCGCCGGGTCGGCGCAGTCGAGGACGATCGTGGTGAGTTCTGCGGACATGGGGTGACTCCTTTCGTCGTGCGGGAGCCTGCCCGCGGCCCGGCTCGCGGTCTTGAAGATCCTTGCGGGAACTGTCGTACCCCCGGCGTAGCTTCCGGTCCGTGCGTGAAGCAGTCGAAGTTGTGGCCCGCCCCGGGTACACCGTCAGCGTGGTGCGCTGCGCCGACGACCACACCGGCTGGTCAGCACCCGAGGTGGCGGACGGCCACCGGCTGGTGCTCGTGCGCCGCGGCCGGTTCCGCCGGTACGCCCGGGGCATCGCGGCGGACGCGGACCCGACGCTGGCCTACCTCGCCGTGCCCGGCGAGGAGGAGCGGTTCGCGCACCCGGCGGGCGGCGACGTCTGCACCTCGGTGACGTTCGGCGCGCAGCTGTGGCGGCACCTCGCGGGGGACCGGGTCGTCCGTCCCACGGTGTACGTCGACGGCGCGCTGGAGCTGGCCCACCGCCGCGCCGTCGCCTCGGTCGCCGACCCCGATTACGCGCTGGCGGAACAGCTTCTGGTCCTGGTGGGCCGCGCGATCCGGACGGCGTCCACACCTGTCTCGGACGAAGGCGCGTTGGTGGCGAAGGCACGCGAAGCGATCACGACGGACCACCCGGCGGCGGCCGGGCTGTTCCCGCTCGCCGAGCTGCTGGGGGTGTCGCCGTACCGGCTGAGCCGGGCGTTCCCGCGTGAGCTGGGGGTGTCGCTGACGCGCTACCGCAACCGGGTCCGGGTGAGCCGGGCGCTCGAGCGTCTGGAGGCGGGGGAGAAGCGGCTGGCGGTCCTGGCCGCGGATCTGGGGTTCGCCGATCAGGCCCACCTGACCCGCACGGTCCGGGAGCAGACCGGCGCGACGCCGGCAGTGCTGCGGCGGTTGCTCGCGAAGTGAGCCGGACGCGAACCGCACCGCCGCCCACTACGCCGAAAGCCGTTGGCAAGGGCGGCTTTTCTGCCGTACCCCACCCCGGTCGCCGCCCCTACCGTTCGGCGCATGTCGGAGACCCGTGTCCTCCCGTTGTCCCGGGCACGCCGGTGGACCTGGGTGGTCCTCGCGGTGGCGCTCGCCTTCACCGCGTGGCACGGCTACGGCATCACCGTCGCCCCGGAACGCCCGTTCTTCTGGATCGGCGTCGGGTTCGACGTGCTGGTCGCGGTGGTCGCCTGGCTGATGGGCCGCGCCTGGCCGCCCGAAGCGGAATTCGGTCCGGACGCGATCGTCTTCGGCGGCTCCCGCCTGCCGTACGCGGAGATCACCGAGGTCCGGCGCGGTGCGGTGTCGGCCAAGCCGTTCTGGCTCGCCTTCTGGCTGCCGACCTCGTTGCTGATCGGCCTGATCGTCGCGCTTCGTTCATCGAGCGAGTTCGACCGCGAGGTTGTCGAGCTCCGCACCGGCGGCGGCCGGGTGCGTGCCCGCTGGCGCGACTTCCGGGCCGCGGACGCCTTCGTCACGGCGGTGCACGAGAAGCGGCCGGATCTCGAAGCCGGCTACGGCGTTGTTCCCGATGCCTTCGCACGCGATTATTCACCCCGGCTGGGTGTCGGTGGTGGCTTCCTCGCGTTCGGGCTCGGGCTGTGGCTGTTCTTGGGCGGCTGGTTCGGGCTGCAGCTGCTCGACCAGTCGCTCTACCGCGGCCCCTTCCCGGCGGCGCCGACCGGAGCGGCCATCCAGGACCTGACCGCCGGCCTGTCCGGCTTCGCGCCGCTGCCGGACGTCACCCGCGACTTCACCGAGTGGCCCTGCGACCGCACCAACGACCTGATCCTCGGCCCCGACCCGGACGCGGCCGACCTGCACCTCAAGCTGGAGAGCCGGACGCTGCCCGAGGCGGCGGCGGGAGCCGTCGAAGACCGGCTGCGGCAGGCCGCCGGGATGGACCCGGGGCAATACCTCGAGCGTTACGACCTCGACCTCGACTTCGAGGTGGACATCCCCGAGGTCGACGATCTCTACGTCGAGTTCTCCACCGGCTGCGTCACCGGCGACGCCGTGCCGGGACTGCGCGACGACCTCACGAAACTGGCCGCGGCCATGGGGGTGCGCTGAACCGGAGCGGCGCGGCGGAACGGGGCTAGGCGCGTGGCCACCCCCAGCGACCACGTGAGTCACCCCGCGGCCGCCTGCGCCACCCCGGGTCCTCTGTCCTGTTTACGAAACACCGGACAGGGGTATCGTAGTCTTTCCGGGACAGGCTGTGTCAAGTTTTCAGGACAGTTAGGCTGGGGCGTGTCACGTTTCATGGCTGAGGGTGGTGTGTGGTGAGCGAGGAGCGCAGTTTCGCCGAACGGCTGGCGCATTTGATCGCGACCGTGCACCCGCCGGACCGCAAGCCGTACTCCTACCGGGAGATCGCGCACGGGGTCGCCGAGCAGACCGGCGTGACGATGTCGGCCACCCACGTCCAGCAGCTCGCCGTCGGCGCGCGCAAGGACCCCAAGCGCTCGCACATCCAGGCGCTCGCCCAGTTCTTCGGCGTGCCGGTGACGTACTTCTTCGACGACGACGTCGCCGGGCAGGTCGACAAGCAGGTCGAGGACGTCGTCGCGTGGCGTGACAGCGAAGCGCGGAACCTCGCGCAGCGGGCCATGCAGCTTTCGCCGCGCGACCGCGACACCGTGACGGCGCTGCTCGACCAGCTCGCCGGCTACGACGACACCCGGCGCCGGGAGGGCCGGCGGCGGAAGCCCGAGTGAGCCCGGCCGCCTCGGTTACGATGATCTCGTCCGTGATCGCGCCCCGGTGCACCCGGCTGGCGCCCGAGCGGGGAGGCCCCATCAACGAGCGCGGTCTGCCGGACCTCCGAGCCGGCGCACGGAAGCGGGTGCGGACGGTGCTCGCCGCTGTCCCGCTGCCCCGGCCGTGGTCGATGAACGCCTGGGTCGACGGCCTCGAAGCCTGGCGCGGGCGCGAGATCGACCTGGTGCCGGTCGAGTACCGGCCCGGTCAGCCGTCCGGCGCGTGGCAGGCCCGCCCGGACTACGACCTGATCGCCTACACCGAGCACACGTCGGCGCTGCACCAGGACCACATCATCGCCCACGAGCTCGCCCACCTGCTGTGCGCGCACACCGGCACCTGCCTGATGTCGGAGTCCGAAGCCGCCGAGCTCGCCCCGGACCTCGCGCCGCGCGCGTTGTCACACCTGCTCACCCGCGTCACGAGCGGCACCGACGAGTACGAGGCCGAGCTGATCGCGGTGCTGCTGATGAGCGCGGCGACGAGCGAACCGCCCGCCGTCCAGCCCGGCGCGTCCGGCCGCGCGGCGGACCAGGCCCGGCGGCTCGCGGCGTTGCTGGGATAGTCCTCTTCCGTGATCGACATTCTGTTCCTCGGGGTCGGGGTTTTTGCGCTCGCCGTCGGCATTTGGCGGGCCCTTCGCGCCCGGCGCACCGGCGCGGGCGCGGGCCTGGCCGTCTCGCTCATCGCGCTGGGGGCGGCGTTCTGCTTCCTGTCCAACCGCGCGCAGCTCGTCGAGAGCGAGCTCTACCCCAGCCTCGGGCGCCTGCTGTCGAACCTCGCGACCATGGTCGCCGCGTACGGGATCGGGCTGACGGTCGCGGAGATCAGCGGCACCCGCGACCGCGGCCGGCGCACCCGGCTCGTCGCCCTCGGGGTGGCGCTGACCGTGCTGGTGGTGACCTTCTTCAGCACCCCCGACCTGCCGCGCGGCATCGGCTTGTTCGACGAGCTGTACCGCACGCACCCCACGCTGGTCGTTTACGTCTTCGCCTACACGGTCTACCTGGGGTTCGCCGTGCTCGACATCGGGGTCGTGGCCGCCGTGACGGTCCGCGCGAGCGGTGGTGCGCTGCGCGCCGGGCTGGCGCTGTTGCTGCTGGCGTCGGCGTTCGCCGTCGCCTACCTGGCCGGGAAGGTCGTCGCGACGATCCAGGCCCTGCAGGCCGACCATCCGGCGAAGGCCTTGTGCCGTGGGCCTTTCTCGACCTTGCCGTGCACGCTCGACGTCGGGTTCCCGGCGGTGTCGGTGCTGCTGATCGTGCTGGGGCTGACGATCCCGTCGGTCCCCGGCCTGGCGGCCGCTCGCCGCGACGCGCGGACGCTCCGCCTCCTGCGGCCGCTGCGCGCGCACCTCACCCGGCGGTTCCCGGAGATCGTGCGCATCGACCCGGGCGGGCCGTCCCGCCGCGAACGGCTGCTGACGGCGATGAGCGAGACCAACGACGGGCTGATCCTGGCCGGCGTGACACCGGAGCTGCCGGCGTCGGCCGCGGCCCGCCTGGTGCGCGACCTCCCGGACGAGCCGGGGGAGGAGGAACCGCCGGTCGCCGCAACGGAACCGTTCGCCGCGGACGTCGCGCGGCTGCGGGCGATCGCCCGTGCGTACCGGAAGTCGGACGGGGTGACGAAGGCGGCCAGTCCGGCGCGTTGACGGCTCAGCCGCCGAACGGCGCGCTGACTGTTCAGCCCCCGAACGGCGCTTCCAGCCGGGGCTCCCATCCACGCTCGGTCAGCGCGACCAGCTGCAGCGTTTCCGCCCGAACGCCCAGCGGAAGCAGCGGCCGGACCTCGTCGCCCACCCGCTCGAGGTCACCCTCACCCATCGCCACGGTGAGATGAGCGGTCGGTTGCGGCCCGAACCGGCCGCCGTACGGCAAGACCTCCGGCCAGCGCGCGCACACGGCGTCGGCGACGGGCTGGAGGGAAGGCGTGAGGATCGCCGTGAAGCCGGGTGTCGTCACGATCTCGGCGAGCCGCACCTCGGCCGGCGGGAATCCTGCGGCGACCTCGCGGACGGCGGTGCGCACCTCGTCGGTCAGCGCGGTGTCCGGCAAGAACGGGTACAGCGCCGTCACGTGGGCCGGCAGGCCGGGGCGGACCAGGGCGGGGTCGACGCGCCGGGCCGCGGCCAGCACGGGTTCGGCGGCGGGCAGCAGGATCACCAGTGCGGTGGTTCCGGGTTCGGGCACCTCCGCATCATGGCAGTCAGGCGGCGGCGCTCTCCGGGAACCGGCTCGAGCGGGCCAGGGCCAGGCTGCGGCGGCACAGCTCCACGAGCTCCCGGTTGGCGCGGCTGTGCGGGCTGCGGCCGCAGAGCCCGCAGTGGATGGCGACGTCGCCGGTCAGCTCGTCCACCGCGACCAGCGCCTGGTGGTCACAACGGCGGCACCAGCGGTAGCCGATCGCCGGGTTGGTGTGCACCGGGGACGACACGCACTCGTGCAGCCAGCGGTGGTGCGTGCGGCAGGTGACGCGGTCGGTCGGGTCGAGCATCCCGGCGTCTTCCGCCCGGTCTTCACGGGCCAGCGTCGAAGCCAGGATCGGCTGCCGCGGTGCGTGCGGCCGGTCTTCCGGGCTCGGGCCGGCCCACGCGTGGTGGTCGCCGCAGTGGCACTTCTCGGTCATTTCGCCCCCAGGGTCGGGTGGTTCGATGGCTTCGAGTGTGGGCGCGGTCACGCACGGCGGACAACCGGGAAAACGCTCAGTTTCGGCCAGCGGCACGCCCGCCGCGGCAGGCGGATGAGCGGACTTCGGCGCGGGTCTATGCGAACATATGTTCTATGACGGACGAGGGTCCCATCCTGCACGCCGACCTCGACTCGTTCTACGCGTCGGTCGAGCAACGCGACGATCCGGCGCTGAAGGGACGGCCGGTGATCGTCGGCGGCGGGGTGGTGCTGGCCGCGAGTTACGAGGCCAAGGCCTACGGCGTGCGCACCGCGATGGGCGGCGCGCAGGCCCGGCGGCTGTGCCCGCACGCGGTGGTCGTGCCCCCGCGGATGTCGGCGTACCTGGCCGCCAGCCGGGCGGTGTTCGAGGTCTTCCACGACACCACACCGTGGGTGGAAGGCCTTTCGATCGACGAAGCGTTCCTCGACGTCGGAGGGTTGGCCAGGATCGGCGGGCGGCCCAGCCGCATCGCCGAACGGCTGCGCGAGGCCGTCGCCGAGCGGGCCGGCCTGCCGATCACCGTCGGGGTGGCCAGGACCAAGTTCCTCGCCAAGGTCGCGAGCCGGGTGGCCAAGCCGGACGGCCTGCTGGTCGTCCCGCACGACGCGGAGCTGGAGTTCCTGCACCCGCTGCCGGTCGGCGCGCTCTGGGGCGTCGGCAAGGTCACCACCGAAAAGCTGCGGGCGCGCGGGATCACGACGGTCGGCCAGCTTGCCGCGTCGGAGCAGGTGGACCTGATCGGCCTGCTCGGGCGGGCGTCGGGCGGCCAGCTGCACGACCTGGCGCACAACCGCGACCCGCGCCGGGTCGAGGTGGGCCGGCGGCGCCGCTCGATCGGCGCCCAGCGGGCCCTCGGCCGCGGCAGGCGGACGCCGGCCGAGCTCGACGTCGTGCTGGTGGCGTTGATCGACCGGATCGCCCGCCGGCTGCGCGCGGCCCACCGCGTCTGCCGGACGGTGACGATCCGCCTGCGCTTCGCCGACTTCACCCGGGTCACCCGCTCGCACACGCTGAACCAGCCGACGGCCGGCACCGGCGTGCTGCTCGAAGCGGCGCGGGAGCTGCTCGTCGCGGCGCTGCCGCTGATCGCCGACCGCGGGATCACCCTGCTGGGCGCCGCGCTGTCCAACCTGGCCGACGACAACCCGTTCCAGCCGGCCCTGCCGTTCGAGCGGCAGCGGGCGACCGAGCTCGACACCGCGCTGGACGCGGTCCGGGACCGGTTCGGCAAGGCGGCGGTCACCCGCGCGGTCCTGCTCGGCCGTTCGGACGACCTCGAAGTGCCGATGCTGCCCGATTGACGGCGAACTGTTCGGCTTCCGCCGCCGCCGATTCCTGCTCGGCCGGGAATGTGCGCGTGCGCCGGCGCGGAAAGCGCGGCGGGCCGCACCGGATCGACGCAGCCGAGCTGCCCGGTCGGTTCGACGACTTCGAACTCCCGGCGTTGCCGAGGGGCACGGCCATGGCTGCGGGGGAGAGGAAGCTGTGCCACGGCTCACCCTGTTCCGCGGCCACCGGCGCGACGGCCGCGGCGTAGGCGTTTCCGGCCGCGGCGCGCAGTTCCGGCGGCAGCAGGTGGCCGGTCACGATTTCCGATCCCGGGTGCAAAACCGCCGGGATCCGTCAATGTGGTGAGAATCGCCTTCCCCGTCAGGGGCACGGTGACACCGAGCCAGCTCACGAACACGGGGCGGAACGGTCGAGAGTCCACTCTGGACGGGCTGTTCCCGGAGCGAATCGGCTTCGAAGCCGACCGGGACGAAGGCGGCCGAAGCCGGCTCGGCGATGCCGGCAGTTCCCGTTTCACCGTCCGGGGCGCCGGGTGGTCGACCTCGAACGCCCGGAATCGTCCGTGCGCGTCCCGATGCCGAGAATCACATACTGGTCTATACCGGAATTGACGCGGGTGAGCCGCGCTTCGGTGAACCGGTTCCGGCACCCGGCCTGGGCGCGAGCGCCGGCGAGGACGAGACGCGCGCCGTGAAGCCGGTGACACACCAGGAGTTCCTCCGCGCGGTCGCCGAGGAGACGTTCGGCCCAGCTGTCCGGCTCGGCGTCGGCGCGCAAATGTGCCGCCGCGTGGCGGCTCGCACGGGGAGCATTACCGGGAAACTCGGCGGCTGTCATGTCGCCACGGTACCGATTTGATTTCGAGCATATCACGAAATTATTTTCTCGCCAAGATCGCGGGCATTTCGACCCGGTTGCGGTCACCCTGGACCCGGGCGACCCGCTCGCCCGGGCGGCCATTGTGGACGCTTCACGGGTGTCGCGCGTGCCGGACGTGATTCGACAGGTTAGGGTCTGTCCGACCGTGTTCTGGAGAAGATGAGGAACGACGAACCATGGCGCAACGGGTGCACGTCGAGATGGTGGACGATCTCGACGGGAGTGACGCTTCGCAGACCGTCCCCTTCAGCCTCGACGGGGTGCAGTACGAGATCGACCTGTCCGAGGACAACGCTTCCGCGCTGCGAGACGAACTCGCCCGCTACGTCGGCGCTGCCCGGCGGATCGGCGGCCGCAAGGTCCGCCTCGCCACCGGCCAGTCGCTGTCCGGCTCGTCGAGCTCGAGCACCGACCGCGAGCGCAACCGGCAGATCCGCGAATGGGCGCAGGCCAATGGCTACGAGGTCGCCGAGCGGGGCCGTCTCTCCAGCGAGATCATCGCGGGTTTCGAAGCCGACCAGGTCGCCGCGGCCGAGCCGGTCGAAGCCAAGCCGGCGCGCAAGCGCGCGACGCGCAAGAAGTAGTCCTGACCCGGAACCGTTGCCGGGCAAGAGAAACCGGCCGGCGTGACCGGGCTTCCGGTCCGTCCGGCCGGATTCCGTGGCGAATGACGCCGCGGGCCCGGCCGGCCGGGTGACGGCCGTTGCGATGAATGGCCGCCGGTGTGGTTCGTGCCGTCGGGGTAGTGGCTTCTGACCGACGACCCCCGCGCGACCACCTTTGCCGGTGGCGCCCAAGCCGATCCGTACGGCGTCCGACCCTTCTTCCGGTGACTCGGCGACGACTCTTCGTCACTCCACTTCGGTATCCGCGCGATTGCCGCGCGTGACCGATTGCCGTCACCGCGTCCCCTGTGGTCACCCCTGCCGCCCGGCGACCCGGCATTCCGGCCGGGCAAAAGCTTGTCGGAGGGTGGCTCCGATGGCCAGACTGGCAAGTGCTCCTCGCGGCCGGTACCGCGACGGAGCACCGGCCCGGTGGCTGCCTCCTCCCTCGATGGCCACCGGGCCGCCTTCATGTCTTCCCCGCGCACCGTGCTGACGGCCGAGCATCCCAGTGGACATCCGAGCCCAATAAGCGCACACTCAGGCTACTCCATACTGCATACAATCTTCAGTACGGTCTGAGGAGGCGGTCACCATGGCCGAGGTCCGCGAGCTCCAGGACGTCTACGGACGGCGGTACCGCGTCGGCGAGTCTGACCGGGAGCTGCTCGGCCGGCCGCGGACGTGGATCACCTGGCTGGCCGCGGCGGCGATGCTCGCCGCCGGGGTGCAGCAGTACGGCTTCGGCGCGATCGTCCCGGCGCTGAGCCGGGCGCACGGCTGGACGTTCGGCGGCATCGTGCTGTCGCTGGCCGTGTGGGCGATCTGCCAGGCCGGGATCGCCTTTCCCGCGGCCTGGCTGCGCGAACGCGGTCTGCTGCCCGCGCCCGCGGCGATGGCCGCCGGCGCGGTGCTGTGCGCCGCGGGGCTGGTGACGCTCGGCCACGCGAACAGCCTGCTCGTCGTGTTCCTCGGGTACTCCGTGCTCGGCGGCCTCGGCACCGGCCTGGTCTACGCGACCTGCGTCGGCGCGGTGCTCGCCTGGTTCCCGGACCGCGTCGGACCCCGCACCGGCATCGTGAGCGGGGCCTTCGCCTACGGCAGCGTGCCGTTCGTCGTGCTCGCCGCCGCTCTGCCGGCCGCGCGTCCGGTGCTGCTGGACGTCACCGCGGCCGTCGTCCTCGTGGTGATCGCCGGGTGCGCCGCGCTCCTGCGCTACCCGCCGCGTCACTGGTGGCCCGCGACACCCGAGCCGCGTGCCTGGGCCCTGGACCGCGCGCACAACCGGCGGCCCGCGGTCCGGCACTACCGGCCGGCGGAGCTGTTCCGCTGCGGGACGACCCTCGCGCTGTACCTCGTTGTCGTGCTGGCCGCTGCCGTGCTGCTGTTCGACCTCGCCTACCTCGCGACGTTCGTCGCCGAGCGCACCGGGCCCGGGCTCGCCGCGGCCGCGCTGGCGTTGCTCGCCGCGGCCACCGGCAGCGGCCGGGTCCTCATCGGCCGGCTCGCCGACCGGCTCGGCCGGCACCGGATCCTGCGGTTCGCGTTGCTGGCCGGTGGTGGTGCGCAGTTCGTGCTCTTCTACTCCGGTGAACACCGGCACGCCGTCGGGCTGCTGCTGGGGGTCGCGCTCGCCGGGCTCGGCAACGGTTGCTGCTACACGCTGCTGGTCGGCCTGGTGCGCGAGTACTTCGGTGAGGAGTCGGCCGCGCAGAACTTCGGGATCCTGTATTCCGCCAAGGCGGTCGGCGCGGTGGTCGGGATCGGGCTCGCCGCCGTTGTTGTCACTTCGCACGGCTTTCTGGGCGCGTTCACCGCGGCCGGCGTGCTGAGCCTGGCCGGCGCGGTGCTGTCCGGGCGGCTGACCCAGCCGGGCCGGCCCAAGTCGCTGCTCCCGGTGGCGTGACATGGGGCGGATGACCAGCCGGCGCCGGGTGGTGCGCGTCCACGACGGCGCGCACACCACGCGGCCGGACACGCTGACCGTCGAAGAACCCCTGGAAATCCGGGTCGCCGGGAAAGCGCTCTCGATCACGATGCGGACCCCGGGGGACGACTTCGACCTCGCCGCCGGCTTCCTGGTCGGCGAAGGTGTGGTGCGCGCACCCACGGACATCCACTCGATCCGCTACTGCGCCGGCGCGACGGCCGACGGCAGCAACACCTACAACGTGCTCGACGTGGTGCTCGCACCCGGCGTAGCACCGCCGGACGCCTCGGTGGAGCGCAACTTCTACACGACGTCCTCGTGCGGCCTGTGCGGCAAGGCGAGCCTGGACGCCGTGCGCACGAAGGTCACCTGGCCGGTCGACGCGGACCCGTTCACCACCGACCCGGCGACGCTGACCGGGCTGCCGGACGAGCTCCGCGCCGCACAGCGGGTCTTCGACCGCACCGGCGGCCTCCACGCGGCCGGGCTCTTCGACGCCGACGGGAAGCTGCTCTGCCTGCGCGAGGACGTCGGCCGGCACAACGCCGTGGACAAGGTGGTCGGCTGGGCGACCCGCGACGGCAAGCTGCCGCTGTCGGGGACGGCGCTGATGGTCAGCGGGCGCGCGTCGTTCGAGCTGGTGCAGAAGGCGGTGATGGCCGGGATTCCCTTGCTGGCCGCGGTTTCCGCGCCGTCGTCGCTGGCGGTCGACCTGGCCGCGGAGCTGGGCCTGACACTGGTGGGCTTCCTGCGCGGCACGTCGATGAACGTCTACTCACGACCCGACCGCCTGGGCCTTCAGGCGAGCTGAGCCAGCACGGCGGCCACGGCGGCCGAGACACCGGCCCGGTGCACGGCGGCGAGCTGCCACACCGGCGGCTGCGCGAACCGCCGGACGGTGAGATCCGGGAACCGCGCGGCCGCCGAGCCGGGGAGCACGCAGGCCGCGAGCCCGGCCCGCACGAGCCCCGCCGCGACGGCCGGATCGTCGACTTCGAGGCTGATCCGCCGGCGGGGGAACGCCCGGTCGACGGCATCGCGGATCGCCCAGCCCGGCGGAAAGTCCACCAGGGACAGTTCGGACAGGTCCGCCGGCGCCGAGCGGGAGCCCCCGGGTGCGGTGGCGAGCACCAGTTCCTCGCAGGAGAGCAGGGTGGTGGCGAGTCCGGCGGTGCTGCCGGGGTCCGGCAGCACCGAAAGCACGGCATCCACAGTGGACTCGGCGAGCGCCTGCCCCCATCCGCCGCACGCCTGCTGCCGAACCTCGACCGCCAGCCCCGGGTGCGCGTTCCGCAACCTCACCACCACCCCGTGCAGATCGGCGAGCAGTCCCGGACAGACACCCAACCGGACCCGGCCACCCACCGGCGACACCGCGGCCCGGGCCCGCTCAGCCGCCTCCAGGGCCGCCCGCGCGGCGGGCACGAAGGCCTCGCCGGCGGGCGTCAGGACCACCCGGTGGGTGGTGCGGTGGAACAGCGGGGTGCCCAGATCGCGTTCCAGGGCCCGGACCACTGTGGACACCGTCGACTGGACCGTCCGCAGCCGGTGCGCGGCCGCGGTGAAGCCGCCCTCTTCGGCGACCGCCACCACGACCGCCAGCTGGCGCAGGTCCATCACGGCACCTCGGCCAGCTCGCCGGTCCGCTCGGACAGCACGTACCCGCGCACCACGTTCGTGTGCGGCAGGAACGGCGAAGCCCGCAGCCGCGCGATGCACTGCCGGACGTCCCGGACCGGATCGGTGAACGTCTCCGCCGCCCAGCCGGGCCGGATCCCGGTCTGCGTCTCCAGCCGCCGCGCGAACTCCGTGTCGGTGAACTTGCGCATCCCGCAGTCGTCGTGGTGGATCAGCACGATCTCCCGCGTGCCCAGGAGGTGCTGGCTCACCGACAGCGACCGGATCGCGTCGTCGGTGACGGCGCCGCCCGCGTTGCGGATCACGTGCGCGTCGCCCTTCTGCAGTCCCAGGAGCCCGTAGACGCTGATCCGCGCGTCCATGCACGCCAGCACCGCCAGCTTCAGCCGCGGGACCGCGGACATCAGCCGAGCACCTCGCGCACGAGCGCCGCGGTCTCGCTCGGCGTGCGGCCGACCGCGATCCCGGCCGCCTCCAGCGCCGCCTTCTTGGCCGACGCCGTGCCCGACGAACCCGAGACGATCGCGCCGGCGTGACCCATCGTTTTGCCTTCCGGCGCGGTGAACCCGGCGACGTACCCGACGACCGGCTTGGAAACGTGCGTCCGGACGAACTCCGCGGCCCGCTCTTCGGCGTCCCCGCCGATCTCGCCGATCAGCACGATCAAGTCCGTTTCCGGGTCCTTTTCGAACGCTTCGACGGCGTCGATGTGCGTCGTCCCGATGATCGGGTCACCACCGATCCCGACACACGTGGAGAACCCGATGTCGCGCAGCTCGTGCATGAGCTGGTAGGTCAGCGTGCCGGACTTCGACACCAGGCCGATCCGCCCCGGCCCGGTGATGTCGGCGGGGATGATCCCGGCGTTCGACCGGCCGGGGGAGATGATGCCCGGGCAGTTCGGCCCGATGATCCGCGTGCGCCCGCCCGCGGCGACGGCGTGTGCCCACAGCCGGGCGGTGTCGTGCACCGGAACGCCTTCGGTGATCACCACCGCGAGCCCGATCCCGGCGTCGACGGCCTCGATGACGGCGTCCTCGACGAACGGCGGCGGCACGAACAGCGCACAGACGTCGGCCCCGGTCGACCCGATCGACTCCGCGACACTGCCGAACACCGGCAGCGAACGACCGGAGATCTCCACGTGCTGCCCGGCCTTGCGCGGGTTCACCCCGCCGACGACGTTCGTGCCGGCGGCCAGCATCCGCCGGGTGTGTTTGGCGCCTTCGGAGCCGGTGATGCCGGAGACGACGATCCGGCTGGTCTCGTCCAGGAAGATGGCCACGTCAGACCTCCGCGATCGCGAGCTTCGCCGCCTCGCGGGCGGCGTCGTCCATGGTGGCCACCACGGTGACCAGGGGGTGGGCGGCTTCGGCGAGGATCCGCCTGCCTTCGGCGACGTTGTTGCCGTCGAGCCGGACGACCAGCGGTTTGGTGGCGCGGGAACCCAGGACCGCCAGGGCCCGCACGATCCCGTTCGCCACCGCGTCGCAGGCGGTGATGCCGCCGAAGACGTTGACGAACACGCTGCGCACCTGCGGGTCGCCGAGGATCACGGTCAGCCCGTCGACCATCACCTCGGCCGAGGCGCCGCCGCCGATGTCGAGGAAGTTCGCCGGCCCGCGCGCGCCGGCTGCCGAAGCGGCCGCGGCCACGACGTCCAAAGTGGACATGACGAGACCGGCGCCGTTGCCGATCACGCCGATGTCGCCGTCGAGCTTGACGTAGTTGAGGCCCTTCGACCGCGCTTCCCGTTCGAGCGGGTCGCCGTCGTGCGGGTCGTCGAACGAGGAGAGGCGCCGGAACGCGGCGTTGTCGTCCAGGGTGATCTTCCCGTCGAGGGCGACGATCCCGGTGGACGTGCTCGCCAGCGGATTCACCTCGACCAGCGTGCAGTCCTCGGCGACGAACACGTCCCACAGCTTTTCGACAACACCCGCGACCTCCGCCCGGACGTCGGCGGGGAACGCGGCGGCGACGGCGGCCGCGTCGACCCCGGCGAGCGCGTCCACCGGGACACGAAGCAGCGCGTCCGGGTTGGTGGCCGCGACCGCCTCGATCTCCATCCCGCCTTCGGTCGACGCCATCGCGAGGAACGTGCGCCCGGCGCGGTCGAGCAGGAAGGAGACGTAGTACTCCGCGGCGATCTCACTGGCTTCGGTCACCAGGACGCGATGCACGGTGTGGCCCTTGATGTCCATGCCGAGGATGTCGTCGGCGGCCTGCTCGGCGTCGTCGGCTGTATGCACCACGCGGACGCCACCTGCCTTGCCGCGGCCGCCCGTCTTCACCTGGGCCTTCACCACGACCGGGCCGCCGAGTCCGGCGGCCGCGGACCGGGCCGTGGCGGGATCGGCGGCGACCCGGCCACGGGGGACGGGCACACCGTGCTTCTCGAAGAGATCTCGGGCTTCGTGTTCGAAGAGGTCCATGCGGGGGCGTCCTTTCCGCGACGGTGCAGGGCAAGGAGGTCCGCCGTGTCCGGGCACGCGGTGGTGGTCCGCGGGGGCCGGCTCGAAGCCCGGGAAAAACCCTGCGGATGGCCCTGGACACGGGCTGCTTGAGGAGTGACTATATGCCTACCCCATACGGTATGCAATCTACAGTCTGCCGCGAAGAGGCCGCTGACCTCGACGGACAGGGGAGCGGCGGCGAGCGGACCGAGTACGGAGCGCCGGACAAGAGAGATCCGGCGGTGGACCAGAGGAGTTGAGTGATGGCGCTGACCACGACCGGCACCACCGCGGGGGAGAGTGCCCGAGCGACGAACGGCGCCGAGCCCGCGCCGGCCGAAATATCCGGCGGCCACCTGGTGGCCAAGGCGCTCAAGGCCGAAGGTGTCGACACGATCTTCACCCTGTGCGGCGGGCACATCATCGACATCTACGACGGCTGTGTCGACGAAGGCATCCAGGTCATCGACGTCCGGCACGAGCAGGTCGCCGCGCACGCGGCCGACGGATACGCGCGGATCACCGGCAAGCCCGGCTGCGCGGTGGTCACCGCCGGACCCGGCACGACGGACGCGGTCACCGGGGTCGCCAACGCGCTGCGCGCGGAGAGCCCGATGCTGCTGATCGGCGGCCAGGGCGCGCTGACCCAGCACAAGATGGGGTCCCTGCAGGACCTCCCGCACGTGGACATGATGACGCCGATCACCAAGTTCGCCGCCACCGTGCCGCACACCGCGCGGGTGGCCGACCTCGTCTCGATGGCCTTCCGCGAGGCCTACGCCGGCGCGCCCGGGCCGTCGTTCCTGGAGATCCCGCGCGACGTCCTCGACGCGCGAGTGCCCCTCGAACAGGCCCGCATCCCGGAAGCCGGCCGCTACCGAGCGTCGACGAAGAACGCGGGCGACCCCGCCGACATCGAGAAGCTCGCCGATCTGCTGGTGCACGCGAAGAAGCCGGCCATCCTGCTCGGCAGCCAGGTCTGGACGACGCGCGCCACCGAGCCGGCCGTCGACCTGGTGCGCACGCTGAACATCCCGGCGTACATGAACGGCGCCGGCCGCGGCACCCTGCCGCCGGGCGACCCGCACCACTTCCAGCTTTCGCGCCGGTACGCCTTCGACAACGCCGACGTCATCATCATCGTCGGCACCCCGTTCGACTTCCGGATGGGCTACGGCAAGCGGCTGTCGAAGGACGCCACCGTCGTCCAGATCGACCTCGACTACCGCACGGTCGGCAAGAACCGCGACATCGACCTCGGCATCGTCGGCGACGCCGGGCAGGTGCTGGCCGCGGTCGCCGAGGCCGCGTCCGGGCGGGCCGACAACGGCGCGGTCGGCCGCAAGGCCTGGCTCGAAGAGCTCCAAGCCGTCGAGGAGAAGGCGAAGCAGAAGCGACTGCCGCTGCAGCACTCCGACGCGAGCCCGATCCACCCGTACCGGCTGGTCCACGAGATCAACGAGTTCCTCACCGAGGACTCGATCTACATCGGCGACGGCGGCGACATCGTCACCTTCTCCGGCCAGGTCGTGCAGCCGAAGTCACCCGGCCACTGGATGGACCCCGGTCCACTCGGGACACTCGGCGTCGGCGTCCCGTTCGTCCTGGCGGCCAAGCACGCGCGTCCCGACAAGGAAGTCGTCGCACTCTTCGGTGACGGCGCGTTCAGCCTCACCGGCTGGGACTTCGAGACGCTGGTGCGGTTCAACCTGCCGTTCGTCGGGATCGTCGGCAACAACTCGTCGATGAACCAGATCCGCTACGGCCAGGCCGCGAAGTACGGCCTGCCGCGTGAGCGCGTCGGCAACACCCTCGGCGACGTCCGCTACGACGAGTTCGCCCGGATGCTCGGCGGGTACGGCGAAGAGGTCCGCGACCCGGCCGACATCGCCCCGGCGCTGCAGCGGGCGCGGGAGTCCGGCAAGCCGTCGCTGATCAACGTCTGGGTCGACCCGGACGTGTACGCCCCCGGAACCATGAACCAGACCATGTACAAGTGAGCGGAGGACAAGTCATGGGTAAGGCTCTTGACGGCGTCCGTGTCCTCGACATGACGCACGTGCAGTCCGGTCCGTCGTCCACGCAGCTGCTCGCCTGGCTGGGCGCGGACGTGATCAAGCTGGAGACCCCCGGCCGGGGCGACATCACCCGCGGGCAGCTGCGTGACCTGCCCGGAGTGGACAGTCTCTACTTCACGATGCTGAACGCCAACAAGCGCAGCATCACGCTCAACATGAAGAGTGCCGAAGGCAAGGAAGTCTTCGAGAAGCTCGTGTCCGGTGTGGACGTCTTGGTGGAGAACTTCGGCCCGGGTGTGGTCGACCGGTTCGGCTATCCGTGGGAGAAGCTGGCCGCGCTCAATCCCCGGCTGATCTACGCCTCCATCAAGGGGTTCGGCCCGGGCCGCTACGCCGACTTCAAGGCCTACGAGGTCATCGCGCAGGCCATGGGCGGCGCGATGAGCACCACCGGCTTCGAGGAGGGGCCGCCGACCGCGACCGGCGCGCAGATCGGCGACTCCGGCACCGGCATCCACCTGGTGGCCGCCATCCTCGCCGCGCTCTATCAGCGGACCTCCACCGGCCGCGGGCAGCGCGTCCAGGTCGCCATGCAGGACGCCGTGCTCAACCTGTGCCGCGTGAAGCTGCGTGACCAGCAGCGGCTGGCACACGGCCCGCTCGGCGAGTACCCGAACGACCACTTCGGCGACGAGGTGCCGCGCTCGGGCAACGCGTCCGGCGGCGGGCAGCCCGGCTGGGCGGTCAAGTGCGCGCCCGGTGGGCCCAACGACTACATCTACGTGATCGTCCAGCCGCCCGGCTGGGCGCCGCTCGCCCGGCTGATCGGCAAGGCGGAGCTGGCCGACGACCCGGCGTGGGCCACCCCCGAGGTCCGGCTGTCCAAACTGGACAAGATGTTCGCGCTCGTGGAGGAGTGGACCGAGAAGCACAGCAAGTGGGAAGTGATGGAGAAGCTCAACGCCCACAGCATCCCGTGCGGCCCGATCCTGTCCACGAAGGAGCTGATCGAGGACGAGACCCTCGAAGAGCTCGGCTCGGTCGTCGAGGTGGCCCACCCGGAGCGCGGCAGCTTCAAGACCGTCGGCTGCCCGCTCAAGCTGTCCGACTCGCCGGTCGAGATCGAACGCTCGCCCCTGCTCGGTGAGCACAACAACGAGGTGCTGGCCGAGCTCGGCTACGGCGAAGCGGAGCTCGAGAAGTTTCGCGCGGCGGGGGTGATCTGAGTGGTGGATCGCGCAGCGGTCGAGAAGATCCTCGACCAGGCGGCCGCGGAGGGGCGGTCTTCGCTGACCGCGCCCGAGGGGCGTGCGGTCTGCGAGGCCTACGGCATTCCGACGCCGGCCGAACGGCTGGCCGCCACGGCGGACGACGCCGTCGCCCAGGCCGAGGAGATCGGCCTGCCGGTGGTGCTCAAGATCGTCTCGCCGGACATCCTGCACAAGACGGAAGCAGGCGGTGTCCTCGTCGGGCTGAACACCGCCGAAGCGGTCAAGGCCGGCTTCACGAAGATCGTCGACAACGCGAAGGCGTACAACGCCGACGCGGAGATCCTCGGGGTCCAGGTGCAGCAGATGCTGACCGAGGGCCAGGAGGTGATCATCGGCTCGGTGACGGACCAGACCTTCGGCAAGATCGTCGCGTTCGGTCTCGGCGGTGTCCTGGTCGAAGTGCTCAAGGACGTCACCTTCCGGCTGGCGCCGACCAGCACCGAGGAAGCGCTTTCGATGATCGACGGCATCCAGGCCGCGGAGATCCTCCGCGGGGTCCGCGGTGCCGAGCCGGTCGACCGCGACGCGCTCGCCGCGGTGATCACCGGGCTCGGGCAGCTGGTCGCGGACTTCCCGCAGCTGTCCGAAGTGGACCTCAACCCGGTGCTCGCGACGCCGGCCGGGGCCACCGCTGTGGACGTGCGGATCCTGGTCGACCCGGACGCGGCGAAGGAGCCGTTCCGGTTCACCCAGGAGGAGATCCTCGCCTCGATGAACCGGATCATGAAACCGGCGTCGATCGCGGTGATCGGCGCGTCCGCCGAGGCCGGCAAGATCGGCAACTCGGTGATGAAGAACCTCGTCAACGGCGGGTACGCGGGGGAGATCCACCCGATCAACCCGAAGGCCACCGAGATCCTCGACCGCAAGGCCTACGCCAGCATCACCGACGTGCCCGGCGACGTCGACGTCGCGGTGTTCGCCATCCCGGCGAAGTTCGTCCCTGCGGCGCTGGAGGAGGTCGGCAAGAAGGGCGCGGCCGGCGCGATCCTCATCCCGTCCGGCTTCGGCGAGACCGGCAACATCGAGCTGCAGGACGAGGTCGTCGCCATCGCGCGCAAGCACGGCGTGCGCATCCTCGGGCCCAACATCTACGGCTACTACTACACACCGGAGAACCTGTCGGCGACGTTTTGCACCCCGTACGACGTCAAAGGCGGCGTCGCCCTTTCCTCGCAGAGCGGCGGGATCGGGATGGCGATCCTGGGGTTCAGCCGCTCGGCGAAGATGGGCGTGTCCTCGATCGTCGGCGTGGGGAACAAGGCCGACATCGACGAGGACGACCTGCTCACCTTTTTCGAGCAGGACGACAACACGCAGCTCGTCGCCATGCACCTCGAAGACCTCAAGGACGGCCGGTCGTTCGCGGAGACGGCGAAGCGGGTCTCGAAGCGCAAGCCGGTCGTCGTGCTCAAGGCCGGGCGGACATCGCAGGGCGCCAAGGCGGCCAGCTCGCACACCGGCGCGCTGGCCGGCAACGACAAGGTGTACGACGACATCCTCCGCCAGAGCGGCGTGATCCGGGCGCCCGGGCTGAACGACATGCTCGAGTACGCCCGCGGCATCCCGCTGCTGCCGACACCGCAGGGCGAGAACGTCGTCATCATCACCGGCGCCGGCGGGTCGGGCGTGCTGCTCTCGGACGCCTGCGTCGACAACGGGCTGGACCTGATGGAGATCCCGCCCGACCTCGACACGGCGTTCCGGAAGTTCATCCCGCCGTTCGGCGCGGCCGGCAACCCGATCGACATCACCGGCGGCGAGCCACCTGCGACCTACCGCAACACGATCGCGCTGGGCCTCGAGGACAACCGCATCCACGCCCTGATCCTGGGCTACTGGCACACCATCGTCACCCCGCCGATGGTGTTCGCGGAGCTCGTCTCCGAAGTGGTCGAGGAGTACCGCGCGAAGGGCATCCACAAGCCCGTCGTCGCGTCGCTCTCCGGTGACGTCGAAGTCGAGGAGGCGAGCACCTACCTCTACGACCACGGCGTGGTCGCCTACCCGTACACCACCGAAAAGCCCGTGGCCGTGCTCGGCGCGAAGTACCGCTGGGCGCGGGCCGCGGGACTGCTCTGAACACCCTCCACAGGGGCTGGTCCGCCGAAGGAGAAAGGACGAAGATCCACCCGCACGACGGCAACAGAGGGACCACCAGTGCTTTCGGGGGTTCGGGTGGCGGAGCCCCCGGCCCGGGGCGAAGCACCGGTGAATTTCAGTCAACGGTGACGAAAGAGAACTCTCATGACCGTAGCGACGTTTCAGGAGATAGTCGACAAGAACGGAAGAACCTACCGGGTCGGTGAGTCCGACCGGGACATCATGGGCCGGCCGCGGTGGATGATGGTGGTGCTGCCCTGGGTGGCCATGATGGCCATCAGCTCTTCGGAATACGCGTTCACCTCCGCCGAGGACACGCTGTCGGCGGCGCACGGCTGGCACGGCGCGCACATCTTCTGGCTGCTGGCCGTCTGGGTCTTCTTCCAGGCGGCGGTCGCGTTCCCCGCGGGCAAGATGCGGGAAAGCGGCAGACTGTCCGCCCGGTCCGCGATGCTGATCGGCGCGGTCGGTACAGTGCTCGGTTACGTGGCTCTAGCCTATGCGCCGAGCGTCTTCTGGGCGTACCTGGGCTTCGGCCTGTTCGGCGGCGGTGGCGCCGGGTTCGTCTACGCGACCTGCATCAACATGGTCGGCAAGTGGTATCCGGAGCGCAAGGGCGGGAAGACCGGCTTTGTCAACGGCGGGTTCGCCTACGGGTCGGTGCCGTTCATCTTCATCTTCACGAACTACCTCGACCTGGGCAACTACGGCGCCATCCTGCCCGCGGTCGGGCTGTTCCTGGCCGCCGCCGTTGCGGTGAGCGGGTTCTTCTTTCGCGACCCGCCGAAGAACTGGTGGCCGGCGCACGTCGACCCGCTGAAGGTGCCGGACGACCCGCGGGTGCGCCGGTCGCTGGCGAAGAACCCGCCCGCCGTCAAGCAGTTCACCCCGCGTGAGGCGGTCCGGACCGGGATGCTGCCGCTGATGTGGATCTGCCTGCTGTGCACGGCGGGGGTGAACATCTTCGGCATCTCCGCGCAGGTCCCCTTCGGCAAGGAGATGGGCTTCGCCGGTGGCATCGTCGCGCTGGCGATGAGCCTGAAGGCGGTCATCAACGGCGCCGGGCGGGGTGTGATCGGCTGGATCTCCGACCGGTACGGGCGGCGGCAGACGCTGCTGCTGGTGTGCGTGGTCCTCGGGCTGGCCCAGGTCGCGGTGTTCCTGTCCGGTTCGATCGGCAGCATGCCGCTGTTCCTGCTGGCGTCGATGGTCTCCGGGTTCGGTGGCGGGGCGATCTTCCCGCTGTTCGCCGCCTTGACCGCCGACTACTTCGGCGAGAACAACAACGCCAGCAACTACGGCCTGGTCTACAGCTCGAAGCTCGTCTCCGGGATCGTCGGGGCGGGCCTCGGCAAGCTCGTCATCGACGGGTGGGGCTACGGCGCGGCCTTCTACCTGGCGGCCGGGACGAGCCTGCTGGCCGCGGGGCTGGCCCTGTTCCTTCGCCAACCGGGTCGCAAGCCCGGCGGAAAGCGTTCCCTGCTCGCCGAAACCGAGCTGGTGGCGCGACCGGCGGCCGCCGGCTGACCGGAGCCGGTGCGCACAGCGGGAGACAAGTCAACGGTGACGAAAGAGAACTCTCATGACCGCAGCTAGGTACCAGGAGATTGTCGACGACAACGGACGCGTGTACCGGATCGGCGAGACCCCGCACGACATCATGGGGCGCTCGCGCAGCTGGATGGTCTGGCTGCCGTGGATCGCCATGATGGCGGTCAGCGTGTTCGAATACGGCTGGGGCGCCGTCGAAGGCACCCTGGAGGAGAAATACGGCTGGACGCTGTCGGACGCGTTCTGGCTGGCCAGCATCTGGGCGGTGTTCCAGGCCGCGGTCGCCTTCCCCGCCGGGCGGTTGCGGGAGAAGAACATCGTGTCGGCGAAGACGGCCATGCTCGCCGGCGCGGTGTGCAGCGCGATCGGTTACTTCACCATTTCCCACAGTGGCAACCTCGTGCTGGCGTTCGCCGGCTACTCCGTGCTCGGCGGCATCGGCGCCGGGCTGGTGTACGCGACCTGCATCAACATGGTCGGCAAGTGGTACCCCGAGAAACGGGGTGCGCGGACGGGCTTCGTCAACGGCGGCTTCGCCTACGGCGCGGTTCCGTTCATCTACGTGTTCGCCGCGTTCCTGACCCCCGCCAACTACTCGGTGATCCTCGACGTCATGGGTGTCTACATGCTCATCGCCGTCGGGATCTGCGGGTTCCTGTTCAAGGACCCGCCGAAGAGCTGGTGGCCCCACGATGTCGACCCGCTCGGCTGGGTCCGCGACCGGCAGTCCAAGAACGGGCGCCTGGCCAAGAACCCGCCCGCGGTGAAGCAGTTCTCGCCGGTGGAGGCGGTCCGGACCGGGATGCTGCCCCTGATGTGGATCTGCCTGGTGATCATCGGCGGGGTTTCGCTGTTCGGCATCAACTTCCAGGTGCCGTTCGCGAAGGTGAGCCACTTCGGCGCGTTCGTCGCGGCTTCTTCGGCCGGGGTCCTGGCGATCGTGAACGGCACCGGCCGCGCGGTGGTCGGCTGGGCGTCGGACAAGATCGGGCGGCGGCAGACACTCACCCTGGTGCTGGTGATCGCGGCCGGCGCGCAGTTCGGTGTGCTGTACGCCGGGAACACGCACAACCTGTTCCTGTTCATGGTGTTCGCGTTCCTGACCGGGTTCGGCGGCGGCGCGTTCTACCCGCTGTTCGCGGCGCTGGTGCCGGACTACTTCGGCGAGAACAACAACGCCTCGAACTACGGCCTGGTCTACAGCGCGAAACTGGTCGGTGGCGTCGGCGGCGGCGGGCTCGCCGCGGGGGTCATCAGCGTGTGGGGCTACACCGGCGCGTACGTCCTCGCCGGGTGCATCGCACTCCTGTCCGCGGTGCTGACGCTGTTCCTGCGCCAGCCCGGCCGGACGCGGGGGGCCCCCCCCCCCGCCCCCCCGGGGGGGGGGGGGGGGGGCCCCCCCCCCGCGGGGGCCGGGGGGGCGGCCCCCCCCCCCCCCCCCCCCCCGGGGGATCCCCCACCCGCGCCGGGCCGGGGTTTCCCGCCGGCCCCGGGCCGTGGTTACTGTCG
>NZ_JBITCJ010000001.1:1506414-1819158 GCF_044453095.1 Amycolatopsis sp. NPDC051758 | reverse complement strand
GTCACTCAGGTCACGCAAAAGCCCGGTCCGCGAGACGCGAACCGGGCTTGACCTGCGTGGGCCTACCAGGACTTGAACCTGGGACCTCTTCGTTATCAGGGCAAGATCGCCACATCCTGATCAAGGGCGAACGATCGATGACCTCACACTTTAGTGTCCGCTGACGTCCGCCAACGACCGTGGTCGACCTCAACGATTGTCACCCAGTATGTCACTCACTTACATGGCCTGAGCAGGCAAGATGCGTCAGATAGCTGCACGTCGTCGATACCCCACCGCCAGCCAGACAGCGACCGCCGACGCTCTAACCGGATGACTAGGCGCGGCAGTGCGTCTAAGCTCTCGCAGCTTGACGAGCGGTGGTTGCGAAAGGGGCGAGCCGTGGCGGATCGAGATGAGAAGCACCTGTTGGGCCGCTTCTGGCTTGCTGGTCAACCCGAGGTAACCCTGCCTGGCTGGCTCGACTTATCCGGCCCCAACCCGAAGATCACATTGGCCGGGCAGTTGACCGCTCCTGTGGAGTGGAGAGCTACGGCAGACGGCGGGGTCCAAGGATTGCCGGCGTCAGAGTTCCCCGACACGCGCTTCACGGTGCATGGTCGGCTCAGCACCGGCACCCGCCCGAACGTGACCCTGCTGGACGCCGATACCTACCCCCAGAACTTCCAGGTGTTCGGTGACCTCGGGGCAGGGTCTGAGAACGGTACGCAGGTATTCGAAGGGTATTGGCTTGTTCGCGGAGCGCACCTGAACCCCGGTGAATCGATCCTTAAGGCGGTCGTGCGGTTCACGTATATCGATGAGTGGGCCGCTCACACTGGGCTCACGAAGTATCAAGATGCGAAGTTCGAAGATGGTTCGCCTGTGGAGCTGTCGTACCGCGAGCCAGAGCCGAAAGAGGCTTCGATACCAGGGCGTCCCGGTTCGATTCGCCTTACACACAAACGTGAGATCACTTCACCGACAGTCACCGGCATGGAGATCCAGCACAAAGCGTGGTTGTGGATCGACGCACAAGCATCGACACTAGATGCGCTCTACAATGACTTCGTTGCTCCGGTGTTGAACCTCGCTTCAGTGATGATGGACCGGTCATGCAAGGTGACGAGTCTTCAGGTGCTAGTCAGTGGCTCGGAATATTACAACCGCGTGCACCACCCCATAGTCCGCGATGATCATCCAGTTAAACCGATTAAACCTGGATACTCTTACCTTCGACTACCTGATATTTCTCTAGATAACGTCGCGAACGCCATCGCATCGTTCTCGAACATCGATCCTGTGCCCACAATTCTGGCCAGCTCCCTTGGGCTCGACTCTGGGCGATTCCTAGAGACCGACCTCATGGAATTGGCTGCTTGCGCGGAAGGCATCGACCGCCGCATGCATAAGGACGATGAGACAATCTTCAACCAGGACACAATCTCAGAGATTCAGCGAATAGCCGCCAATGCCGTTCGATGTGAAATTCCAGGACCGCTAGGCGATCACGCTGCAGATCAGCTAGTAGACAAGTTGAGGTACTTCGAGCCCACATATAAGGAAAGACTCCTGCGTTTGGTGGAGTACATTCACGAGAGCGCCCCAGCCGCTGCGGGTGTGGCCACGGAATGGGCCAAAAGCCTCGTGGATGCAAGGAACAACTCCGCTCACCTCCTCCCAACCTCAGGGACAACTTGGGAAACCAAGATTGCGTTGCGCGACTCATTGAAATGGATCCTCGGCGTGGCGATACTCAGATACGCAGGCATAGACGCCGGCCTGATCAAGAGAGGCCTGGAGCGACACCAAGGGTATGCATTCTTTATCCGAAAGGCGCGACACCACGCATCCAATATCTACAGAAACGGGTGACTTTCGCCCGATTTCTCGTGCCACTCAGATGCCGTAAATCTGCCTTGGCGACCTGATGACGATGAATTTTCCACGCTGATTGGCAGGTTCACCGCGTCATGAGGCCTTGATCATTCCCATTCGGTCGGCCATGCCGCGGACTTCCCGGGCCACGCCCTCACGCCGAGCCCGCGCGAGCATCGTCGAGATGATCTCCCGGACAAATGGGTTCGTCCTGGTGCGGATGTGCCCCAGCTTCTCGGCCTGGACCAGGAGCGCCAGCACCTCCTCATCGGGCCGGCGGATGCCGTAGAGCGCGCGGGCGTGCTCGATCAGGAACGTCGTGCGGCGCGAGTCGATCGTCAGTTCGGCCGGATCGACGGTCGCGGCAAGCTGGGCTGCCTCGGCGTGGTCACCGCGCTCGAGCGCAGAGGAGATGCGCCACAGGACGACGTTGACCGGGCTGAACAGCAGGAAATTCCGGTTTCCGTACTCGACGTGCTCGGCCAGGCCGGCGGCTTCGTCGAGCGCGGCGGCCGCATCTCCGCCCAATACGGACTCCGTGTAGCCCGTAGTGAGCGTCAGTGCGCCGCGCACGTCGTAGGCGTCGGCCGGCACGAAGTCCAGAGCACGTTCGGCGAGCTTGCCGGCTCGCCGATGCGCGCCGAGCCCGGACAGGGCCTGCGTGCGCGCGAACTCAGCGAGCGCAATCCAGCCGGGCTCGCCGAGCCGCAATGCGGCCTCGTGGCCGCGATCTGCGGCGATCCAAGCTAGCTCGAAAGCGCCAAGTCCCTTGGTCAGCAGCGCGGTGGTGTGAGTCGCTGTGACGAGCGACCGGAGTGCTTCCGGCTTGCTCACATGGGTGTGCAACGCCAGCAGCAGGTCAGGAAGCCGGGCGCCGACCTCAGCGTCTTGGTTCGCCTGGCGCAGCGCGGCGAGCAGCTGCGTCTCGGACAGCAGCTGCCCCAGGTCGCCGGTCGGTGGTTCGGTGCCGTCGAGGTCCGTGCTCAGCAGGACGTCACGAATAGCCGGAATGGAGGTGCCGGCCTGCGGGTCGCGGATCTCCAAACCGTCGCCGGTGATGTCGAACAGGCTGACGCGCAGGGCACCGGCGATCGCGACGAGCGTCGAGCGCTTGTCGATCGCGGTGCGCTCGTTCTCGATCTTGGACAGGTACCCCTTTGACAGGCCGGACAGGCCGGCGAGCTGGTCCAGGGACATTCCGCGCCAACGGCGGAGGCGGCGGATCGTTGTGCCGATCGAGTCCATGGCTTCAGCGTACCTACCTGGGTTTCCCAGGAGGAAACCTTTGTGACCTGCGTCTTTGTACCGTCACTCACCATGCGTGACCCACTACGTACCCGCCGAGCGACCGAGGGGGTTGACCTCCAGGGCGCTCGCGCCCTCGTCGAGGTTGAAGTTCGAGATGACGGCCGAATCAGGCTGACGAGCTCGGCAGAGCCAGGAGAACCGATCTTCCTCACCGCCGAGCTAGTCGCCCAGCTGCGGAACCAGCTGGCCGAAGCGTTGACCATCTCCCTGCGGGACGCACGGACTGCCCGCCCGAGGCCGACGTCATGACCAGCGATTCCGGCGACGACCGGCCGACGTTCTGGTGCGGCGGATCGCTGTTCAACACCGGCGGCCAGCGGCTCAACGAGATCGACATGGACTCTCGTCAGCACGCGACGAAGCTCGCCGACATGACCGATGCCGACTGGGCGCAGGCCGCCGCCGCGCTTCGGAAGTTCGAAGTCGAGCGGGGAATCCGATGACCGCGCTGGCCGACCGGCCGCTGAGAAACGTCACCGGACCTCGTGGTGACTTCTGGGAGTGGCACGAGTTCACCGGTGGCGACGGCTGGGCCCACCTGTACCTGCACTCGGAGATGACCAATCCGCGGATCGTCATGCTGCTGCCCTGGTGCCTGGTCAACGATCGGTTCCCGCTGGAACACGACCGCCCCAGCATCAGCCGCCGCCGGGTCATCCCCAAGCCCGGCCGGATGTGCCCCGTGTGCGGAAGCCAGAACGAGCACCGGCGGATCGAGGTGCCGCATGCACGCCCGTGACCGCGAACTGCTCGCCGGCCTCTCAAGGGTGAACTCCAAGATCGGAAGCGTGACGGTCGAGTTGCTGACCTTGCAGCCGGACGACGCGGGCTATGCGTCCGGCTTGCGCGCGCTCGCGCGCCAACTGGTGCAGATCGGCGCAGCGCTCGCCCAGCGCGCCGGCGAGCTGGATGGAACGGCCCTTGATCCCGCGGCGCTTTTCAACGATCCAGGCGACGAGAACCACGACCGAACGGAGCGGTCTCAACTGTGACCGACGCAGCATCCCGACCAGCGCTCATCATTCTTTCGAACGCGCTCCGCTCAGCCCGCACCCAACGCGGCCTCAGCCTTCGCCGGCTCGCCCGGATGGCCGACCTCCATCCGTCCCTGCTGTCGGCCTTCGAACTCGGCAGGCGCGCACCGGAGGACACCACCGTGGCGCACATCCTCGGTGTCCTGCAATCACCGAAGATCATGCGCAACCATCTGGTCGACCTGGCCCGCCGTGCTCGTGAATGCGACTTCATCGACCACACCGGACGCGCCGGAGACATCTTGCACGTGACGTACGAACAGCAGTCCAAGCACGTGTTCGTGTGGTCACCGTGGCTGATTCCGGACGCGCTGCAAACCACCGAATACGCCTGCGCGCTGCGGAAGGGTGGCCCGTTCGAGATCGACGATGTCACGGTGCGTCCGCTCGCCCGAACGGTGCAGCAACTCGCGTCGTCCGACGCGTCGGGCTTGCGATACACCTTCCTGATTGGCGAAGCCGCAACACGTTCTGGCGTCTGCTCCTCGGACGAACTCCGCGACCAGGTGAACGCCGTGGCTGCCGTGACGCGACACCCGCGCGTATCCGTGCGCCTCGTCCCGGCCGCCGGCTACGCCCCCGGCCTGCTCGAACCGTTCACGTTGTACGAGGACAACGCCGGTGCCGTCGCGGTCGCCGTGCGGCACCACCTGGGCGCGGTGTTCCTGACCTGCGAAGCCGCCTTGGAGACGTACCCGAAGATCGCCCAGTCGCTGAAAGGCCGCGCCGCGGACACGTGGCCGTGACAAGCCTCCGGCCGGCGCGTCCTGTCCTCCCTCCAGGCGGCGCGTCGGCCGGACCCCACATCGCTGCTCGGCAAGCACACATTCCCGCCAAAGCTCTAGCCTGGCTGAGGCACCCCCGCAGAGGAGTCTGATGACCACGACGAAGGCATTCACGTCAGAGCGGACGCAGGCTGTCTTCGAGGCCGCATGCGCGTTCGCCGGGCTCGACGCGGCCGGCGCGAAGCGGGTCCGGTTCGGGGAGAACGCCATCTTCCGCCTGGCCGATGCCTCGGCAGTCGTCCGCGTCGGACGCTCGGTCCCGGCGGCGACGAAGGAAGTGCTCGTCGCCAGCTGGCTCGCGGAGAACGCGTTCCCTGCTGCCACGTCGTTGCGCGGCGCAGAACAGCCGTTCATCGAAGACGGGCTACCCGTCACGTTCTGGAACTGCCTCGAAGAGGACGACACCCCGATCACGCCGGCGGAGTTCGGGAAGCTGCTCCACGACCTGCATGCGCTCCCCCACCCGACGGATTTCCGTCTGCCGGCGTTCTCCCCGATGCCGAAGGTTGAACCGCGCCTGCAGGCCCTGAAGGGCAAGCTGCCTGAGGCCGACCTCGACTTCCTGCGCGAGCGGTACGAGGAACTCTCCGAGAAGTTCCGGGGCCTTGAGTTCCCGCTGCCAGCCGGTCCCGTGCACGGCGACGCGCACCCCGGGAACGTCATGCGCGCCCCTGACGGGACGCTGAACCTGATCGACTTCGAGGACTTCGCCTTCGGGCCGCGTGAGTGGGACGCGGCCGTGCTTTCGGTTCGCCATCAGGCGTTCGGATGGGCCTCCGAAGCCGAGTACGACTCGTACACCGAGGCGTACGGATTCGATCCGATCAAGTGGGATGGGTTCTCCGTCGTCAGGGCGACGCGAGAGCTGAACATGACCATGTGGCTCTCGCAGACCGTGGACGAGTCCGCCGACGTCAAAGCCGAGGTGCAGAAGCGGATCGCCGACCTACGCGACGACCAGGCGCCCCGCTACTGGAAGGTTTTCTGACGGCAGGTGGGTGCTGGCGAAGTCGAGGAACTCCTTCACCAGCGGGTCGCCGGCGTGCCCGCCCAGCCGCCCGCGGAAGTCGTCGAGGTACGAGAGAACGCGGAAGGACTTCAGCTTGGCCGCCGTCTCGACAACGGACCTGGCCACGTCCAACGCCTCTTCGAGGTTTCCGCCTTGGAGGTGCGCCGTGGCCAGCACGGTCCGACAGAACGAGAGGCTCCTGACGTAGGTAGACGCTGAGACCGCGATGGACGCAGCGGCGTGGTGGTTCGCCAGCTCGGCGTTCCCGATGTCGCGGAAGCAATGTGCGAACTCCGCGTGCAGCTCGGCTTCGTCGAAGTAGTGAATCCACTCGGGGTCGTTAACCCGGTTGCCCTGGCCGTGCCAACGCTCGGCCGTGAGCAGCGCGGCCGTGACGTCCTCCTGCCGGCCGAGCGACGCGAGCGCCCTTGCTTCCATCGCGTGGAAGAGCGCCATCGTCGTCGGGGTGGCGTAGCCGTTGGCGCCCTTGTACGCGGCTCGTGCCAAGTCGACTGCGCGCTGGAAGTGCCCGAGGAAGTTCGCCTGGTGCGACATGCCCGCGAGGATTCGGCCGCAAAGCGGCTTGTCACCGGCAGCCTTCGCCAGGCGGAACGCCTGGGTCAGGTATCGCTGCGCGAGCCCGTGCGCGCCCGTGTCGTACGCAGTCCAGCCGGCGAGCCGCGTGAGGGCCGCGACCTCTCGGAAGTACTCCCGGCCGACCGGGTCGTGCGGGGACACGTGCCCGATGTTCGGCAAGATCTCCTGGTCGAGGAACGACGCGACGAGGGACTTCGGCCGGCCACCGCCGTACTTGTAGTCGAAGCTGCTGAACATCGCGGTTGCTTCGCGGACCGCCTCGACGTCCACGACGGTGATCGAGCGTGGTTCAACCGGCGGCCGCGATCCTTCGTTGTCGGAGTCGGTCAGCCACCGGATGACCAGTCCGCTCCACGCCTCCGGCACGACGGCCAGCGGGCCGACCCGCTTCGGCGTCCGCAACTCGAGTTCGGTGATGGCGCCCAGCGCGATCAGGCTGTGGGCGATCTCTTCGGGGTACTCGAGGCCGACGTCATCCGACGCGATTTCAGCGCCGCCGCCAAAGCCGAGCTCCTCCAAGCCGACAGGCCGGCCGAGCAGCTCGCCGAGGACGCCGGCGATCAGCTGACAGGTGCGCGGGTGCGGCTTCGTGCCGTCAAGCCAGCGCTTGACCGACACGTGGTCGGCGCTGACCAGCTCGCCGCCGTCCTTCTGGCTGCGTTCGCGCACCCGGCGGGCAAAGCCCTTATTGGTCGCCCCCGCCTGTCGCATAACCGCAGCTAGAAGTGCATTCGGCTGCTTCCCCTTGTCGACCACCGATACCTCCGAAGGTCATTAAAGCACCCCCCGTGCACCCCCCACGTGCAAAAACGCACCCCCGCGTGCACACTGCTGCACCCCCGCCCCTGCGCGGTTTCCTGAGTTCATCAGCGACAACGCCGGATCGAAACCCCGAGCCGGACCGGCCTCCCGGGCCAGTCGCAGACGAGAGGAGACCGTTATGGCGAAGAGCAATTTCCCGGTCATGAAGAGCGGCGGCGGCATGCTGTGGAAGGTGGTCGGCCTGCTTCTGGGGCTCGCCGTCATCGTGCTGGTCGTCAAGCATCCGGCCGACTCGGCTCGGTGGGTCAGCGGCCTTTTCGGCGGTGGGGTCGACGTCGTCGACGGCGTGGCGACCTTCCTGAGCAACCTGTTCGGCTAGCCGGCATCCAGCTTCCGCTCGATCTCGCCGAGACGCTTCCTGATCTCGGCAATGGCCTGCCAGACCCGCTCGTCTCCCGATGCCTCGGAGCGAACGGTGGAATCGCCTTCGGCCGGCTGGGTGCGGACGAATGAGCCCTTGCCGTGCCGGATAACCACCAGGCCCTCTTCCCTGAGGTGGGCAACGGCGCTCTTGGCCGTGTTCACCGCGACCGCCCAGGTATCGGCCAGTTCCTGGTAGGTCGGCAACTGGGCTCCTGGGGCGTACTCCCCCGACAGGATCGCGGCCCGGAGACCGCCAGCCACTTGCAGGAACGGCGCACGCGGATCGTCCGGGTTCAGGGATGCCATGTCACCAGCGTAGGCCAAGTCAGTTGGCTAAGTCAGCTCTCCCAAGTCAGTTGACAGAGTTAATAGACAGGACTTACGTTGAGTTCCGGCCGACACAGGCCGCTCCCGAGCGGGAGACCTACAAGTTCTTGGAGTTCACACCAATGGATGACCTCATCCCTTTGCCCAGCTACGCGCCGGACGGACTGACCGAGTCGGACATCGACGCGATGATCGCCGAGTACTTCGTGACGGCGCTCGACCAGGAACCGGCGAACACCGGCCCGGCGCCGATCGCGGATCGCGCCGCCACGCATCGACACGTCCGGCGCATCAGCCGCCAGAACGTCAGCTCGACCCTCCGAGGCCGGCCGGACTGCCCAGGCGCGGCTGCTTGATTTCGCCCCGGCCCGGCGCACGGAACAGCCAAGAACCACCCGCCGGACCGGGCTCCCGACCACTTCCAAGCCAGTCAGGAGAAATCTCATGGTAGGGCTCGACACGCCCACGAACACCCGAAGCGCGTACCCGCCTTCGGTCATCGACCTGCTCCCCCGAGTCCAGGAGTTCGCCGCAGACCTCGGTGAATGCCCCTCGCGGAACCGGATCATGACCGAGTTCAAAGTGGGCGCTCCGAAGGCGCGCGCCATCCTCGCCGCGCTGAACGAGGACGCCGACACGAAATCCGTGCGAAAGCTGCACGCGGTGACTGAACCCGCCGAGGCCGAGGAACCGGCTCCGGCGCCCGAGATTCGGGAAGGACCGACCGCAGACGACGAAGAGCCGCAGGTCAACGCCACCGCAGACCCGGGCACGGAGCTGGGGAAGGCGCGACAGATCAAGCTGTGGCCGGTGCTCCTGCTGGCCCTGCCAGCGTTCGTCGCCGTCTGGAGCGGCTGGGTCGGTCTCGGCAGGCTGACCGGGTTCGGCCCGATCCAGCTCCTGCCGGGCATCTGGGATCACCTGACGATCAACTCGGCGATCACGCTCCCGATTGGGGTCGAGACCTACGCGGCGTTCGCCCTGCGGGTCTGGCTGTCCCCGGCGACCCGGACCCACCGAGTCCGGACCTTCGCGAAGTGGTCGGCCCTGGGCTCGCTCGTCCTCGGGATGGTCGGCCAGGTCGCATACCACCTGATGTCTGCCGCGGACATCGAACGCGCTCCCTGGCCGGTGACCACGCTCGTCTCCTGCCTGCCGGTGGCCGTCCTCGGCTGCGGCGCCGCCCTTGCACACCTCGTACGCGACACCACCGACCAGGAGGTGAACGACTGATGAGCACCACCAACGAACCGCACGGCGGGCGCGTGATCGCGTTCCCCAGCACAGCTTCCGCGGAGGCCGACCCGTTCGTCATCGACGCCGAGCCCGGCGACGAGACCGCGGAGCAGTCGCCGGCCGTCCCGGTCGACCGCCGAGTCACGGACGGCTCGTCGTGGCTGGACCGCCTTCGCTCCCAGAACCGACAGGCGATCGTCCCCAGCTACCTCAAGTCCACGGCCGACGCGAAGGACGCTGCGAAGTGGGTGGGGAAGCACTACGCGCACAAAGCGGGCTACCACGCTGCCCGGTCGCCGCTCTACGCGCTCCGGCTCGCGGTGCGCTCACCTCGCGGCCTCCTCTTGCTGCTGGCGGCAACCGGCCGGTACGTAACCGACGCCGAGGGGCGTCCGGCCCGTTCGGAGACGGCCACGGCCGACAAGGCCGACCTGTACTTGAAGCTGTCGCAACAGCGAGACCGGCGAGTCGTCCTCCGCCTGATCCAGCTCGGTCTTGTGTCGACGGTCGGCCTGGTCCTGGTGTTCACCCTGCCGAACGTGTTGCCGGAGTGGGTGATCTGGGCTTGCGGCGCTGTCGCGGTCGCCCTGCTGGGGAAGCTCGGGTCCACCCGGGACAACCCCGTGGTGTCGTCTCGCGCCGTCCTGTCCACGCAGGTGCAAAAGCTGACGAGTGACAACGTCGTTCAGGCACTGTCGGTGCTCGGCGTCGCGGGCATCAACCAGGCCCTTGCCAAGAACCCCAACGCGATCGGCTTCACGGCACCGATCACCCGCGACGGGCCGGGTTGGCGCGCGGACGTCGACCTTCCGCCGGGTGTGACGGTCGGGGAAGTGGTCGAGCGCCGCGCCAAGCTCGCTTCGGGTCTCGGCCGACCGCTCGGGTGCGTCTGGCCGGAGGGCAACGCCGAGGTGCACCCCGGGCGCATGGTGCTGTGGGTCGGCGACCAGGACATGTCCAAGTCGCGTCAGCCCGTTTGGCCGCTACGGAAGCCCGGCACCGTCGACCTGTTCAAGCCGCAGCCGTTCGGTACCGACCAGCGCGGCCGGTGGGTGGACGTCACCCTGATGTTCATCTCCATGGTCATCGGCGCGATCCCGCGGATGGGCAAGACGTTCACGCTGCGAGAGCTGCTGCTGATTGCCGCGCTGGACCCGCGGGCCGAGCTGCACTCGTTCGACCTCAAGGGGACCGGCGACCTCTCGCCGCTGGCGGCGGTCTCCCACCGGTACCGCGCCGGGGACGAGCCCGACGACATCGCGTACGCCGTCGCCGACCTGCGGGCGCTCGCCGAGGAGCTGCGGCGGCGCGCGAAGGTGATCCGCGAGCTGCCGAAGGACCTGTGCCCGGAGAACAGGGTCACGCCGGAGCTGGCCGGCAAGAAGTCCCTCGGCCTGCACCCGATCGTGATCGGCGTCGACGAATGTCAGAAGTGGTTCGAGCACCCTGACTACGGCGCGGAGATCGAGGAGGTCTGCACCGACCTCGTGAAGCGCGGCCCGGCGCTGGGGATCATCATCCTGCTGGCCACGCAACGGCCGGACGCGAAGAGCATCCCGACCGCGATCAGTGATAACGCAGTCATGCGGTTCTGCCTCAAGGTCACGGGCCAGCAGGCGAACGACATGGTCCTTGGCACCTCGTCGTACCGGAACGGCATCCGAGCCACCACGCTGTCCTTTCGGGACAAGGGCATCGGTTACCTGGCCGGCGAAGGCGACGAGCCGCGCATCACCCGCGGCGTCTACATCGACGGTCCGGACGCCGAGAAGATCGCGGCCCGCGCTCGAACAGCGCGGCTCGCGGCCGGACGGCTGACCGGCTACGCGGCTGGTCTCGACCTCACCCCCGAGGAGGACGAGGACACGAGCACTTTGCTCGCCGACGTGCTGACCGCGATCGGCGACGCCGAGAAGGCGTGGTCGGAACGCATCGTCGACCGGCTCGCCGAGCTGCGTCCGGCGGTCTACGGCCCATGGGCCGAACTGCCGACCGGGGCTGCGAAAGCAACCCAGCTCTCCACCGCGCTGAAGCCGCTTGGGATCACCACGAAGCAGGTTTGGGGTAACGACGTCGACACCGGCAAGGGCGCCAACCGGATGGGCGTCAAGCGCGAGTGGATCGCCGACGCACTGACCGAGCGTGATCGGAACCGCAAGAGCGGCTAGCTCTCGCAGGGCTCTAGGTCTAGAGCCTCTTCCCTCTAGACCTAGAGCCCTCCCTAGACCTTCACAACACCGCTGATCGGCGCCCTAGCGCCTAGAGGCGCGGGTCGAGTGCGGCCAAGAACAGCCCCGGAGGCTCCGTTGAACCCCCTTAGCAGTCCAATCGCCGTGATCCTGATCATGCTCACGCTTGTCACTCTTGGTTACTCGTGGTCGTGCGCGGTCTACCCGTACAAGCCGTGCCGTTCCTGCCGGGGCTTTGGCTCTTTCCGCTCGCCGCTGCTCCGCGCGATCCGGCTCTGCCGCCGGTGCAACGGGACCGGCCGCACGCTCCGCGCCGGCCGCCGCGCCTACAACACCTGCCTCCGCACCCGCCGGTCGTACCGCGATCTCCGCGACCGCGACCGCCGCGACGACAACCGCTGACTCGCAGCTCGACCGAAAGGCCACACCCATGAAGACCACACTGCTCGACCCCGAGCGTCAGTTCCTCGGATGCGTCATGCAGGTTCGTATCGCGGCCGCGCGGCGGCTTCTCGCGGGGATGCGCGCCGACGACTTCGGCTCACCGGTGGCCGCGTACGTGCTCCAGCTCGTCATCGAACTGGTCGCCGCGGACCAGTCGCCGACGCCCATGGCCGTGATCGACCACGCTCGGGAGAAGACCCCGGCGGAGCTGCGTTCCGGACAGGCGAACCGCCTGCACCACGTCGGTCTCTGGATCGTCGAGACCTATTCGGACGGTCCCATCCTGCCGCCGGCGTACTACGGCACGTGGCTCAAAGCGCTTGTCGTGAAGGACGCCTACCGCCGCGCCGTTCGTGAGCACGCCGTGCGCCTGGTCCAGGCCATCGACAGCGACTCGGCAACGGACGTTCTCCGCCGCCGTCTCGACGACACCGAACGGCTCGACGACCTCTGGAGGCGCTACTGCGAGGCCGGAGGCGACGACGAACCGACCACGCGCCTGGAGGTGGCTGCCTGATGTCCGAAATCGACGACACCCTGTCCGTAATCGACTTCGTGATCTCTGATGAGCCAGCGCCCCAGTGCCAGCAGTGCGGCCGACCGCGCGGCGACTCGCCGTCCGGCGACTTCTGCTCGGAGAACTGCCAGCGCGTCTGGCGCGGCCGCCATATCGCAGCCAAGCCGGCAGAGGACGGCGGCGCCCAGCCGAGCGAGTCGCTCCCGGAGGCCGCGCCGGTCCACCCGCTCACCTGGCTCGGACCGGCACCAGCCGGAGCCTTCGCGAAGCCGGGTCACGAAGTCCTCGACGCGGTCGTGACGTTCGTGTCGCGCTTCTCCGCATTCGCCAACGAGCACGCCGCGCCGACGCTGGCGCTCTGGTACGCCCACACCCACGTCGCCGAACGGCTCTACGTCACGCCGCGTCTGATCCTCGACTCGGCGGAGCCGGGGAGCGGCAAGACGCGCGTGCTGGAGGTCGCGCAGTACCTCGTCGCCAAGCCGGAGATGACCATCAGCATCACCCCGGCCGCGATCTTCCGAATGCTCGCCGACGGCCCGATGACGCTGCTGTTCGACGAGATCGACGCGGTGTTCAACCCGAAGACGGGCGGGAACAACGAGGACCTCCGCGCGCTGCTGAACGCAGGCTACAAGCGCTCGGCGACGGTGACGCGGTGCGTCGGCGACGCCAAGAGCATGAACGTGACCCGGTTCCCGGTCTACGCGCCGGTCGCGCTCGCCGGGATCGCCGGTGGGATGCCGGACACGATCACCACCCGTGCGATCACCGTGCACATGCGCAAGCGCCGCTTTGACGAAGTCGTCGAGGAGTTCATCGAAGAGGACGTCGAGCGGGAGTCGGCGCCGGTGCGCGCCGAGCTGGCGGAGTGGGTCGGTCGCGTCGGCGACGAGGTGAGCCGCGCGCGGCCGGAACGCCCGGATGGCGTCCGCGACCGGGCGGCGGAGATCTGGCGGCCGCTGCTGGCCATCGCGGACGCGGCCGGCGGGCACTGGCCGGAGACAGCGCGGCGGGCTTGCCGGCACTTCGTGCTCGAAGCAACCGCGCAACCGGCCTCGATCGGCGTGCGACTGCTGGCGGACGTCCGGCAGATCTTCACGGTCGAGAACACCGACCGCATGGTGACGGCCGAGCTGATCCGCGAGCTACACGGCATCGAAGACGGCCCGTGGACCGATGTCCAGGGCAAGCCGCTCGACAGCCGCCGTCTCGCGAAGGAACTCGACCGGTACCTGGTCCGGCCGAAGGATCTCAAGGTCAGCGGCAAGACGCTGAAGGGCTATCGCATCGACGGCGACGGCGGACTTGCCGATGCCTGGAGCCGCTACCTCCCGCCGCTCGAAACGGACGCGACTGCCGCGACCGCCGCGACCCCGCAGGTCAGCACCTCCGCGGGCGTCGCGGAGGCGCCGAGCTTGGCCGCGACCTCCGCAACCGGGGTCGCGGACGGTCGCGGCACCCAACCGTCGCTTGCACCTGTGCTGACCAGCCCGGTCGCGGAGGTCGCGGACGTCGCGCCCACCAAGCCGGACCACGACACCGAGGGGGATCGATGAACGCCGTACCCATGCCGGTCGCAGTGCCCGAACGGCACCTCTACCGGATCACCGAAGCGATGCGCCTGCTCTCGATGAGCCGCTCAGTCATCTACGAACAGTTGCGCGCGGGGCGCTTGCACTCGGTCAAGCAGGGACGCGCCCGGCTCGTGCCGGCCGTCGCCATCCAGCAGTACGTCGAGTTGCTCATGAAGGAAGCGGGGGTCAGCTATGCCGAAAACGCGTAGCCATGGAGACGGCGGCCTGTACTGGTCCGAGCCCCGGCAGCGCTGGATCGCCGAACTGACCGTCGGCTGGCGGCCGAACGGCAAGCGCATCGTTCGCAGGGGCAGCGGCAAGACGAAGACGGAAGCCAAGGCGGCGCTCGACCGGCTGCTGGAACGCAGGAAGGAGGGTTCGGCGACCGCGGTCGGCGGCTTCACGGTGACGGAGGCGGTCCGAGATTTCCTCAGCCACGGCCTCAACGGCCGAAGCACCGCGACGGTGGAGAAGCTGACCATCCTGGCCGAAACGCACATCATTCCGGCGTTGGGCGGTCGAGTCCTTCTGGACCCACGGCAGACGAAGGAACTGACCGTTGACGATGTCGACGCCTGGCTGGAGGAAAAGGCAGAGGTGCTCGCCACTCGCACTCTGCACGACCTCCGCTCGATCCTCCGGCGCTCGATCAACCGCGCTGCCAAGCGGCCAAAGGGCAAGGGGATTCGGAACGTGGTTCTGCTGTGCGACGAGCTTCCGACCGGTCGAGCTGGACGGCGATCGAAGTCCCTGACGCTCGCTCAGGCCGTGGCGGTACTCGGCGCGGCCGAAGCGGAGGACTCAACGTACGGGGACTACACGGTGGTTTCGCTCCTGACCGGAGCGCGGACCGAGGAAGCTCGTCCCCTCTTGTGGCCGGAGGTCGATCTTGTTGGAAAGGTCGACGCGGACCCTCCGATTCCGCCTCACGTCAACGTGTGGCGGTCGGTGCGGGCTGGCGGCGACACTAAAACTAAGAAGTCTCGGCGGTCACTCGCGCTCCCGGGGCGGGCCGTCGAAGCTATGGAGCGCCAGGCGCGCCGGCAGAAGCGGCAGCGCGAGTTGGCCAGCGACCGGTGGCAGGAACACGGGATCGTGTTCGCATCGGACGTCGGGACAGAACTCGACGCAGCCAACGTCCGGCGCGGCTTCCGGCGCATCCTCAAAATCGCCGGCCTCGAACCGCAGGACTGGACGCCTCGTGAACTGCGCCACAGCTTCGTGTCACTGCTCTCTGACAACGGGCTCACGATCGAGGAGATCTCGCGGCTTGTGGGGCACTCCGATACGAAGGTGACCGAGCTGGTCTACCGCCACCAGCTGCGGCCGGTGATTCAGGACGGGGCGAAAACGATGGACGCGATTTTCCCAGATTCGGTGGCATAGTAACGCAGTCATGAAAGGGCTGCCCCCGGGACGAGTGCCAACTCGTCCCGGGGGCAGTCACTTACTCGATCCTGTGACGCGGTAGCAGTGCAACAACAAGCACCATGAGCCGGTTGCTCATTGCAGCACCACGAGGGATCGTGCCGCTAGCGGCAATGCCAGCAAAGATCGCCATCACCGCGATCCAGGCTGTCCTCCTCCACCTTTGGATCGGAGGAAGTGGCGCTAGGGACGTAGGTTCCACTGGACGGTTCGCCTCCTTCTGAGGGTGTGAGAGAACCCGTAGCGGCCAGCGCATTTTGGGTTCGGGACTCTATTGCTGACCGCGTGGTGCAACTCGCTGTGGCTGCTGGAGCGACCGCTGGTTGCGGGTGCCGGAGTAGCCGTCGGCGAGGTCGTGCTGTCCTCGTCTGGATGTCCTGGGGTCTGAGGGCAGTTCATCCGTTGAGGACGTCTCTGACGTAGTTGATGGCGTCCCGGTCTCCGAGCGTGGCGGCGTGATGCCACCACGTTTGAGCAGCCGGGAAGTCTTCAACCAGTTCCAGGAGTTCCGCAGCGCGTCGTGCGCTGCTGGGATCTCCTGCTTCTCCGTGGCGTAGTGCCTCGGCCAGCTCGTCTGCTGGCCAGTTCTCCGACCGCTCGGTCGGCCGGAGGAGCGGCCCCCGGCCCTCGCGGGCCGGGGAGCCGCCGGAGGCCTGGTACTCGTCTTCGAGTCGTTGCAGGAGGCGGCCCAGGCGCACCTCCTCAGGGGAGGTCCGAGGGGCCGTGTCGCAACTCGCCGGAGCGTCTTTGCGCATTGAACCCATCCATCCGTAGTTGGTGTTGCTCAGTTGTCAGGGAAGCGGCGTCGCGTAGCGTCGGGGAAAGACCTACGGAAGGCCTTCCTGATGCTGGTCAGGTAGTTGCTGACCGTGCCCTTGGCCAAGCCGAGTTCGGCACCGATCTCGTCCAGGGTGTAACCCCCGACGCGAAGGAGCATGATCTTCTGCTGCTCCGGACCCAGCGACTCGAAGAACGTGCTCGTCGCGTCATCCTCGGTGACGATGATGGCCGGGTCATTCGCGGTCATGTTCGACGCGATGACTTCGGCCTGACCCTTCGTCCGCGTCCTGACCGCTTCGCTGCGGAAGTGGTCGTTCACGGTGTTGCGAAGGGCGACGAAGGCGAGGCCGGGGCTCAAGCGGAGCTCCTTCCCGTCTTCCTGGAGGGCCTGGTGACGACGCCAGAGCTTCAGGACGGTTTCTTGAACCATGTCCTGGGCGAGGTCGTTGTCCCGGTTGACCATCCAGACCGCGCTGCTGCGCAGGCGTGGGTAGATCTTTTCGAGGAACCTCTCGACCGACGTGAAGTCGCTCTCGGAGTTCCCGTCTTCACAGCTCTCAGGACCCTTGATGGCCAAGGTTCCCTCCTTCATTCTCAGACCCCGAACTGCACTGCTCGGCTCGGTGTCCCTGCGGGTCAAGCCCTGGAAACTCCGAGGACCCGCGCAGCAGCCAGCCTAGGATGGCCGACCTGGGCAGGCCCCTGGCTGGCGTCTGCTTGTTAGAGGAACGCTCACGGCCCCGGATCCTCCCGAAATTTGCCCAAGTTTTTTTCCTCGGCGCCGGGCGGGCCGATGATGACGGCGAACGGTAAGGGCCGCATCCGCCCGCTGGGCCGCCAGGACGCGCAAGTCAAGCAGCTTGGCGCAGGCTCTTCGAAGCGCTTGGCGAACAGGGCCTGGCGCGAGTCCGGGCTCGGCGCACCGAGCTCCATCGACGAACTGCAGTAGCGGATCACGGTCCTGGGACGGCGTCTAGCTCCGCTACAGTGGTAGGCCGCGTTGGGAGCGGTTCGTTGCCAAGCAGACGGCCGCTGGTTCGGCCGAGTATCCGAAGGACTGACCGCCAACTCGGCATGTCACTCAGTTTGTCACTCAGGTCACGCAAAAGCCCGGTCCGCGAGACGCGAACCGGGCTTGACCTGCGTGGGCCTACCAGGACTTGAACCTGGGACCTCTTCGTTATCAGCGAAGCGCTCTAACCGCCTGAGCTATAGGCCCTTGAACGAGGAGAACTTTACAGGACCCCCGAGGGGGCCCTGCAACCGGGTTACTCCCGTTCGGACAGGGTGACTTCCAGGCCTCCCGCGAGGTCGGCCGACACGTTGTAGATGAACGCGCTCACCGTGGCGAGCGCCGACACCAGGACGATGTTGATCGCGCCGAGGATCGCCGCGATGCCGAACACTCGGCCTGCGCTGATCAGCGGCTCCGCCGATGCGTTGGCGCCTTCGCCGCCGACCAGGGACGAGTACGTTCCGTTCAGCTTGTCCCAGACGCCCATGCCGTCGAGGACCGTGTACAGCACTCCGACCGCTACCAGCCAGACGAAGAACATTGCGACGCCCAGGACCAGGGACAGCTTGAGCACCGACCACGGGTCGAACCGCTTCACCTGCAGCGATGCCCGGCGCGGGCCGCGGCCCGGGCGCCGCAAAGCGCTGGGCCGGGCTCGCTGGGACGATGCCGACGGGATGGCGGCCGCGGACGGCTCGCCGCTCGGTGGGGTGTCTCCACTTCCGCCGAACAGGCGAGGCGCCGCGCTTCCGGTCACCACTGTGCGCTGCTCCGGGGAGACCGGCTGGGTCTCCTCGGCCGCGGGCTCGGGTTTGTAGAGCGCCTCATCCGTGGCCAGCTTCACCGTTGCCTCGGAGTCGCCGTCCTTGCCGACCCGCTGCCAGGGCGGGCTCGCCGGAGTCCCGTTCGAACCCGCTGCCTCGGGATTCTCGGATGGTGTCACGAAGAGTCAGTCCTTACCCGTGCCGTGGTGACGCCGTCTCACTGCTCCGGCGGCGCCGTCGTTTCTTCTGTCGTCTCGGTCACGGTTTCCGACACGGCTTCCACCGTGTTCTCCGCCGTGACGTCGGCTTCCGCGTTGTCGTCACCATTGGCGACGTCCGAGGGCTCGTCCGCGTTGCGTGCGACCGCGAGAAGAGTGGTGCCTTCGCCGAGATTCATCAGCCGGACCCCCTTCGTCTGCCGCCCTGCCTTGCGCACGTCGCCCGCCGGCGTGCGGATCACGCCGCCGCTCGAGGTGATGGCGTAGAGCTCGTCCTCGGCGTCGACGATGAGCGCACCCACCAGCCTGCCACGTTTGCGGTCGTGCTGAATGGTGAGCACACCCTTGCCGCCGCGGCCCTGGACCGGGTAGTCCTCGATCGGCGTCCGCTTGGAGTACCCGCCGTCCGTCGCGACCAGCAGGAACTTGTCGTCCTTGACCACGCTGATGCCGAGCAGCTCGTCACCGTCGTTGAACCGCATGCCGAGCACGCCGGACGTCGGGCGGCCCATCGGGCGCAGTGCCTCGTCGGTCGCGTGGAAGCGGATCGACTGGCCCTCGGCGGACACCAGGAGCAGGTCGTCCTCGGCCGAGGCCAGCACCGCGCCGACCAGCTCGTCACCCTCGCGCAGGTTGATGGCGATGAGGCCGCCGGAGCGGTTCGAGTCGAAGTCGGTGAGCTTCGTCTTCTTCACCAGGCCGCGCTGGGTGGCGAGCACCAGGTACGGCGCGACCTCGTAGTTCTTGATCTGGATGACCTGGGCGATCTGCTCGTCCGGCTGGAACGCCATCAGGTTCGCCACGTGCTGGCCGCGCGCGTTGCGGTTGGCCTCGGGCAGCTCGTACGCCTTCGTCCGGTAGACACGGCCCTTGTTCGTGAAGAACAGCATCCAGTCGTGCGTCGAGCAGACGAAGAAGTGCTGGACGATGTCGTCCTGCTTCAGCGTCGCGCCCTGCACACCCTTGCCGCCGCGCTTCTGCGAGCGGTACAGGTCCGTCTTCGTTCGCTTGGCGTACCCCGTGCGGGTGATCGTGACAACAACGTCCTCGACGGCGATGAGCTCTTCGTCGGTGACGTCGCCACTGAAGCCGATGATCTTCGTGCGCCGGTCGTCGCCGTACTTCTCGACGATCGCCATCAGCTCGTCGCGGATGATCGCGCGCTGGCGTTCCGGCTTCTCGAGGATGTCCTTGAGGTCGGCGATCTCCAGCTCGATCTCGGCCAGCTGGTCGATGATCCGCTGCCGCTCCAGGGCGGCGAGGCGCCGCAGCTGCATGTCGAGGATCGCGGTGGCCTGGATCTCGTCGACGTCCAGCAGCTCCATCAGCGCCGGCCGGGCCTCGTCCGCGGACGGCGACCGCCGGATCAGCGCGATGACCTCGTCGAGCATGTCGAGCGCCTTGACGTACCCACGCAGGATGTGGGCCCGCTCCTCGGCCTTCCTCAGGCGGAACTTGGTCCGCCGGACGATGACCTCGACCTGGTGCTTCACGTAGTGCCGGATGATCTGGTCGAGCCGCAGCGTGCGCGGCACGCCGTCGACCAGCGCCAGCATGTTGACGCCGAAGTTCTGCTGCAGCTGGGTGTGCTTGTAGAGGTTGTTCAGCACGACCTTCGCGACCGCGTCGCGCTTGATCGTGACGACGATCCGCATGCCGGAGCGGCTGTTGGACTCGTCGGCGATGTCGGCGATGCCGGTGAGCTTGCCGTCGCGGACCAGGTTCGCGATGTTCTCGACCAGGTTGTCCGGGTTGACCTGGTAGGGCAGCTCGGACACGACCAGGATCGTGCGGCCCTTCGCGTCCTCTTCGACCTCGACGACCGCGCGCATCCGGACCGAGCCGCGGCCGGTGCGGTAGGCGTCCTCGATGCCGGACGTGCCGAGGATCATCGCCTTGGTCGGGAAGTCCGGGCCCTTGATCCGCACCAGCAGCGCGGCGAGCAGCTCGTCCTCGGTCGCCTCGGGGTTCTCCAGCGCCCAGACGACACCCTCGGAGACCTCGCGCAGGTTGTGCGGCGGGATGTTCGTCGCCATCCCGACCGCGATCCCGGAACCACCGTTGACCAGCAGGTTCGGGAACCGCGCCGGCAGGACGTCGGGCTCCTGCGTGCGGCCGTCGTAGTTGTCGGAGAAGTCGACGGTGTCTTCTTCGATGTCGGCCAGCATCTGCATGGCCAGCGGCGCGAGCCGCGACTCCGTGTACCGCATGGCGGCCGCGGGGTCGTTGCCCGGCGAGCCGAAGTTGCCCTGCCCGTCGATCAGCGGGTACCGCATCGACCACGGCTGGGCGAGCCGGACCAGCGCGTCGTAGATCGCCGAGTCACCGTGCGGGTGGTAGTTGCCCATGACGTCGCCGACGACGCGGGAGCACTTGTTGTACCCGCGGTCCGGCCGGAAGCCGGAGTCGAACATCGAGTACAGCACCCGCCGGTGCACCGGCTTGAGCCCGTCCCGGACGTCCGGCAGGGCGCGCGCCACGATGACGCTCATCGCGTAGTCGATGTAGGAGCGCTGCATCTCCTGCTGGATGTCGACCGGTTCGATCCGGTCGTGGTCCGGAGCCGGCGGCAGAGTTTCCGTCATGAGGTCCTTCTCGAGTGCGGGGGTCCTGGCGGGACGAGATCAGGGGGACGCCTACACGTCCAAGAAGCGCACGTCCTTGGCGTTGCGCGTGATGAACGAGCGGCGGGCCTCGACGTCCTCGCCCATCAGGACCGAGAACAGCTCGTCGGCCTGCGCGGCGTCGTCGAGGGTGACCTGGCCCAGCAGGCGGTTCGCCGGGTCCATCGTGGTCTCCCACAGCTCTTCGGCGTTCATCTCGCCGAGACCCTTGTAGCGCTGGATCGCGTCGTCCTTCGGCAGCCGCTTGCCGGCCTCGACGCCCGCCTGGATGACGGCGTCGCGCTCGCGGTCGGAGTACGCGTACTCCGGTTCCGCCCGCGGCCACTTGATCTTGTACAGCGGCGGCCGCGACAGGAAGACGTGGCCGTGCTCGATGAGCGGGGTCATGAAGCGGAACAGCAGGGTGAGCAGCAGCGTGGTGATGTGCTGGCCGTCGACGTCGGCGTCGGCCATCAGCACGATCTTGTGGTAACGCAGCTTCGTCAGGTCGAACTCGTCGTGGATGCCGGTGCCGAGCGCGGTGATCAGCGACTGGACCTCGGTGTTCTTGAGGACGCGGTCGATGCGGGCCTTCTCGACGTTGATGATCTTGCCGCGGATCGGCAGGATCGCCTGGTACATCGAGTCCCGGCCCTCCTTGGCCGAGCCGCCGGCCGAGTCACCCTCGACGATGTAGAGCTCGCACTCCGCCGGGTTGGTCGAGCGGCAGTCCTTGAGCTTGCCGGGCAGGCCGCCGATCTCCAGCGCGCCCTTGCGGCGGACGAGGTCACGCGCCTTGCGCGCGGCCATCCGCGCCTGGGCCGACGAGATCGACTTGTTGATGATCGTCTTGGCTTCGTTCGGGTTGCGCTCGAACCAGTCCGCCAGCCACTCGTTCGACTGCTGCTGCACGAACGTCTTGGCCTCGCTGTTGCCCAGCTTGGTCTTGGTCTGGCCCTCGAACTGCGGCTCGCCCAGCTTGATCGAGACGATCGCGGCGAGACCCTCGCGCACGTCGTCACCGGTCAGGTTGGTGTCCTTCTCCTTGAGCAGCTTCTTGTCGCGCGCGTAGGTGTTGACGACCCGGGTCAGCGCGGCGCGGAAGCCCTCTTCGTGGGTGCCGCCCTCGTGGGTGTTGATCGTGTTGGCGAACGTGTAGACCGACGGCGTGAAGCCGTTGTTCCACTGCATCGCGACCTCGACCTCGAGGCCGGTGCCCTTGGCGTCGAAGGAGATCACGCTGGGGTGGATCGGGTCCTTGCTGCCGTTGATGTGCTTGACGAAGTCCTCGAGCCCGCCCGGGTAGCAGTAGACCTTTTCCTTGACCCGGGCGACCTTGCCTTCGGCGTCGGCTTCGGTCTCCTCGTCGGCGACGCGCTCGTCGCGCAGGGACAGCGTCAGCCCCTTGTTGAGGAACGCCATCTCCTGGAGGCGGCGCGAGATCGTCTCGAAGTTGTAGGTCGTGGTCTCGAAGATGCTGCCGTCGGCCCAGAACGTCATCGTCGTGCCGGTCTCGGTCGCCGGGCCGAGGTCCTCGAGCGGGCCGGGCAGCTGGTCGGTGTACAGCTGGCGCCAGCTGCGGCCGCCGTACTTGACCTCGGCCAGCAGCCTCGTCGACAGCGCGTTCACCACGGAGATGCCGACGCCGTGCAGGCCGCCGGACACCGCGTAGGAGTCGCTGTCGAACTTGCCGCCCGCGTGCAGCTGGGTGAGCACGACCTCGATGGTCGGCTTGTTCTCCTTGGGGTGCATGTCGACGGGGATGCCGCGGCCGTCGTCGACGACGCGCACCCCGCCGTCGGCGAGGAGGGTAACCTCGACCTTGGTGGCGTACCCGGCCATCGCCTCGTCGACGGAGTTGTCCACGACCTCCTGGACGAGGTGGTGCAAGCCCCGTTCACCGGTGGAACCGATGTACATGCCGGGTCGCTTGCGGACCGCTTCGAGGCCTTCGAGCACCGTGATCGACGACGCGTTGTACTCGCTCTTGTTCTCGGTCACCGGCGTTGATTCTCCTCGTCTCGCCCGAGCGGACGCTCGCTCCTCCTCAGTGTACTTGGCCGTGTCCGCTGGCATGCGGCAAGGACACCCCTGAGCGCGTCACAGACGGACGAAATCGGTCCGAGCCGAGTCTTGACGTATTTCAGTGCGTCTGGATGCGTTCTCGGCGCATTCAACCGAGCATCGCGCAACCCGGGTCAGCCGTACGTGTCACGCGGGCCGCGGCCGGACACGTGCCGGGGTCCCTTCCGCCAGCTCGGGGCCATCGGACCCTGGATCCGCATCCGCTTGACCACGCCGTTCCCGACCCCCGCGGCGATCTTCGCCAGCAGCTTGCCCTGCAGCAACCGGAGCTGGGTGGCCCACGCGGTGGAGCTGGCGCGGACGGTGAGCTCGCCGTCCTTCAGCGCGACCGGCTGGGCGTGTTCGGCGACGTCTTCGCCGACCAGCTTCGCCCACTGGGCGAAGACGCGGGCGGTCGTGACGCTCTCGCTCCAGCCGCGGTCGCTGACCAGCCGCGAGACGAGCCGGCCGAGCGGCTGCGGGTCACGCGGGTCCGCACCCGGCCCTGACCAGCGGCGACGCCGGGGGTTCTGGCCTCCGCCACCGCCGACGGCGCGCCGCCGGTACCCGGGCGAGGTGCCGCGTTCCTTGGCCTTGGCCTTCGCCGCTTCGAGCGCCGCGTGGGCGAGATCCCGGCCGGTGCTCCCGTTCGGAGCAGTGCCGTCTTCACTCTGCGTGCCGGACGTGCCGTTCCCGGGTGGGTTAACCCCCTTGCGGGGGGTGTCAAGCGGCCGTTTCGGCGTTTTGGTCACGCGGGGCGATAACTCGGGCACGGGTTTATCCACACTGTCCACAGGTTTGTCCCCAGATCGGTGGGTAACTGCTGTGTCGGCGGTCACACGGGGTGCTCGACTTGATCTTGCCGACCCCGGTCCGCCCTGCTCAGCCACGCGTGATCTCACCATCCGCCACCACGAACCGGCTCCCGGACAGCTCCCCGGGCACGTCTTCGTCGACCGCGGCGGTCACCAGCACCTGTTCGGCGCTCGCGGCCACCTCGGCCAGCCGGGCCCGGCGCTTGCGGTCCAGCTCGGCGAACACGTCGTCGAGCAGGAGCACCGGCTCGCCCGCCTCCCCGCGCAGCAGCTCGTAACTGCCGAGCCGGAGGGCGAGCGCGAACGACCACGACTCGCCGTGGCTCGCGTAGCCCTTGGCCGGCGCCTCGCCCAGGATCAGCTCCAGCTCGTCCCGGTGCGGGCCGACCAGGCTGATCCCACGCTCCAGCTCGGCCTTGCGGGCCTCGCCGAGCGCCTTCAGTAAGACGTCTTTGAGCACTTCGGGTTGCGCGCGCTCGCCGTCCGGCACACCGTAGGTGGCTGGCAGGGCCTCACCCAGCGAAGACTTGTACGAGATCTTCGCCGGCCGGGAGTCCGGAGCGACGCCCATGTACGCCGAAGCCGCGTACGGCCCGAGGTCCGCGACGAGGTTCAGGCGCGCGGCGAGCAGCTCCGCGCCCGCCACCGACAGGTGGTCGTCCCAGACTTCGAGCGTCGACAGCGCGTACGGGTCTTCGCGACCCGTACGCCGTTTCCCGGCCGTCTTGAGCAGGGCGTTGCGCTGCTTCAGCACCTTCTCGTAGTCCGCCCGGACCCCGGCGTACCGCGGCGCGCGCAGCACCAGCAGCTCGTCGAGGAACCGGCGCCGCTCGCCCGGGTCGCCGCGCACGAGCGCGAGGTCCTCCGGGGAGAACAGCACCGTGCGCAGGATCCCGAGCACGTCCCGCGGCCGGCCGACCGCACCGCGGTTGACCCGGGCGCGGTTGGCGCGGCCGGCGGTGATCTCGAGCTCGACGGTCAGCTCGCGGTCGTCGTTGACCACCGCGACCCGCACCAGCGCGCGCTCGCAGCCGTGCCGGATCAGCGGCGCGTCCGTCGCGACGCGGTGCGAGCCCAGCGTAGCGACGTACCCGATCGCCTCCAGCAGGTTGGTCTTGCCGCGACCGTTCTGGCCGACCAGCACGGTCGGCCCGGGTTCGAGGGCGAGATCGGCCTGTGGCCAGGAGCGGAAGTCGGTGACCTGCAGGTGTCGCAGATACACCAGGAGCTCCTTACCCGCCGGCCTTCTTCACCGCGTGCCCGCCGAACTGGTTGCGCAGCGCGGCGACGGCGCGCATCGCGGCCGAGTGCTCCTGGCGCGAAGCGAACCGCGCGAACAGCGCGGCCGAGATGACCGGCGCCGGCACCGCGTTGTTGATCGCCTCTTCCAGCGTCCAACGGCCTTCGCCGGAATCCTCGACGTAACCCTCGAGGTCGTCCAGGTCCGGGTCCTCGTCGAGCGCGCGCACGAGCAGGTCGAGCAGCCAGGACCGGACGACGGTGCCACGCTGCCAGCCCTTGATCACCGCGGGCACGTCGTTGACGACCTTCGCGGCCTCGAGCAGCTCGAAGCCCTCGGCGAAGGCCTGCATCATGCCGTACTCGATGCCGTTGTGGATCATCTTCGCGTAGTGACCCGCGCCGACGTCGCCCGCGTGCGAGAAGCCTTCTTCGCGCGGGCCTTCCGGACGCAGCGCGTCGAAGATCGGCATCGCCCGCTCGACGTCGGCGGCCGAGCCGCCGACCATCAGGCCGTAGCCGTTTTCCTTGCCCCACACGCCACCGGACACACCGCAGTCGGCGTAACCGATGTTCTTCGCGGCGAGCAGGTCGGCGTTCAGCTTGTCGTCGGTGTACTTCGAGTTGCCGCCGTCGATGACCATGTCACCTTCGGCGAGCAGGTTGCCCAGCTCGGTGATGGTCTGCCGGGTCGGGTCGCCGGCGGGGACCATGATCCAGACGATCCGCGGCGCGTCCAGTTTGGACACCAGGTCCTCGAGCGACGTCGTGTCGCTGACGTCCGGGTTGCGGTCGTAGCCGACCACTTCGTGACCGGCCGCGCGCAGCCGCTCACGCATGTTGAAGCCCATCTTGCCCAGGCCGATCAGACCCAGCTGAACCATGAGATCCCCTTACGTGCTAACAAGAATTGCGGGTCAGCCCGGGAGGCGGACCGGCATCAGGAGGTAGAGGTAGCCGGGGACGACGTTGCCCTCGGGGTCGGCGGGCTTGATCAGCGCGGGCCGGTTCGGCGTGGTGAACGTCAGCTCCGCCCGGTCGCTGTGGAGCGCGCCGAGGCCGTCGACGAGGTAACCCGGGTTGAACGCGATCGTCACCGGCTCACCTTCGTACTCGACCTGAAGTTCCTCTTCGGCGCTTCCCTCGTCATCGCCGCCGGCGGACAACCGCAACGTGTTGTCCCCGAACTCCAGTCGTACCTGAGTCCCCCGCTCCGCCACCAGCGAAACGCGCTTGATGGACTCGGTGAGAGCGGACACGTCGATGACCGCGCGTGAGGTGTGAGACGCGGGCAGCAACTGCCGGTACGGCGGGAACTCCGCGTCGAGCAGGCGGGTCGTCGTGTAGCGGCCGGAGCCGGACAGGCCGAGCAGGCCTTCGCCGCTGGCGAGCGCGAGCCGGATCGTGGCGCCGCTCGCGCCGAGCGTCTTGGCTGCCTCGGCGAGGGTGCGCGCCGGGACGAGCACCGCGGCGTCGGCCAGGCCCTCGGCGGGCTGCCAGGTGAACTCGCGCATGGCGAGCCGGAACCGGTCGGTCGCGACGAGGGTCAGCGCGCTGCCGGAGATCTCCAGCCGCATGCCGGTGAGCATCGGGAGCGTGTCGTCCTTGCCCGCGGCGACGACGACCTGGGTGACGGCCTGGCCGAACGCGTCGCCGGCGAGCTCGCCCGCGAAGGCGGGCTGGGCCGGCAGCTGCGGGTAGTCCTCGACCGGCATGGTCGGCAGGGAGAAGCGCGCGCTGCCGCACGTGATGGTGGCGCGGGAGCCGTCGACGGAGATCTCGACCGGCTGCGCGGGCAGCGCCTTGGTGATGTCGGCCAGGAGCCGGCCGGACACCAGGAGGCGGCCGCCGTCGGCGATCGTCGCCGGGACGCCGACCGTGGCGGAAACCTCGTAGTCGAAGCCCGAGACGGTCAGCGCGTCGGTTTCGCCGTCGGAACCGGCGTCGAGGAGGACACCGCCCAGCACCGGTACCGGCGGCCGGGAGGGGAGGCTTCTGGCCACCCACGCGACGGCGTCGGCGAGCCCGTCACGCTCGACGCGGATCTTCATGCGCGCATCCTTTCGACGACCGAGCCGGGGATCGGCTCGGGCCAGGCCTCGTTCTGGCTGGGCAGTGACCGGCTGCCTCGTCCGGCCGGTCCGCCCTCCGCGTGAGCTGCCGGAGCACGGACCAGGTGCAGGCATCCACGTTAGGCCGTGGCAGGGGGTGCCGTCACCTCGGCCTCCCCTTGACTTTGTCGACTTGACGACACGATCTCGCGGTTGTCCCCAACTTCGTCCTTCGCCTGTTTTTGTTTTGTTCTCTCTTAGAAAAGATCTAAAAGGCAGTAGCAGTAGTAGGTGTTGTGGATTGTGTGGATTGAGCTCGTTCGCGCAGGTCGGAGCACTCGCGGGCGTGTGGAGAACCCTGGTGGTGAAGCTGTGGGCAACTCGGGCCGTCCGTGGATGGTTTCGGGCCACCCCCGATTCGTCCACAGGGAGGCCCAGTTGTCCCCACGGTTGTCCCCAGGTGTGGGGCGATCTGTACCCAGGTTCGGCGGGCGTCCGGAGCGGTCCGGTTCGCCCTTCCGGGTGATCGGTCCCGGCTGTGCACAGAATGTGGGCAACCTGTGGAATCAGCGTGGACAAGGGTGTGGATTCCCTGTGGATCGCCTGTGGGCGGGGTGTGGAGCAATTCCGTGTCGTCGCTGATGGGAGATCCGTTGGCACTGTGGGCAAACTGCCCACACCATGGGGAAACTTCCTTGTGTACAAACAATTTTCGCGACTTTGCGAAGCGTGCGTACGCGGCTTCGCTGCTTCGCCGGCGTACGCGGGCTACGCGGTCCTACCTGGACACGCAAAAACGGCTTCGGGGCATCCATCCGATGTGGACGCCCCGAAGCCGTTGAGAGATAAGGGAAGGAGTACTACTGGCGGGCGCGCTGCTTGATGCGCGACGTCAGCTCCTGCACCTGGTCGTAGATGCGCCGGCGCTCGGCCATCTCCTTGCGGATCTTCTTGTCCGCGTGCATGACGGTCGTGTGGTCGCGGCCGCCGAACGTCTGCCCGATCTTCGGCAGCGACATGTCGGTCAGCTCGCGGCAGAGGTACATGGCGATCTGGCGGGACGTGGCGAGCGCTTTCGTCTTGCCGGGGCCGCACAGGTCGTCGAGCGTGACGTCGAAGAACTCGGAGATGACGCCCATGATCGTGGGCGCGGTGATCTCCGGGGCGTGCGAGTCGGGGATGAGGTCCCGCAGCACGATCTCCGCCAGCGCGGCGTCCACCGGCTGCTGGTTCAGCGACGCGAACGCGGTGACGCGGATGAGCGCGCCCTCGAGCTCCCGGATGTTCGCCTCGACGCGCGAGGCGATGAACTCCAGGACGTCGCCCGGCACCGCCAGCCTGTCCTGCGCCGCCTTCTTGCGGAGGATCGCGATGCGCGTCTCGAGCTCGGGCGGCTGGATGTCGGTGATCAGGCCCCACTCGAACCGCGTCCGCAGCCGGTCTTCCAGCGTCTCGAGGCGCTTCGGCGGGCGGTCGGAGCTGACGACGATCTGCTTGTTCGCGTTGTGGAGGGTGTTGAAGGTGTGGAAGAACTCTTCCTGCGTACCTTCTTTGCCTTCCAGGAACTGGATGTCGTCGACGAGCAGGATGTCTATGTCGCGGTAGCGCCGCTGGAACGCGACCTTGCGGTCGTCGCGCAGCGAGTTGATGAAGTCGTTCGTGAACTCTTCGGTCGAGACGTACCGCACGCGCATGCCGGGGAAGAGGCGCTGCGCGTAGTGCCCGACGGCGTGCAGCAGGTGCGTCTTGCCGAGCCCGGACTCGCCCCAGATGAAAAGCGGGTTGTACGCGCGGGCCGGCGCTTCGGCGACGGCGACCGCGGCCGCGTGCGCGAAGCGGTTGGACGCGCCGATGACGAACGTGTCGAAGGTGTACTTCTCGTTCAGTTTCGTCTTCGACGTCTGCGGCTGTGCCGGCGCGGTGTACGGCTGGCCGGCGATCGGCTGCCCGGAGAACGTCGGCCAGATCTCGTGGACGGCGGCGAGCGCTTCGCCCTCTTCGTCGACTTCCTCGTCCGTGTCGTCACCGTCGTCGGGCTTCGGCGCGAGGGACTGGTGCGGCGGCAGCGGCGGCGCGGGCTCGGGGCGCGGCGGCGGCATCATCGGCGCGCCGTTGGCCGGCAGCGGCGGCGCGGGTTCGGGGATCGCGCCGTTTTCCACTCGGCCGGGTGACGGCGCGTAACGCGGCACGGCGACGGGTGCAACGGCTTCGGCGCTGTCGACCTTCACCGCGAGCGAGATGGCGCGGCCGAGCCGCCGGGAAAGCGCGTCGGTGATCGCGCCGCGCAAACCGCGTTCGATCGCTTCCTTCGCGAAGTCACTGGGGGCTGCGAGGAGTGCGGTGCCGTCGAGCAGGCCGATCGGACGGGTCACCCGCATCCAGGCGCGCTGCTGGGGGGACAGGGTCCCGTCGGACAGTTCGCGTACCACCTGTTCCCAGATGACACCCAGATTGTGCTGGTGATCCGACACCTGTCTGGCTCCCCTCCCCTCGTACGGTGTGGACGCACCGAACGTCCCCGGTCACGCGGTCCGGCTCCCCGGCGGACCCGCGTGCTCATCGGCACAGCGAATATCCACATAGTTGTCCACAGCTGTGCACTAATGTACGGCGACCCGCGGCGACGCCACCTGCGGGCTCGTCGTACGCCGGTGGGCACTCCACCACCCGGATACTCGTGCACCTCGACCGGTGACCCGAGAGAGGCACGCTAACAAGCCCTGCTCGCTGCCACAAGGCGTCCTGGGTCGCAAGCATTTCACGGTGTACGGCGTGTTGCCATTCGGTGCCACGGCGTTGATGATCTCGCCGGATCCGGGTGGTCGCGGACGGTGGCCGAGGGGGTGCTTACCGGCGGCCCGACGGGGGTGCGTACCCTCGTAAGGTCTCCCGTATGCGACGGGTGTGTTTTGCGCGCCCACGTTGTCGTCGCTCGCCGTGACGAGGCCACACGTTGGTAGGAGACACCAGAGACTGCCGTGCGCCCGCACGACACGCCAGGCGACGGGGACCCGGTTCCCGCGTCCGACGCGACACACAGGAGAAGCAGTGAGCAAGGGTAAGCGCACCTTCCAGCCGAACAACCGCCGCCGCGCGAAGACCCACGGGTTCCGCCTGCGCATGCGGACCCGCGCCGGCCGGGCCATCCTGGCGGCCCGCCGTCGCAAGGGCCGCGAAGCGCTGTCCGCCTGATCCGGCTCGTCGGGGCGCGCCGTGCTGCCTGCTGCCGCACGTCTGCGGCGCAGTGAGGATTTCCGCGTGGTTCTCCGTCGCGGATCCAGGGCAGGCAGGCGCCGCCTCGTCGTCCACGCGCTGACCACGGACCCGTCCGGGGTCGCCGGCACTTCGTCGGCGACCCGGGCGGGTTTTGTGGTGAGCAAGGCCGTCGGGAACTCGGTGGTCCGCCACCGCGTCGCCCGGCGGCTGCGTCATCTCGTTTCGGCCCGGCTCGGAACACTGCCCGCCGGCACTTCGTTGGTCGTACGGGCATTGCCACCGGCGGCGACCGCGTCCAGCGCCGATCTCGGGTCCGACCTCGACGGCGCACTGCGCCGGCTGGGGCTGCTGTCGTCGCGCCGTCCGGCCGGGGATGTCCCCCGCCCGACGCGTCCCGCGGACGCGGCCCCCGACCACGGATCAGCGGTGTGACCGGCATGCGAGCCACCCCCGAGCACGTGCACGACGAGCACGACCACAACGACGCCGAGCCCCGGCCGGGTCCGGTCGCGTGGGTCCTGCTGCTCCCCATCAAGCTCTACCGCAAGGCGATTTCGCCCTTCCTTCCGCCGGCCTGCCGGTTCTACCCGAGCTGCAGCGCGTACGCAGTCGAAGCCCTCACCCGGCACGGCGCCGGCCGCGGCTCCTACCTCGCGTTGCGCCGGCTGCTGCGCTGCGGCCCGTGGACGCCCCCCGGCCGTGACCCGGTACCCGAGACGTTCTCGTGGCGCCACCGCAGACCTGAAACACCGATCGAGGAGTAGCAGCAGTGCTCGATTTCATCTACTACCCCGTGTCCTTCATCCTCTGGTGTTGGCACAAGGTCTTCGGGTTCGTCTTCGGGGAGTCGACGGCGATCGCCTGGATCCTCGGCATCATCTTCCTGACGTTCACGGTCCGCGGCATCATGTTCAAGCCGTTCGTGAACCAGGTCCGGTCGATGAAGAAGATGCAGGACTTCGCGCCGGAGATGAAGAAGCTCCAGAAGAAGTACGCGAACGACAAGCAGCGCCAGGCGCAGGAGATGCAGAAGCTCCAGCGCGAGCACGGCGTCAACCCGCTGGGCAGCTGCCTGCCGATGCTGCTCCAGATCCCGGTCTTCATCGGCCTGAACCACGTCCTGCGCGCGTTCACGATGCCGCCGCCCGGTGGCGGCGTGAAGACCGAGAACTACTTCTTCACCCAGCACGACGTCGAGTCCTACGTCAACGCGAAGCTGTTCGGGGTCAACCTCGGCGAGGCCGTCTACAACGGTGTCGGCGTCGTCAGCGGCGGTGCGGCGAACGTCGGCTTCCAGTGGGGCGTCCTCCCGGTCGCGCTGCCCCTGATGATCGTCGCTTCGATCGCGACGCACCTCACCGCACGGCACTCGGTGGCCCGCCAGAACGCCGCGTCGGCCACCCCGCAGACCGCGATCATGAACAAGCTGACGATGTACATCTTCCCGCTCGGTGTCCTCGTCTTCGGTGCGCTGTTCCCGCTCGGCCTCCTCTTCTACTGGCTGGCGAACAACGGCTGGACCCTGATGCAGCAGCGGCTCGTCTACACGAAGATCGACAAGGAAGAGGCGGCCCGCAAGGCGGAAGCCGCGGAGAAGCGCGCGTCGCTCGGCCCGAAGCCGGGTCAGAAGCCGACCGCGCCGAAGGTCGGGCAGAAGCCGGTCCAGCAGAAGAAGAACCAGTCCGCGCAGGGTGGCTCGCAGAAGAAGGTCACCAAGGCGGGCTCAGCCCACGGCTTCGCGCAGACCACCCCCGCCGAGGCTGCCGCCAAGGCCGCGGAGGACGCCAAGGCCGCGGCCGGAACCAACGGCCAGAACGGCTCACCGGAGAACGGCACGGGAGTGCCCGGGCTCCTCAAGGACTCGACCAGGAAGTCGGGCCGGAAGCGCCGCTGAGGCGCGACCGGTTCGGAGAGGAGACGAATGATGTCGGAGACGATCGACACGATCGACGCCGATCAGGACGACGCGACCCCGGGTACGACCACCGAAGAAGCGGGCGAACAGAAGGCGGGAGGTGGCGACGACGTCCTCGTCCAGGAGGGCGACATCGCCGGCGACTACCTCGAGCGGCTGCTGGACCTGCTCGACTACGACGGCGACATCGACCTGGACGTCGAAGCGGGCCGCGCGATCGTGAGCATCGACGGCGGCGAGGACCTCGAGAAGCTCGTCGGCCCGCGCGGCACGGTGCTCGAGGCGCTGCAGGAGCTGACCCGCCTGGCGGTCCAGCAGGAGACGGGCTCCCGCAGCCGGCTGATGCTGGACATCGCGGGCTGGCGTTCGGACCGTCGCGAGGAGCTGCGCGAGCTCGGCCGCTCGACCGCGGAGTCGGTCCTCTCGAGCGGCGAGCGGGTGCGGCTGCAGCCGATGAGCCCGTTCGAGCGCAAGGTGGTCCACGACGCGGTGGCGACGGTCTCGGGTGTCACGAGCGAGAGCGAGGGCGAGGACCCGAAGCGGCGCGTGGTGATCTTCCCGGAGTCCTGAGCTTCGGTGCTCGTGGAGCGGCCCCATCCGACTGGTTCGGGTGGGGCCGCTTCTTTGTGTGCTAGTTGTGGGCGCATGCGCCCGGCGCCCGGAGAGGTCCTGCACTTCTCGGAAGACTCGACGATCACCCGCTTCGAGCCCCACGTCGCGGCGACGGCTCAGCAGCCGGAGGCGTACGTCTGGGCGGTGGGTGCGGAGCGCGCGCCGGACTACTGGTTCCCGCGCCAGTGCCCGCGGGCGATGGCATGGACGGTCCCGGGGACGACCGAGGCGGACCGGTCGTGGCTCGGTGACTCCCGGGTGCACGCGATCGAGTACGGCTGGCTCGCGGTGATGCAGTCGGTGCGGCTGTACGCGTACCGGTTCTCGGCGGCGTCGTTCCGGTCGTTCGGGGAGCACGCTCACGCGGTTGTGGCGACGTCGCCGGTTTCGCCGCTCGGGCCGCCGGAGCCGGTTGGGGATCTGCTGGCGCTTCACGACGAGGCGGGGATACAGCTGCGGGTGGTGTCGAACCTGTGGGGGTTCGTTGATGCGGCGGCGGGGAGCTCGCTCGGGTTCAGCGGGATCCGGTTGCGGAACGCTCGGCCGCGGGTGGGCGAATTACAGGCGTGAGGTTTCACGTGGAACGTGGGTCGGCGGGTGAGGCGGTGGGCCGGTCGGCTGAGGGGTGATTCGTGGCGCGTGGGGGCGGGCTAGAAGGTGGCCGACGGACTGGTCGCGACTCCCTGCCGCTCGCCGGGCGGATCGGGTGGCACTGGAGAAGGTGACCGTTCATCGCGGTGAGCCGGTTCGGTCGATCGGCGACGCTGTGTCCCGCAGACCGCACCGATGCGGAGCGCCGGGCACGTTGGCGCGCGACCAACTCGGTCCGCCGGAGCCGATCTGGCTCGGCGGCGACTGGGCGAATTACACCGGTGAGGTTTCACGTGGAACGTGCGCTGGGTCGTCCGGCTTCGTCGGCGGTCCGGAGGTTGGTGGGTGCGCACGAGGAGGCGGGCGGTCGCAGCTCGGCTCTCGACGGCGACGTGGGAACCCACTGCCGGGTCGGTCGCCTCGACTCGAACCCGGCGGCAGCTTGTCTCGGCGTCCCCCGCAGCGGCGATGTTTCACGTGGAACTGGCGCCCCACCCTCCCGGGCGTGCGCTGGCTGAGTGGAGTTGTCCACATCTGCGGTCTGTCGGCTCGTTTTCACCTCAACATCGGGGACAATCGACGGAGCGCGGTTTCACGTGAAACCGGCGGACGAGGAGTAGACGGAGTGAGCTTGGAGCAAGCCGCGGTGCGGGAGGCGGCGGAGCGGGTGTTCGGGGCCCACCTGGACCAAGCCGTTGGGTACGTCGAACTCCTGGAGCGTCACGGTGTCGAGCGTGGGCTGATCGGGCCGCGGGAGGTCGAGCGGCTGTGGGAGCGGCACGTGCTCAACTCGGCGGTGATCGGCGAGCAGATGCCCGAGGGGGCTCGGGTCGTCGACGTCGGGTCGGGGGCGGGGCTTCCGGGAGTACCGCTCGCGATCGCGCGACCGGACCTCGATATCGTCTTGCTCGAACCGATGGCCCGCCGGGTGGACTGGCTGGCCGAGGTGGCCGAGAAGCTGGAACTCCCGATCACCATCGTCCGTGGACGCGCGGAGGAGCGGCCTGTACGTGAGCAGCACGGTGGCGCCGACATCGTCACCGCTCGCGCGGTCGCCCCGCTCGCCCGGCTCGCGGACTGGTGCCTGCCGCTGGTCCGTCCCGATGGTTTCCTGGTTGCCCTCAAGGGCGCCAGCGCTGCGGACGAGATCGAGCGGGACGGCGCCGCCATCGAGAAGGCCGGCGGGGCCGCCCCGCTGATCGTCGAGTGCGGTTCGGACGTACTAGAGGTCCCCAGCACGGTTGTGAAGGTCCGTCGCCTGCCGCCGAAGGCACGGAGCAGGAAGCGCTAGAGCTGACACACGGGCCGCGGTGTTCCACGTGAAACGACGCGACTCGACCACCGACCAGACTTCTACATGGAGGAGGTGTCGAGACAGGTGAATCCCCCGCCGTCCGACTCCACGGAGACCACGCCCGACGTGGGCTGGACCCCGATCGCCGAAGAAGCCACCCGCGCCGCGCGTCTGCTGCACCCGGAGGAGGGGACGCTCCCCCGCCCCGGCCGCCGTCGTGTGCTGACCGTCGCCAACCAGAAGGGCGGCGTCGGCAAGACCACGAGCACGGTCAACCTCGCCGCCGCGCTCGCCGTCCACGGGCTCAAGACGCTCGTGGTCGACCTCGACCCGCAGGGCAACGCGAGCACCGCGCTCGACGTCGACCACCGGTCCGGGACGCCGTCCATCTACGAGGTGCTCATCGGCGAGGTGACGCTCGCGGACGCGGCCCAGCCGACCGAGCAGTCCCCGAACCTCTTCTGCGTTCCCGCGACGATCGACCTCGCCGGCGCCGAGATCGAGCTCGTCTCGATGGCGTCGCGGGAGTCGCGGCTCAAGGAGGCCATCTCCGCGGAGATCCTCAACGAGATCGGCGTCGACTACGTCTTCATCGACTGCCCGCCGTCGCTGGGCCTCCTCACGGTCAACGCGATGGTCGCCGCGCAGGAGGTGCTCATCCCCATCCAGTGCGAGTACTACGCACTCGAAGGTCTCGGGCAGCTGCTGAGCAACATCGAGCTGGTGCAGCAGCACCTCAACCGCGAGCTCCGCGTCTCCACGATCCTCCTCACCATGTACGACGGCCGGACCAAGCTGGCCGACCAGGTGACGAACGAGGTGCGGAACCACTTCGGCGACACGGTCCTCAAGACCGTCATCCCCCGCAGCGTGAAGGTGTCCGAGGCGCCCGGGTACGGCCAGACCGTGCTTGCCTACGACCCCGGCTCGCGTGGTGCGATGAGCTACGTCGACGCGGCCAAGGAGATCGCCGAGCGCGGCGCACAGATGGAGAAGGGTAGTTCCACATGACCGAACGCAGAGGAGGGCTGGGGCGCGGACTCGCCGCCCTCATCCCGACGGGACCGGCGGGCGGCGGCGCGCTGCCGACGCCCGCCGACGGCGCTGCGGCGGACCAGAAGGCGGCCGAGGAAAAGGGCTGGTTCGCGGCCAACGGTCAGGCGAAGCAGCACAGTGGCGAGGTCGCCGGCGCGGTCTACCGCGAGATCCCGGTCGGCTCGATCAGGCCCAACCCGAAGCAGCCGCGCCTGTCCTTCGACGAGGAGGCGCTCGCCGAGCTCGAGCACTCGATCCGCGAGTTCGGGCTCATGCAGCCCATCGTGGTCCGCGAGCTCGGCAACGACGAGTACGAGCTCGTCATGGGCGAGCGGCGGCTGCGCGCGTCGCAGCAGGCGGAGCTCGAGGCGATCCCGGCGATCGTCCGGCAGACCGCCGACGAGTCGATGCTGCGCGACGCGCTCCTGGAGAACATCCACCGCGTCCAGCTGAACCCGCTCGAAGAGGCGGCGGCATACCAGCAGCTGCTCGACGAGTTCGCGGTCACGCACGAGGAGCTGGCGAGCCGGATCGGCCGCAGCCGGCCGGTCATCACCAACACCATCCGGCTCCTCAAGCTCCCCCTGCCGGTGCAGCGCCGGGTCGCCGCGGGTGTCCTGTCCGCCGGGCACGCGCGCGCGTTGCTCTCGCTGGAGGACGCCGACAGCCAAGAAGAGCTCGCCGCCCGCATCATCGCGGAGGGCATGTCGGTCCGGGCGACCGAGGAAGCCGTCACGCTCAAGAAGAGCGAGAAGCCGGCCAAGCCGAAGCCCGCGCCGCGCAAGCCGATCCAGGCACCCGGGTTGCAAGAGCTCGCGAACCGCCTCTCGGACCGGTTCGACACCCGGGTGAAGGTCGACCTCGGCCGCCGCAAGGGCCGGATCACGCTCGAGTTCGGCTCGGTGGACGACCTCGAGCGAATCGTTGCGATCATCGATGCGAATGGGGCAAATCAGACACCGAATTCCGACTAGGGATCACCCCAGGGTGTTTCGTCACGGTGATGATTGCTGAGTGGTGACACCGCCGCGACACAGAGCAACGGGGGGACGCGTGTGGGATCCGACCGGAACGATCGGCCGCGCGCTCTGGATCGGGGGTGGGCAGTGGGCCGGCAAGTCGACGGTTTCCCGGCTGCTCGCCGTCCGGCACGGACTGACGGCGTACCACTACGACTACCACGACGCGCGCGGCCACTTCGATCGGCGGCTCGCGCGGGGTGAACACGTCGAGCGTGATCCGGAGCAGAACTGGGTCCGACGCACGCCGGAGAAGATGGCGGCCGACGCTCGCGAGATCTTCGCGCTCCGGTTCGAGTGGACGCTCGACGATCTGCGCGCACTCGACTCCGCGCGGCCGCTCATCGCCGAGGGGTGGGGGCTGCGCCCGGAGCTGGTCGTGCCGCTGCTCGACTCACCGCGCCGGATGATCGTCATGGTGCCGACCGACGAGTTCCGGCTGCACCAGGCGGCCACGCTCCCCCGCGCCGGCTCGGTCAGCCGCAAAGTCAGCGATCCGGAACTCGCGCAGCAAAACCGGATCGCGCGCGATCGGCTGCTCGCGCAGGACGCCGTCGCCAGAGCACAAGAACTCGGCGTCCGGGTGCTGGCGATCGACGGCTCCCGGAAAACAGAAGAAGTGGCCGACCAGGTGGCCGACCACTTCAGTCCGTACCTCTGACTCAGCGGGTGATCGCGCGCCCGATCAGCTCGGCGAACACCGTGCCGAGCGACTTGCCCGCCGCTTCGATGGCCATCGGCACCGTCGACGTCTCGGTGAGGCCCGGCGACGGGTTCACCTCGAGGAAGTGCACGGTGCCGTCTGCGGCGACGATCGCGTCGGTCCGCGAGATGTCCCGAAGCCCGAGGACGCGGTGGACGGCGACGGCGAGTTCGGCCGCCGCCTTGGCCGCGGCGTCGTCGAGCCGGGCCGGGGTGAAGAAGTCGGTCAAGCCGGCGGTGTAGCGGGCCGTGTAGTCGTACACACCGCTCTCCGGCACGATCTCGACCGCGGGCAGGGCCTCGGGTCCGTCCGCGCCCTCGATGACCGTCACGGCCACCTCGACGCCGTCCACGAAGCGCTCGGCTAGAACCGTGTCGCCGTAAGCAAAACAGCCGACCATCGCCGCGGGCAGCTCCGCCGCTTCGCGCACCACCTGGGTGCCGAGCGCCGAACCGCCCTGGTCCGGCTTGAGGATCAGCGGCAGGCCGAGGCGTTCGACCATCGCGTCCAGCACCGCCTGGGCGCCGAGCTCGCGGAACGTGCTGTGCGGCAGCACCACCCAGTCCGGCGTCACGAACCCGGCGTTCTCCAGCAGCGCCTTGGCCGTCGGCTTGTCCCACGCGCGGCGGCAGCCCTGGGAGCCGGTGCCGACGAACGGCACCTCCAGCATCTCCAGCACCGTCTGCACCGAGCCGTTTTCCCCTTCGCCGCCGTGCAGGGCGACCACCACGGCGTCCGGCCGCTGCGTGCGCAGGCGCTCCAGCAGCCCGGCGTCGGTGTCCCACTCCTCGATGCCGAGGCCTTCGGACTTCAGCGCCGCGGAGAGCCGTCGCCCGGACCTCAGCGAGACGTCGCGTTCGTGCGAGAGCCCGCCGGCGAGCACGGCAACGGTACGGTCGACCACCGTGGAAACTCCTTAGCTGGATTAAAACTCAGACCGTGTCCGGTGAGGGATTCTGCGGCCCTTGGATCTGGCGCGAGCCCACGTTACCGAAGGTGCGGGCCAGGTCCATTTCGGACTCCAGCACCGCGGCCAGCCGCCGGACGCCCTCACGGATCCGCTCCGGTGTCGGGTAGCAGTAGGACAGCCGCATCTGGCGGCTGCCGAAACCGTCGGCGTAGAAGCCGGTTCCGGATGCGTACGCCACCCGCGCGGTCACCGCGCGCGGCAGCATCGCCTTGGTGTCGACCCCTTCGGGCACCGTCACCCAGACGTAGAAACCGCCGTCCGGCTTGGTCCAGGAGCAGCCCGGGGGCAGGTACTGGTCGAGCGCGGACAGCATCGCGTCGCGGCGCTCGCGGTAGTTCTCCCGGAACTTCTTGATCTGGCCCTTCCAGTCGTGCGTGGCCAGGTAGCGCGACACGATCATCTGGTTGAACGTCGGCGGGCAGAGCGTTGCCGACTCCGCGGCCAGCACGAGCTTCTCGCGCACGGCGTGCGGCGCGAGCACCCAGCCGACACGCAGGCCCGAGGCGAACGTCTTGGAGAACGAGCCGAGGTACACGACGTTGTCGGGGTCCGTCGAGCGCAGCGCCGGGTAGGTCTGCCCGTCGAACCCGAGCATCCCGTACGGGTTGTCTTCGACCACCAGGACGCCGTGCTCGCGGCAGATCTCGAGGATCTCCGCGCGGCGCTCCACGGCCAGCGTGACGCCGGCGGGGTTGTGGAAGTTCGGGATCGTGTAGAGGAACTTGACGCGCTTGCCGGCCTTCTCCGCCTGGCGGAGCGCCTCGCGCAGGGTTTCGGGCACCAGGCCCTGGTCGTCCATCGCCACGTGCACGACCTGCGCCTGGTACGCGGCGAACGAGCCCAGCGCGCCGACGTACGAGGGGCCTTCGGCGATCACGACGTCACCCGGGTCGCAGAACAGCCGGGTGACCATGTCCAGGCCCATCTGGGAGCCGACGGTCACCACGACGTCGTCCGGGTGCGCCTTGATGCCCTCCAGCGCCATGATTTCGCAGATCTGCTCGCGCAGCACCGGGACGCCGTGCGCCGAGCCGTACTGCAGGGCGACCAGCCCGTCTTCGGCGATGATCTCCGCCACCTGCGCCGAGAGCGTGTCGAGCGGGAGCGCCGCCAGGTTCGGCATGCCGCCGGCCAGCGAGACCACCTCGGGCCGGCTGGCCACCGCGAACAGCGCCCGGATCTCGGAGGCGGTCATCCCGGCGGTGCGCGCGGCATACCGCTCGAGGTGCGGGTCGAGGTTCTGACGGCCACTGCTCGGTCGGCCACTGTGCGGCTTGCTGGGGCGGTTCTCGGTCATCGACGATTCACCCGGGGCTCGGTGGACACGGTCACTCCCGCGGGAGCTGATGGATCCCATCGAGTGTAACCGGGCACCCATCCAGGCCCCCTGACCTTTCGGTGCTTGTCACATCGGCCTACCATCGTTCATGGCTCCCGTGTTCGTGCTGTGGTTCCGCGCGGCTTGACGGCCGGGCAGCCCGTCGGGAGCAGCAGGTCAGGGAGGTCGCGGGTGTCACGTCGCGTCGTGGGCGTCACACTGGACAACCTCGAGCATCTGCCGAAGAGCTGTCGCAGGTGCGTGTACTGGGAGCTGGCCCCGCACCTGAAGAACCAGGCCGAGGAGTTCGGCGCCACCGAGGTCGAAAAGGAAGCCTGGGTCTCCAGCGTCCTGCTCGAGTGGGGTTCCTGCGGCCGCATCGTCTACAGCGACACGCTGCCGGTCGGGTTCGTGCTGTACGCCCCGCCGAACGCCGTCCCGCGGTCGCTGGCCTTCCCGACGTCCCCGCCGAGTGCGGACGCGGTGCTGCTGACGGCGTTCCAGGTGCTCCCCGAGTTCCGCGGTGGCGGGCTCGGCCGGATGCTCGTCCAGGCCGTCGCGAAGGACCTCACGAAGCGAGGCGTCCGCGCGATCGAGGCGTTCGGCGACGCGCGTCCCGACGAGTCGGACCCGGACGGCGGCCACAGCTGCGTGCTGCCGGCGGCGTTCCTCCAGAGCGTCGGGTTCAAGACGGTCCGCCCGCACCAGAAGTGGCCGCGCCTGCGCCTCGAGCTGCGCTCGGCGATCACCTGGAAGGAAGACGTCGAAGCGGCGCTGGAGCGGCTGCTCGGCCAGGTGACGATCACCACGGCCGAGCCGAGCCTCGGTCGCGCCTGACCGTTTCCCGAACCAGACCGCAAACGTTTGCGCCGGTGCTTCGGCGCGTCTGAAACACGGATTCCGCAGCGCGTGGACAGCTGTGGAAGAAGTGCCGAGTTATCCACAGAGCGCTGATAGGCGCGGTGGACAAGCTGTGGATGACTGCGCCAAAACCTGGGGACGGCGAGTGCGCGTCCCCAGGTGTGGTGGAGCAGGTGAAGGTGAGCCGCTAGGGGTTGTGGTCGCCCTATTCGGCCTTGGCGAGCTCGTGCGCCAGGACGTCGGCGAACGTGAACGTTCCCGTCGGCTGGTCGCCCTCGCCGAGGAGGTACAGGCGCTTGACGGCGATGAGGATGCCCTCCGCGACGATGTCGCGGAACGCCGGATCACCGAGCTTGCGGGCGTCGTCCGGGTTCGTCAGGTAGCCGATCTCGACCCGGACCGCCGGGCAGCGGGTACGGGTGAAGATGTCCCACGACTTGTAGTGCGTGCGGTTGTCCTGCAGGCCCGTGCGGGCCGCGACCTCACGCTGGATGAAGCCGGCCAGCAGCTCACCCACGGTCGACGTCGTGCCGTTGCCGGTGCCGAAGTGGAAGCTCGCGACACCCTGGGCACGCGGCGAAGGGTTCTTGTCGCTGTGCAGCGAGAGGAACAGGTCGGCGCCCGCGTCGTTGGCGAACCGCGCGCGCTCCAGCTCGGTGGGGCTGTGGTTCGGGCCGCGGGAGATCAGCGCCTCCATGCCGGTGGCCTTCATCCGGCCTTCCAGGCGGCGCGCGAGGTCCCACGCGATGTCGGCTTCACGGAGACCGCCGGCGACCACGCCGAGGTCGTCACCGCCGTGGCCGGGGTCGATCACGATGCGCTTGCCGCGCAGCCGCGGACCGGCCTGGCGCACCTGCTCCTGCTCGCGCAGGAACACGGGGCGGCCGCCCCTGGCCCGCGGCGAGGACAGGCGGTGCAGCTCGCGGATGGTCGCGGGACCGCAAACGCCGTCCGGCGTCAGGCGCATGTCGCGCTGGAACGTCCGGAGCGCGCGCTCGGTCGACGCGCCGAAGTAGCCGTCCGGGCGGCCGGCGTCGAAGCCGAGTTCGGTCAGCCGCTCCTGCAGCGTGAAGACGTCGTCACCCTGGATGGGGGCCGCGATCGCGTAGGACAGCGGGCGGCTGCCCAGGTGGTAGCTGGCGCCCTTGAGGGCCTGGAACGTCGCCTGACCCACGACGCCGTCGGTCATCAGCCCACGGCGCTGCTGGAAGGCACGGACGGCGCTCTCGGTGGCGACGTCGAACGTGTCGTAGGCGTCGGTACCGGTGACCGGCGGGAGCAGGTCCATCCCGGCCAGGATGGACCTGATCTCGGCGACGTCCGGACCGGCGTCACCGCGGCGGAGTACCCGCATGCACTCCTCGCTCTTCCTAAGGCGCCGACTCGGGGGTTCGGCGCGTGGCAAGACTTCGGGAAAACCTGCACTGGGACGGGCCCAGGTCCTCTATTGTGCCTTGCCAACTCTCGGTGACAGCGCAGGCCCGGTAGGTGCGTCAAGAGCCCGATCGTGGCGCACCTCGGGTGGCTCTTGTCACGCTGCATTCACCCACACGGGGTGCATTCCCCCGAACGACGACGGACCCGGGGTCCGCAGGAGGGTTCCCGCAGGCCCCGGGTCCGCCGGGAGCGTTTCGGCTCAGAGGACGTCGGCGAGATCCGACAGCAGCGCGGCCTTCGGCTTCGCGCCGACGATCTGCTTCACCGGCTTGCCGCCCTGGAACAGGATCAGCGTCGGGATCGACATCACCTGGTAGTCACGCGGCGTGTTCGGGTTCTCGTCGATGTCGATCTTCGCGATGGTCAGCTTCTCGCCGTTCTCCGCCGCGATCTCCTCGAGCACCGGGGCGACCATCTTGCACGGCCCGCACCAGGTGGCCCAGAAGTCGACCAGAACCGGCTTCTCGCTGGTCAGGACCTCGTCGACAAACGTCGCGTCGGTCACCTTGACGGTGTTGGACATGGTTTCTCCTTCAGGTGGTTTGAACGCCGGAAAGTCAGTTGGTGCCCGCGCCGTAGCCGCCGCCGACGAGCTCGGCCGCCTCGTGCGCGTCCGGTTCGCCGTGCTCCGCGAGCCATCGTTCCGCGTCGATCGCCGCGCTGCAGCCGGAGCCGGACGCGGTGATCGCCTGGCGGTAGGTGCGGTCGACCAGGTCGCCGGCCGCGAAGACACCGTCGAGGTTCGTGTATGTGCTCCGGCCCTGGGTGACGACGTAGCCGTCCTCGTCCAGCTCGACCTGCCCGCGCACGAGCTGGCTGCGGGGGTCGTGGCCGATCGCGACGAAGAAGCCGGAGACGTCCAGCGTCGACTCGGTGCCGTCCCGGGTGTCCTTCAGCTGCAGACCCTCGACCTTGCCGTCGCCGAGCACCCCGGTGATCTGCGAGTTAAGCTGCCACTTGATCTTCTCGTTCGCGCGGGCGCGCTCGAGCATGATCTTGGACGCGCGGAACTCCTCGCGCCGGTGGACGACCGTGACGGACTTCGCGAACTTCGTCAGGAAGGTCGCCTCCTCCATCGCGGAGTCGCCGCCGCCGGCGACCACGATGTCGTGGTCGCGGAAGAAGAAACCGTCACAGGTCGCACAAGCCGACACACCGCGGCCGAGGAGCTCCTGCTCACCCGGCACGTTCAGGTACCGCGCGGCGGCACCCATGGCGAGGATGACGGCGCGGGCGGCGTAGCGCTTGCCGTTCGCGTTGACGTACTTGACGTCCCCGGTCAGCTCCAGCGACTCGACGTCCTCCGCGCGCAGCTCGGCGCCGAAGCGCTCGGCCTGCTTGCGCATCTCCTCCATCAGGTCCGGACCCATGATGCCGTCGCGGAACCCGGGGAAGTTCTCGACCTCGGTCGTCGTCATCAGCGCGCCGCCGAACTGCGTGCCCTCGAACACCAGCGGTTCCAGCTGGGCCCGTGCCGCGTAAACGGCAGCGGTGTATCCGGCAGGACCCGACCCGACGATGATCAGGTTCCTGATTTCCTCGGCAGCCACCCGTGACCTCCGCTCGTAGTGACCCGTGTACCAGGCTCAACACGATCGTAGGTGCCCATGTTCCCCGGGGTGACAGCCGCTACTCGTCTCCTCGGCGGCGCGGTTACTTCTCCCCGACGATCTTGTCGAACAGCACGGCCGGATTCGCCGGTCCGCAGTCCGCGCCGAAGGCGACCAGGCGGAACTGGGCCAGCTTGCCGGTGGTCAGGATGATCATCACGCCGGCCTTGCCGCCGACGTTGACCGGGCGGATGCCCTCCGGCCGCACCTTCGGGTCGAGCCCGGCGGCCGCGATGCACGCGTCGAGCCGGTCCTCGTTCTCCAGCGGGCCGAAGTCGCGGACGCCGATCGCCTTGCCGACCAGGGCCTGCGCGCCACTGCCGTCGTCACCGACCGTCGGGCCGGACGGCGGCGGGGCCGCGACGTTCGGGGTGCCGGTCTGCTGCGTCGTGCCGGGGATCGCGACCGTCACCGCGACGATCGCCGCCGCGGCCGCGGTCAGGACGCCGGCGGCCCAGCCGAGCCGCTTGTTCCGGCGCCGCCGGGCCGCCGCGAGGTCCACCACCGGGGCGTCCCCGGGCCCGGCCTGCTCCGGTGCCGTCCGCGGCGCGAGCTGTGGTCGTTCAGAAAACTTGGCCGCTGCTTCGGCGGCCAAGGCCGCGTCCAGGCGAGCCGCGAACTCCGCGGGCATCGGCGGGGCCGGCGCGTCGGCGAGCGAGGCCAGGTCGGCCTGCGTCGCGTCGAGGGCCTCCAGGATCGCCTGGGCCTCCGGATCCGCGGTGACCAGCGGCCAGAGCTCGGCCGCCTGCGCGTCGTCCAGCACTCCGGCGTGGAGGTCGGCGAGCACGTCGACAGACCAGGGCGGACCGACGGTCCCCCCGATCCCCCGGCTTTCGTCCGTCATCGTCCCTCCCCGCTACCCGGCTGGCGCCCGGCCCGTTTGCTTTCGTGAGTTGGGACGTTCGCAATCGCATCGGGGTTCCGCAGGTGTCCGAGAACCTTCGCGAGTTTTCCGCGGCCCCGCGCGCACCGGCTCTTCACGGTGCCTTCGGCGATGCCGAGCATCTTCGCGGTCTCGGCGACTGAGTAACCCTCGACGTCGACGAGCAGGATCGGGGCGCGCTGGTCCTCGGGCAGCTGGTCGAGCGCCTCGCGCACGAGCAGGCTGGTCTCCCGTTCGGCCATCGAGTCGCGCGGGGTGGCCGGCTCGTTGAAGCCGGTCTCCGGCAGCGGGACGGTCGGGCGGGCCTGGCGGCGGCGGATCCGGTCGAGGCAGGCGTTCACCACGATCCGGTGCAGCCACGTGGTGACCTGCGACTCGGCCCGGAACTTGTCGGCGGCGCGGAACGCCGAGATGAACGCGTCCTGCAACGCGTCGGCGGCTTCCTCCGGGTCCCGGACCGTGCGCAGAGCGACCGCCCACATGCGGTCGCGATGTCGCTGGACGAGTTCGCTGAACGCATGAGGGTCCCCCGCGGCGTGAGCCGCTATCAGATCCGCATCCGTGGGAGCTGCAGCTGTCACCCGCAAGAGCCTACTGACCCGGTCGGGTGCGTCACCCCGCAGGCAGGAAGGTCAGGTCGGCGATTTCGGTCTGGAACTTCCCTTCCTCGCCACCCAGCTGGCTGATCCAGATGACGAAGTACTCGCCCTGGGTGGGCTGAGCCAGCGGAATCGTCGTCTCGCCGTCCACCAGATCGCCGTTTCCGACCACCTTCGTGTCCGCGAAGTCCGGGTTCTTCTCGGTCGCCGAGCGGATCTCGACCTTGGTGCCCGGCGTGCCGCCGGCCACCTTCACCTGGCTGAGGTTGATCGGGTCCTTGAAGGTGACGACCAGCCCGACCCCGGGCTTGATGACCGGGAACTGCTGCTTGTACTGCTCGGTCCGCCACTGCGTCTCGGGCTTGCCGTCGGTCGCGAACTTCGCCCGCGAGGTGTTGTCACCCTTGCCCTCGGGGTTGTAGACGGCCACCGCCTGCGGCTTCACCGCGGCGCCCACGGCGGGCGACGGCGGCGGGGCCGGCTGGCTCGAGGCGGGCGGCTGCCCGGCCGGCTGGCTCGACGCGGGCGGCGCGGCGACGTTGATCGTCGGCCCGCTCGCCTTCGAGTCACCCTGGAAGACGTTGATCAGCATCAGCCCGCCCCAGGCGAGGATGACGACGGTCGCGACCACCAGCACGGTGACGCCCAGCGCGAGCTTGCGCCGCCGGGCGACGTCCTTGACCGGCTTCTTCGTCGTCCAGACCGTGCCTTCGCCCTCGGCCGGGTCACCGCCGACGGCCTTGATCAGCTGGGTGCGCTCTTCCTGCTCGGCGACCTGGTCGAGCATGCGGAGGATGGCCGCGCTGGTGCGGATGCCGCCGTTGCCGCCGTCCTCGATCGTGCGGACGGCCAGCGACGACAGGTCGGCGGGCACGGTCGGGATCAGCTGCCGCGGCGGCACGATCCCGCCCTGCGGTGTGGTCGGCGCCGGCTGGATGGCGGGCGGGCCGCCGGGCAGCGCCCAGCGTCCGGTGAGCAGCAGGTAGAGGACCGCGCCGAGCGCCTTGACGTCGTCGCGCAGCGTCGCCTCCGGCAGCGGGCCGGGGAACGCGAGCTTCAACGCGCCGTTCGGCGTCAGCCGCAGCCGCTGGGGGTGGTCGAGCCCGAGCACGAGCCCGTTCTGGTGGGCCTGCTCGACGGCTTCGGCCAGCGCCTGCACCATCCGCGCGGCGGCGCCGGGGGCGACCGGCCGCTGCGCGACGAGGTCGACCAGGTCGCTGCCCTTGGTCCATTCCGCGACGACCACGCCGAGCAGACCCTCGCTCGAGGTGATGCCGCTGCCGAGGGCGAGCACGTCGAGCACTCGGGCGACACCGCCGTGGCCGAACTTCGACGCGTGCGTCGCGCGTTCGAGGGTGCGCCGCGCGAGCCGCGCGGCTTCCGGGTCCGCCGGGTCGCCGACCAGCAGGGTCAACGCGACATCGCGCTTCAGCTGGCCGTCGCGGGCGCGCCAAAGGTGCGCGTCACCCCGCTCGTCCACGCCGAACTGCGCGAGGAGGCGGTAGCGGCCGTCGCCGACCACGCGCCCGGGGGCCAGCGATCCGACCTGGGCCTTGCCCACGTGGTTCGCACCCCCCGCCTGTTCGCTCCGCCTCGTGTCCACCCGCACTCTCCCGTTAGCTCCCCGCTCCAAGGTTACCCAGAATACGACGCGGGAGTCGTCGCCATCCGTACCGGAATCGTTACCCCCGCTTGATCAACCGGGTGAACCTCGACGTGGCCGGTTTCAGCTCCTCCACCTTCAGCGCCATGAGCACGCCGAACGAGACCGTGATCCCGACGATGCCCTGCAGGAAGAGCTTCACCCAGGCCTGCAAAGTGGGCCCGAACGAGTCCGGCACGATCGAGCCGGCGACCCACGCGGCGCCGACCCCGAGCCCGCTGGCCACCACCGTGAAGAGGATCACGCCGATCACCCGCTTGCTGCGCAGGTTGCCCAATGTCACCCAGAGCCACACCTGGCCGAGGATCGCGCCGACCACGAACGTCAGCGCGTTCACCATCATGACGCCGAGCACGACGTTGTCCGGCGACAGCAGCACCGGGCACAGGTACAGCAGCGGCACCTTGACCAGCGTCATCACGATCATGATCAGCGTCGGCGTCCGCGCGTCCTTCATCGCGTAGAAGACGCGCATCTGGAGCATGACCAGCGCGTACGGCAGCAGCGCGAACGCCGAGATGGCCAGCGCGTCGCCGAGCCGCTCGGCGGTGTCGACGGTGCCCTTGCCGAAGGTGAACAGCGCGATGCCGATCGAGCCGCCGACCACGGTCATCACCGCGGAGATCGGCACCAGCATCACCGTCGACATCCGCGACGCGTAGGAGAGGTCGCCGATCAGCTTCTTGTGGTCGCCGTCGGCGGCCGCACGGCTCATCCGCGGCATGATCGCGGTCAGCAGCGAGACGCCGATGACGCCGTACGGCAGCTGGAAGAGCAGCCAGGCGTTGCTGTACGCGGTCACACCACCGGGTGAACCGCTGGTCAGCACGCGCGTGTTGATCGTGTAGCCGACCTGGCTCACCGCGACGTAGCCGAGGATCCAGAGCGCGAGGCCGCCGAACTCCTTCATCTGCTTGTCGATGCCCCAGCGCCACTTGAACCGGAAGCCCGACCGCAGCAGCGGCGGCACCAGCAGGATGGCCTGGGCGATGATGCCGCCGGTGACGCCGATGCCCAGGGTCAGCACCTTGGGGTCGGTGATCGACGGGGACGTGGTGTTGATGTCGCCCGGCATGATCCAGACGACCAGGATCGTGAAGATGACGACCAGGTTGTTGATCACCGGCGCCCAGGCCGTCGGCCCGAAGATCTGCTTCGCGTTCAGCACCGCCGAGAGCAGCGCGAACATGCCGTAAAAGAAGATCTCCGGCAGCAGCAGGTAGGCGAACGCCGTGGTCAGGCCCGAACTGGCCTTGCCGGAGCCGTCGACGTACAGGCCGGTGAACGCCGGGGCCGCGAGCACCGCGACCACCGTGCCGACCAGCAGCAGCGAGAACGCCACCGTGATCAGGCGCTGGGTGTAGGCCGTGCCGCCGTCGGGCTCGTCCTGCGAGCGCACCAGCAGCGGCACCACCACGCTGGCGAGCACCCCGCCCATCAGCAGCTCGAAGATGATGTTCGGCATCGTGTTGGCGACGTTGAACGAGTCGTTCGCGATGCCCTGGCCGATCGCGCCGACCAGCAGCAGCTTCCACAGGAACCCGGTGATCCGGCTGATCAGCGACGCGATCGCCATCCGGCCGGACGCCTTCGCCAGCGACGGCGCCTTGGCCGGGGCCGCGGCTTCCTTGCCGGGTTCGACCGGCTTGACGAGCGGCGTCTTGAGCGCCGGCATGACCTGGGTGGCCAGCGCGTCGTACGGGCGCATGACGTCCGGGTCGGCGACCGGCCAGCGCGAGTTCATCGGGACGCCGGCGGTGCGCGGGATGAACCGCGTCGCCTCCGGGTCGGGCGGTCGCTGGGCGTCCTCCTGCCACGGCCGGACCGGCGCCGGCCGGCGCGCGCCACGGCCGCGGGGCGGCACCGGCACCCCCTGGGACGGGGTGCCGGTGGCGGGCGTGCCGGGCGCCGGGGTGCCCGGAGGCGGTGTCATCGGAGGCGGCGTCACGGGGGGTGGCAGCGGCGGGGCGGGCTGCGGCAGCCGGCCCTGGGCCGACGGCTGGGCGGGTGGCCCCGCCGGCGGCGGCACCGGTTGGACACGGGTGGGCGCCGGACCGCCGGCCGCCCGGGGCGGCTGGCCGGCGCGCGGCGGCGGGCCCTGGGGCGGCGGTCCTTGCGGAGGTGGCCCCTGGGGCGGCGGACCCGGCGGCGGGACGCGCCGGGCCGGGCGGCCGTCGCGGACCGGGGCCTCGTCGTGGGCGGGCCAGCCGTCGTCGCGGGCCGGCCGGCCGGGTGCGTCGTCACGCGGGGGGCGCTGGTCGCGGACCCGCCCGTCGTCGCGCGGCGGACGTCCCTCACGGGGAACGTCGTCGCGTCGCCGGGGCGGCGGGCCGTCTTCGCGGGCCGGCCGCCGCGGCGGGTTGTCGTCACGAGCGGGCCGGGCCGGGGCGTCGTCGCGGACGGGACGCCGGGGAGGCACGTCGTCGCGCCGGGCGCGCTTGTCGCGGACCGGCGCCTCGTCGGGCGCCGGCATCTGGCGGGTGTGCCCGTTGCGGGGCGGCTGACGACGGCCGCGCTCGGGCGGCGGCTGCTGCGGGGGCGGCTGGCGGCGGGGCGGCTGCGCGGCCCGCGGCGGCCCGTCACCCCGTTGCGGGGGCGGTGCGCCTTCGCGCCGAGGACGACTCGCACGCTCGGGTGGTAAGCCCGGCTCTCTCTCCAACGCGTGCCCAATCCTCGGTGCTCGAACCCCGGTGCCGCGGCCTGGTGCCGCGCACGTGCGGACCAAGGGTAATCGGGAACCGGCCGAAGCACTCGAAGGCCGACGGATCAGTCGACGACGTCGCGACCCGTCCGGGCGTCCTTCACCCGCCGGTAGATGCGCCGGGAGGCGAGCAGAAGCAGGGCCACACCTGCGGCGACGGTCGCGATGATGGTGATCGCGCCGTACTCCGTCGACGTCAGCTCGAACCGCGCGGATGACCCGAGCGGGGTACCGGTGGGCGTGCTCAACGACACATCGACGCTGAACCGGCCGGCCCGCAGCGCCTCCACGGGGAGGAAGTACTGCCGGCCGCCGCCCGCGGGGAACGACACCTGCTTGGCTTCGTCCGCGCGCAGGCCCGTGTTGTTGTTGAGCGAGAACCGCGCGTTGATCCCGACCGGCAGGTCGTTCACCACGTACACCGGCAGCGGGGAGTTGCCGGACGCCAGCGCGATGATCTGCTGCGGCTGCCGGACGCTCACCCGGTCGCTGATGGCCCCGATCTCGGCCTGCGCGTTCGCGGTCGCCGCGTCGGCCGACAGGCCCCGCCAGCCGGTGGAGGCACCGCGCAGCTCGGCCAGCCGCACCGAAGCGACGACGTCCTCCGGTTTCACCCGCTTGGTGGGGTCCAGCTGCATCGCGGACGCCATCCCGGCGGCCTGGTCGTCGAGCTTCGTCAGCGTCGAGACGACGGCGGGGTCGACGGCCGCGTCGGGGTTCTGGCCGCCGTCGCCGACCGCGCCGGTGCCCGCCGGGTCCGCGGACAGCAGCGACGGGAGCGACTCCGCCGTGACCACCCCGGCGTCGAGGAACTCACCGACCTGCTGCAGGTACGCCGTGAGCTCGGTGGCCGGGGCGTCCCAGCGCCGCGGCGGCGCGACGAGCAGGTGCTTCGGGCGCTCCTGCCCGGCCGGCAGGCCGAGACCGGCCCGGAAGGCGAGCGCGCCGAGCCCGTTCTGGCCGGCGATCGCCCGTTCGGTGCTCGCGGCCACGGTGACCGAGTCGGGCACGCTCGGCACGCCGGTCATGGCCGCGGAGATCAGCGAGTCCGTCGGCTGGGCCCGGACCGCGCTGCCCTGCACGGTGACCCCGCCGCCTCCGCCGACGGGGGCGAGCTTCGCCGCGTCCGTCAGGACGGTCTTGACGCCGGCCTGGGTCAGGGCGGTGAGCACCGCCTCGTTGAGCGTGCCGTCCGGCCAGAGCACGCCGGTCTGCGGCGTGACGCCGGCCAGCTGCTGGATCGTGGCGGCCGCCGCGGCCGCCTGGGCGACCAGGACGGGGTCGCCGGGACGGATCCGCGCGACGGTGTTGAGGTCGGCGTCGGCGAAGGGCAGCGCCACCACGCACCGGCCGGTCAGCAGGGAGCGCAGCGAGGTCAGCCACGTCTTCGCGGTCTGGACGCCCTTGCCGTCGATGTTCCCGTTCTCGGTGTGCACCCGGTAGCCGCGGCTCATCGAGTCGACCGTGGCCAGCAGGTCCGGGTCGAGCGCGAAGCACATCGACTTCGCGAGGTCCGAGTCGCCGTGCACGGCCGTGGACGCGGCGGTGACCAGCGCGTTCAGCCGGCCGTCGGGGCCGATCTCGTCGGCCAGCCGGTCGTCGCGCAGCACCAGCGGCTGGCCGTACGGCGCCGCGTAGACCTGGGGGACGTTGCTGGTCAGCGGCCAGAGCAGGGTCATGCTCGGCGCGCCCGCCGACGAGTGCCCGGCCGACTTGCCCGGCCCGGCCAGCACCGGCATCAGCATGCTGACCGCGCCCAGCCGCGCGGGCCCGCCGAACTCCGGCGTGCCGTTGACGTTCACCAGCAGCGGGTAGACGCCGGGGCGGCTGAACTGCGCGGCCTTCGAGCCGGTCAGGTTCACCGTGATGTTCAGCGGCGCGCTCTGCCCGGGCTCCAGCGCGTCCGCGACCGAGCTGAAGTCGGTCAACGGGGAGTCCTTGATGACGGCGCCCGACAGCACGTCGTTGACCCCGCGCGAGGTCGTGACCCGATCGCCGACCTGCAGCCGCACCTGCGGCCGGTTGACCTTGCGGTCGCCGGTGTTGGTGACGGTGCCGGAGACGGTCAGCGTCGTCGTCGAGCTGGTCACCACGCGCGGGGCGAGCTGGGTCAGCTCGACGCGCAGGCGGGCGCCCTCCTCCGCCTGGGCCACCGTGGCTCCGGTGAGGGCGGGCACGGCCAGGAAGAGGACGGAAAGGAAGGCTGCGGCGAACCGCTTCACTCGGGGGCTCCCTCAGGGGCGTGCTCGTCTCGTCCGAGGACGTCCGGGCGCGCGAAAAGTTCCTTGGCCTTCCGGACGAGCTTGCGCTCGTCGGAGTAGGCGAGTTTGGTCTCCAGCTCGGCCAGCGGGACCCAGGCCACCTCGGTGACCTCGACGTCTTCGTCGGAGAGCTCGCCGCCGAGCGCTTCGAGCAGGAAGTGGTGGACGGTCTTGTGGATCCGCCGCTTCTCGGCCACGAACCAGTAGTCGATGGTGCCCAGTGGCCGCAGGACACGCGCGGAGATGCCGGTTTCTTCCTTCACCTCGCGCACGGCCGTCTGTTCCACCGTCTCACCGTCCTCGATGTGGCCCTTGGGCAGCGACCACAGCAGTCTGCCGTGCCGGTCGAGCCGGCCGATCAGCACCGCCTGTTCGCGCGCCGCGTCCATCACGAGGCCACCGGCCGACGTCTCGTCGACCGTGGTCAGGCGCCTGCCGCGCTGACGCCTGCGCCGCCTCCGCGGCTTGGAGGCGCCGGGACGGCCGGCTGATCCAGACATGCTGCGATGCTAGAGCAAACGGTTGCCCCGGTAGGCTGGCTCTCCGTGTCCTGTCCGGCGGTGCCTGTAGTAATCGCACCCGACAAGTAGTGGGATTTTCGTGAACGACGTGGTCGCCAAGGAGAACGCGGTGGTCGAGCTGATGCGGCTCTCCCCCCTGGCGGACGAACTGGCCGAGAGGTTCGCCCGGGCCGGGCACCGCCTGTACCTCGTCGGCGGGAGCGTGCGCGACGCGCTGCTCGGCCGGCGCTCCGGCGACCTCGACTTCACCACCGACGCCCGGCCGGACCGGGTGCTGAAGATCGTCAGCGACTGGGGTGACGCGGTCTGGGACGTCGGGATCGCCTTCGGCACGGTCGGCGTGACGAAGAAGGGCATGCAGCTCGAGATCACCACGTTCCGCGCGGACAGCTACGACCGCGTCGGCCGCAACCCCGAGGTCACCTTCGGCGACAGCATCGAGGGTGACCTGCTGCGCCGCGACTTCACGGTCAACGCGATGGCGGTCGAGCTGGGGTCGAAGACGTTCATCGACCCGCACGACGGCCTGAGCGCGCTGAAGGAGAAGGTGTTCGACACGCCGGCGACGCCGCAGGAGTCGTTCGCCGACGACCCGCTGCGGATGCTGCGGGCCGCGCGCTTCGCCGCCCAGCTGGGCTTCACCGCCGCGCCGCGGGTCGTCGACGCGATGACCTCGATGGCGAACGAGATCGACCGGATCACCGCCGAGCGCGTCCAGGCCGAGCTGTCCAAGCTGCTGCTGGCCGACGACCCGCTCCCCGGGCTGGAGCTGCTGGTCGACACCGGGCTCGCCGACCGGGTGCTGCCCGAGGTGCCCGGGATGCGGCTGGCGATCGACGAGCACCACCAGCACAAGGACGTCTACCAGCACTCCCTGACCGTGCTGACCCAGGCGATCGAGCTGGAGAAGTCGCACGAGCCGGCGTCCGAGCCGGACCTGATCCTGCGGCTGGCCGCGCTGCTGCACGACGCCGGCAAGCCCGCGACGCGGGAGTTCCAGCCGGGCGGCGGGGTGAGCTTCCACCACCACGAGGTGGTCGGGGCGCGGATGGCCCGCAAACGTTTGCGGGCGCTGAAGTTCTCCAAGGAGATCATCGACGACGTCTCCCAGCTCGTGTTCCTCCACCTGCGGTTCCACGGGTACGGCAAGGGCGAGTGGACGGATTCGGCGGTCCGCCGGTACGTCACCGACGCCGGCCCGCTGCTGACCCGGCTGCACAAGCTGGTGCGGGCCGACTGCACCACGCGCAACCGCCGGAAGGCGGCGGCGCTGCAGGCGACCTACGACGACCTCGAGGCCCGCATCGCCGCGCTCAAGGCCAAGGAGGACCTCGACCGCGTGCGGCCGGACCTCAACGGCGAGCAGATCATGGAGCTGCTCGGCCTCCAGCCGGGCCCGGACGTCGGCAAGGCGTGGAAGTTCCTCAAGGAGCTGCGGCTGGACCGCGGGCCGCTGGAGCACGACGACGCCGTGGCCGAGCTGAAGCGGTGGGCGGCCGAACAGGGAATCGGAAACTTCTGACCAACTCGCGATGAATTCCGTGGAACGCTGGACCTGCGGACCACGGATTGGGGATACTCCGGACCTCGGCTCACCGATGTGACCAGGGAGTTGTCTGCGCGATGTCCACCGAAGCGCCCGACTCGCCGAAAGCGGTGGCCGGGGGCAGCTTCTTGGTGGCACTGCTGCGGCAGGGCGCGCCGGCGATCGCGACGGCCACCAGCGAGCTCTCCGACGAGGTCGGCGACCCCACCCCGATCCACGCGCTGAAGCGCATCTCCAAGATGGCCGGGCCGATCGACCCGGTGCAGCGGGACGGCCTGCTCCTGCGCGCCACCCGGTACGTCGTGCTCATCCCGCTGGCCTACCGGCTGCTCGCGGTGCCCGGCCAGTTCGGCGTCTTCGTCGTCGAGCACGGCTCGCGGGGGCTGCTGCCGGTCGGGCTGTTCACGCTGCTGTCGATCGCGCTGAACGTGATCGGCTTCCGCTGGATGTTCCGCTCGGCGCCGTTCCGCGGCCGCGACGCGGGCAAGCTGCTCGCGGTCGACCTGGTCTTCACCGTGCTCTCGCCGCTGGTCCTGGCGCTGACCGTGCCGCCGGAGGTGTACACCGACGCGCTCGCGGTCAGCAGCGTCCACCTGTTCGGCGAGGCCGGGCTGCTGACGCTCGCGCTCGGCGTGCCCAGCGGGCTGGTGTTCGGGCTGGTCAGCTTCCCGCTGCGGATGCTGGCGAACTGGCTGAACACCGGCCAGTTCCGCGTCACCGACGCGCTCTCGACGTACTCCGCGCTGCTCGCGCTGATGTTCCTGGCCACTGCCGCGCTGGTGCTGACCGGGCTCGGCACCCGGCTGGCGCTGGCGTACGGCACCCGCAACGGCCGGCTCGCCGAGCGCGCCCAGCAGCACCGGATGCTGCACGACACCGTGCTGCAGACGCTCGAGGCGATGGCGTTGTCCGGCACCTCGAACGCCGAGGAGCGACTCGTCGAGATCCAGCGGCTGGCCCGGGCCCAGGCGATGGAGATCCGGCACACGATCGAGTCGGCGGCGTCCGACCGGGCCGAGGCCGGCGCCCGGCCGCTGGGCGAGAAGCTGGCCGCGCTCGCCGCCGAGATGGCACGCGACGGGCTGCGCGCCCAGCTCGTGGTGGCCGAGCTGGACGACGACACGCTGTCCGAGGTCCGCCAGATCGCCATCCGCGACGCCGTGCGCGAGGCGCTGCGGAACACGATGAAGCACTCCGGCACCGACCGGGTCGTGGTGCGGGTCGAGGAACGCGAGGGCGGCATCGCCGTCATCACCCGTGACCACGGCGCCGGGTTCAGCCCGGCCGACCGCCCGGCCGGGTTCGGCATCAGCGAGTCGATCACCGCACGCCTGGCGGAGGTCGGCGGGACGTCGCGGGTCGAATCGGGACTCGCCGGTGGGGGCACCCGAGTGACGCTCTGGGTGCCGTTCTGATATCTCCTGAACATGACCTCGATCGAGCTGCTCGCCGACGCCCTCGCCGCCCACCGCGCCGGTGACCACGACCAGGCCGCCGAACTCGCCGCCCAGGCCGGCCGTGCCGGTTCTTCGCTGGCCGACGAGCTGCGGACCTACCTGGCCGGCGAGGGTTCGGCTTCGGTGTACGACCAGCCCAGCGCGTTCACGGCGTTCATCCGCGGGGGTGGCAACGTCGGGCTGTACCGGGCGCTGAGCACCGCGCTCGCCGCCCGTTACGACGACACGAAGCCGGAATCGTTGCTCGACCTGGGCTGCGGCGATGGCCTGGCCGTGGTGCCCGCGCTCGAGCAGGCCACGCACGAGCCCGGCCGGATCGACCTGGTCGAACCGTCGGCCGCGCTGCTCGAGGGGGTCCACGAACGGGTGCCGTCGGCCCAGTGCTGGCAGTCGACCGCGCAGGAGTTCCTCGCCCGCGACGACCTCGGCTGGGACCTCACGCAGTCGACGTTCGCACTGCAGTCCATCGAGCCGGAGCAGCGCGCGGAGGTGCTTCGCGCGCTTCAGCCGCGCACCGGGACGCTGGTGCTCGCCGAGTTCGACGTCCCGGAGTTCACCGAAGGCTCGCCGGAGCACCTTCGCTCGCTCGTCGCGCGCTACGAGCGCGGAGTCACCGAGTACGGCGAAGACGCTTCACTGGTCGCGCAGGGATTCCTGCTGCCCGTCCTGCTCGGCCTCGTCGCCGGGCAGGAGCGGACGAACTGGGAGCACCCGGCCGCGACCTGGGCCGAGCAGCTGAAGACGGCGGGCTTCACCGAGGTGGTCGTCGAACCGCTCGCCGACTACTGGTGGTCACCCGCCGTCCTGATCACCGCGTCCTGATCACACCCGGCTGAGCGCGCCGGTTTCGAGGTGCTGGGCGACCGGCCGCGGCAGCAGGTAGGCGACCGCGCCGCCCGGCATCGCGCTCCACGGCGCCGTCACGCCGGTCAGCACCCGCAGTGCGCGCTGCACCCGGTAGAGCCGCTTCTCCCGCTCGCGTTCGAACGCCAGCGACGTCTCGACGAACCGCGTCCCGTCCGCGTGCACCAGGTTGCCGGTCTCGTTGCCGAACCGGACGATCGTCGTGCCCGGCGCGAGCACGACCAGGCGCTTGCCGCGGTAGAAGTTCAACGGCGGCTCACCCCGCATCGGCAGGATCGGCCAGTCGGCGGGCAGGTCGGACTCCTCCGCCGGCCGCGGCGGCTGCATCAGCAGCACGCCGAGCAGGAAGCGGGCCGCGTCGCCGAGCGAGCCGAACGCCACCGGCTCGTCGGCCGGCGGCCGGGACACCTCCCAGCCGTTCTCGGCCCGGCGCAGCGTCCAGACGTCGTCGGCGGGGATCTCCTTGGCGCCGATCCGGTAGGCCGCCGGCGGCACGCCGTGCTCGGCGAGCCGCTGCTGGAGCAGCTCCAGCGTCTCCGCGCCCTTGAGGTTCCGCACCTGCTCGCCCTGGGCGACACGGCTGAGCGCCCGCTCGTCGGGCAGGTCGGCCGGGGTCTGCGCCGGCCGCGGGTGCCCGGCGACCTCCGCCTCCGCCGTCGCCCGGACGAGCTCGCCGACGAACGGCGGGCGGAAGCCGGCCGCGCGCGCGTGCTCGACCAGCTCCGGCTCGGGCGGCACCCCGTACTTGCGCAGGTAGTGCGGCACGGCGGCGGGCCAGATCCAGGTGCCGTCGGTGTGGAAGGCGTTCGGCACGTCCGGTGGCGCACCAGGTGCGCCGAAGATGTCCGGCAGCGGCGCGGGCCGGTGCAGCGCGACCGGCGCCCGGAACAGGTAGTCGAGCACCCCGCGGACCTGGTCCGGCGGCACCGGCGGCCGGTTGACCACCGGGCGCTCGCCCTCGGTGTGGGAGTCGGCGGCGCGAGCGTGCCGGAACGCGATGTCCAGCGGCAGCCCGGCCTTCCCCGTCAGCCAGGCCGGCATGTGCTTCGGCGTCCGCGGGAAGTTCGCCAGCTCCAGCTCGTACGCGGCGGTCGACGGGCGGCCGCCGTCGTTCGGCGGCACCCGCCAGTCCGGCTCGCGGTCGGCGTCGAAGTCGAAGTCGAACTGCGACGCCGAGTCGAGCGTGAACGTGCCCTGGAACCAGGTGCCCGCTTCGGCCTGGTACATCGCGGCCCGCAGCCGCGCGAAGAGCCCGCCGAGCCGCGGCACCGCCGGCAGCGAGACCGAGACCGGCCCGTCCTCGTCGCCGACCGCGCGGAGCTCGATCTCGGAGTAGTCCCCGACCTGCCGGAACTGCGCGCCGACGCGGGTCCAGCCGCCGGGCACGGTGTGCAGCAGCGTCCGCCCGATGGCGCGCAGCAGCGCGTTCTGGTCACCTTCCCCCGGCTGCGGCCGGGCCTCCGGCTGCTCGGTGAAGTCCAGCCGTGTCTGCCACAACGCCGTGAGCTGCTTCGCCGGGACCGTGACCGAGAAGTCGGTCAGGCCCAGCTGCGCGGCGCGCGCGGCGTCGTCGTGGACCCAGCGGAGCGTCAGCTCGGGCCGCGCGCCCGGCGCGACCTCGAAGACCTCGTCGTCGTACTCGCCGAAGGTGCGCAGGGTGAACGTCGACGGCACTTCGCTCGCCGGCACCACCTTCGCGGGACGCCCGTCGTGCTCCTTGTCGAAGCCCTCCGGCGCCTCTTCTTCCGGCAACACGGACAGCAGCACGGTGCCGTCCGTGGTGGAACGCTGCGCGCGGAACGTCCCCTCGCCCCACGTCGCGTACAGGCCGTCCGGGCGTTCGGCCACCTCAACCCGGTAACGCACGTTTGTCCTCCCCTGACCCCAGTGACCTCAAGAACCTAGTCGACCGGGTACCGAGCGAACCACCGGTCATCACCCGGCGCATCCGGGCCGAACTCGGTGAGCGCGTCGTCCGCCAGGCCGACGATGACGTCGCGGAGCTCCAGCCGCTCGAGCCAGCTGCCCCGCAGTGCTTCCTCGCCGTACATCGCGCCGACGAGGTTGCCGCAGACCGAGCCGGTCGAGTCGCTGTCCCCGCCGTGGTTGACCGCCGCGAGCAACGCCGAGTCGGCGTCCGTGGTGGTCAGCGCGACGTACACGGACATCGACAACGCCGTCTCGCCGACGTTGCCTGCGCCCAGTGACTCGAGCTTTTCCGGTGTCGGCGGCCCCTGTCCCGCCAGCGCCAGAGCCGCGTCGAGCGCCGCGCCCTGCTCTTCGTGCTGCGGATATTTCACCAGTTCGGCACGGGCTGCCGCCACCGCGTCGAGCAGGGACTTTCCGTGGAGCAGCTCGTGCACGACCACGGCGAAGCAGCCCGACGACAAATACCCGCTCGGGTGACCGTGGGTCAGCGCGGCGCTCTCCGCACCCAGCCGGAACACCTCGGCGAGGTCGTCCGACCACAGCGCGATCGGTGCCACGCGCATCACGCCGCCGCAGCCCTTCGAGTTGTTGACCGGCCGTTCGATGGTGCCCCGCACGCCCGAGCGCCCGTACGCCTCCAGCTCGCCGAAGCAGGTCAGCCCGGGTGCGCGGCGGCTGAACAGCTCCTGGTGGGTGACCAGCCAGCCGTCCGGCGCCTCGACCTCCGACCGCGGCCCGCGGGCACGGTCCCACTGGACACCCTGGGTGTGCAGCCAGCGCTGGTAGGCCATCTGCAGCGAGTGCACGACGTCGGCGGAGCCGGTCCGCCGCTGCTGGGCGTGCGCCCGGATCAGCGCTTCGAGCGTGAAGAGCGTCATCTGCGTGTCGTCGGTGATCCGGCCGACCCCGCCGTACGCCGGGATGAAGTCGGTGATGCCCGCCGGCCCGGCGATCTCGCGGATCCGGTCGATCGAGTCGAACTCCGTCTTCGCGCCCAGCGCGTCACCGATCGCCCCGGCCAGCAGGCTGCCCCGCAGTCGTGAGCGCAAATCGGGTCCCTTCGGTTCCGGGGTGAAGCGGCCGCTCGGGTAGCGGCGCTCCCAACGCGGGTGTTCCGCGGTCTCCGTCTGGAGGCCGTTGCGGTTGAAGTACCAGAAGACGTCACTCGCCACGTCGTCGAGCAGGCCGAGATCGGGCAGCGCCGCGACCCACGCGGCGGGCAGGCCGGGCACCCCGAGCCGGGCGCCGACCAGCGCTCCGGCGATCGCGCCGGCCACCGGGCCGGACCGCGCGGCGAGCGTGATCGCCGCCTCCGGGTCGTAACCGCGCTTGGCCGCGGCGAACAGCGCCCGGCCGAGCACCGACCGCACGTCCCGGCCGTCGCCGATGCTTTCCAGCTGCTCGACGTCGTCGGCTTCGCGGTCTTCGCGCAGCGCCAGCGTCGACGTTGCCAGGTCGCCGCCGATCTCCCGCAGCCGCAGGTGCACCGGCAGCGCAAACGCGTCCCGGGTGAGCAGAGCCTGGAACAACGCCACCAGCAGCTCGACGCCTTCGGTGACCTCCGCCCCGGCCCCGCTGCCGGTCAGCTCGCGGGCGACGTCCTTCGCGTACCGCTCGCCGTCGACGTCCGCCATGGCCACCGCCCCGGCCGGCGTCGCGGCCAACGCCGTGGCCAGCAGCGCCGAGAACTCGGCGGGCGCGGGACCGGCCTGCCGGGTCGCGACGGCGAGCCAGCCGACCGGGTCCGGCTCGGGCAGGGTGGCCGGCACCTCGCCGGTCGGCACCGGCGGCAGGCCGCGCAGCACGATGTCGGTGTGGAACAGCAGGTGTCGGGTCAGCCCGCCCATCGGCAGCGGGCCCGCCGGGTCGGCGCCGCCGCCCATCGCGTCACCGATCGCGAAGCCGACGTACGCACCGACGATCCGGTGCCAGGCGAAGCGCGCGGCGAGCGTGCCGAAGGCGGAGAACTTGCCGAACGTCCACGGCACCGGACGCGGGCGCGCCTGCTCGTCCACGTGCGCGATCAGGCCGTTGGCGCCCAGGTCGGCGGGCCATTCCGGCTCCTGGCCGGCCCGGCGCCGGACGCCGTTGCGGTACTGCCAGGCGAACCCGCGCAGGTACCGGATGCACTCTTCCGGCGTCAGCTCGAAGTGCTGGTCGCGGGCGTGGTCCACGGCGTACCGCAGGTGCCGTTCCAGCAGGTCGGGCGGCTCGATGCCGAACTCCGCGACCAGCGCGGGCAGCGCCTCAGCGACCTCCGGCCCGGCTTCCGGCGCGGGTTCGACCACCTTGGGTCGCGGTTCGCCACGGCCGACGTCGCCCAGCTCGGCGGCGGTGAGGCTGCGGACCAGCCCGGTGCCGGGGTCGAGGGTCAAGCCCGTCCCGGGCCGCTCGGCCAGCAGGTCGCGGACGACCACGCGCCACCGGTGCGGGTACCGCCCGGGCACCTTCGCCGACGAGCTGTAGGCGATGACCTCGTGGCCGCCCGGAACCGGGCGCACCAGCGGCTCGCCGTCCTGCATCGGCACGAGCACTTCGCAGTCCAGCAACGCACTGACGAACTCGGCCCGGCTGATCCAGTTCGCGCCCAGGTAGTTCACGAGTTTTTCGGCGTCGGTGGCCGGCACCGGGAAGCCGCGCCAGACCGGGCCGGGGGTGTACTGCTCGTTGCCGCGACGCGGGCCCGTCGGCTCCCCGTACAGCGTGTGCTGCGTCCAGCCGCGGATGGCGCGCACCGGGATGCCGAAGTCCGGGAACGCCTTTTCGTCGAACTCCGGGTCGACGTCCGGACGCCACTCGACGAAGTCGTCGCCGATGGCTTCCTGCTTTTCCATTCTCCCCATCCTCGGGCTAATGCCGCGGGTACCGCTCGATCCACTCGTCGCCGAGCGCGCTCAACGCCGAGTGCCGGTCGAAGTGCCAATAGGCGTCCGAAGCGACGTTCTCCACCAGGTACCGCAGCTCCAGCTGGTCGACCCACTTCTGCGGCAGCCCGGGGATGCCGGTGCGCGCGCCGAGCAGGGCGCCGGCGAGCGCACCAGTGAGCGCGCTGCGGCCGGAGTGGTTGACGGCGCGAAGCAGCGCCTGCTCCGGGTAGTTCTCGAAGCCGGACAACGCGGCGAACGCGCGTCCGAGCACCGAGAGCGTCGTCTTGCCGTCGCCGATCAGCTCGGGCATCCGCAGGTCGGGCAGCCCGTGCTCACCGAAGAACGGCACCGACTCGGCGACCATGTCCTTGATCGCCGTCCACTCCGGACCCTGCTGGTGCTGGTTGTCCGGGTTGAGCACCTCGCGGCTGAGGTTCCAGATCGGGAAGCTGAACGGGTCCTTGGTCAGCGCGTGCTCGAACAGCCAGGTCAGGTAGGTCGCGGCGGCCAGGTCCTCCTCGCCGGGGTGGGTGACGCCGGCGAGGTCGCGCACCGCCTGGCGCGCACCGCCGCTGAACCCGCTGCCGGGCCCGGCCATGGTCAGCGCGGCGGGCAACGCGGGGATCAGCGCGGCCGCGCCGGTCATCGGGGGCGCGCCCGCGGTGCCGGTCGCGAGCTGGTGGTAGGCGTTGAGCTCGACATCGTCGGCGTCCCGCCGGGCGTGCAGGTCCGCGACCTGTACGAGCCAGCCGTCCGGGTCGTCCAGCGGCGCGCCCTGGGTGCGCAGCCAGCGCTGCAGCGCCCCGCGGACGACACCGGGGAAGAGCTGCTCGGCCTCGCGCGACTCCGGCTGCTCGCGGTGCGGGCTGCGGATGACGGCCTCGGTGTAGAACAGCAGCCGCTGCGTCAGCGAGCCGATCCGGCCCGGCTGGTCGAACGCCGGGACCAGGTCGGCGAGGCCTTCGATGCCGTACTTCGCGTGGATGTCGTGGAGCGGCATCCGGTCGACCGCGGCGCCGAGTGCTTCGCCGAGGGCGAAGCCGACGTACGCGCCGGTGACGCGCTGCCAGCCGTAGCGGAACCCGTCGAGGTCCCGCTCGAAGTACTTGCCGAAGGTGTCCAGCCGCGGCACCGGGTTCCCGGTGTTGTCGTACGTCGGGGCCAGGCCGTTCGCGCGCAGGTCGTTGGGCTTGCTGCGCGGTGGCTCCGGCATCTGCAGCCGCTTCAGCCACGACTCGCCGAGCACGGTCTTCGCGCACTCCTCGGCGGTCAGCTCGTACCCGCGCCGGCGGGCCTTCTCGGCCGCGGCGAGCGGCGGCTTGACCGGGTCCGGCAGGCCCATCCGCGACGCCGTGTCGGCGGCGACGCGGATCAGGTCCTCCTCGGCCTCCGGGCAGCGGCCGTGCACGTCGATGCGCGGCTCGTGCCGCGGGAAGCGCTTGACGATCTCGGCGAGCTCGCCGCTGGAGACGTCCTCGATGGTCGTCGGGCCGCCGTTGATCACCAGGTTCGGCGGGTGCTCGAACTCGGCCAGCGTCGCGACGTCGACCTTCCACCAGCCGTGCTCGCGCGAGGGCAGGTGCCGGGTCGAGCTGAACACCTTGAGCTCGTTGCGCTCCTCGGCGAAGTAGAACCGGTCGGTCTTGCCGGTCTCCAGGTCGAGCGGGATGAACACCTCGCAGCGGATCAGCCCGATGAGCAGCAGCTCCCGCGTCAGCCAGCCGACGCTGGCGAACGACAGCAGCGTCTCGAGGGTGTTCTCCGGCTTCGGGTAACCACGGCGGATCGGCCCGGCCTTGTACTCCGGGTTCTCCCGCTCTTCGCCGGTCTGCACCCCGTCGGCGTCGACCTTCACCCAGCCCGCGACCGCCTGCAGCGGCACGCCCAGCTCACCGAGCCCGGCCTTCACGTACTCGGGGTCGACGACCTCACGCCAGTTCTCCTGGCCGGGGAACGCCACCGGCACCGACAGCCCGCCGGGGTGCGGGTGCGCCTGCCGCAGCTCGCCGTCCGGCTCGCGGACCACGACCGACGGCGGCGGGAAGATCTCCTTCTCCGGCCGGCCCTCGTCGAGGAACTCGATGGTGTTGTAGGGCACCGACCAGCCCTCGGGGATGCGCAGCACCTTCTCGGTGTCCACCCGGAGCCCGGCGGGACCGGAGACGTCCGGGCCGTGCACCGCGCGCAGCCACTGGCCGACCTTGGCAATCGCTTCCGCCGCTTCCACCTACTCGATCCTCTCCAGGCTTCCGTCGGACTCGTGCTCGGCGATCGTCTTCGGCAGCACGAAGGCCACCGCACCACCCGGCAGGTTCGCCCACGGAACCGTGATGCCGGTGATCACGTGCAAGGGGCGTCTCAGCCGGTAGCTCCGCCGCACCCGCTCCCGTTCGAGCGGCAGCGACGTCGTGGCGAACCGTACCTCCCCGTGGTGGACGAGGTTGCCGGGTTCCTCGCCGAAGCGCAGGACGACCGTACCCGCCACCAGCCGGGTGATGCGCTTGTTGCGGAGCAGGGTGAGGGGAGGCTCACCCGGAGCCGGGTGCACCGGCCAGTCGTCCAGCTCCTTGGCCGTTTCCAAGGGCGTTTCGTGGCCGGCGGTCATCCGGGCGGGGTGCAGCAGCAACGCCCCGAGCAGCTGCTGGGCGGCGTCGTCGAGCCGGTCGAAGTACTTCGGCTCGTGCGGTTCCCCGCCGGTGTAGGCGGCGACCTCCCAGCCGTCGGCGGTGAAGTTGAGGCACCAGGTGCCGTCCGCCCGCTCGCCGACGCGGTAGGCCTCCGGCCAGACGCCGTGCTCGCCGAGCCGCTGCACGAGCACCATCAGCAGCTCTTCGTCGCCGAGCTTCGGGTCCGGCGTCGTCTCCCGCTCCGCGAAGACGTCACCACCGGTCTTCTTCACGTCGGCGCGGCCCGGCTTCGGGCGCGGTTTGCCCAGCAGGTCCGCCTCGGCGGTCCGGCGGACCAGCGGCTCGACGTACGGCGGCTGGAAGTGGTGGCGGCGGATGTGCGCGACCAGGTCCGGCTCGGGCGGCACGCCGTGCTCCGCGAGCAGGTGCGGCACCGCGGCGGACCAGATCCAGGTGCCGTCGGTGTGGAAGCGTTCGTCGTCTTCCTCGTGGACGACGGCCTCACGTTCGAGGTACTGCAGCACGAGCGGCGCCTCGGTGTCGGTCAGCGGCGGCCGCTCGACGTCCGGGCCGCCGACCTCGGCGTGCCGGAACACCACACCGAGCGGTAGCTGCGCGCGAAGCCGCCACCAGTCCGGGATGTGCTCGCCGTCCCGCGGGAACACGGCGAGCTCGTCCGGGTAGGCGGCCGACGGCGGCGGGTCCGTCCACACCGGATCGTCGTCGAGCGCGAAGTCGAAGTCGAAGGTGCCGTCCGGGGTGAGCGTGAACCGCGCCTGCAGCCAGGTGCCGCGGCCCTCGGTGTACATCCCCTTGCGCAGTCCGGTGAACAGCTCGGTGATCGCGTCCGACGTCGCCGCGTTGTGGCCCTCGGCCTCGGTGTGCCCGCCGACCTGCCGGAAGTCGACGGCGGCGGGCCCGGCGGCGTCCGTCCGCTGCTCGCGGACGAGCTTTCCCAGCTGCACCAGGAGGGTGCGCTGCTCTTCGGGGGAAAGTCGTTGTTCCACGTGAATCATTGCCCCGGGTTCCGCGGCTTCGCTTCGAACGCCGGCGCCTCGCCGGCCGCGCGCCGGGCGGCTTCGTCCGCCCACATCTGGTAGGTGCGGGTGTAGATGGACCGGATCAGCGCCACCTCCTGCGGCTCTAGCCGCCGGCTGTCCCGCCGCCGGGCCTGGTCGTGCAGACCTCGCACCGTCTCGTACAGCGCGAAGATCGCGCCTTCGCCGGTCAGGTGCTCGTTGCGCGCCCGCTCGGTTTCCTGGACGAACTGCTCCTCGTCGAACGGCCCGCGGATGTCCGACTCGGTCGTCGACCAGATCACCTCGCGGACGTGGCCGGGGTCCTCGGTGAAGAAGCCGGTGTCCAGGTCGAGGATGCTGCCGGTCAGCCCGCCGTCGGGGGTCGCGTCGACCCGGTACGGCTGCGCGTAGTACCGGTAGAACATCGGGGTCCGGAAGGCCATCAGCCGTTCTCCTCGGGTGTCAGTCCCCGCCGCAGCGCTTCCTCGAAACGCCCGCGCACCTGCTCGACGATCGCCGCGTCGAGCGCCACTTCCTCCGGCGACAGCACTTCGCGGCCTTCCTTCTCCCTGAGGGTGTCGAAGTCGCGCCGGACCTCGTAGAGCGAGTGCTCGTAGTCGGCGACGTCGTCGATGTACTTCAGGTGCAGCCGCAGCTCGGCGACGTGCCCGTTCTCCAGCCGCACGGACATCTGGAGGTCCCGGTAACCACTCGGCTTCGGGTCGGCGATCCGGTCGGAGAACTCGACGATCGTCACGCCCGGGTCCTGGCGCAGCTGGTCCAGCGTCCGGTACAGGTCGGCCACCCGCTCGAACTGGATCCGCGCGCCGACCAGGTCGGTCAGCTGCGCGCCGTCGTACTGGTACTTGCGGATCTTCGCCATCGCCCGGTCGTCTTCCTTGGGCTCCAGCCGGCCCTTGACGTCCCCGTCCGGCCCGGCGGCCCGCTCGGCGAGCTCGTTCAGCGTCCGCTGGTTTTCGGGCCAGTTCGCGCGCTCCTCGGCCAGCCACTGCCGGCAGTAGGCCTCGGTCCGCGGACCGTCGAAACCACCCTGGCGCACCAGATCGGGCGTGACCGAGTCGACGACCTGCGACACCTCGTCGACGATCTGCGCCTGCTCGGGTGTCGGGTCGAACGGCTCGACACCTTCCTGGCGCACGTCGTCGACCACCTGGTAGCCGCGGGTGTCCACCCCGTGGACGGCGTCCGCGAGGATCGGGATCGCGTCCGGGTGCTTGAGCAGGCTCTCGATGGTCTTCGGGTTGTCCAGCAGCGAGCGCGTCAGGTAGTCGTTGCCGGGTTCGCTCATCATCCGGATCAGCTCGGGGTGCTCCCCGAGGTGTTCGCGGATGAAGTCGGCCGAGGGGTGGCCGTCGAGCGCCGCGGCGACGTCGTCGCGGGCCAGGAAGGCGTCGGACGGCTCGGACATGCCGTAACCGCCGTGCTCACCGGGCACCTCGGTTTGGACGTGCTCGGTACCCGGCGTCCCGACGTGCAGGAGCTTGATGTCCTTCGGCGGGTGCGGCAGGTGCATCAGGTCGCCGGACTGCGGGTCGATGAACGCGACGCCGTCGCGGGTGTGCACGACCATCGCGACGTGCCCGTACTCGACGCCGTTCGGGCCGTCGTACTTCACCGCGACCACCGCGTGGTGGTCCACCGGCCGCTCGCGCATCTCGCGGATGACGTCGTCGTAGCTCGCCCGGCCGGAGAACGTCTCGCCGAACCGGCCTTCGATGTGCTCGAGCGTGCCGCGGCTGCCCATCTCGTGCAGCGGGATCGGCTCGGCCGTCGCGTCGCCGCCGTGCAGCCGGTCCCAGTACGCTCCGGGCCCGCGCGTGCAGTTCGAGACGTAGCCGTTCTCCAGCGCGCCCGGCTGGTGGAAGCCCGGATTGACGTCGCGCAGGTGCGGATGGCGGTCGTTGACGTAGGCCGCACGCTCCGCCGGTGTCGCCGCGCCGGCGTGGATGGCAGGCTCGGCGGGCGGGTTCGTCGCGCGCGCCAGGCTCGAGTAGTCGGGTGTCGGCTCCGGAACCGGCGGCGGCTCGGCCGGGCCGTCGAGCACGTCGTGGACCGACGGCTGGTGGTGCTCCACCACCGGCTCGTTGAGCCCGCCGAGACGTTCGGCGATCGACTCCTGCTTGCGGCGTTCGAACTCGGCCGCGTTGTGGTCGTTCTCCGCGCGCCGCTCGGCCATCTTCTGCTGCGCGGCCTCGGGGTCGAGGTAACGCGGGTGGCCGGGCCCGATCTCTTCGGCCTCGATCACCCACTTGCGGCGGCCCTCGGGCGTGATCTCCAGCCGCTTTTCGTGCACCAGCAGCTGGGTGCCGGGCGGCGACAGCGACTCGCGCTCACCCGGGTTCTCGGCGAGCTTCGAGATGTCCCGGATGTTGTCCGAACGGACGTGCAGCTCGACGTCGTCACCGAACTTGCTGGTCGCGAACTCGCCGGTCTTGATCGACGCGCTCGAGAACGCGGGCTCGACAACCACCGAGCCGGGCTCGTACGGCCCGGCGACGAGCTCGGCCAGCCGCGGATCACCACCGACGTCGATGCCACGGAGGGACTCCCCGGACTCGCGCGGGACCTGGTTGAGGCCGTCGATGATGGCGCGCGTGTTCTCCTGCGCGAGGTCGAAGCCGGGGTGGCCCGGGCCGCGGCGCATGGCCTCGTTGACGTCGTAGGCGTACTCGCCGCGCGTGTAGCCGTGAAGCGCGACGGCGCCTTCGTCGGTGAGGGGCACGCCGGCGGCGTCCCGGCGAGCCAGCGCGCGGTCGTGGATCTGCTGGTAGATGTCGTCGTCACCAACCGCGCGGCGGATGCTCTCGTGGTCGGCCGGGGTGCCGCGGTGCTCGCCGTCGAAGAGGTAGTTCTCGTTGTGCGGGACGCGCTCGGGCGCCGGGTTGAGCCGATCGCTGATCGCCGGCGTTTCGTGGTGCCCCAGCGGTAGCTCGTGGATGCCGGTGGCGCCGGGCGGCAGCTCGGCGAGCCGCCCGGTGACGGGATCGGCGAAGACGATGCCGTGCTCGGTGTGCACACCGGCGACCAGCCGCGATTCGCCGTCGACTTCGAAGGCGACGGCCGTCCGCGCACCGACCGGCTGTTCGCCGAGGTCGCGCGCGACGTCGCCGAAGCTGTCCCGGCTCTGCCACTGCCCGCCGAGCTGCTCGCTGACGTGCGCGCGGTCCTGGTTCGCACTCGGCCCGGCGACGACGTCTTCGCCGTTCATCCGCCGCTCGAAGGCGACCATCGACTCGGCGGCGTTCGTGTGGAAGCCGTTTTCGAGGGCGTCCGGGCCGTAGTGGTTGCGGGTGTTGACCGCGGCGAGCTCGGGAACGGCGTCCCGCACGAGCCGCGCGTGCTGCTGCGCACTCTCGACGGACCCCGCGTGCAGCACAGGCCGGCCGCCGGGCGTGAGCGGCTCGGCGAGCTGGGACCAGCCGCCCTCGGGCTCCCGAGTGGCCGGCACCCGCCGCTCGGGCGCGGGCGGCAGGTCCTCGGCGTCCCCGCCGAGCAGCTTGGCCAGGTTGTTGGTCGGCTTGAGTTCCGGGTGGTCGGTGTAGAACTGCTCGAGCTCGGCGTCGGCCTCGCGCTGGAAACGGTCCTCGTCAGCGCGTTCCTGAGCCCGCCGATCCTCGATCGCCCGCTGCGCGTCGGCCTCACCGAGGTGCCGCGGATCGCCGGCGGTGACCTCTTCGGCGTGCACGATCCACTGCGGCTCACCCGGCTGGTGGTTCGGGTGCTTGGGGTGCCCCGGCCCCATCTCGACCCCGGTGATCTCGAACTGCGTGCCGGCCTTGAAGAGCACCTCACGCTCGCGCCCGATGCTGGCCATGGACTCGACGTCCCGGCCGGTCTTGGACTCGATCCGCAGCTCGACCTCACCGGCAAAGGTGCTGCGCGGATGGTCGGCGTCGACCTTCGACGAGCTGAGGAACGACGGTTCGGTGATGTGCGCACCCCGGTGGAACCGCTCGAGGAAGGCCTGGAGCCGAGCGGGATCACCGTGGAAGTCAACTCGCCGCGACACGGTCCCGACGTGCGGCGGCATCTCGTTCAGCCCGGAAACGAGCGCCCCCGCCTGCGGCGCGAGATCGGCCAGCTCGGGACTCCCGAACCGCAGCGCCCGGTTCAGCGGCCCGACCATCTCCTGCCGCGTGTAGGCGTGCACGGCGAAGGCCCCGTCGTCGGACATGCCGGGGTGGAACTCGTCGCGCTTGGCGAGGGCTTCGCGCCGGACTTGTTCGTGACGCCACTCGCCGGTCTCCGGGCTTTGGCGCCCGGAGTCCATGAAGGTGTCTTCGATCCGTCGTGGACCGGCGGGGTCGTCGGTGTGGAAGTTGTCGTCGGTGAGGTAAGGCTCGTCGGGCCCGTCTTGGTCCGGCTGCCCGTACTCGTCGGGCGCTTGCTCAGGACTGTCGTCGTGCAGCGGCTCGGCGGGGTGCTCTTGCTCGCCTGCGGCGTCGTGTTCGACCGGCCGGTCGTGGGCCGCCGGGCGCTCGGGCGCCGGTGCTTGGTCGCCCGTCCGCTCGGCAGCGGGCGGACGGTGCTCGACCTGCGCCGGGGCGTGCTGTGCCGCGGGCAAACCCTGTTCGGCAGGCCGTTCCCGCACCGGGGCGTGTTCGGCCGCAGGTGCGTGCTGCGCGGCCGGTGCCTGCTCAGATGTGGGCGCGTTCCGTTCGGCTGCGGGCTGCTGCGCCGGACGTTCCGGCGTCGCCGGCTGCTCGCCGACCGGCCGTGGCGCGGGCGTCGGCCGCTCCTCGAACGGTCGCTGAACCCGCGGCTGTTCCGGCGCACGATCCCCCGGCCGCGGCTGCTCGAACGGCCGGTGCGGCAGATTCTCCTGCGGCGGCCCGAACCGCGGCGGCGGAACCTGCGGCGGCCCACCCGGCCGCGGCGGACCCACCCGCGGATCGTGCGGAGGCATCGGCGGCCGCCCGCCAGGCGGAGGCGGCATCGGCGGCCGTCCGCCGGGACCCTGGGGGCCACGCGGCTGGTTCGGATACCCCGCCGGACGCTGCCCACCCGGCATAGGCGGATGCGGCCCACCCTGAGGCGGCCCCGCCGGCCGCGGCGGAACCCGCCGCGGATCGTTGGGATGCCCCCCACCCTGCGGCGGCGGCCCCCCATGCGACATCGGCGGCTGCCCACCCGGCCGCGGCGACGGCCCACCGTGCGGCGGCTGCCCACCAGCCGTCGGCGGCTGACCAGCTGGCCGCTGCTCGCCCGGCCGCGTGGACGGCTGCCCACCTTGTGGCAGCTGCCCGCCTGGGTGCGCAGGCGGTTGCCCGCCAGCTTGCGGCTGTCCTCCTTGCGGCGCCGGCGGCGGGCCGCTACCGACCGAGGGCTGCGCACCTGGCCGCTGCTCGCCTGGGCGCGTGGGCGACTGTCCGCCCAGCGGTTGCCCGCTGGGGTGTACTGCCGGTTGTCCGACGCCAGTTGAGGGCTGCGCACCTGGCCGCTGGTCACCTGGGCGCGTGGGCGACTGTCCGCCTGGCGCTGTCGGCGGCTGGCCGCTTGGGCGTATTGGCGGTTGTCCGCCGCCAGCCAAGGGCTGGCCACCTGGCCGCGCCGGCGGCTGCCCGCCGTGTGGCGGCTGTGGGCCGCCGTGTTGTGGGGCTCCACCTGCGGGTGGCTGGCCGCCTTGCGGTGTCGGCTGGCCGGGTCGGTTTGGTGGCTGCGCGCCGCCGTGGTGCGGGTTTCCGGCCATGGGTGGCTGACCACCCGGCCGCGTCGGTGGCTGCCCGCCCGGGGGCATCCGGCGCGGGTCCTGCGGCTGCTGGTGTGGTGGCTGGCCGCCGCGGGGTGGCATTGGCTGCTGGGGTCCGCCGGGGCGGGGGCCGGTGCCTCCCGGGCCGCCGCTGGTGCTGGGCATTCCGCCGGAGGGTGGGGGTGTGAACCCGCCCGCGGGTGGGGTCTGTTGCGGCGCCGGGCCGTTCTGGAACTGGCCGGCGTCCGCCGCCAACGGCTGGCTCGGGCCGCCCGTGAACCCTGCCGCTCCGACGTTGTCCTGTGGGCGGCCGCCTCCTTGCCGTCCCGGCTCGGAGCCGAATCCCGGCGGGGCCATACCGTAGCCGCCATTCGGCGAGGTGTGCGACGAGCTTGCGCCGCCACCCGAGGAACCGTGCGGCTGACCGCCTGCCGTGCTCGGCATTCCGCCGCCGCCCATCGGCGGTGGGGTGGACCCGCCCGTCGGCTGGCTTGGTGCCGAAGACGCCTGGGGCTCTGCCGCGCGGGGTGGTTCGGGCTGCTGCTGCGCGGCCGCCTCCGGACGTTCCGCCTGCTGAACGTGATCAGCGCTCGGCCGCGCCGCCTCGGGCATGGGCTGCGGCTCGGCCGGCTGCTGCGCCGGACCAGGCGTGCTGTCCGCGCGCTCGGCTTCCCGCCGGACGTCCGGCTCGGAGTCCTCCGGCCCACGTCGCGGCTCCTCGCCGCGCGATTCGGGCTCCGAAGCGGCCCGCGGCTCTTCTCCTCGTGGCTCAGGCTCCGACGTTCGCGGCTCTTCTCCCCGCGACTCAGGTTCCGAAGACGCCTCTCGCCGCGCCTCGGGCTCTTCACCTCGCGACTCCGGTTCGGACGATGGCTCCTGCCGAGGTTCCTCGCCTCGCGACTCGGGCTCGCTCCGCGACTCGGGTTCCGACGAACTCGGCTGGTCATCCGACGCCCGCCGCGGCTCCCCGGAATCCGCCGGATCCGCGGAATCCCGCGAGTCTCCAGAACCCGGCCGACCCGAGTCGCCGGAGGTCGAATCACCGGCGCGCCCAGAGGCCGACTCGCCGGAGTCCCGCCGGTCACCGGAGCCCGGCTCACCGGAGTCGCTCGAGCCCGGCTCGCCGGAGTCCCGCCGGTCACCCGAGCCCGGCTCGCTGGAGTTCTGCGAGTCAGCCGAGCCACGAGAGTCGCCCGAGCCCGAGTCGCCCGAATCGCCGGAGTTGCCCGAGCCTGAATCGCCGGAGTCGCCGGAATTACCCGAGCCTGAGCCTGAGTCCGAGTCCGAGCCTGAGTCACCGGACCCAGAGTCCCCAGCGCCACCGGAATCCCCAGCGCCACCGGAGTCCCCCGACCCATCCGGCTCCGCCCGCGGAATGTTCGCCTCGTGAACCGAGTTCAGCTGCTCCTTGGCGCCCCCGACGGCCCCACCAACAGCCCCACTCGACGCCCCGGTCAGCAACTGCTCCGGCGTCAACGACCCGAGATCCCCGGTAACCGCCGCCTGCCCGACCGTCTGCACCACACCCTCGACGGCACCCCGGGTCCCAGCCCGCACAGCAGCGTCCGCGATCTGCCCGCCGGCACTGTGCGAAAGCCCCTCGGTCGCCCCGCGGCCGATCGCGCCGCTACCGGCACCGACGACGCCGCCGACCGTGCCCGAGATCGCTCCGTCCTTCGTCTTGGACCAGTCCCAGCTCTGGCGGTCACCCTTCGCCATCTGCAGACCCTGGATGCCCGCGTCCATGCCGAGGTTGATGGCCTCGTTCTTGAGGACCTCCATGCCGATCTTCTTGAGGCCCTGCTTGAGCAGTTTCTCCAGCAGCTCCTTCGCGACCTGCTTGAACCCCTGCTGCGCCAGCTTCTCGAGCAGCTGCCGGAACAGCATCTGCACGGTCATCCGGGTGGCGATCTGGGCCGGCGCGATGCCCGCCGTCGAGCCGCCGAACGTCACCGCGGCCGCCGCGATCATCGCGGCGATCTGGGCGGCCAGCACGATCAGCGAGATGATGATCATGTACTTCGTGTACTCGACGTCCAGGGCCGTCTGGTCGCACGAATCCCCGAGGGCCTTCGTCGCGTCGGCCAGCTGCTTGAAGTACGCCTCGTCGCCTTCGACGAACTTCTTCCACTGCTCGACGAACGCGTCGGCGCCGTCACCCGTCCAGTTGTCGCGAATGCCGGAAGCGGCCTGGTTGCCCGCGTCCGTGGCCGGGCCGAGGGCGGTGGACGCCGTGTGCCACGCGTCGCGTAGGGCGCGCAGCTTGGTCTCGTCGCCCTCGGGCCAGCTCTCCCCGACGACGATCGGCAGCAGCCACTTGACCGCGTCGGGCATCTCCATACCCACGCGTCATTGCCCCTTGCTGAGCTGCGAAGTCACGTCTTCGTCCGCGCCCGAGAGGGCCTTCATCGACTTGGTGACGTTCTGCTGCAGGCCACGCAACCCCTGCACGAGGTTGGTGAACCCCTCGACGGCACCCTGCGAGCCCGGCACGTAGTCCTTCGCGAACTCCTTGCCGGAGTCGTCGCCGCCCCAGCACTCGCCTTGCGCGGCGAGCGCGCCCTGCAACGTCTTCAGCGCGCTGTCGAGGCCGTCCGCGGCGGTGACCAGGCCGTTCGAGGCGCGCAGCACCGCGTCCGGTTCCGCGGTGAAGCCGGCACCCCCGTCCGGCATCAGTCGCCCCTCGTCATCCAGGACGTCGGCGGCTCCTCGTCGTCGTCACGCGGTGGGCGGACGCGCTTGGGCGCCGGCTTCGGGGCGGGCATCGGCGGCGGGGGCGCCTGGTCGTTGCGCAGGATCGACCCGGTGTCCTCGAACGACTCCGGCCGCGGGGCAGGAGCTGGTTCTTCGACGAATTCGGGGATCTCCGGCACCAGCCCGGCCAGCGACGGCGCGCCCTCGACCAGGTCGGCGAGGTCGGGCAGGCCCTCGGTGATCGGCGCCATCAGGTCCGCGATCTTCTGCTTGACCTGCAAGGATCCTTGACGCACCAACGTCTGGACGGTGTTCGCGAGCTGCGCGGGCGTCGTGCGCTCGAACGTGTTCGGCGAGAATTCGAGCTTCGCGAGGCTGCCGCCGGCGTCGATCGTGGCGCGGACCAGCCCGTCGGGGGAACTCACCTGAGCGGTGGTCTCGGCCGCCGCGGCCTGGGCGTCACGCAGCTGGGCCGTCTGCCGCTCGAAGTTCTCCAGAAGGGTGTCCATCTGGTCCTTCATCGCGGCATTGCGTGCTTCGAGCCGTGCACGGTCGTCGCCCGCGGTGGTCACAGGTGCCCCCGTCGTCCCTCGAACCTACTAATGACTAACCGTCACCCTAATGCCAATGGAGCAATGACCGTGACCGGTTCGGGTGTTTGCCTCAGCGAATCGTGCGGCGCCGGGCCACCAGGTACCCGGCCCCGCCGACGAGGTAGCAGACGGTCGCGGCGATCAGCAGGCCCGGCGCGTGGCCGTTGTCCGGCACCACGAGCGCGCCGAGCGAAACCGCCGCGACCTGCGTGATGTTGAAGAGCGTGTCGTACAGCGCGAACACCCGGCCGCGGGCTTCGTCGGCGACGTCGAGCTGGATCGAAGAATCGACGCAGAGCTTCAGCACCTGCCCGGCCCCGGTGATGACGAACGACGCGACGAGCGCCAGCGGCAGCAGCATCGGCAGGCCCAGCGCGGACTGCGCGATCGCCGCGAGCAGCAGCGAACCGAGCACCGCGCGAAGCCGGCCGAACCGGCGGATCAGCCGAGCAGTCAGCAACCCGGCGAGCAGTAGACCGGCTCCGGCGAGCGCGGCCATCTGCCCGAGCCCAGGCAGGCCGGCGCGAAAGATCCCGTGGTCGGTGAAGTAGTTGCGCATCAGCAGCACGGTGACCAGCAGCGACACGCCGAACGACGCCCGGTGCGCGAACAGCGCGACAAAACCGGCCGTGACGCTCGGCGCGCGCCACGCGTGCTTCGCGCCGTCGGCCAGCCCGCGTGCAACGGCCAGCACGGGGTTCGGCGGCTCGTCGACCACCGTCGGCCCGAGCACACCACGCGCGAAACCGCGGGCGATCAGGGCGGACACCAGCGTGCCGAGGACGGCGAACGCCGTGGTCTCGGCCGATCCGACGTCGTTGCTGCCGAAGAGCGCGCGAAGGCCGATCGCACAGCCGCCGCCGATGACGGCGACCACCGAACCGAGCGTCGTGGCGAAGGCGTTCGCCGTCACGACGCTCTCTTCGGCCACGACGTGCGGCAGTGACGCCGAAAGCCCGGACCCGATGAAGCGGCTGATCCCCTCCGCGGCCAGGGCCAGCGAAAACAGGCCGACACCGCCGAACCCGAAGCCGACGGCGGCGGCCGCGCTGACGATCGCAAGGCAGCGCAGGAGGTTCGCGAAGACGAGGACTTTGCGCCGATCCCAGCGGTCCAGCAGCGCACCGGCGAAGGGGCCGACCACCGAGTACGGCAGCAGTAGCGCGGCGAACCCACCGGCGATGGCCAGCGGATCGGCGGCACGCTCGGGGTTGAACAGCACAGCACCGGCGAGACCGGCGCGGAAGACGCCGTCACCCCAGCTGGCGGCGAAGCGGCTGAAGAGGAGACGCCGGAAGTCCGGGTCCTTGAGCAGCTCCCGAGGTCCTTTTCGGGTTGCCGCACCGGCGCTGATCGTCACGGAGCCAGCGTAGTAGGTGGCCGACGCACTGAGGTCGCCTCTCGGCGGCTATGCGCAGTGTGGCTCCAGCCGGACGGTATTCCACAAAGGCGGTTCTTCAGTGAGCCCGGGGGACACGGAGTGCGCCGACCACTGTTTCAAACGGGGCGGGTGGGGCGATTGTTCCCGAGCCGAAGTAATTCGCCGGGCCAGGGGTGAGATCATGGGTCGCGTGCCAGCGGACGCCGAGGTTGAGCCGGGAACGCTCCTGGTCGCCGCCCCCACCATGGTCGACCCCAATTTCCGCCGGACCGTGGTGTTCGTCATCGACCACCGCGGAGAGGGCACGCTCGGCGTCGTCCTCAACCGGCCCAGCGACGTAGCCGTCCACGACGTGCTGCCCAACTGGGGTGGGCACGTCGCCGAGCCCCAGGCGGTGTTCGTCGGCGGTCCCGTCGAGAAGAAGACTGCGTTGTGCCTGGCGGCGCTGCGCACCGGCGAGACGGCGGCGAGCGTGCCGGGCGTCATCGCCGTCCGCGGCCCGGTCGCGCTGGTCGACCTGGACACCGATCCCGAGGTGCTGGTGCCGAAGGTCCGCGGGGTGCGGGTGTTCGCCGGGTACGCGGGCTGGGACTCGGGACAGCTGGCGAGCGAGATCGAGCGGGACGACTGGGTCATCGTGCCGGCGCTGCCGAGCGACATCCTGGCTTCGCCCAGCGGTGATCTGTGGAGCCAGGTGCTGCGCCGTCAGGGTGTGCCGATCGCGCTGCTGGCCACCCACCCGGGTGACCTCCAGCGGAATTAGGCGTCGTCCTTCTTGAAGACCCCGCAGCCGCCGGCGCCGCACGCGCAGCCGCTGCAGCCGGCCGGCGCCGCCGGAGCCGGCGCGGGGACGGTCAGGGCCGCCCGGTTGCCGAGCACTCCACCGCCCGCGACCAGCAGGAGCATCGCCAGGACGCCGGCGAGCGCGGCGGAGACCAGGCCGCCGGTCGTCGGCATCGCGAGCCCGGCCAGCCCGGTGAGCACCGAGATCGCGCCGCCGGCCATCGTCGGCAGCCCCGCGACGCGGTTGGCCAGCTTGAACGCTTCTTCACTGCGCAACGCCGCCTGCGTGCGCACCCCGGTGCCGCCCTCGCGCGTCAAGCGCTCGCGAAAACCGAGGAAACCCCCAAAGCCGACGAGCAGACCCAGCACGACCGGAACCAGCGCGATAGCGAACACGAGGTCAAGGATAAGCGTGACGTCCCGGCAACCTGCCGGATACCCTGATCGACTGTGCTACAGGCCATGTCACCCCGTGTACTGCCCACCGTGTTGGCCCTTGGTCTGATCGGGGGAATCCTCGCCGCGTCGCCGGCGAGTGCCACCGAAAGTCACCAGCGGCCCGTCCGGCTGCTCGGCGAGCAGATCGTCCCGAACTCCCTGCAGTTCCAGGGCACGACGGTCGGCGGCCTGTCCAGCATCGACTACGACCCCCGGACCGGCGTATACGCGCTGATCTGCGACGACCGGTCGGCGATCAACCCCGCCCGCTTCTACACCGCGACCTTCCCGGTGTCCGCGAACGGCGTCGGCCCGGTCACCCTGACCGGCACGAAGCCGCTGCTGCGCCCGGACGGCACGCCGTACCCGCCGCTGACGCAGAACGACCCGGCGAAGCCGCAGAACGAGCAGACGATCGACCCCGAAGAGCTGCGCGTCGACCCGTGGAGCGGCGACTACTACTGGTCGCAGGAGGGCGAGCGCACCGCGACGACGTTGATCGACCCGTCGATCCGCGAAGCCCGCCGCGACGGAAAATACGTCCGCGACCTGCCGATCCCGGCGAACGAGAAGATGACGCCGACCGCCGGCCCGCGCCAGAACCTGGTGCTCGAAGGCCTCACCTTCGCCGGGTTCGGCGCGCTGATCGCCAGCGACGTCGAAGGCCCGCTCCTGCAGGACGGCCCGGAGTCGACGCGCACCACCGGCGGCGTCTCGCGGATCACGCTGCAGGGCCGCTACGGCCCGGTCCTCGCGCAGTACGCCTACCCGCAGGAGCCGATCTTCGCGTCACCGGTGCCGGCCGGCGCGTTCGCGACGACCGGCGTCTCCTCGATGCTGGCCGTCGACCAGGCCGACCCGACGAAGTTCCTGATGATGGAGCGCTCGTTCGTCACCGGTGTCGGCAACAAGGTCCGCGTCTACGAGATCGACACGAAGGGCGCGACGAACGTCCTGAACGTCAAGTCCCTGGCCGACGCGAAGCACGTCAAGCCGGTGAAGAAGCGGCTCCTCTTCGACGCGGCCGACCTCGGCCTGTCCACCGTGGACAACATCGAAGGCATGACGTGGGGCCCGAAGCTGCCGGACGGCGAGCGCAGCCTGGTGCTCGTCAGCGACAACAACTTCTCGGCCACCCAGGTCACCCAGTTCGTCGCACTGGCGGTCCCCTCCGAACGGCTTTGACCAGCAAGTTACGATGTGCACATGAACACGGCTCGGCTGCTCCTTAGCCTGCCGCGCTGACCGGGCCCGGCCCGGCCGGCGCGGCGACCCCTCATGCCCATGCGGCTGAGGGGTCGAGTTGTTTCTGGAGTAGCGACAGCGGAGGAAGACGGCGATGACCGAGACGACAGGGGCGCCCGCGGACGTCCCCGCGCACCGCTACACGGCCGCGCTGGCCGGGCAGATCGAGCAGCGGTGGCAGGACCACTGGGCCGACCACGGCACCTTCCACGCGCCGAACCCGGTCGGGCCGCTCGCGGTCGAGGGCCAGCCGGTCCCCAGCGACAAGCTGTTCGTCCAGGACATGTTCCCGTACCCGTCGGGCTCCGGCCTGCACGTCGGGCACCCGCTGGGCTTCATCAGCACCGACGTCTTCGCCCGGTACCACCGGATGATCGGGCGCAACGTGCTGCACACGATGGGCTTCGACGCGTTCGGCCTGCCGGCCGAGCAGTACGCGGTCCAGACCGGGCAGCACCCGCGCAAGACGACCGAGGAGAACATCCGGACCTACCTGCGCCAGATCCGGCGCCTGGGCCTGGGCCACGACGAACGCCGTCGCATCTCCACGATCGACCCCGAGTACTACCGCTGGACGCAGTGGATCTTCCTGCAGATCTTCAACTCCTGGTACGACACCGACGCGGGCAAGGCGCGGCCGATCGCCGAGCTGGAAGCCGCGTTCGCCGACGGCTCGCGCCCGGTGCCGGGTGACAAGGACTGGGCGTCGCTGAGCGCCGCCGAGCGCAAGACGATCATCGACGACCACCGCCTGGTGTACATCTCCGAAGCGCCGGTCAACTGGTGCCCCGGCCTGGGCACGGTGCTGTCGAACGAAGAGGTCACCGCCGACGGCCGCAGCGAGCGCGGCAACTTCCCCGTCTTCCGCCGCAACCTGCGGCAGTGGATGATGCGGATCACCGCGTACGCCGACCGCCTGGTCGACGACCTGGACCTGCTGGACTGGCCGGAGAAGGTCAAGTCCATGCAGCGGAACTGGATCGGCCGCTCGCACGGCGCCCGCGTCACGTTCAAGGCCGGCGAAGACAAGATCGAGGTCTTCACCACCCGGCCGGACACGCTGTTCGGCGCCACCTACATGGTGCTGGCGCCGGAGCACCCGCTGGTCGACAAGCTGACCGCGGCCGCGTGGCCCGAAGGTGTCGACAAGCGCTGGACCGGTGACGCCGCGACGCCGGCGGAGGCCATCAAGGAATACCGCGTCGCCGCCTCCCGCAAGTCCGAGCTGGACCGGCAGGAGAACAAGGAGAAGACCGGCGTCTTCACCGGCGCGTACGCGACGAACCCGGTCAACGACAAGCAGATCCCGATCTTCGTCGCCGACTACGTGCTGATGGGTTACGGCACCGGCGCGATCATGGCCGTGCCCGGCCAGGACGTCCGCGACTGGGAGTTCGCCGAGAAGTTCGGGCTGGAGATCATCCGGACCGTGCAGCCGTCCGAAGGTTTCGACGGCAAGGCGTTCACCGGTGACGGCCCGGCGATCAACTCCGGCTTCCTGGACGGCATGGACGTCGCCGAAGCCAAGAAGACGATCATCGAGCGACTGGCGGAAGAGGGCACCGGCGTCGGCACGGTGCAGTTCAAGCTGCGCGACTGGCTGTTCTCGCGCCAGCGCTACTGGGGCGAGCCGTTCCCGGTCGTCTACGACGAGGACGGCGAAGTCCACGCCGTGCCCGACTCGATGCTGCCGATCGAGCTGCCCGAGGTCGCCGACTACTCGCCGGTGACGTTCGACCCGGAAGACCGCGACTCGATGCCGTCGTCCCCGCTGGCCCGCGCGACCGACTGGGTCGAGGTCGAGCTGGACCTGGGTGACGGCCCGAAGACCTACCGCCGCGACATCAACACGATGCCGAACTGGGCGGGTTCGTGCTGGTACCAGCTGCGCTACCTGGACCCGACGAACAGCGAAACGTTCTGCGCGCCCGAAAACGAGCAGTACTGGATGGGCCCGCGCCCGGGCGAGTACGGCGCGGACGACACCGGCGGCGTCGACCTGTACGTCGGCGGCGTCGAGCACGCGGTGCTGCACCTGCTGTACTCGCGGTTCTGGCACAAGGTGCTGTTCGACCTGGGCCACGTGACGTCCAAGGAGCCGTACCGGAAGCTGTTCAACCAGGGCTACATCGAGGCGTACGCGTACACGGACGCGCGCGGCGTCTACGTTCCGGCCGAGCAGGTCGAGGAGCGCGACGGCAAGTACTTCTTCAACGGCGAAGAAGTCAGCCAGGAGTACGGCAAGATGGGCAAGAGCCTGAAGAACGTCGTCACGCCGGACGAGATGGCCGAGAACTACGGCGCCGACACGTTCCGGTTCTACGAGATGGCGATGGGCCCGCTGGCCATGTCGCGCCCGTGGGCGACCAAGGACGTCGTGGGCGCGCACCGGTTCCTGCAGCGGCTGTGGCGCCTGGTGGTCGACGAGGAGACCGGCGAGCTGCGAGTGTCCACAGAGGACGCTTCGGAGGCGGACCGGAAGGTGCTGCACCGGACCGTCGCGGGCGTCCGCGAGGATTACGCGGAGATGCGGTTCAACACGGCCGGCGCCAAGCTGATCGAGCTGAACAACCACGTCACCAAGGTGTACGGCGCGGCCGCGTCGACACCGCGCGAACTGGCCGAGCCGCTGGTGCTGATGCTGGCGCCGCTGGCCCCGCACCTGGCGGAGGAGCTGTGGCACCGGCTGGGCCACGCGGACTCGCTGGTGCAGGGCCCGTTCCCGGTGGTGGACGAGAAGTACCTGGTCGAGGCCTCGGTCGAGTACCCGATCCAGGTCAACGGCAAGGTCCGCTCCCGCGTCACGGTGCCGGCCGACGCGTCGTCGGAAGCGGTCCAGGCGGCCGCGCTGGCCGACGAGAAGGTCGCGGCGATGGTCGGCGACGGCGCGCCGCGCAAGGTGATCGTGGTGCCCGGGCGGCTGGTCAACATCGTCCTCTAGCGCCACGGCGGAAAGGCGCCAGTGTTCGGCGGTCATCCCCGATTTGATTGAACGGTCAAGAAAATCCGTTCGATCGAAGGAGAACCGGGGATGACCCTCGACGGCAAGGTGGCACTGGTGACGGGCGCCGGCCGCGGCATCGGCGCGGCCACGGCACTGCGGCTCGCCGAGGACGGCGCGGACGTCGCGCTGACGTACCAGCACAACGGCGATCGGGCGGCCGAGGTGGTCGAGCAGATCAAGAACCTCGGCCGTCGCGCGCTGGCGATCCAGGCCGATTCGGCGGACGCGTCCGCGATGTCTGCGGCGGTTTCGGAGACCGTCGCCGAGTTCGGCCGGCTGGACGTCCTGGTGAACAACGCGGGTGTCGGTTTTGTCGGCCCGCTGGCGGACACGTCCCTGGAAGACGTCGACCGCGTGCTCGCGGTGAACGTCCGCGGTGTGTACGTGATGACGCAGGCGGCGGCCGCGCACCTGGGTGAAGGCGGCCGCGTGATCACGATCGGCAGCTGCGTCACGGATCGTGTGCCCGGCCCGGGCATGTCGCTGTACGCCACGAGCAAGGCGGCGATGGTCGGCCTGACCAAGGCTTTGGCGCGTGAGCTCGGCCCGCGCGGCGTCACGGTCAACCTCGTCCACCCGGGCCCGACGGACACGGACATGAACCCGGCCGACGGCCCGTACGCGGCCGACCAGCGGGCGTTGACGGCGTTCGACCGGTACGGGAAGCCGTCGGAAGTCGCCTCCGCGGTGTCCTACCTGGCTGCGCCGAGCAGCGCTTACGTGACGGCAGCGGTGCTTTCGGTCGACGGCGGGCACGCGGCCTAACCGGAGTAGAGCCCGATCTCGCGCGCCAGGTCGATGAGCATGGCCTCGAAGAGAACGTCCGGTTTGGACATCGGGATCGGGTAGTTGCCGAAGACCTCGAGCGTGACGTGCCCGTAGAGCCGGGCCCAGAACTGGATCATCAGGTACGTCACGCCGAGGTCGATCTTCTCCACCGGAACGTCCTGATCGGACTCGGCGAGCACGGTGACCAGCGATTCCTGGAACGTCTTGAAGTCGTCACGCAGCTCGTCGGGCACACCGCTGGCGGACGGGAGGACGATGTCGGTCCGCGCGAGCACCCGCCCGGCGGCGGCCAGGAAGATCCGCCCGAACGGCTCGTCGACCCGGCTCAGCGCACTCCCCGCCGCGGACCCGACACCCCCGGTCGGCGACGCGAAGACCAGCGTGAACTCCTTGGTGTGGGTCAGCGCCCACCGCCGGAAGCCCTTGCAGATGGCGAAGAGCTGCAAAATCCCGTCGTCCGACAGGTCGGCGATGTCCTCGGCGAGCTCGTCCGCCAGATCGGCGCAGACGTCCAGCCGCAGGTTCTCGACGAGGTCGTCCCGTGATTCGTAGTACCGGTACAGCGCGGGCGCGGTGATGCCGAGCTCCCGCGCGATGGCGCGCAGGGTGACCGCCTCGGGCCCCTGCTCGACGAGGAGCTTCCGGGCGGTCCGCCGGATGTCCTGTTCGGTAGCCGCTCGTGCGCGACCCCTCCGCGTGGGGTGGCTCATCCGAACAGTCTAGGCGCTTACTACGACAAGTCTTGCATTAACGCGGCGGCCGGTGGTCACGGAAAGGCGCAGCTCAGGCCCGCGCCTTGAGGTTGGTCAGCACGGCGTCGGCGACCTCGGGCGCTACGTCGAAGCAGTCTTTACCTTCACCCGCGGCCTTGTCTCCGAGTGTCAGCCCCATCGAATACGCCAGCTCGTCGGTCACTCCGACGACGATCACGCAAGCGCGCTTGTCGTTGGTGTTCGCGTAGGCGACGGCAGGAAAACCCTGAATCGGTGCGAGCGGCGTCCACCGTGCGGCTTTCGGCTGCACGTTCTGGTAGGCCAGGCTGATCCCCTGGTCGGACTTGGTCTGATAGCTGACCGCGATGCCGGCGCCGCTGCCCGAGTTGCTGCTCCAGTTGCAGATGGGGCCGAGCTGGCTGTCACTCAGCTTGCCGGGGGTGGCATCACCCAAGAACGTGCTCACCTGCTCGGCGGTCAACCCCGTGTCGCACGGGCTGGCGTCCAGAACGGTCGCCGCCAAAGGGGTGCCGACCTTCGGTGCTCCGTCGTGCGGGAGCGCGGCGGCCGTGCTGTTCGCGGTTGATGGCGCGGGACTGGCCGATCCTCGTTCGCCGGTGCAGCCCGCGAGCAGCAGCCCGCAAACGGCGATCGTGGCAACAGTGGTTCCGCGCCTGTTCATTCGAATTTCCCGCTCTTCTTCGTCGAGTCCGCTGCCTGCTGGTCGGCTTCTTCGGTGATTCCCAGCGCCGACCTCAGCCGGCGAATCAGTTCGGTCAGGTAGTTGTACTGGTAGGTCAAGTGCCCTTCGTAGTAGCGGCCCACCTCGTTGACCCCGTTCCGGCCGTCGACCGCCTCGCGGCTGACCGGTTCGTCTGCCGGCGCGATGGCCTGGGAAAGGATCGCGGCGTTGATGCGCTGCTGCTCGATGCCCTGCCGCTGGGTCTCGGCCTTCTTGAGCATCGCCCGCATCTCGGCCGAGCTCATCGCGAACCCCTGCCCACCAGCAGGCGGCGCAGCCCCGCTGGGCAGGTCCGTCGCCCAGAAGCCGACGCCGCTGAAGATCGCGTCCGTCATCGTCCTCCCCCTAGCCCGTTGAGCGTCGCGTACAGCACTTCAATCAGCGCACCTCGGGTGCCGGGCTGGAAGCTGACCATTCGCTCCCGCCCCGGATACACGTACGTCAGCACCCGCCCGGTCCCGGCGATGTCCACCGCGGTGATCGGCGCGCTGCGCGACCCCCGGTTGACCGCGTAACACTGGTGCAGCCCCGTCCGCTTCGCCGCCATCAGCCGCCGCGCCCAGGGCAGCGGGTCGCGGGTGTCGTTCGTGGGATCGGTGAGGTCGTACGAAGCCTCGTGGCCCGAGAACCGCGACTCCGGGATCGCCACCGGCGTGATCCTGGCGGGCGGCACCGGCGGCAGCACGTCCACCAGCGATTCGGCGATCCGCGACGGCTCCACCTCGTCGATCCGGATCGTGGTGTCCTTCCGGATGAGCCGAAACGCCTTGGGGCCGTCGGCCGAGACGAGGACCGCGCCCGACTCGTCCGCGTTGATGTCGCCGAGCCAACCCGTGAACTGGTGGGCGCCCTTCGCGAGAACGCGCAGGACTTCGCGGAACTCGCGTGTCACCATGCCGCCCGTCGCGAGCCGAAGCGACGTGAGGACGTCGAGGACCTTCTCCTCGAGCCGTTTGCGGGTTTCGTCGCCGAGCCAGAGGTTGTCCGCGCCGAGCACCGCCGGCGGCGGCCCGTGCCGCTCCCACTCCCAGGCGGTGAGCAAGGCGGCCTTGGGCAGGAAGAGCGTCACAGCCCGATCACCGGCGGCACGGTCCGTTCGTCCGACGGGCCGAAGACGCTCTCCGGGTCGGCTTCCAGCAGGTACGACGCGCGCTGGTGCTCTTCGTCCTCGGATTTGCCGCCCTTCGCGCCCTGGCCCATGCCGCCCATGCCGGGTGAGCCCGGCTTGCCCGCCGCGCCGCCTCGGATCCCGCCGGTCGTGCCCGGACGTCCCTCGCCCGGCAGCCCGGCGCCGGTGGACGCACCGGGACCACGTGCACCTGAGCCGGACGACGCGCCCGAGCCCGGGCCGAACCCGCCGCCACCGGGACCGAAGCCGCCGCCGAAGCCGGGTCCGAACCCGCCTCCTGGTCCCGAGCCGGGGCCGAAACCACCGCCAGGTCCCGCTCCGGGTGGCTGGTAGCCGGGGTACTGCGACGGTGTGGGCGGCACGTAACCCTGCGCGCGGACGGTGTCGTCGCCGACCGGCACCGGCACCGGCGGCTGCGTGTGCTGCGCCGGCGGCGGCGTCACCGGCGGCGGCGGGGTCACCTCACCCGGCGGCCGCACGAGTGGCACGTCCGGCCGGCCGTCGTCGACGCGGTGACGCGGCGGCTTCGGATCGCGGTCGTCCGGCGGGGGCGGCGGCGGGTCGTTGATTTCGAACTCACCGCCGTCGTAGGTCCCGAGTTGGCCGTAGTCGATCGTCCGGCTCGCGGTGTTGGTGCTCGACTGGTCCGCGTACGAGTTGTAGCGCTCGACGTTCTCCTGGGCCTTCTTGTTGTACTGGTTGATCCGGTCCTCGGTGTCGGTGTCCCACGGCGTCCCGACGTCCCAGGCGCTCCGCGTCGGCGGCTGGTCGGTGACGTCCTGGTGCAGCGAGTTCTTCATCCGCTGGAACTGGTCGATCTGCGCCATCGAAAGCCGCGAGTTCAGCGTCAAGGTCGACGACGCCGAGGCCGCCGAATCGGCCAGTGGCCGCAGCCGTTCGCGGGCCGCCTCCGAAGCGCCGCCGGTCCACGCGGATTCGAGCCCGGACGTCAGGTCGCGCGTGCCGTCTTCGAGCTGACGCTGGTAGTCCGCCTGCGCGACCCCGGCGTCGTGCACCTTCCCCAGCGACTCCGTGCCCGGCCCCGTCATCACCGCCTTGACCAGCTGGCCCGGTGACAACCCCGCGGCCTGCGGGTTGGCCGCCCCGGTGCCGGTCTGCGAGCCGATGTACGCACCCGCGACCGCGCCGGGCAGCCCGCCCGCGAGCAGGCCGACACCCGCGCCGGTCAGAACCTTGCCGAGCCCGTCGGACCCCGACTGGACGGCGTGCGCGATCTCCGACCCGACGTGCTTGGCAGCGTCGAGCATGTCGCCGAACAACCCCACCGAACTGCGCTCCCCTCGCGGTTCGACCCTCCCCTGGCGTCACGCACGATACCGCACCGGTGACTTACCGTGGAGAAGATCGACCAGGTCAGGGGGTCCGCACCTGCCGCCGCGTCAACGGCCGCAGCAGCCACATGCACGGCACGGCCATGCCTAGCGCGCAGAAGAAGTGCACGATCCACGCGCCGGCGAGCGAGGGCCCGCCCCACGACTCGTTCGCGGTGGCGTCGTCCCAGAAGAGCCCGTAGGTCGTGATCCGCCAGACGAGGAACCAGATCAACGCCGCGATCGGGAACGCCGCCGCACTGGCGAGCACGGCGCCCCGCCGCGGCTCGGCGCCCAGACAACGTCGAGCCAGCCGTCGCCGCACTTCCGGACCGCCCAAACAGGCCGGGAGAGCGAGGATCGCGTAGATCGTCCGTTTCCAGTCGGAGATGCTCATGAAGATCACGCTATGAGTCACTGAGCAGCACAAACACCCGGCTGGCCACCCGACCGGGTGCGGAAAACCGCGGGGTGTTCGTCACACCCAGCGGAATGGCCGATAACTGTCGGTGCGGTGTGCCACACTCGGTCGCCGTACGGCTACTGACGTGAACGGGGAGGTTCGCGTGACGAACCCTGAGCAGCTTTTCGCCGGCTTCGAAGCCAGGATGGCGGAGGCGCAGCAGAAGGCTGATCGGATGCGCGCCGAGATGGAAACCGTCTCGGTGGCGGAGCGCAGCAAGGACGGCCAGATCGCGGTCAAGGTCAACCACCTGGGCAACTTGGTCGGCCTCGAAATCGGGCACGCCGTGCGCGACAAGCCGAACCTGGCCGACCAGATCCTGCGGACGGTCCAGGCCGCCCAGAGCAGGCTGGCGACCGCGGTTCAGGCGGGCGTCCCCTCGATCGCGGGCTCCGAGACGATGAACGAGCTCGTCGGCCAGCTGCACCGCGAGTACCCCGAACCGGAGCCCGAAGGCTTCGCCGAGGGAGTCCGCGACACCCGGCCCGACGACGGCGCCCGGTTCATCGCGGAAGAGGAACCGCGCAAGCCGCCCGCTCCCCAGCCGCCCCCGCGCCCGGCCCGCCCGGCGAAGGACGACGGCACGGACGACGACTACTTCGGCGACGGCGACTACCTGCGCTGAGCCACCGGACGGGGAGGGAAAGATGGCCGGGCAGAGCGGTCCGGGGTTCGACGAGAACCCCGAGGCGATCGACGAGCACGCCAAGCAGATGGAAGCGACGTTCGACGTCCTCAAGCAGGCGTTGGCGCTCGCTCACGACCAGCCCGCGGGCCCGGAGGCGTTCGGCCTGATCGGGCAGCTGTGCCAGCTGAGCACCTGGTGCGGCCACCTGTCCGGGCAGGCGACGGACACGCTCCAGGCGGCGGTCGACGGCGCCGAGTACCACGTGGAAGCCGTCCGCAAGTGGGCGAAGCAGCGTCGTGTGGACGAAGAGTCGGCATCGGCGCTCGTGAACCAGGCTTCGGGAGGCAGCCGTGGCTGACAGCCTGTCGATGGAAGACGTCAAGAAGGAAACGGATTCCGAGAAATACGTGGTCGACAGTGCTCTTGAAGGCGCCGGCGCGCTTCAGGACTACTACGGCGGCCTCGAAAAGATCCTGCACGGCGACTGGACCGAGGGGCTCTTCAGCCTCGCGAACGCCGGCCTGGGCGCCATGGACCTGGTCAAGGACGGAAACCCGTTCGAGACGCTGATCAGCTGGGGCCTCGGCTGGGTCATCGAGCACGTCGACTTCCTGAAGGAGCCGCTGGACTGGGTCACCGGTGACCAGGACGCCCTCGATCTGGAGGGCAAGAAGTGGGAAGCCATCGGTGAGCACGTCCAGAAGACCGCCGAGCAGCTGACCGCCGAAGTCCGGAAGAACTGCCTCGACTGGAAGGGCAAGGCGGCCGACCAGTACCGCGCTTACGTCCAGAAGCAGCTGGACGCGTATGCGGCCCTGTCGGACTCCGCGACGAAGGTCGCCGAGGTGGTCGGGATCTGCAAGACGATCCTGGACGTCGTCCGGACCTTGATCCGCGACCTGATCACGGACACGCTCGCCAAGATCATCATGATCCTGTGCCGCACCCCGCCGCCCGCGTATCCGGCGGCGCTGGCTGCGGAAGGCGTGCCCTTCGCGGTCAAGCAGGGCGGCAAGATGGTCGAGCAGTGCAGCAAGCTGGCTCGCGCCTTCGCGCGCGCCAAGGAGTTCCTCAAAGGTCTCGGTGACTTCTTCCGCCGGGTCGTCTCCGCGGTCGGGACCGCGGGCAAGGAGATGTTCGAAGGATTCGCCAAGGCCGCCGCGCGGGAGGCCGGCATGAAGGCCTTCGAACAGCTGGTGACCGGACCCGGCCAGTCCGCGGGAGAGCGGCAGCACGATCGCGACGAGACGTCCATCGTCCCGGAGGACCACTCGACGAACTACCCGGTCGACAAGGTGCCGCGGTCCGGGCCGGTGACCGCGGATGACGGGCAGCCGTTCTCCGGACAGTCCGGCGCCCAGCGGATCTCGGGCTCGATCGAGTGACCACGGTAGGAGCGAGAAAGCCGTTACGAGCCTGGCAGTTGACGAAGATCATCGTCCGCGGCGTGCTGGCCTACACGTTGCTGATCCTCTTCGGCATCGGCGGGTTGACCCTGGTCCGGCTCGTCGACGCGCCGGTCAGCAACACCGAGCGCCCCGGTAGCGGCAGTGATCTGATCGCCCGCGTCGGTGACTTCCCCGGCGCGTGTGAACGGCACGGGCCGTTGTCGTTGAGCGGCGCGGGTTACTACTGGAAGTGCTACGGCCGCGTCTCACCGCCCGGCGGCACCGAGATGAGCGCCTTTTTCGGGCCGGACGAGCTGACTCCGGCCGACGACGCCGCCCACCCGGTCAACGCCGTGAAGGACCACAAGATCTGGCGCCGTGCCGTCGACCACCCGTACGGCTTCCTGGGCGCGCTCGGCGCGGTTGTCCTCGGGGCGGCGGGCGCGATCGTGGCGAAGCTCGGCGGGCTCCGCGTCCTCGGCTGGATCGCGTTCCAGCCGGATCCGGGTCTGCGCCCCCCGGACGAGCCCGGCTCGCCGGTCCGGGTCCGCGTCCCGGTGGTCGCCGACGCCGAGCGCCGGCGGGCTGCGCGGCCGGGCGCCGTGGTGGTGCTGGTCGGCGGACTCGCGTTGATCGCCGCTTCGGTGACGATGGTCGTCGCGATGAGCGGGCTCGGCGACGTCGGCACCTTGGGCTGGTTCTTCGCCTGGGTGTTCGCGCCGATCGGACTGCTGGTCCTCGCCTTGGTGCCCTACGCCCACCGGAGGCTCGTGTCGCCGGAGACGGTCGAGATCACCGTGGCGGAAGACGGTGTGCGGCAACCGAACGAAGATCGCCCGCCGACGGTCGTCCCGTGGTCGTCGATCGACCGGCTCGTCCTCGACGAGCACGTGATCGGCAGCCACGTCGCCTGTCATCTCACCCTGAGCGGTGGCGGCCGCGAGTTCCGTCTCCTGCCCGGGTTCCGCACCCGCTCACCGCACGGTTTCCTGCTGTCGCCGGTCTTGCCCGCGGACGAAGCGCGACGGCTGGCCGAAGCGTTCGAGCGGTACCACCCCGGCCGGATCAGGTGGCCTGCCCGGGAGGTGCGCCGCGGCGGGTTCGGGATCGTGCACGCCGTCAAGCGCACCATCATCCGCTGGAAGACACGACGATGAGGCCTTCGGGGCGCGGGGGCGCCGCCGACGCCGATCACTCGGGGGGCTACGTGATCGGCGCCGGCGACCCGATGCCCTGCCCGGCTCGCGCCGGTTGGGGCAACATCATCACGTCTCCGCGATGACGCACCTGGAGAGCGGGACCGGTCTCTTATGTGACGACCGGGGGACGGACATCCCCCGAACGAGTGACGGGCATCCGCTGCTCGCATGATTGTCGCACTGAGCCCCGAATAAGTTACAAAAACCTTCACTTTCCTCCGGGCCGCCCGTGCTGACCTGGTCCGAACGGGTTTCGTGGCACAGTGCGGACATGAACTCCGACGTACTCGTGGTGGGGTCCGCCAATGCCGACCTCGTTGTCGCGGTGGACCGGCGGCCGGCCGGGGGCGAGACGGTCCTGGGCGGCGACACCGTGCTCTCGCCGGGCGGCAAAGGGGCCAACACGGCGGTCGCGGCGGGCAAGCTCGGTGCGGATGTCGCGCTCCTCGGCGCCGTCGGTGACGACTCCTACGGCCGGCTGCTGCTCGGCTCGCTCCGCGCTGCCGGCGTCGACACCGGACTGGTCCGGACCAGCGACCGGCCGACCGGCATCGCCTACATCACCGTCACGCCGGACGGCGAGAATTCGATCCTGGTCTCGCCCGGCGCCAACTCGAGCCTGGAGCCCGGCGACGTCGACACCGTTTTCGACGGCGTCGAGATCCTGGTCGTCTCGCTCGAGGTGCCGCTGCCGACCGTCGAGCACGCCGTCGCGCGGGCCGCGGAGAAGGGCGTCCGGGTGCTGCTGAACCTGTCGCCGGCGGCGAAGCTCTCTCCGGAGACGCTGGCCAAGCTCGACGTCCTGCTGGTCAACGAGCACGAGGCCGCCTGGCTGACCGGGCCCGGCGCGGACTTCCGGAAGCTGCTGGCCCTCGGGCCACGCTCGGCCGTCGTCACGCTCGGCGCGGCCGGCGCGGTGGTCGTCGAAGCCGGCGAAGCCACCGAGGTCGAGTCGCCGAAGGTCGAGGCCGTGGACACCACCGGGGCCGGGGACGCCTTCGCGGGCGCGCTCGCGGCGTCGCTCGCCGATGGCGCCGACCTGGTCTCCGCGGCGAAGCGCGCGGTGCGCGTCGCGGCCTTCAGCGTGACGCGGCACGGCGCGCAGCCGTCCTACCCGACCGCCGCCGACCTGGGGGAATGATCACCCGGCGGCCCGTGTTGTCCATCACATGGGCGATTCGTTCGGTTCGGCCTGGTGGCGCGGCTACGCCGCTCAGCTGAGGGCGATCGCGGAGGCGCGGCGGCCCGACCACCTCGCGATCATGCCCCTCGACGAGACCCTGAAGGCGCTCGGCAAGCAGACCGAGGTCGACGAAGGCGTCTACGACGTGCCGCTGGAGGGTGTGGTCGGGACCGTCGCCCGCGCCGGGGACTTCGACCGCGAGTTCCGGCCGCGAAACCGGGCGCTGCGCGACCGTTGGGAAAACCTGACGCGGACGGCCGCGGACCTCCCGCCGGTGCGGCTCGTGCGGCTGTCCGACATGTTCTTCGTCGAGGACGGCCACCACCGCGTCGCCATCGCCCGTGCCCGCGGCGCCCGGACGATCCGCGCGCGGGTCCGCTGGATCAGCACGGTGGCGTGCGCGCTGCGTTGCCTGACGCTGGCCGACCTGCCGTCGAAGTCCGCCGAACGGATGTTCCTGGAGCGCGTTCCGCTGCCCGACGACGTCCGCCTCGGGCTGTGGCTCGACGACCCGGCGGACTGGTTCCGGCTCGCCGACAGCGCCGAGGCCTGGGGATTCCGCCGTATGCTGGCCGGACGGCCGGTGTCGAGCCGCGACGAACTGGCCGAAGCGTGGTGGCACGAGGAGGTCCGGCCGGTGCTCGAACAGGTACGCCGGCGCGGCTTGTGCCCGCCACCACGAGATATCGAGACGTATCTGAGCTATGGTCTAGACCATGTCGTCTGAGTCTCTGTCCGGGGTCGCCGTCAGCCCCGGCCGCGCGAGTGGTCCCGTCGTCCGCGTCGCGGAGCCGCTCGGCGAGCCCGCCGCCACCCCGGCCCCGGCCGATCCGGCCGCCGAGGCCGCCCGGATCGTGCCCGCGTCCGCGATCGTCGCCGGCCGGCTGGAGAAGCAGGCCGAGACCGCGACCGGCGAAGCCGCGACGATCCTGATCACGACCGCCGCGATGGCCGCCGACCCGGCGCTCGCTTCGCAGGCGGAACAGCTGGTCAAGACGCAGGGACTGCCCGCCGCGCGAGCCGTCTACCAGGCCGCCGAAGGCTTCGCGGAAGCGCTGGCTGCCGCCGGCGGGTACATGGCGGAGCGCGTCCGGGACGTCCGCGACGTGCGTGACCGGCTGATCGCCGAGCTGCTCGGCATCGCGCCGCCGGGGGTGCCCGAGCTGGCGTCGCCGAGCGTGCTGGTCGCCCGCGACCTCGCGCCGGCCAACACCGCGGGGCTCGACCCGGCGAAGGTGCTCGCCCTGGTCACCGAAGAAGGCGGCCCGACCAGCCACACCGCGATCCTCGCGCGCGCTCTCGGCATCCCGGCCGTCGTCGCGGTGCGCGGACTGCTCGCGCTCGAGGCGGAGGCGCTCGCCGTCGACGGCGACACGGGCACGGTCGAGGTCGCGGACCCGGCGGCCCCGGTCGTCACAGCGACCGTGGCACCGCTGGCCGAGTGGAACGGCACCGGCGCGACGTCGGACGGCCACCGCGTGAAGGTCTACGGCAACGTCGGCTCCCCGGCCGACGCGCAGGCCGCGGCCGACGCGGGCGCCGAAGGGGTGGGCCTGTTCCGCACCGAGTTCTGCTACCTGGACGCCTCGGACGAACCGTCGGTGGCCGACCAGCGCGCGGCGTACACGGCGGTGCTTTCGCCGTTCCGAGGCAAGCCGGTGATCGTGCGGACGCTGGACGCGGGCGCCGACAAGCCGCTGGCGTTCCTCTCGCCCGAGGTCGAGCCGAACCCGGCGCTCGGTGTGCGCGGGCTGCGTGTGGCGTTCGACCGTCCCGAGGTGCTGGACCGCCAGCTCGAAGCCATCGCCGGCGCGGCGGCCGACTCCGGCGCCGAGGTCTCGGTGATGGCCCCGATGGTCGCGACCGTCGAAGAGGCCGCCTGGTTCGCCGACCGCGTCCGCGCGGCGGGCATCAGCAGGGCCGGCGTGATGATCGAGATCCCGGCGGCGGCGCTGAGCGCCCGGGAGATCCTCGAGGTGGTCGACTTCGTCTCGGTCGGCACGAACGACCTGGCGCAGTACACGTTCGCGGCGGACCGCCAGCTGGGCGCGGTCGCGAAGCTCAACGACCCGTGGCAGCCGGCGCTCCTCCGCCTGCTGAAGCTGATCGGCGACGCGGCGAAGGCCACGGGCAAGCCGGCCGGCGTCTGCGGCGAAGCGGCGGCGGACCCGCGGCTGGCGCTGGTCCTGGCCGGCCTGGGCCTGACGAGCCTCTCGATGAACGCCCCGGCGGTCCGCACGGTGGGCGCGAGCCTGGCGAGCGCGACGCTGGCGGACTGCGAAGCGGTGGCCGAGGCAGCTTTGGCCACGTCGGACCCGGCAGCGGCCCGCGCGGCGGCACGCCCCTGACCTGCCCCGACGACTCGCGCGCGGGGGCGCCCCCCCCACTTTCAGTCTATCGGTCATCACCGACGGTGCTGATCTGTGCGAGCCTGGACGAGCGCAGTTGTCCACATTGACCGAGGGGTGTGGACAACCCGCCAAAAGTCCGTGAAGGCCACCGCGAAGGTGGCCTTCACGGCTTTCTGCCGAAGACGCCGGAAGACGCTGTCGATCTGAGCCCTGCCCGCTCGACGTAGTGGTGAGCACCAAGACCACCGAGCCGGGAGGACCCCGTCATGACCGCCACCATCGAAGCGCCGACGCCGGCAGTGGAGCAGGCCGGGCGCCGGGAGTGGATCGGCTTGGCCGTGCTGGCCCTGCCCGCCCTGCTCGTGTCGCTGGACGTCTTCGTCCTCGTTCTCGCCCTGCCGAAGCTCGCCGCGAGCCTGCACGCCGACAGCACCCAGCAGCTGTGGATCATGGACACCTACGGCTTCATGATCGCCGGGTTCATGGTCACCATGGGGACCCTCGGGGACCGCATCGGCCGCCGGAAGCTGCTGCTCATCGGGGCCGCCGCCTTCGGGGTCGCCTCCATCGCGGCCGCCTTCTCCACCAGCGCCGGCATGCTCATCGCCGCGCGGGCCGTGCTCGGGATCGCCGGGGCGACGCTCGCCCCGTCGACGCTCTCGCTCATCGGCACCATGTTCAAGAACCCGCGGCAGCGCGCCGAAGCGATCGGGATCTGGGCCGGCTGCTTCACCGTCGGCGCGATCATCGGCCCGGTCGTCGGCGGCTTCCTGCTCGAGCACTTCTGGTGGGGCTCCTGCTTCCTCCTGGGTGTCCCCGCCATGGTCCTGCTGCTGGTCATCGGCCCGAAGCTGCTGCCCGAGTACCGCGACGAGACCGCCGGCCGGCTCGACCTGCCCAGCGTCGCGCTCTCCCTCGGCGCGATCCTGCCCGTCGTTTACGGCGTCAAGGAGCTCGCCCACGGTGTGCACCTGGTGCCGGTGCTGGCCCTGGCCGCCGGCCTGGCTGTCGGGTACGTCTTCGTCAACCGGCAGCGCACCCTCGACGACCCGCTGCTCGACCTCAGCCTGTTCGCTGCGAAGGCCTTCCGCACCACGCTCGGCGGAATGCTGCTGTTCAGCATGCTCGGTGGCACCACGATGCTGTTCGTCGCGCAGTTCTTCCAGATCGCGCAGCAGCTTTCGCCGATCGGCGCCGCGCTGGCCCTGCTGCCGGGGATGGCCGCGTCGACCGTCAGCTTCCTCGCCGCGCCCGTGCTCGCCCGCCACTTCGCGCCGAGCAGGCTGATCGCCGCCGGGGTCGCGCTCGCCGCGTCCGGCATGGTGATCCTCGCCCTGGTCGACCCGGCGGCCGGGCCGGTGTGGCCCGCGCTCGGGTTCGCCGTGACGTCGCTGGGCGTCGGCCCGATGGTCGCGCTGGGCACCGATCTGGTCATCGGCTCGGTCCCGCTGCGCAAGGCGGGCGCCGCTTCCGCGCTCGCCCAGACCGTCAACGAATTCGGCTACTCGCTCGGCATCGCGACCGTCGGCACCCTGGGCAACGCCGTCGTCCGGACGCACGGGCTCCCCAGCGGGCTGCACGTGGTCGCCGGGCTGGCCGCGGCCGCGTTCGCGATCCTCGTCTGGTTCGTCGCGAAGAACCTGCGGACCGCCTGACCGGCGAAGGCCTCCCCACCCGATGCCTGGGTGGGGAGGCCTTCTTTTACGCCGGGGGCAGAGGGGCCCCGGCTAGCCGAACAACCCCCGCCGGGGGTGCCGGACGACCAGCGAACCGCCGTGCACCCGGCCGCTCAGCACGAAGCGCGGGTTCCCCATGTGCCCGTTGCTGCGTGTCTTGTCCTCCAGCGAGCCGAACTTGACGTCGCTGATCGCGTTGACGTCGACCGCCGCGTGCTCCGGGATGATGATTTCGACCGAGCCCCACTTGGCGTCCAGCTCGATGTGCACCACCGGCGACTGCACCTGCGCCTCGGTGAAGTCGAGCTTCGTGGCGCCGTACTTGTTGCGCACCACCAGTTCGGGCGGGACCACCCACGGCCCGCTGCGGACCAGCGACGAGTACTTCGCGTTGAGCTCGAACCGCCGTCCGGACGAGTAACCGCCGTAACCCGCCGGCGGCGCGTACGACGGGGCAGCCGCCATGGCCGCGGCCGGGTGGTAGAGGCCGGCGAGGTCGGCCAGCACGGCGTTCAGCTCACCGCGGGTCCTCGACGCGAGCGCGCGGTCGGTCCGCTCGGTGAACTCGTCGAGGTCGATCATGCCGCGGCCGATCGCCTTCTGCAGCACCCCGACGACGTGCTCGCGCTCGTCGTCGGACACCCGGAGATCGCGCTCGCTCAACGGCTTGGTCTCGGTCACCGGTTCCGCCGCCACGTTCTCTTCCTCGCCCATGCTCACGATGGTAGAACCGGAATTCACCAGGGAGATCGGGGGAAAACCCTGAACGGACCCGTATTCCGCGGCGCCGCCGGTTGCGCGGCTCTGGTCCTGCTGTCCGGGTGCACCGGCGAAGCTCCGCCACCACCCGCGCCGCCGACGTCCACCGAGGCGCCGCCCACCGTCGTGCAGACCCCGCGGGAGGGGCTCGCCGGGGTCCAGACGACCGGCGGGATCGGCGTGACGGCGCTGCTTCCCACCACCGGCCCGACCCTCTTCGACGCCGACCGCGGATCCGCGGCGACACCGCCGGGTTATCCCGGCGGCGACCTCGGCATGAGCGTCCTCCGGGTCGGGACGCACGCCGTCCTGACGGTTTATCCGCCGTACACGCACAGCACCGAGCCGTTCGAGATCCTCGTTTACACCGGACCGTCGAGCCCGCCGCGGTCCCTCGGCGACGCCTGGTCGGTCGGGCCCGGGGTGGACGCCGCCAGCGTGTGGCTGATCCGGCAGGACGCCCCGGACAGCTGCCGCCTCCAGCACGTCTCGCTCGACGGCGGCGAGTTCGGCCCCGGCCAGTCCGCCAGCTGCCGCACCGAGGTGCACGCCGAGACCGCGCACGGCCTGCTCATCACCATCAACGCCGGCGCCGCCCAGTCGACGGACGCGCTGATCGACCCGGAAACCGGCCGCACGATCCAGCAGGCCCCGCGCATCATCGGCGTCGCCGGTGACCGGATGCTGCTCGACGGCCTGCTCGACCTCACCCTCGTCGACCTGCGGGACAACAGCCGCCGTCAGCTCAGCCGGCCGACGCTCGGCATCCCGTCCACCGTGGTCCCCTCGCGCGACGGCGAGATCTGGGCCATCGACTTCGCCAACCCGTCCTACCGGGGCACCAGCACGCAGACCCGCGACATCTGGCTGCTCCGCCTGAACGGGCCGGACTGGGAACACGCCGCCGGGATGCCGTTCATCACCGAGCACCTCAAACGCGGCGGCGGCCTCGACTGGAACGACGTCGGCGACCTCGTCCTCGCCGACGGCGTCCTGGCCGCCTGGCACCCGGGCGAGCCGCAGTGGCGGCTGGGGAAGGCGGCCCTGCCGGCCGGCGACTGGTCGGGGTTCGCGGTGCTGCCCTGAGTCCTATTCCTCGTCGAGGCCGTGTTCGATCGCGTACCGGGCCAGCTCGACGCGGTTGTGCAGCTGCAGCTTCCGCAGCGTCGACTGCACGTGGTTCTCCACGGTCCGGTGCGACAGCACGAGCCGCTCGGCGATCTGGCGGGCGGTCAGCCCCTTCGCGACCAGGCGCAGGACGTCGGTTTCGCGCTCGGTCAGCCGCGGCGGCTCGGCGCCTTCGGCCGGCGCGTCGGCCATCCGCCGGTACTCGCCGAGCACCAGCCCGGCCAGGCCCGCGGTGAACACCGGGTCGCCGGCGGCGGTCCGGTGCACCGCGTCCACCAGCTCCGCCGCGGACGCCGACTTGACCAGGTAGCCGGACGCGCCGGCCTTCACCGCCTCCAGGACGTCCTTGTGCTCGCCGCTCGCGGACAGCACCAGCACCCTCGTCGACGGCAGCGCCGCGGTGATCTCGCGGGTGGCGTCGACACCGGAGGTGGTGCCGAGGTTGAGGTCCATCAGCACGACGTCCGGCCGCACGGTCCGCGCGATGCGCAGCGCCGCGGCGGCGTCCGGCGCGGTCGCGCGCACGTCGAAGCCGTGCTCGGTCAGGTCACGGGCGACCCCGTCGCGCCAGATCGGGTGGTCGTCGACCACCATGACCGAAATCCGCGGCTCGCTCATTTCGCACCCCTCGTGCTCGGCACCCTGACCTCCCACTCCGTGCCCCGGCCGGGCGCGGTGTCGAGGGCCGCGCTCCCGCCCAGGTCGCGAACCCTCCCCCGGATGGATTCCACCACGCCGAGGTGCCCCTCCGAAGCCGCTCGCTCGAGGACGCCGTCGGGAATGCCGGGGCCGTCGTCGCGGATGCTCACCACGACCTCGTCACCGAGGTCTTCCAGCAGCACCCACGCCTGCGCTTCGGGGCCGGCGTGCTTGTCGACGTTCGCCAGCGCTTCGCGGGTCACGGCGAGCAGTTCGTCGGTGACGTGCGCAGGCAGCTCGACGTCGTCCGCCGGGGTCGAGACCTGCACCGACGGTGTCGCGAGCAGCTGCAACGCGGCACGCAGGCTCGTCGTGCCGCTGTCGTTCGGCGTCAGCGGTTCGGTCGTCACCAGCGCGCGCAGCGCGATCTCCTGTTCGCCGGCCAGGCGCGCCAGCTCGGCCGCTTCACCGCCGACCTCGTTGCCGCGCTTACGGACCCGGGCGAGCACCTGCAGCACGCTGTCGTGGATCGACCTGGCCAGCCGCTCCCGCTCGGCCGTCGCGGCTTCCTTCCGCAACGCCTGCTCCAGCCGCGCCGCGGACCGGCGGCCCATCGTCGCGGCCATGCCGACCAGCAGCCCGGCGGCGGCGAGCAGGACGCCGTCCCGCGCGACGTCGAGGTCGAACCGCTCCCGCGCCAGCCCGGTCGCCACCCCGACCACCAGCCCGGCCAGCACCCCGCCGACCGCGCCGAACCGCGCGCCCGCGGCGACCGGTGGCACGGCCGCCCACACCGTGGTGATGAGCGGGACGGTCAGCGCGAACTGCGCGTCGCTGAGCACCCACGGCGAAGTCAGCAGCAGCGCGGTGCTGACCACGACGTCGACGACGACCAGCCACGGCGGCCGCGTCCGCTCGCGGAGGTAGAGGAAGCCGGTGAGGATCGACCACGCGGCCATCACACCGAGGACCGTCCACGCCAGCCACTCCCGCGCGTAGTGCCCACTTTGGACGATCACGGTGCCGAGGGCGAACGCCCAGGTGAGGACGCGGAACGCGATCACGCCGCGCCACATCGGCGTGATCGGGTCGCGTGACCGCCGGACGGTCACGGCTTGTCGGTGCGCTTCGGCGGCTCGGCCGTCGACGACTCGGCTTCCCCTTCGGCGACCGTCGCGATTTCCGCTTCCGGCCCGCCGGGCTCGGCGTCGTTCGGCTGCGCCGCCTGGTCCTTGAGGACGTCGACCTCGGCCGGGTCCGGGTTGGTCTCGTGCAGCAGCGACCGGACGCCGGCGTTCAGCACCGCCAGCAGCGGCACGGCCAGCAGCGCGCCGGCGATCCCGCCCGCGACCAGGCCGACGGTGATGGCCAGGACCACGGCCAGGGGGTGCAGCTTCACGGCCCGCCCGAGCAGCAGCGGCTGCAGGATGTGGCTCTCCAGCTGCATCACGCCGATCACGATGCCGAGCACGATGACCGCGCCGATGGGGCCGTTCGTCACCAGCGCGATCAGCACCGCGACACCGCCGGTGATGACCGCGCCGATGATGGGGATGAACGCGCCGATGAAGACCAGCGTCGCCAGCGGGATCACCAGCGGCACGCCCATGATCCACAGGCCGACGCCGATGCCGACGGCGTCGACCACGGCGACCGCGGCCGTCGCCCGGACGTAGCTGACCAGCGAGGCGAACCCGCGGCGCCCGGCGACGTCGACGCGGTTGCGGACCCGGCGGGGCACGGCGCGGACGAGGAACGTCCAGATGCCGTCGCCGCCGCTGAGGAAGAAGATCGTGATGAACAGCGTCAGCAGGAAGCCGGTGAGGATCTCGCCGACGGTGCTCGCCGTGGTCAGCGCGGTCGTGGTGATCGACGCCTGGTTGTTCTGGATGAACCCGATCGCCTGGTTGATGAAGTCCTGGATCTGTTCCTGGCGCAGGTGCGGCGGGCCGTTGAGCAGCCAGTTCTTGATCTGGTCGAGGCTCGCGTTCACCTGCTGCTGCAGCTGGGGCAGGCCGGAGGAGAACTGCGTGACGACGAAGGTCAGCAGCCCGCCCAGCACGGCCAGCCCGGCGATGAGGACGATCGCGGTCGCCAGCCCCCGCGGGAACCGCACCGCCACCAGCTTCTGCACGGCCGGCGCGAGGAGCGCCGAAACCAGCAGGGCGATGGACAGCGGGATGACGACGACCGAGAGGTAGCCGACCACCCACACCACCGCGTACAGGGCGGCGGCCACCACGATGAACCGCCACGCCAGCGCCGCGCTGATCCGCAGGCCCCGGGGGATCAGCCCGGTGACGTCTTCGTGCTCCGGCAGGAACTTGTCTTCGCGTCGCGCGTGGCTCACCGGCTCACCGTAGCGGCTGGACCGCCCGATTCGGCCGCTTTCCCCCGGCCACGTCCGGCACCGATCGCGGCCAGCGGTGATCACTTTTCGTGAGACCGGGCTACACAATGTGTTCTTCACACGATGGGGGCATCAAGTCGTGTCGAGGGTGCGCCGCGTGGCGTGAGTTTGGTTAGGTCGCTTCCGCAACGGCAAGTCGCCGATCGATCACAGACTGACCACGAGGAGACAACGAGTGTCGGACACCGCGGCGAACGAGGGGCAGGGCGCGACGCGCTCCCGCCGTCTCGTGACGCGTGCGCTGTTCGTGCTCGGTGGCGCGCTGGCCGGCACCGCCGCCGCGTGGCTCGTCTCCTCCGCCACCGCCTCGGCCGACACCGTCGAGGTGGGCACCTCGTCCGTCGCGCCGGTCACCGAGGCGACCACCGGCGACCTCGGCGACGTGAACAACGGCGTCTCGGACTTCTCGGGCCAGGCCGCCACGGCGTGGAGCGAGCCGGACAGCTCCCGCGTCCTCGAGCACGAGGTCTCCGAGCGCGTCAGCGACTCGGTTTCGGACTTCGCCGACGACGCCGTCGTGAGCCCGGCGCACCGCACCCTCGGCGCGGTCGAGCACATCGTCCGCAAGCCGGAGGACACCCGCCAGGTCCTCGAGCAGACCTTCACCCCCGAGCCGGCCCACGACGTGTGGCAGCTGCTCGACCCGGCCGGCCACGGCGACCTGGTTCCGTCGCTCCCGGGGCTCGCCCCGGTCGAGCAGGCGCCGGTGAGCACCGGGGTCGGCCAGGCCACGGACACGGTCGCCGTCTCGACCGTCCAGCTCCCCGCCGCGTTGCGAGCCGCGCTCGTGATGCCGACGGGTGTCCAGCACGACGACTCCGGTGCCGCGGGCGAGTCCCGCGACGGGCACCGCGATCTGCCGTCGCCGCTGGTTCCGGTGCAGCTTCCGGTTGCGCCGTCCGTTCCCACCGCCCCGGGTGGCAGCTCTGCCCCCGGTGGCCACCTCGACGGCCTCAACTTCGGTGTCCCGTTCTGGACGACCGAAGCCGTCGACTCCGCCGTCGCGGCCATGAGCCGCGCCGGCCTGCGCACCGCGATGCGCACCCCGGGCGAGCAGCCCGGTGTCACTCCTGACTGAACACCTCCCTTCACGGGTCGCTGACGCGCCCAAGTCCGTCTGCATCTGACGGCTCTGCGTCCGCGCGATACCCGTGACACGGCGGTGCGCTTTGTTGCGCCCGCAAGAAGTTCCTTCCCCCCTCGGTGCGTCTCGGACCCCGTTTCGACTTCGACGAGCGCACCCCCACAAGCCCGCAAGGGAACCCGAAATAAAGGAGAAAAACCCCATGCAGACGTGGGCAAAGCGCGGACTCCAGACCGCACTTGTCACCGGTGGGTTGCTGATGCTGGGTACCGGCATCGCTTCGGCCGACGAGAACGTCAACCCGGACGCCCCGGCGTCCCCGCTCGACCTGAACGTCACGGCTCCCATCCAGGAAGCCAACAACGCGGTCGGCACCCCCTTCGGCCAGCTGGACCTGCCCGCCGGGCAGACGGAGCTGAGCACCAAGCCGGTCACCAACGCCGCGAACGAGGCTGCCAAGCAGCTCGACGAGGCGAGCCCGATCAGCCAGAGCACCCTCGGCGGTGCCACCAAGGCCGACGGCGCGGGCGCCTTCACCCCGGGGCACAACAACCTCAAGGGCAACAAGGTCACCGGCGACGTCGTCGTCCCGATCCAGATCGTGGACAACGCGGTCGGCGTGATCGGCGACGCGAACGTCGAGGGCGGCGACCACACGCAGACCTGGGAGCACAACCAGGACATCGCGACGACGGGTGAAGACTCCAGCCTCGCGGGCAACGCGGTCGCCCTCGACTGGGCGCTCCCCGTGCAGATCGCCGGCAACGGCGGCGGCGTCGCCGGCGGCACCGGCCGCGTGACCGGTGGGTCGGCCAGCCAGAGCACCACCGAGACCGGGAACGTCGACACCAACGGTGACGGCTCGGCCCTCTCCGGCAACGTGGTCGCGGGCCAGCTCGCCACCCCGGTGCAGGTGACCGGCAACGCCGCTTCGTACCTGCTCGGCAACGGCCAGAGCCACGGCTACTCCGCCGACACCGTCGCGACCTCGGGCGGCTCGCTGCTCAGCTCGGGCGACCAGGCCAGCGGCTCCGGCAACGTGGTCGGCGCGCCGATCGCCCTGCCGGTCAAGTTCAACTGCAACTCGGGCGCCGTGTGGGGCTCGCTGTCGAACTCCGACGGCTGCAACACCTCCGCCGACGCCACCGCCGGGGACACCCGCGACGGCAGCCTGGGCATCCCGACCTACCTCGAGACGAGCGGCAACGACTCGTTCCTGTCCGGCAACGGCGGGGCGGCCTCGCTGTCCCCGATCGCGAACGTCGCGGGTGTCGCGGGCTCGTGGATCGGCAACGCCTCGGCGGGCATCCCCGAGACCGGCAGCTCCTCCAGCACGGTCGACTCGGGTGGCTTCGTCAAGACCGCCGGTGACAACGCGAGCGGCTCGGGCAACGTCCTGAACCCGTCGGTCGCGCTGCCGGTCGAGGCCTTCGGCATCGGTGGCACCTACATCGGCCAGGCCAACGCCGCGCACGACAACACCACCGACGCCAACGCGGGCAACGGCAGCTACACCAAGGGCAACGGCTCCGTCCTCGGCGGCAACATCGTCAACACCCAGACCGCGGGCGCGCCCGAGGTCTTCGGTATCGGCGGCAGCCACATCGGCAACGCGTCCGGCACGGCGACCGAGGACAAGACGGTCACCGCCGGGGCGTACGACGGCACGCAGGGCAACGACTCGTCCGGCTCGGGCAACGTCGTCCAGGTGCCGGTCGGTCTCCCCGCCGAGGTCTTCGGCGTGGGCGGCTCCTTCATCGGCCAGGGCTCCGGCTCGGCCGACGAGACCAAGGTCGTCTCGGGCGGCGGCGGTGGCAGCACGCACGACGACAACGGCTTCCTGAGCTCGAACCTGGGCACCGTGCCGGCTTCGCTGCCGGTGCAGGTCGCCAACATCGGCGGCGCGTTCGTCGGCCAGGGCCACGGCAAGGGCTCGACCGACACGACGTCCAACGCGGGCGGCGACGTCACGGCGAACGGCCCCGCGGGCGCCGGCGCCGGCAACATCATCGAGGCCCCGGTCTCGCTCCCGGTGCTGGCCGCCGGCAGCGGTGCCGCCCTCGCGGGCATCGGCACCGGTGAGAACGACAACATCACCGACTCCTCGGCGGGCGGCGACGCCCTCACCGACGGGCAGGACGGCGCGCTCGCCGGGAACATCGTGAAGGCCCCGGTCGCCGGTGTCGCTCAGGTGTTCAGCGACGGTGTCGCGGGTGCCGCCCTGGGCCACGGCCTGGGCACCAACGACACCACGTCGGAGGCCGGTGGCGACGCCACCACCAACGGCGACGGTGGCGCGGTGGCCGGCAACATCGTCGGCGCGGACGCGCTGCCGGTGGTGCAGGTCTTCGGTGACGCGGTCAGCGCCGCGGGTGTCGCGACCGGCACCGGCGTGAGCATGACCCAGGTCAAGAACGCGGGCGACGACACCACCTCCGGTGTCGAAGGCGCGATCTCCGGCAACATCCTCGACCTGCCGGTGACCGCGATCGCGCAGCTGTTCGGCGACGCGGTGACCGTGGGCGGCGTTGCGCACGCCGTCGGCGACAACACGCTGACCACGGAGAACGGTGGCGAGCCGGTCACCGAGGGTGACGGGTCGAGCCTGTCGGGGTACAACTTCTACCACGACATCGTGGCGCCGGTGCAGATCTTCGGGGTTCCCCTGGAGCTGCTCGGGGTTGCGACCGCCGACGCGACCGACATGACCAGCATCAACGGTGAGGCCGCGGACGCGGACGCCATCGCGAACCCGGTCGAGGGCTCGGAGCTGGGTGCCGGCGAGCTGCCGTCGCTGACCGGGCTGGCCAGTGGCCTGCCGACCGCGGGGCTGCCCACCCAGGGCCTGCCCGCGCTGCCGACGGCGATCCCGGCCCAGCGTGCCGACGTGCCGGTGAGCACCCCGATGTCCGGGCTGCTGCCGCACCTGCCGACCGCCGGCCTGCCCACCGCGGGCGGCCTGCCCGGCCTCAGCGCCCTCTCGGCGCTGGGTGGCGGCACCCGGCGTGCGGACCTGCCGACCGGTGGCCTGCCCACCGCCGGTGGTCTGCCCGGCCTGAGCAGCCTCTCCATGCTGGGCGGTGCCCTGCCGGGCCACACCGAGCGTGCGGACCTGCCGACCGCCGGTCTGCCCGTCGCGCTGCCGGTGCTGCCGGCCCTGGGTGGCGGCGTCCCGACGCTGCCGGTCGCCCTTCCGGTGACCCCGGCGCTGCCGGCCGCCCCGACCGCGCTGCCCGCCGCCCCGGCCCTGCCGGTGAACGCGAAGCTGCCGGTGCTGGACAGCGCGGCCCCGGCCGCGCAGGTCCCGGCCATGTCGGGCCTCGACTCGACCGGCTTCCTCGCGAAGCTGCTGGGTCTGGTCAAGCGCAAGTAGTAACCGAATAGCTCTCCCTCCCTGGAGACGACGAGCCCCAGGAGCCAGCGCCGGCTCCTGGGGCTCGTTCGCGTCTTCAGGAAAACTGGAGGGAGCGCTTCGCCAGGCCGTGCCAGAACCCGTCGATCACGGTGCGGCCTGCCCCCGAGCTCGCGCCGAGGGAGACGAACAGCGGCGCGAAGTGCTCGATCCGCGGGTGCGCGAGGGTCGCGGCCGGGGCCTTGTGCCGGAAGTCGAGCAGCGTGTCGACGTCACCGCTGCGCAGCACTTCGTCGCCCCAGTGGTCGAACTCGGCCGACCAGGCCGGCGGTGTCCCGTCGGTGGCGCGGGCCATGCCGCTCAGGTTGTGCGTGAAGAAGCCGCTGCCGATGATCAGCACACCTTCGTCGCGCAACGGCGCGAGCTTGCGGCCGAGGGTGAACAGCTCCTGCGGGTCGAGCGACGGCATCGAAACCTGCAGCACCGGGATGTCGGCGTCCGGGTACATCTCGACCAGCGGCACGTAGGCGCCGTGGTCGAGGCCGCGTTCCGGCGCGTCGTGCACCGGGGTCTCAGTGGAGCGAAGCAGCTTCTTCACCTTCGCGGCCAGTTCCGGCGCGCCGGGCGACTCGTACTTCACCTGGTAGTAGCGCTCGGGGAAACCCCAGAAGTCGTAGACGAGCGGCTCGGTCGTGGTGGCCCCGATGGTCAGGGGCGCCTCCTCCCAGTGCGCCGACACGATCAGGATCGCGCGGGGCTTCGGCAGGTCGGCGGACCAGCCGGCGAGCTGGCGGGTCCAGGTGGTGTCGTCGGCGAGCGGCGGGGCGCCGTGGCTGAGGTAGAGGACCGGGGTGCGGGTCATCAACGGCTCCAGTGTTTGAAAGTTCAACTACTTGAGTAGGACGCCGTTGTGGCCCGGGATATTCCTCAGGCGGCTTCGAGGTTCGCCGCGCAGCGCTGCAAGGTCTGGATGGTCGTGTGGTAGTCGTCGTCGCTGACGCCGTTGGTCACCGTGGTGCGGAACACTTCGACGCGCTTTTCGACACGCGCGTGTGCCGCGCGGCCGGCGTCGCTCAAGGCGCCGTCTTCGGTGACCCAGCCGCGGGCGCGGAGATCGGCGAGCTGGGCGGTGATCGAACCGAACGGCGCCAGTGCCGCGCTGAGGTCCTCCGGCGTGCGGGCGCCGTGGGCGATCGTGTTGAGTACCTGCCAGTGTCGGCGAGTCAGCGATTCCGCCTCGAAGGCCTGGGCCATGGAGGATTCGAGAAGCTCGTGGACGTGGCGAAGCCACCAGCCGAGGGGTTTCATGGATACTCCGGTATGTGGATGAACAACTACATGTAAAAGTACATGCAGTTGGGAGGTGGGGCAACCATGACGGACGCGGTGACCGAGGTCGAGCGCGGGATGATCGCGATCCGCCGCAGCCAGCAGCGGCGCGCGCTGAGCCGGATCGGCAAGGCCCGCGGCCAGGGCGCGCACGACCCGGTGCACGAGCTGCTCGACGTGGTCGAAGAGCTCGCCGAGCGTGGTGAGCCCAGCACGGTGACGGCCTTGAGCACGGCGATGGGCGTCGACCAGCCGCGCGCCAGCCGGCTCGTGGCGCGCGCTGTCGAGCAGGGCCTGCTCCGCCGCGAAGCCGATCAGCGTGACGGACGGCGTGCGGTGCTCGTGCCGACCGACGCCGGCCAGGCACACCTCGACGAGCTGCACGCCTTCCGGCGCTCGGTGTTCGCCGAGGTCATGGCGGACTGGCCGGACGAGGACCGGGCGAACTTCGGCCGGCTCCTCACGGCGTTCGTCCGCGGGTACAGCGCCCTCGGTTAGTCGTGTGAGAGGTCGACGAAGCGGCTGTAGTGCAGCTGGTGCGCGACGGTGATCGTCGCGGTCGGGCCGGCACGGTGCTTCGCGATGATCAGGTCCGCTTCGCCGGCGCGCGGGTCGTCCCGCTCCCACGCGTCGGGGCGGTTGACCAGGATGACGAGGTCGGCGTCCTGCTCCAGCGAGCCGGACTCACGCAGGTCGGACAGCATCGGGCGCTTGTCCGTCCGCTGCTCGGGACCACGGTTCAGCTGGCTGATCGCGATCACCGGGACCTCGATCTCCTTCGCCAGCAGCTTCATCTGCCGCGAGAACTCCGAGACTTCCTGCTGCCGCGACTCGACCCGCTTGCCGGACGTCATCAGCTGGAGGTAGTCGAGGACGACGAGCTTGAGGTCGTTCCGCTGCTTCAGCCGCCGCGCCTTCGCCCGGATCTCCATCATCGTCATGTTCGGCGAGTCGTCGACGAACAGCGGCGCCTCGGACACCTCGCTCATCCGGCGGGCCAGGCGGGTCCAGTCGTCGTCGGACATCTTGCCGCCGCGCATGTCGGAGAGGCGGATCTTCGCCTCGGCCGAGAGCATGCGCATGACGATCTCGGTCCGGCTCATTTCCAGCGAGAAGATGACGCTGGTCAGCCCGTGCTTGATGGACGCCGACCGGACGAAGTCCAGGCCCAGCGTCGACTTGCCGACACCGGGCCGGGCCGCGACGATGATCATCTGGCCGGGGTGCAGACCGTTGGTCAGCTCGTCGAAGTCGGTGAACCCGGTCGGGATGCCCTGGGACTGGCCGCCGCGCGAGGCGATCGCGTCGATCTCGTCCATCGTCGGCTGCAGCAGCTCTTCCAGCGCGACGTAGTCCTCGCTGGTCCGCCGCTCGGTGACGTCGTAGATCGCGGCCTGGGCGCGGTCGACCACCTCGTCGATGTTCGCGCCGTCGGCCGCGGCCGCGCCGTAGCCGTACTGCACGATCCGGGTGCCCGCTTCGACCAGCCGGCGCAGCACGGCCTTCTCCGCGACGATCTCCGCGTAGTACCCCGCGTTCGCCGCCGTCGGCACCGTCGCGATCAGCGTGTGCAGGTAGGGCGCGCCGCCGACGCGGCCCAGCTCGCCGCGGCGTTCGAGCTCCGCCGAGATGGTGATCGGGTCGGCCGGCTCACCGCGGCCGTAGAGGTCGAGGACGCAGTCGTAGATCGCCTGGTGCGCGGGCTTGTAGAAGTCGTCGGGGCCGAGCGCCTCGATGACGTCGGCAACCGCGTCCTTGGACAGCAGCATGCCGCCGAGCACGGACTGTTCGGCCGCGATGTCCTGCGGCGGCTGGCGGTCGAACCCGCCACCGGGGCCCGGGTCGCTCGGACCCGGGTCGTTCTCCGCATACATCGGACTGCGGTCGTCGGTCAGCGCCACCGCCCCGGACACCTCCTCATCGTGTCGAACACCCGTTCGAGTATGCCGGATCTTCGCTCTCGAAGCACGCGGCTCGATCCGCGCCACCCGTCTGCCGGGCCTCGTCCCCGATGATCGGCGAGAACGCCGTCCGACTCTCGGAGGCACGCCGGGCGCCACCGTGAGTACAGGCCCGAGCGGGCACGCTAGATCCCCCGGAAGGCCGAAGGCAATTCAGCATGGGGACCCATCTGTGGACAACCTGGGGATGAATGGGGGTAACCAGTCACAGGTGCCGCGAGAGCTGTGGACAAGTTGGGGACAAAGGTGATCGGCTTTGCTGAATCCCCAGGTCAGGGCCTGTGAACAAGGTGTGGAGAAGTCTCTGAAAACTCGTGCGGCGTGTCGCGCGAAGTCCGTTGTTCGGCGTGTCGTGGACCAGCTCGAACCCATTGGACCGCGCCGCCTGTGGATGAATATCACGGAGGGTAGAGCCGTCACCCGGCGGGCTGAACGGCCGTCGGGTCAGGCCGCGGTGAGCCGGCCCTGTGCGCTGCGTAACCGCTCAGCGAGAACGCGCTGGTCGGCCGGGGTGAAGGCGATCCGGTTCTCCCCACGCCCCGGGATCTCCTCGGTCAGCCACCGGCCTTCGGACGTATCGATGTAGTTCACCGGACGTTCGATCCGCTGCCAGGCGCCGGCCCGGCTGCGCGCCGCGACGTAGAGGCTGCCACTCCCCATTCGGCGTAACGCCAGGATCCGCCGCAGCTCTTCGACCTCGTGCGACCCCTCGGCCGGGCGGTCGTTGCGGAGCACCGCGAACCCGCCATCGTCGCCGCCGCGGGCGGTCCCCTCGATCTGGCTCTTCGGCACCGCGAGCGGTGTCCCGCGCCCCGGCGCCAGCTTCGGGATCTGGCCGAGGAAGTCGTCGAGCAGCTCGCCCGGCCGCGATGACCCGAGCACCACGACGTCCAGCTCCTCGTGCTTGGCCAGCACGAACGCCTCGCCGCCGGCGCTGCCGCCGAGCAGCCGGTAGCTGACCGGCTTGCCCTGGAACCCGCCGTCGACCCAGCCGTAGTACTCCAGCTGCGGCCGGGCGATCGCCTCGACCGTCGCGACGAACCCGGGGTGCATGCCGCGCGGGCCGAACAGCCCGGCCTTGGCGAGCTCGGTGTTGACCCGCTCGTCCTCGGCGCGCTGGGCCTCTTCGCTGTACCAGGTCGGCGTCTCGGCCAGCACGGTGTGCGGCTCGCCGCCCCGGCGCCGGATCAGGTTGATCAGGGTGCCGGTCGTGAGGGTGACCTGCCTGTCCAGCACCGCTCTTCCCCCTAGTGAAGATCAGCTTCGTGCGCCCGTGAGCACCGGAAAAGCCGGGCGCGCCCATCTTGGCACGCGCCCGGCGGTCTTGCGTGTGTTACTCGCCGATGACCGGCGGCGCGGTCAGTTCGTCGGTCCCGAAGATCTCGTTCGGGTCGTCGCCGAGCAGGTACTTCGAGGTGCGTTCCTCGTCCCCGCCGCCCTGGCCCTTGGCGCCGTGACCCATGCCGCCCATGCCACCCATCCCGGTGGAGCCGCCCCGGCCTGCCCCGGCGCCGCCCGCGCCCATCGCGCCGCCGGCGCCCGCGCCCATGCCGCCGCGGCCCATGCCGCCCGCACCCGCGCCGGCCCCGCCCGGCAGGGCGCCGGTCGAGCCGCCGGGCCCGAAGCCCCCGCCGCCCGGGCCGAAGCCCGCCGTCGGGTCGCCGATCCCGCCCGAGCCGCCGGGGCCGAACCCGCCCCCGCCACCACCGCCGGAGAAGTTCGGCGTGCCGCCCGGGCCGAAGCCCGGCACACCCGGCAGGTCGGACGGCTTGAAGCCCGAAGACGTGGTGCCGTCGCTGAAGTTCGGCGGGGTGTAGTTGCTGCCCCCCGGGAGCTTGGACGGGTCGTAGTTCCCGCCGGGAACCTGCGACGGGTCGAAGCCCGGCACCTTGGACGGGTCGTAGTTCCCGCCCGGCACCTTGGACGGGTCGAAGCTGCCGCCGGGGGTGGCCGGCTGGCCGCCGAACGACGGGACGCCGCCCGGCCCCGGCATGTTCACGCCGCCCGGTCCGCCACCGGGGCCGCCGTCGCGCTCGCCGCCGCCGTCGTCGGTCCCGTTGCCGTCCTTGTCACCCGGCTTCTTCTTGCCGTCCTTGCCGTCGTCGATGTTGACGTTCTCCTGCTGCCCCTTGAGCGCGGAGTACGCCGGCATGTTCTGGCCGTTGTCGTTGCTCGCCTTGTAGTAGGTGTTGAAGGCGTCGACGTTGGCCTGGCCCTTGGTGTTGTAGTCGCGGATCGCCCGGTCGGTATCCGTCGTCCACGGCGTCACCGCGTTGAGCAGGTTGTTCTTCGGCGGGTCCTTCGGGACCTCCTGCACCTGCGCGTGCACCGTGGTGAACGCGTTGTTCTGCTCGCCGAGGTACTTGTCGGAGTCGGTCAGCTTGGTGCCCGAGTCCTCCATCCACACCCGCAGCGGGTGCGCGCCCGCGTTCTGCGCCGCTTCCGAGCCGCCGCCGGTCCAGGCCGCGTCCATCTCCTTGGCCAGCCCGTCGATGGTGCTGAGCCGCTCCTGGTAGGCGCCCTTCAGCCGACCCGCCGCCGCCTGGCCGTTCTGGATCGAGCCCGTGCCGGGACCGGTGGTGATCTTCTCCCAGATGTCGTAACAGTCGATCTTCCGATCACCCTGCTCCGACGTGTGGTCGTCCGAATGCGTGGTCGCCATGTTGTACGCGGCGAACCCGCCGAGAAGCACCAGTTCCAGCATCTCAGCCCTCCTTCAGGGTCTGGATCATCGCTTCGGCCACCTTCAGCGTCTGCGGGCACGGGTCGCTCGCCCCCGGCCCGCTGCCGAGCTGGCTGAAGACCTGCACGGCCTGGGTGTCCGTCACGCCCACCAGCAGCTTGCACTGCCCCTTGCTGCGGAAGTCCTTCGTCGCCGCGTAGACCCCCGGGTAACCGGAGACCTCGGTCGGCTCCCAGTACTCGTACTGGTCGGTGCCACCCTTGGCGTAGAGGTCGTAGATGCCCGCGAGCCCGTCGGTGTTCGGGTCGGCCGCGATGTCGACGCGGCTGCTGCGGGTCTCGTCGTCGGTGTAGACCCACGCGCAGGTCGAACCCGCTTCGCCGGACCGCGGGGTGCCGTCCTCGACGCCGAGCGTGGAGCGCTGCGAGGACGAGAGGACGGAACACGGGTCGGACTTGAGCTTCGCCGGGTCGAGCGGGCTCGACACCTTGGGCGCCGAGTTGCCGCCGGCCGCGCTGCTCGCGGTGTCGTCCGGGCTGGACGCGGCCGGGTTGGCCGTGCCGCCGGTCTTGCTGCTGCAGCCGGCGAGAGCGAGCACCACGAGAGCCAGCCCGGGCAGGACGAGCCGGCGGTTCACGCCTGCGTCCCCGCCTTCGAGATGTCGCCGGTGTGGTCGGCGTCCGCGGCGGTGATCTTCTTCTTCGCGTCGAGCAGGGCCTGGATGTAGTTCTTCACGTATTCCTGCATCTTCTGGTTCTGCTCCAGGAACGCCTTGCCGGACGGGTTGGCGAGCTTCTCCCAGTCGCCGCTGGCGAACTCCTTGCCCGGCGCCTTCACGTCGGCCATCAGGTTGGCGTCGGCCGCGTCGTTCTGCAGGTCGGTCTGCAGGTCCTGCCACTGCTTGATCACGCCGTCGATCTTGTCGGCGTCGAAGGTGAAACCCCCGCCGCCGGACGGCGCGGACATGTTGACCTCGTTACCCATCCCGGTGCGCTCCCTTCGCGTCCCGCTCCATTGTCCTACGACGGCGCCGGTGTGTCCGGGGTTCCCCCGAAACGCGTGAAGGCGGGCCGCCCACCAGGGAGCGACCCGCCTTCAGCACGTGCTACGAGCTACTTGGCCTTGACCTCGAGCCGCACGTCGACCTTGACGTCCGGGTGCAGCCGGGCGCCGACCGAGTGCTTGCCGACGGTCTTGATGTGGTCGCGCAGCTCGATGACCCGCTTGTCGAGCAGCGGGCCACCGGCCGCCTTGATCGCGTCGACGATCTCGCCGGCGGTGATCGAACCGAAGAGCTTCTTCGAGCCCTCGGCCGCCTTGCCGGTGAGCTGGATGGCGCCGAGGCCCTCCAGCGTCGCCTTGATCTCCTTGGCGTGGTCGAGGTCGCGGATGCGACGGCTCTCCTGCGCGCGCTGGATGGTGCGCACGTTCTTCTCCGCGCCCTTGGAGGCCACGATCGCGTAGCCCCGCGGGAGCAGGTAGTTGCGCGCGTAACCGTCCTTGACCTCGACGATGTCGCCGGGGCCGCCCAGGTTGGCCACGTCCGTGGTGAGGATGATCTTCGCCATGTCAGTGCCCTCCCTTAGCGCGCGGTCGAGGTGTAGGGCAGCAGCGCCATTTCGCGGGAGTTCTTGACCGCGATGGCGATGTCACGCTGGTGCTGGCTGCAGTTGCCGGTGACGCGACGGGCACGGATCTTGCCGCGGTCGGAGATGTACTTCCGCAGCAGGTTGGTGTCCTTGTAGTCGATCAGTTCCGGACGGCCCTTTTTCTCGGCCTTGCAGAACACGCAGACCTTCTTCTTGGGCTTGCGAATGGGTGGCTTGGCCACTGGTTACTCCTGGAATTCAACTCTTGTGGATGTGTACGAGATCAGAAGGGGGGCTCGTCGGAGAAGCCGCCGCCGCCACCGCTGCTGGCGGCCGGGGCGGAACCCCACGGGTCGTCGGCCGGCATTCCGCCGCCACCGCGGTTTCCACCGCCACCGCCGCCGCCGAAGTCACCACCGCCGCCGCCACCGCGGCTGACCTTGTTGACCTTGGCCGTGGCGTAACGCAGCGAGGGGCCGATCTCGTCGACCTCGAGCTCGACGACGGTCCGCTTCTCGCCTTCCTTCGTCTCGAACGACCGCTGCTTCAGGCGGCCCTGCACGACGACGCGAGCGCCGCGGGTCAGGGACTCGGCGACGTTCTCCGCCGCCTGGCGCCAGATGTTGCAGCGCAGGAACAGCGCCTCGCCGTCCTTCCACTCGCCCGACTGCTTGTCGAGCGTGCGGGGCGTGGACGCGACGGTGAAGTTCGCGACCGCCGCACCGGACGGGGTGAAACGCAGTTCCGGGTCGGACGTCAGGTTGCCGATCACCGTGATGACGGTGTCTCCAGCCATCGGGAATACCCTTCGGCTCAGGCCTTGGCGGCGACGGGCTTGGGCGCAGCGGCGCGCTTGACCTCGCGACGCATGACCTTGGTGCGGAGCACGGTCTCCTGCAGCGACAGCTGGCGGTCCAGCTCCTTCACCGCGTCCGAGGACGAGTTCAGGTCGAGCAGGGCGTAGATGCCCTCCGCGTGCTTCTTGATCTCGTACGAAAGCCGGCGCCGGCCCCAGACGTCGACCTTCTCGACGCTTCCGCCCGAAGTGCGGATGACGTTGAGGAAGGTGTCCAGCGTCGGAGCGACAGTGCGCTCGTCGAGCGTGGGGTCCAGGATGACCATTACCTCGTAATGGCGTGACACAACCACTCACCTCCTATGGGCTCGCGGTCACGGACTGTCCGTGACAGGAGGGTTTGTCCAGGTAAGGCTACCTGGGGGCCTCGGGGAGGCCGGACAGCGGGGTCAGCTCGCGCGGCGCAGGACCCAGGTGCGGACGAGCCCGGCGGTGACACCGGCGAGCACGATCACCGCGAGCAGCATCGGCAGCTGGACGTCGTTCGACGAGCCCGGGGCCGACAGCGACTGCGCGTTGCCCGCGTCGCGGACGTCCGCGCCCTGGCCGCTCGGGTCACCCTGGCCCGCCTGCGGCGCGGACGCGTCACCGGGGAGCGTGCCGTTCGCCGGGTAGCGCACCCCGGGGGCGACGGCCGTGCCGGCGGTCGCGGTGGGGATGCCGCTGTAGTCGCGCATCGGCGCGGTGCCGCCGTTGCCGCCCGCGGTGCCGGGGTTGAGGTTCGAGAGGTTGCCGTTCGTGCCGCCGGGGACGGTCCCGGTGCCGCCGCCCGGCTGGGTGCCGGTGCCGCCCGCGCCCGGGGTGCCCGGCGTGCTGGGAGCCACGTAGTTGCTGGCGAGCAGGGTGAGGTTGCAGGCCTTGGCGACCGTGCTCTCCACGCTGTTCAGGGTCTTGTTCCAGTCGAAGCCGAGACCCCAGGTGCCGGAGTTGGCCAGCGCCGTGCGCACCGCCTTGCCGATCGCGGCCCCGCTCGCTTCACCGCCCGCCGAGTTCGGCACCTGTCCCACGAGGATCGCGTGGTTCTTGGCGATGGAGTCGCCGGCCCAGCTGCCGACCGCGAGCGTGCCGGCGTTGTTCGCGCCGTTCGTGACCAGGGTCTTGACCGAAGCCCCGTCGATCGCGACCTGGTCGCCCATCTGGCCGGAGACGGTGCCCGTGCAGCTGTTGCTGACGACCTGCTGGCTGGCCGAAGCCGTGCCTGCGGAGAGGAATGCGCTACCGGTCACGAAGGCGGCAAGGGCGGTCACGGTCAAGAACTTCCGCACGAGCACTGTCCTCCGTGGGGTTAACGAGACGTCGTCCTGGACAAGAGGATCAACGAAGGGGATACGCGAAAGATACTCGGCAGTCGGGTCAATTCGCAGCGGCCATTCGGCGGAGCACCCAGGTCCGCACCAGACCCGCGCTGACTCCGGAGAGTGCGAGTACCGCGATCAGCATCGGGAGGTTCGACCCGTTCGTGAAGCCGTCGGACGCGGACGGTAGCGCCTGTGCCTCGCCGGCGGTCTGGACGCCGCCACTGCCGTCAGCGGTGCCGTCCGGACCGTTGAGGCCGTACTGCGGCGCGTAACCCGGGATCTGGCTGCCGTACCGGATCGCGGGGGACGGCGTGAAGAGGCCGGCCGTCGCGTAGGGGATGCCGCTGTAGTCGCGCATCGGCGCGTAACCGGTGCCGAGGGTGAACGGGAAGCCGCCCAGTGCCGAGCCGCCGCCGGGGAAGAAGCCGGGCAGCAGCGGGCTGTTCGCCTCCGGGATCGGGGTGGTGCCGGCCGGGGTGCCGCCCTGCTGAGGCGCACCGCCCTGGGACGGTGGGTTCTGCTGCGGGTTGCCGCCCGAGCCGGGAGCGGGCGACTGCTGCTTGTCGCCGCTCAAGGTCTTGCCGACATCGTCGGTGACTTTGCCGAGGCCGTTGGTCGTGTCGGCGACAGCACCGTTCACCGCACTCGCAACGGGCGCACCCACCACCGGGACCGGGGCGACGGCTGTGTCCACCACCTTGACGGTGATCTTGCAGAGTGCGCCGAGCACGCCACCAAGCAGGTCGGTGACGGTTTTGATGCCGAGCGGAGTCTTGATCAGGTCGCCGGGCTTCACGGTCACCGTGTCGCCGCAGTTGGCCGTGACCGTGTCTGCCGACGCCGTACCCGGCATGCCGAGCACGGCCGATCCGGCGAGGACGAACGCCGTCGCACCGACCGCAGTAGCCCTCCGTGCCCGATCCTGCATGCTCGCCGCCCTTGGTCTCGTGGCCTCTCCCCAGGACAACGACGTTAAGGCAGACGAGTAACGCCCGCTCACTCAGGAATGTCCGGCATTCGAGTGGAAGCGGGCGTCACCGTGGGTGAGATCAGGCGGGCTTGCGGCGGATCCAGGCCCGGACGAGGGCCGCCGCGACGATCGCCAGGGCCAGCACCGCGAGCAGCATCGGCAGCTTCGCCGGCGGCGTGACGCCCGGCAGCGCCTCCGCGGTGCCGGACTTCTGCTCGTCGACCGTCGGGATCTGCTGGCCGGGGATGATCTGGGCGATCACCGGCGCCTGCACCAGGCTGCCGGGCAGCAGCGCGGCGTTGGTGAAGATGCCCGAAATCGCGTCACCCGGCAGGCCCGCGCTCCCGGGACCGCTGGTCACCGGGCCGGTGCTGTCCCCCGGCGGGGTCTGCCCCGGCGGGGTCGGACCGGGCGGGGCCGGCGGTGCAGGCGGCGTGGGTGGGGCCGGCGCCGGCGGGAGCGGCAGTGGCGGCAGCTCGTCGACCACGCCCTGCGTCACGCCGCCGACGGTGTTCACGACACCCTGGACGGGCGGGCAGACGCCCTTCGCCGCGAGGTCGCCGACCACCGGCACGTCACCGATGCCGAGCGCCTTAACGGTGTCACCCACCGGAAGGGTGAGCAGCGGGGCCGAGCCGTTGGTGTTCCGGGAGCTGGAGTCGAGGCCGACGGTCAGCCGGTCCGGGGCGTTCAGCGGGGCGCCGGCGTCCAGCAGGAGGCCGGTCTTCGTGTCGCGGGCCTGGCCGTTCTGCAGCGTGGCCGCGCAGTCCCCGCCGAGGGTCGGGCTGGGAGCCGCGCTCGCCACGCCCGGGGCCGCGAGCACGGCCGTGGTGGCGAGAGTGAACCCCAGTGCGGTGATCCGGGCGACGTGCTTCCCCATCGATGCCCCTCCGGCAGTCGGACCAATCTGGATCACGGAACGCGCTCACGGTACTCCACGAGCGTCACCAACCGGTCCCGCAGGGGAAAAGAAAACCCGGAGTAGCGTGCTCGGCATGCTGATTGGCGCCCACGTCCGTGACGACGACCCGTTGACTGCCGTCGCCGAGCGCAAAGCCGACGTCGTCCAGTTCTTCCTCTCCGACCCGCAGGGCTGGAAGGCCCCGAAGCCACACCCGCACGGGGAGGCCGTCGCGGCCGACCCGGTCGAGGTGTTCATCCACTCTCCCTACCTCATCAACGTGGCTTCGCTGAACAACCGGATCCGGATCCCATCCCGCAAGAACGTCACGCAGCACGCGGACGGCGCCGCGGCGATCGGCGCGAAGGGCCTGATCGTGCACGGCGGGCACGTCGGGGACACCGACGACGTCGAGGCCGGCCTGGACAACTGGCGCAAGCTGTTCGAGCGCGAGCAGGAGAAGGGCGGCTTCAAGGTCCCGATCCTGATCGAGAACACCGCCGGCGGCGACAACGCGATCACCCGCGACCTCGAGGTGATCGCCCGGCTGTGGGACAAGGTCGGCGAGTTCGGCGCCGGGTTCTGCCTGGACACCTGCCACGCGTTCGCCGCGGGCTGGGACCTCTCGACGGCCGTCGAGAAGGTCAAGGCCATCACCGGCCGGATCGACCTGGTGCACCTCAACAACTCCCGCGACGAGTTCGGCTCGACCCGCGACCGGCACGCCAACGTCGTCGAGGGGGACGGCACCATCGACCCCGGTGTGCTGGTCGAGGTGGCCCGGGCGGCCGGCGCGCCGGTGGTCGTCGAAACCCCGGCCGACGGCCAGGCCACTGACATCGCCTACCTGCGGGAAAAGCTCGGCTAAGCGGCAGCGACCTTCCGGCGGTGGCGCACGGCGTTCGGGACGATCACGTCCCGGGCGCCGTCGAGGAAACCGCCGGCCGGGTCGTCGTCGCCGGCGGCCCGGACCAGGTCGGTCGCCGGCCGGTAGATCTCCCGCACCACCAGCACGCAGAGCCCGGCCACGGCCAGGTCGCGCACCACGACCGTGCCGAGGAACCAGCCTTCGGGCAGGCCCTTGTGGTCGACGCCGAGGTAGTAGAACATCCGCGGCACCCAGACCAGCGCGTCGATCAGCATCCAGCCGAGCAGCAGCCGCCAGCGCGGGATCGCCAGCACGGCCAGCGGCACGAGCCACAGCGAGTACTGCGGGCTCCACACCTTGTTGGTCAGCAGGAACGCGGCCACGACGAGGAACGCGAGCTGACCGACGCGCGGCCGTCTCGGCGCCGCGAGCGCGACGTACGCGATCCCCGCGCAGCAGGCCAGGAACAGCACGGCCACCGTGAGGTTCAGGTACGCCGGGTTCTGGTTCTTCTGCAGCACGCCGTCGAAGCCGGTCCAGCCGGTGGCGGACGAGACGACGTTGTACAGCGAATCCGGGTCCATCGGCCGCAGGGTGCTCATCCGGAAGAACTCCCACCAGCCGCGCGTCGCGGTGAGGATGAACGGCGCGTTCACCGCCACCCACGTCACGACGGCCGCCGCCGCGGTCTTCCAGAACGGCGTCAGCTTCCCCGCGCGCAGGCACAGCACGAACAGCACACCGAGCAGGAACAGCGGGTAGAGCTTGGCCGTCGCGCCGAGCCCGAGCAGCAGGCCGGCGAGCACGGGCCTTTTGCGCGCCCAGGCGAGCAGGCCGGTCGCGGTGAACGCCGTCGCGATCGCGTCGAAGTTGGTGAACGCGTGCACCAGCACCAGCGGCGAAATCGCCACCAGCACCATGTCCCACGGCCGCCGTTTCATCGTCCGGCCGGTCGCCCACACCGTCACCAGCCAGGCCATCGCCAGGAAGAACGCGGTGATGTCGAAGTAGATCGCCACCGGCAGCGCGCCCGGCAGCCAGCCGCTCTGGGCGACGTCCAGCCAGCCCGCCGCGAGCTTCGCGTTCGCCCACTGGAAGAGGCCGGTGAGCACCGGGTACTCCATGTACCGGGTGTCGTTCTCCGCGGTCTGCGAGCTCTCCTTCCACGACGTGTAGTACGGGAAGGTGCTCGGCCGGTCGAGCCGCTCGGAGCTGTAGAGCGGCACGATGTCGGAGTAGCACATCGCGACGAACGGGCGGCCCGCGCGCCAGTCGAGCTGGTTGGCGCCGCTGGAGTCCTGGTACTGCTGGATGCACGAGCCCTTGCCGAACCAGCAGAGCATCAGGGCCAGCGTCGCGAGCAGCAGCCCGACCCGCTGGGGTGACCAGAACCAGTGCCTGCCGACCGCCGCGTGCTCGCCGAGCGGCCCGCCGACGGGTCTGGTGACCGCGGCCGCGAGGGGTTCGGTCCAACTCGGGACGACCCGATCCGCCCTGCTCAGCGTCACGGGGCCGGGGTCCGGCTCGCGCGTGGTCTCCTCTGGCACGAGCGGGATGTTATCGGTGATCGCCCGTCGCCGAGGTGAAGGCGACGATCATGCCGGATTCGCGTAGTACGAGGCCAGGACCTCGGCGGCCGCTCCGCGCGTGACGATTTCCTCGCCGAAGGAGTCCTCGACGACCTCGATCCGCTGCCAGTGCGGCAGCGGCAGCAGCTCCTCGAGGCGTTCCGAAACGGCGTCACGGTAAGTGCCCGGTTCGTCCCGCACCGCGCGTCCGGCCAGCACGATCCGCTCCAGGTCGAGCACCTGCACGAGGTCGGCGAGCCCGATGCCGAGGAAGCCGGCAGCGGTGCGGGTGTCGGGCGCCTGCTTGGCCATGATCTCGACGCAGCCGCGTCGCCCGCAGGCGCAGCGGGGGCCGTCGTAGGCGATGGTGGTGTGCCCGAACTCACCCGCGTTGGTCCGCGGGCCGCGGTAGAGCCGCCCGTCGATCAGCAGGCCGACGCCGATCCCGGTGCCGACCAGCACCACCGCGGTCGCGGTCGGCTCGCCGTGCGGCCACAGCTGGGCGAACGCGGCGGCGTTGGTGTTCTTGTCGAGCGTCACGGGCAGCCCGGTGCGCTTCTCGAGCAGGTCACGCAGGGGGACGTCGTGCCAGCCCGGCATGTTCGTCGCGTCGCGGACCAGGCCGGCGAGGTGGTCCAGCGGGCCGACCGCGCCGAGGCAGAGGCCGAGGACGCCGAAGCCGTCCGCGAGCTCGAGCGCGGTGGCGCCGATGGCTTCGACGGCCTGCTCGGGTGTGAAGCCGACCGGGAGCGGGCCGCCCGCGGTCTCCTCGACCTCGCCGATGAAGTTGGTGCGCAGCACGCGGTACTCGTCGCGGTCGAGGCGCGCGCCGAGCGCGTGCTTGGCCCCGGACCGGACGGTCAGCCGCGTCCGCGGCTTGCCGACACCCCCGGCCGGCTGACGCTCCTCGTCCAGGAGGCCGGCGTCGAGGAGTTCGGGCACGATCTTGGAGACGGCCTGCTGGGTCAGCCCGGTGCGTTCGGCGAGCTCGACCCGGCTGAGGCCGCCGGCGCGGAGGATGTGCGAGAGCAGGAGGGCGCGGTTGTGCTCGCGCACGTTGCGCAGGTTCCTCCCGGTGGCGGCCATGGCTCAGATCATGGCACGCCTGGCGAATTACGCAACACTGTTGTTTAATGGGCGCCATGGTTGACGACTTGCGCGTGGGGATCCTCGGGTACGGCATCGGCGGACGCGTCTTCCACGCACCGCTGGTCGCCGCCACACCCGGGCTGACCCCCGCGGTGATCACGACGTCGAGCAACGCCACCCAGGCGCGTGCCGACCACCCGGGCGCGGCGGTCGTGCCCGGCGCCGACGCCCTGTTCGAGCGGGCCGGCGACCTCGACCTGGTCGTGGTCAGCACACCGAACCGCACCCACGTGCCGCTCGCGTTGCGGGCGATCGAAGCCGGCCTCCCGGTGGTCGTCGACAAGCCGTTCGCGCCGACCGCGCTCGAGGCCGAGCAGGTCGTGGCCGCGGCGAAGGCGGCGGGCGTCGGCCTCACCGTCTTCCAGAACCGGCGGCTCGACTCCGACTTCCTCACCGTGCGCAAGGTCCTCGACTCCGGCCGGCTCGGCGACGTCTTCCGCTTCGAATCCCGCTACGACCGCTGGGTGCCCAAGCCCAAGGACAACTGGCGCGAGTTCGGCGACCCGGCCGAGGCCGGCGGCCTGCTCTACGACCTCGGCGCGCACATCGTCGACCAGGCGCTGCAGCTGTTCGGCCCGGTCACCCACGTCTACGCGGAGGCCGACCGGCGCCGCGCCGGCGTCCAGGTCGACGACGACGTGTTCGTCGCGCTGAAGCACGCCAACGGCGTCCGGTCGCACCTGTGGGCGTCCGCGCTCGCCGGCACCCAGAACCCGCGGTTCCGGATCCTCGGCGACCGGGCGACGTTCACCAAGTACGGCCTCGACGTGCAGGAACCGCAGATCAAGGCGGGTATGCGCCCGGGCGATGAAGGCTGGGGTGTGGAACCGGCGGCGGACGCGGGGAAGATCGGCGTCGGCAACGACGTCAAGACCGTGCCCACCGAGGTCGGCCGCTACGAGCAGTTCTACGCCCAGGTGCGCGACGCGCTACGCGGTGAAGGCGACTTCCCGGTTGATCCCGCGTCCTCGGTCGAGGCGCTGCGGGTGATCGAAGCCGCGCACCGCTCCGGCGTCGAAGGAACCGTCGTCAAGCTCTGACGGCGCCCCCCTGACCGGCCGTGACCTCGGTAACCCCCAGTACTGAGGTCACGGCCATCTTTCTCGCTCAGCCGCCCGGATCCGGGTCGCCGCTCTGGCCGGAGTCGTTGCCGTTGCCGTTGTTGTTGCCGCCGTTGCCGTTCCGGTTTCGTTGGCGGTCCTGCAGCTCCTGAAGCCGTTGCTGGAACTGGCGGAGCTGGTCCTGCTGCTGGCGGTTGCCGGGCTGGGCCTGCTGGTTCCGCTGATCACGCGGCTGCTGTTGCTGCTGCTGTTGTTGTTGCGGCTGCTGCTGGACCTGCACCCGGTCCTGAGGCGAACTGATCGCCGTCACGCGGTCGAACCGCTCGGCCGGCTTGCCCGTCAGGTACAGCTGCATGAACCGGTCCCAGATCGGCCCGGCGAGCGTCGAGCCGAACAGGGGGGCGCCGCCCGGGCCGCGCAGGGCCTTGTCACCGTCGCTGCCCACCCAGACCGCCGCCGACACCGAGGGTGTGTAGCCCACCATCCAGGTCTGGGAGTTGGCGTTCGCCGCCGACGCGGGTTCGTCGTTCTGCGGGGTGTGCTGCTGGGTTCCGGTCTTGCCCGCGCACTCGTGGCCGGCCGGGCAGGTGAGCCGGGAGAACTGGATCACCGGGGCCAGCGCCGCCGTCACGTTTCCGGCGATCTGCGCGCTCTTGGACGCGTCGTTGTCGGCGAACGCGTCCGCCGAGCGATCCTTGGCCTCGTACGCCGTTTCGCCGTTGGCGTTGGTCACCTTCTGGACGAAGTGGCGGTCACGCTGGACGCCGCCCGCCGCGAACGTCGCGTACCCCGAGGCCATGTCCGCCGCCGTGACCTGAGTTCCGCCGCCGCCGATCGAAATGTTGTTGTCGCCGGTGAAGAGCTTGCTCCGGCCGCCGTTGTCCGACGTCCGGATGCCCGCCTCCTGCGCGGCTTCCGCGACCCCGGACGGCTTCGTCACGTTGAGCACCATGTCGTAGAACACGGTGTTCGTGGACCGCTGCATCGCTTCGGAGACGGTGCACTGCTCCGAGCAGCTGCTGCTGTCGCCGGCGTTGCGGATCGGCAGGTCGACGCCCGGGAACGTGCGGGGTGACGTGCCGTCGAAGCGCGCGTCGAGGCCACGGCCGAGCTTGAGGAACGCGGCCAGGTCGAACGGCTTCATCGACGACCCGGGGTTGTGCGGCTCGTCGGCCCAGTCGCGGCCGGCCTGGTCCTCGCCGTTCGGGCCCTTCACGATCGCGTCGCCGCCGTGGTAGGCGAGCACCCCGCCGGTCTTCGGGTCGACGGCCACCAGCGCGTTGAGGATCCGGTCGTCGGTCTGGTCGGCCATCCCTTCGGCCACCGCCGTTTCGGCCGCCTGCTGCGCCTGCGGGTCGATGGTGGTGAACACCTGGAACCCGCCGGAGTAGTACTGCTTCTCGTCGATGCCCTGCGCGGCCAGCTCGGCCTTGACCTGCTTCTTGATGAACGGGTTCAGCGCACCCGCCTCGCGGCTCTCCCGCAGCGGGATCGGCGTCGGGAACTTCGCCGCGGCGCGCTGGGCCGGGGTCAGGTAGCCGTTCTTCAGCATCCGGTCCAGCGCCGTGGTCCACCGGCCGGTGGCGACGGCGGTGTTCTCCGAGCGGCCCGGCTGCTGGATCAGCCCGGCGAGCAGCGCGGATTGTGAGTAGTCGAGCGCGCCGACGTCCTTGCCGAAGTAGGCCTGCGCGGCGGCCTGGACGCCGTAGGCGCCGCGGCCGAAGTAGATGATGTTGAGGTAGGCGGTGATGATGTCCGCCTTCTCGTAGGTCTGGTTCATCTTGAACGACTTCGCGAGCTCGACCCACTTGCGCGTCAGCGTCGGGTCGTCGTCGCCGGAGGCGTTTTTGATGTACTGCTGCGAAATCGTCGACCCGCCGCCCGAACCGCCGGTGACCTGGTTGTACCCGGCGCGGAGGATGCCGCCGATGTCGAAGCCGGAGTTGGTCTCGAAGGACGCGTCCTCGGTGGCGATCACGGCTTTCTTGACGACGTCCGGGATCTGGTTCGCCGCCAGGATCTGCCGGTTGCCGCCGGTGGGCACGTCCTTGCCCATCTCGGTGCCGTCGCTGAAGAGGTAGGTGACGGCCTGGCCCTGCGCCTGCGCGACCGTTTCCGGCGAGGGGACGTCGACGGCGAGGTAGGTGATCACGAAGGCGATCGCGGGGACGACGAAGAACGCCCCGGCGACGACGTAACCGATCCGCCGGATCTTCCGCCAGCGCCGTTTCCGCAGGTCCTGGGTGGTGAGCGGGCGTGGCCGGCGCGGTGGCTGGCCGGGCCGCGGCCGCAGGATCGGCACGGTCGGCGGCTCGTCCGGCACGGTGCCGTTGTGCTCGTGGTGGGTGATCAGCTCCGGCTCGCTGCCCAGCAGCCCGGCGCGGGGCACCGGCCGGCGGGCGCGACGGCGTGGGTCGGGAGCGCGACCGGGCGACGTGCGGTCGTTGTTCACGGGCCGTCCTCCACGGTGGGCTGCGGACGCAGTCCTCTCGTAGGGACACGGACCGCGGCCGCCGGTGGTTCACCCCGGGGCGGCTCGCCGTCGACGGCGGAACACCAGGGCACCGCCCACCACCACCGCGAGGCCGGCCGCGATTCCGAGCGCGACCGCCCACCACGGCACGCCCGAGCTCGGCGGCGTCACCGACAACGCGGCCAGGGGATCGATCAGGCCGAAGCCGTAGCGGTCGTCCCGGCCCGGCGCGCCGAGGTCCTTCGCCGTCCGGGCGAGCTGGTCGGTGACCTCGTCGGCGGAGAGCTCCGGGTAGCGGGCCCGGACCAGTGCCACCGCTCCCGAAACGAGCGCGGTCGCCTGGCTCGTCCCGGACGTGGGAGCCCGCTCCCCCGGTCGCGACGTCGAGATGTCGACACCCGGGGCGGCAAAACTGATCGCGGGCCCGCTGACGCCGACGTCGTCGCGGAACCGGCCGGACCGGTCGACCGCCGAGACGGCCAGCACCCCCGGCCGGTCGGCGGGGCTCGTCACTTCGCTGTCTTCGCCGACGTTTCCCGCGGCCGCGACCACCACGACGTCGTGTTCCTTCGCGTACGCCAGCGCCGAGTCGTAGTCGGTTTCGCCGCTGTGCCCGGCGCCGAGCGAGATGTTCACGACCTTGGCGCCCTGGTCGACCGCCCAGCGCACCGCGGCGACGGCGTCTTCCGCGCCGCCGGTCAGCCGGGCGGGCAGGATCCGGGCGCGGGGGGCGACCCCGCGGGTGCCGCCGCCGATCCCGCGACCGGCGATGAGCAGGGCCATCGTGGTGCCGTGGCCGATGGCGTCGCCGGCCGGCGCGCCCACGTCGGGGAAGTCGGCGCCGGGCAGCATCGCGCCGGCCAGGTCGGGGTCCGCGGCGACGCCGGTGTCGATCAGCCCGATCCGGATGTCCGCGCCCTCGGACAGCTGCCACGCCCGCGGCAGCTCGAGCTGGCCGGCCCAGTACGGCTCCGCCGCGGGGGCGGCCGGGACCGTGAGGGCCGTCGTGACGGCGAGCAGCAAGAACCTGTACATGGCGCCAGTTCGATGAGGGATCCGCGGGGCGGGCCGACGCCCGCCCCGCGGATCATGGTTTCACGGGATCAGCTGGCCAGCGGGTTGGCCTGCGTGTACCCCTTCCAGTACTGCCACGGGCTTTCCCCGGTCTGGTCGCAGCTGCCCAGCACGACCGTGGAGGTGCCGTTCGGGTTCGCCGTGCCGAGGGTGAGACACTTCGCCGCCTTGTAGTTGATCATGAACTGCCGGACCGGTCCGGCCGGCCGCGCCGGCGGGGGCGGCGGCGCCGTCCACATCTGGTTCTGATCACCGGCGACACAGTTGGCCAGCACTGCCGGGGCGCCGTCGTCGGTGCGCCCGTCGGCCACCTGCAGGCACAGTCCCGCCGTGCGGTCCTTGACGACGAACGTCTTCAGGACCGTGGGCGGACTGCCGGGGATCGTCACCGTCGGGCCGGCTTCGGTCGCGGACCAGTACCCGTAACCCCAGCTCTTGCTGCAGGACCGGAACTCGGCCGTCGACCCCACCTTGGCCACGTTGCCCTTGAGCTGCAGGCACGCGTAACCGCCGTCGGGACCGCCGGACTCGTTGACGATCATCGGCGTGTACCCCGGGCCGTCGGCCACCTTGTCGATCGCCGCCGCGTCGAACGCGACCGCGTCGAGGCCGTTCGCGACCGCGGTCGTGATCGTGTTCAGGTGGATCTTCGGCTGGCCGAAGAACGGGAACACCCCGAGGGTCACCCATTCGTCGTGGTGGTCGGCCTGGTTGAGCGGCACGTTCACCGGGCCGTTGGCGGTGTCCACCACGTAGACCACGTTCGCGTCCGCGAGGTGGCTCGGGACGTAGATCATCAGCTTGGCCAGCCCGTCGACGGACGGGAAGGTCCAGTTGCCGATGAGCTGCGTCTTGCGCCCCTCGTCGGTGTCCATCCGGGTGTGGCCGTACCAGAAGTGCGCCCCGTAACCGCCGCCGACCTGGTGCAGGTCGATCTTGGACGACGCATTCGGGTAGCTGAAGGAGAAGTCACTCCCCGCCAGGTTGGCGTGGATCCCCGGTGAGCACGGCCGGACGGCGTGGGTTTCGGTGGTGACGTCGTCGACCACCCCGGCCGTGGCGACGATCCCGTTGTGCGTCGCGTCGTTGTTGTCGCACCGCGGCGGGTAGCTGGCGCCGTCGGCGGGCTTCCCCACCCCGGGGTCGTACCGGATGAATTCGAAGCCGCAGGTGGCACTGCAGTCTGGTTTCCACGTCGCGGGCGTCTTGACCCAGCACTTGAGGTCGTACTGGCCGGCCGCGTTCTGGTGCGCGCACGGCCCGGGCGCCTCCCCGTCGACGTCGGGCGGGATGCTCTGCCCCCACAGGCAGTTGTTGTCGGCGGTGCAGAACGTCTGCGGCGCGGGCCGCGCGGTCCGGCGGTTGTAGTTGTCCGTGCCCGGTGTCGTGTCCGGGCCGGTCGCGCCGTTCCAGGTCGCCGCCCGGAAGAACGGTTCCGGCTGGTTCGGGCCCTCGAAGCCCGACGGCGGGCTGGTGGCGAACCCGAGCACCTTCTCCGGGTAGGGCCACCTCTCCGGGTGCGCGAAGTCTGACGGCTTGGCGCCGAAGTTGGCCCGGTCCGCCAGGTAGCGGGGATTCGCCGGGTTGTTCAGCCAGCCCAGGCCGACGACGTGGTCGTCGTCCGGCTGGGTCCCGTCGTGGAAGCCGGAGTTGTAGGCCCACGTGGCGTAGAACCAGTTTTCGATGCGCAGCGGGTCGTTGTTGTTCAGGGTCATGTGCCGCGCTTGCAGCTGGTTCCACTTGGCGATCAGGATCGCCAGGCCCGAGTCGACGTTCTGCAGGTACCGGGTGCCGATCGCCAGCTGTTCGGCGGGCGGCCGCGGTACGTCCGTGGATCCCGGCTTCGGGTGCCCGGCCAGCCGCATGCCGTCGGTCGTCTGCGAGACGCCGTAACCACAGTCGGCCTTGTCCCAGCGGATGTCCCAGTCGTCGGTCGTGGGGGCTTCGTAGATGCTCAAGCCGTAGTAGTTGCCGACCAGCGGGTTGCCGTACTCACCGGCCCAGATGTTGCGGGCGGCCTGCCACAGGTTGGACTCCTGGCCCAGCACGCCCAGCAGGATCTGCGCGGGCACCTTGTTGCCTTGGCTGCGGGCGCCGTTGACCGCGTTGTCCGCGGCCCACTCCACCTCGCGCGGGGTCGGCTGGTAGACCTGCGTCGCGGGGTCGTTGCGGGGGACGGAGCAGACGCGGTCGGCGTCCACGGTGTCGTTCCAGCGCGGCTTGAGCGTGTCACCGGGGTCGACGCCGAACCCGAACGTCTTGCCGGTGCGCACGCTGCGGGTCGCGATGTGCACGGGACGGGGGCGGTGCGGGTCGCTCGCCGCCTTGCTGCCCGGCTTCACCTTGGCGAGCGCCACCTCGGTGATCGCCGTCTCGCCGAGCGAGGAGACCTCGGCGTCCGCCGGCACGTCGAGCTTGGCGACGGCGGCGGGCAGGGCCGCGAGCTTGGCGGGGGTGCCGGTGAGGAACACCTTGCCGCCGCGGCCCGAAGCCACCCCGATCGACCCGGCCGCACCACTGGCCAGCGTCTGCGCGTCCTGCCTGGCTCGGCCGGCCGACGCGACTCGCCGGATCCGGCTGTCGGCGCCCGCGAGGTCCATGAACACCACGCCGCCCTGGGCGTCGGCCCGGACGTTGAACGGGACACCACCGGTGCCGGCGACGATCCGCTGCTTGGTCCCGTCGGTGCCGACCTTGAGCAGGCCGGCGGTGTCGGCGACGACAAAACCGCCGTCGACCGGCGTGGCCGAAGTCGTCTGCCCGGCGAGCTCGGTGCGCGCGCTGAGCTTGCCGGTCGTGGTGTCCACGGTGACCACGCCGGTCTTCGGGATCCGGTCGCCGCCTTCCTGGGTCAGCGTGGCGGTTTCGCCGGTGCCGCAACCGGGGTTGTAGTACGAGAGCGCGGTGCGGATCGGCAGCTTCGTCACCGCCCCGGTGACGAGGTCGACCACCGCGGTGAGGCCCCCGCGGGAGGTGAGGTCCTCTTGGTTGGTGAAGGTGCGGGGCGCGTAGACGATCACGGCGCGCTGTCCCGAACCGGTGACGCAGCCGTGGCCGATCCATTGGTCGGTCTCGAGTCCCGCCACCGTCAGATCGGCGACGGTGTGCCAGTTGTAGCCGGTCTTCGCCTCGGCGGTCAGGACGTGCAGGCCTTCGGCGTCGCCGGTGGTCGTCCACAACCGGTCGCCGGACGCCTGCCAGCCCTGGCCGAGCAGCTCGTCGCGTTTCGCGGCGCTGACCGCGGGCGGATCGTCGGGAACCGCCGCCGGCGCGGCGGGTGACGCCTGCGCGGGGACGGACAATGCCGTCACCGCCGGCGCCAGGGTGAGGAAGGCGAACGCGGTGACCGCGGCCTTCCGCCAGCTGGGTCTCATTTCTTCCCTCTCCCGCGCGCAGGATGAGCCGAAAGATTTCGGACACGGGGAATTCCGGCGCACGAAAACCTTGGTGATCGACGTCGTGTGGTCGAAAGAGCTACGCCGAACGGATCAGCGTGCGTGGAATTCGAAGTGGATGACGCGGGTGCGGAAAGGCCGGCAGCCGAAGAACGCCGTCATGAGAGACCTCACGGTGCATGAAGCGCCGATGCCCTCCCCTGGTGCAGCCGCGATCACCAGCGCGAACTCGCGGCAGACAACATCAAACTGCGAATTCGAGGTGGGTGCCAAGCCGCCATTCGGGTGGGTTTGACACGGAGTTCACGTAGGTGGTTAAGGACTGTCATGTGGCATTTAATAGGTTTTGTCCGGTTGATCATCCGAGTGAAGGCAACCCGATCGGATCAGCGTTCGAAATGAGTCCGACTGCTAGCGTCGACTCCGGTCATGCGTCTTCTGGTAAAAACTTCGGTATTAGGGGGAAATGCATTGTCGTCGTTGAGAAAGCTGGGCGCTTGCGCGGCCGTCGCCGTGGTTTCCGCGTCGCTGATGGTGGGTGTTTCCGGGGTCGCTTCGGCGTCCGCCGCCGACTGCGCGCACGGGGCGAACGGGTTCGTCGACATCCCGGACGACCTCGAAGGCACGGTCGTGGCCAACTCGCCGGGCCGCAGCCTGACCGTCGAGGTCGGCATCGTCGGTGGTGTGAAGCGCGGGTGGGCGCGGGCGCACGGCAGCGAAGCCGCGCTCGGCCCGGGTGACTCGGTCTGGATGGACTGGTCGCAGGACGGCGGGAACACGTGGTTGCAGTGCGGGCCGTTCGGCACGTCGTCCTACGTCTGGTCGCTGACCTCGGCGGCCAAGGCGACGAACCCGAGCCCGAACTGGCGCTTCCGCGGCGGCGCGTACTTCAACGGCGTCATGTCGCTGACACCCTGGTACTGAGCCGGAAACGGCAACGGGCCCCGCACTGGCGAAGTGCGGGGCCCGTTGCCGGGTGAATCGTGCCGAGGGTTATCCGGGCCCGGCGCCCGGTGGGGCAGCAACTCCGCCACCACCACCGCCGTTGTTGCCCGGTTCGAACGGGAGCCCGGTGCCCGGACCGGGCCGGGAACTGGTGGGCCGGCTCGGACGGCTCGACGTGTTCGACTCGCTGTCCGACGGCTCGGTGCTGTCGGACGACTCCGGGCTGGTCGGCGTGGGCGTCGTGCTCGGCGTGTCCGACGGCTTCGACGGGGTCGTCGTCACCTCGTTGACGTCCTTGCCCAGCGGGGCGACCTTTTCGAACTTCTCCGCAGGTTTGCCCTTGAGGTAGAGGTTCAGGAATTTCTGCCACGTCGGACCGGCGATCGTGGAGCCGTAGATCGGCTTGCCCTTCGCGTCGTGCAACGCCCGGTTGCCGTCACCGCCGACCCACACGGCTGCGGACACCGACGGGGTGTAGCCCACCATCCAGGTCTGCGAGTTGAGGTTGCCGTACGACGCCGGGTCGGTCTCCTTGGGGGCGTACTGCTGCGTACCGGTCTTGCCGGCGCACTCGTGGCCGGTCGGGCACTTCAGGTTCGAGTGCGAAATGACCGGCTTGAGCGCTTCGGTGACGTTGCCCGCGATCTGCTGGCTCTTCGCCGCGTCGTTGTCGAACGCCGGGTTGGACTTGATGTTGTTCTCGTCGAACTCCACCTCGTCCTGGCTGTTCGTCAGCTTCGCGACGAAGTGCTGCTCGTGGTAGGTGCCGCCGCCCGCGAACGACGCGTACGCCGCCGCCATGTCCCTCGGTGACACCGCCGTCTCGCCACCGCCGAGCGAGATGTTGTTGTCGCCGGTGAAGAGCGTCGCGTTGCCACCGTTGGCTTTCGTCCGGACGCCGGCTTGTTCCGCTGCCTTCGCGACCCCCGACGGGTGCACCTTGTTCAGCACCATGTCGTAGAACACGGTGTTCGCCGAAATCTCCATGGCCCGCGCGACCGTGCAGTCCGGGCCGCAGCTTTCGTCCTCGCCCGCGTTCCGGATCGGTTTGGCGACGCCGGGGAACTTGCGGTTGTTGGAGCCGTCGAACGTGTCACCGAGGCCCCCGCCCATCTTGAGGAACCCGGTGAGGTCGAACGGCTTCATCGAAGAACCCGGGTTGCGGGCCTGGTCCGCCCGGTCCTGGCCGATCTGGTCCTTGCCGTCCTTGTCCTTCACGATCTCCGGACCGTAGTTGTAGGCGAGCACGCCGCCGGTCTTCGGATCGACCGCGACGAGCGCGCTGAGCAGGTTTTCGTCCGTCTGGCCCTTCATGCCCTCTTGGACGGCCTGGTCGGCGGCGGCTTGCGCCGCCGGATCGATCGTCGTGTAGATCTTGGCGCCGGTCGTGAACAGCTTGCTCTCGTCGTAGCCCCGCGCCGCGAGCTCGTCCTTGATCCGCTCGCGGACCTGGTAGGTGAGCTTGCCCGAGTTCTGCTCCTTGTTGGCGTTCTTCGGGATCGGCGTCGGGAACTGGAAGCCGGCGCGCTCGTCCTGGCGCAGCCACTTGTTGGCGACCATCTGGTCCATCACGTACGCCCAGCGCCGCTGGGCGTACTCCTGGTTCTCCGACTTGCTCGGCCCCTGGATCAAGCCGGCCAGCAAGGACGCTTCGGACGCGTTGAGGTCCTTGACGTCCTTGTTGAAGTAGGCCTTCGCGGCCGCCTGGATCCCGTTCGCCCCGCGGCCGAAGAAGACGATGTTCAGGTAGGAAGTGATGATCTCTTCCTTGGACTGCTGGTTGTTCATCTTGAACGACTTGGCCAGCTCGGTCCACTTGCGGGTCAGCGTCGGGGCGTCGTTCTCGGTGGCCTTCTTGATGTACTGCTGGGAGATGGTCGAACCACCGCCCTGGCCACCGGTGACCTGGTTGTAGACCGCGCGTGCGATGCCGCTGACGTCGAAGCCCGAGTTGGTCTCGAACGTCGCGTCCTCCGCCGCGTAGACGGCGTGCTTGACGACGTCCGGCACCTCGCCGGGCTTGAGCAGCTGGCGGTCGCCGCCGGGCGGCAGCTCCCGGCCCATCACCTGGCCACCGGCGTCGTAGTAGGTGATCGGCTGGTTCTGCAGCGCCTTGATGCTCTCCGGCGTCGGGACGTCGACCAGGAAGTAGGTGATGACGAACGCGATCGCGGGGACCACGAAGAACAGCCCGACGCCGGCGTACGCCACCCGCCGGATGATCTTCCACCGGCGCTTCTTGCGCTGCGCCGGCGTGAGGATCCTCTTGCCGTCTTCGTCGAGCTCCTCCTGGGGCGCGACGTCGTCGGCGAACTCGTTGAAGGCGGCGTCGTCGTCGTAACCGTCGTCGTACGGGTCACGCCCGAAGTCGTCGGTCCCGTTGTGCGTGTGGTGGGTGATCAGGTCCGGTTCGCGCCCCGGCGGCGGCACCGGCCGCCCGCCGCGCTGCTGGCGGAAACCCTGCGGCGGCGACGGAGGCGGACCCTGCGCCGGGCGCTGGCCCGGCGGTGGCGGGACCGGCCGCCGCGCCGGCATGCCCTGCTGGCGGGGACGCTGCGGTTGCCGTGGCGGCTCTTCGCCGGGCCACTGCGGACCGCCTTCGTCACCGGACGGCCACTCGGGGCCGCCGCCGGCCCGGCCGGACGGCACCCCGCGGGGCGGCGTGCCGCGCTGCGGCCGCCGAGGGGCGTCTTCGCCGGGCCACGCCGGTCCGGGGTCGTCCCCCGGGCGCGAGCCTGATGGGGCACGGCGAGGTGCATCGGGCTCCTGGCCGGGCCAAGAGCGGTTGCGGTCGTCGTTCACGAATGGGCCTCCCAGACCGGCGCCCGGTAGCGCGCCGTTCTGCGCTCTGCAGCGGTTGTGATACAGCTCACCGGCCTGCGGTCCTTCGCGGACCGTCGGCCGGTTCCCCCGTGCCAAGGACGTATGACCGCACCAGATGGTTCCAGTGGCACGCCCGGCACACTTCGACGTCGTACACGGTGAACTCGGCGAACAGTCCGGCCATCCTGGCCAGCTCTTCGGGGGTCCTCGCCGAGCCCGCGACGTGCTTGAGTTCGTCACCGTAGACCCAGGACACCAGGGTCAGCGGTTCCTGGCGGCAGATCGGGCAGGGCAGGTCACCGGCCCGGCCGTGGAACTTCGCCGCCCGCAGCAGGTACGGACCGGCGTCGCAGGCTTCGTAGCTGCCGACGCGTCCGGAGCGGACTTCGGCCAGCAGCGCACGGCGCTGCAGCGCGTAGTCCACGACCTGCCGCTGGTTGAGCACCAGGACAGAGTACGGGCTCTTCCTGTGTCGTCCACGCCCCCTAGCGCGGCCGGGAGCGGGGCCGGAGCGGACACGCCGGACGTTCGATAACTCTCCGGTGAATTTCCCCCACTCCAGAGTGAGGAGGCCTGTTGGCTTCGCCACTTCGATGTATCGGCGCGATATAGTGGCTGAGTAGGTTGGATCGAGGCGATCATTCGGAGCAACGCCGATCGTCGAGGTTTGTTCCCGGAAGGGGGTGCGGTGTGCTGGAGTTCGCGATCCTCGGTCTTCTGCACGAAGCGCCCATGCACGGGTACGTGCTGCGCAAGCGGCTGAACGAGACGCTCGGCACGTTCCGGACGTTCTCGTACGGCTCGCTGTACCCGACCCTGCGGAAGCTGCTGCGGGCCGGGTACCTGGTCGAAGAGCTGGACGAGGCCGACGACCGGGCGTGGTCGCGGCGCGGGCGGCGGGTCTACAAGCTCACCGCGGAGGGCAAGGAGCGCTTCGGTGAGCTGCTCGGCGACGCCGGGCCGCAGACCTGGGACGACGAGGGCTTCGGCGTCCACCTGGCCTTCTTCTCGCGGACCCCGGCCGACGTGCGGATGCGGATCCTCGAGGGCCGCCGCCGTCGCGTCGAAGAACGCCGCGAGGGCATGCGGGCGGCGCTGGCGAGGGCCGAGCAGAAGATCGATCGCTACACCCGCGAGCTGCACCGGCTGGGGCTGGAGACCAGCGAGCGGGAGGTGCGCTGGCTCAACGAGCTGATCGCGCACGAACAAGCCGAACGGCAGGGTCCCGAGACCTGAGCCACGGCCGGGCCGCAGCGTCGCGGCACCAGACCTACTGAACAGACACTGATTGAAGGAGAAACCCCCATGGGCGAGAACCGCCGCGTACGGGTGGCCATCGTGGGCGTCGGCAACTGCGCGGCGTCGCTGGTCCAGGGTGTCCAGTACTACCGCGACGCGGACCCGACCACGCGGGTGCCGGGCCTGATGCACGTCGACTTCGGCGGCTACCACGTCCGCGACATCGAGTTCGTGGCCGCGTTCGACGTGGACGCCAAGAAGGTCAGCCGCGACCTGTCTGAGGCGATCTTCGCCTCCGAGAACAACACGATCAAGATCGCCGACGTGCCGCCGCTCGGCGTCACCGTCCAGCGCGGGCACACCCACGACGGGCTCGGCCGCTTCTACCGCGAGACGATCGAGGAGTCCGACGAGACCCCGGTCGACGTCGTCGCCGCGCTGCGCGAAGCGAAGGCCGACGTGCTCGTGTCGTACCTGCCGGTGGGCTCCGAGGTGGCCGACAAGTTCTACGCCCAGGCCGCGATCGACGCCGGCGTGGCGTTCGTCAACGCGCTGCCGGTGTTCATCGCCTCCGACCCGGAGTGGGCGAAGAAGTTCGAAGACGCGGGTGTGCCGATCGTCGGCGACGACATCAAGTCCCAGGTCGGCGCCACCATCACGCACCGCGTCCTGGCGAAGCTGTTCGAGGACCGTGGCGTCCAGCTCGACCGGACGATGCAGCTCAACGTGGGCGGGAACATGGACTTCCTGAACATGAAGGAGCTGGAGCGGCTCGAGTCGAAGAAGATCTCGAAGACCCAGTCCGTCACCTCGCAGGTCGACCGCGACCTCGGCAAGGGCAACGTCCACATCGGACCGTCGGACTACGTGCAGTGGCTCGACGACCGCAAGTGGGCCTACGTCCGGCTCGAGGGCCGCGCCTTCGGCGACGTGCCGCTGAACCTGGAGTACAAGCTCGAGGTGTGGGACTCGCCGAACTCGGCGGGCATCATCATCGACGCCGTCCGCGCCGCGAAGATCGCGCTCGACCGCGGCATCGGCGGCCCGATCCTGTCGGCCTCCTCCTACTTCATGAAGTCGCCGCCGGAGCAGTACGACGACTCGACCGCGCGCGACGCCGTCGAGAAGTTCATCCGCGGCGAGACCGAGCGGTAAATCCACTCGCCGTCGAAGGCCACCACCGGGGTAAACCCTGGTGGTGGCCTTCTTCGCGTGCTGGACTAAACCGGTGGGGCGGGGTGCGCGTTGGCGGGGTGTGAGTGCGAGCGTGGGCGAGAGCGTGCCGGGGGATCTGGGCGCGCCGACCTTCCACGACCTGTTCCGGGAGTACTTCGGCCAGATGACACGGCTGGCGCACCTGCTCGGCGCGGACGACGCGGAGAACGTCGCGCAGGAGGCCTTCGTCAAGCTCCACCAGCGGTGGGACACGCTGTCCGACCACACGCGGGTGGCCGGCTACCTCCGCACGACCGTGGTGAACATGTCGCGGTCGCGCACCCGGCACCTGAAGGTGGTCCGGCGGACGCCGCAGGACCGGCCGCCGGACGAGCTGTCGGCCGAGGTCCGGGCGGTGGCCAACTGGGAGCACCAGCAGCTGCGCGCGGTGCTCGAAAAACTTTCCCGCAGACAGCGCGAGGTTCTCGTGCTGAGGTATTGGCTGGACCTGAGCACGGCGGGCATCGCGGAGACGCTCGGCATCTCGCCGGGCACCGTCAAGGCGACCACCCACCACGCGATGGAGAACCTGCGCAAACACTTGGGGGACGACCTGGGAGGTGAGCGATGACCGACCTCGAACGCAAACTGGCCGAAGCACTGCGCGGACAGGCCGAGGAGGTCACGCCGAACCTCGACGCGGCCTGGGCGGAGCAGCAGCGCCGCCAGCGGAGACCCCACCGCCGCCGTCGGGCGGCGGTCTGGATCGCACCGCTGGCCGCGGTGCTGGTGGTGCTGACCAGCGTGTCGGTGGCCACGCAGGTGGACGTGCCGGCCCCGCCGGCGGACCCGGGCCAGGTGCTGACGATCGGGCGGCCCGAGATGTCGCCGGTGATCGTCGACTCGGGTGAGCCGAAGGCGCTCACCGACTTCGTGGGGCAGACCGACACCTGGACCTCGTACGCCGTCGAGAACACCGACAACGCGGGCAAGCGCATACTCTGCGTCCTGGCCCTGCCCAAGGGGGTGGCCTACGGTGGGCCGAACTCGAATTTCGGCATCGAGTCGCCGTCGTGCGTGCCCCTTTCGGGATCCCCCGTGCTCGCCGGGTACATCGGCAAGTACGGCGGCCCGCTGCCCGAGGGCAAGGCGGTCTTCCTCGTCGACCGGGGGGTGCGGGAGCTGCGCCTCTACGACGTGGTGGGCGACCTGAGCCAGGCCAAGCCGATCGGCACGCTGGGCTCGGGCCAGCTGTTCCTCGCCGACGTCAAGCCCGGTTCGCCGCCGGTGCGCTTCGCCGTCAGCTGAGCCCCAGTGCCCCTGGCAGGTCGGTGATCTTCTCGACCACCGCCGTGGCCTGCTTCAGCACCTCGGGATCCGGCGGGAAGTGCGGGTTCGGCACCGCATACACCGCCATCTTCGCCGCCAGCGCCGACCGCAGCCCGTTCGTCGTGTCCTCGACCGCCGCGCAGTCCTCCGGCGCCACGCCCAGCAGCTCGGCCGCGCGCAGGTAGACGTCCGGCGCCGGTTTCCCCGCGCCGACCTGCTCGGACGACACCGCCGCCCCCACCGGCAGGCCCGTCACGTCGAGGAAGCCCTTGATCAGGATCACCGGGGACGAGCTCGCGATCGCGACCGGCCAGCGCTTCGAGACCTGGCGCACGACGTCGACCGCGCCGTCGATCAGCGGCGGCTCCTGGGCGTACCGGGCGGCCATCCGCTTGACGACGAGCGTCGCGATCTCGGGCGGCGTGAGCCGCGCGCCGAGCTCTTCCACCAGGTAGCGGGCCCATTCCGGGGTGCTCATCCCCTGCTGGGCCCGGGTCGCCTCCTCGCGCCAAGTGCCCCCGTGCTCGGCGACGACCGCGCGCCGCACCTCGTCCCAGATCCGTTCGGAGTCCACGAGCACACCGTCGAGGTCGAAGATCACCGCGTCCATGCTCCCGAGCCTAGCCTGTGAGCCGACTTACTTAGCTACCCTTACTAATATTTGTTAGCATAGCTAAGTGACTTCCCCGATCGCCGATCTCGCCCACCGGCTGCGGCCGCTGGTCTTCCGGCTCTACCACCAGGTGCGCCGCCAGACACCGCAGCTGACGCTGACCCTCACCCAGGGCTCGGTGCTGAGCGAGCTGGTCAACGGCGGGCCGCGGCGGATGAGCGCGCTGGCCGAGTTCGAAAAGGTCAAGCTGCCGTCGATGACGGACGTCGTCGGCCGGCTCGAACGCCTCGGCCTCGCCACCCGCACGCCGGACCCCGCCGACCGGCGCGCGGTGCTCGTGGACGTCACCGACGAGGGTCGTCGCTTCTACGCCGAGACGGTCGCCGCCCGCGAAGAGTTCCTTCGCGAACGCCTGATCGTGATGGACGACGCCGACCGCGCTGCGATCGAAGCCGCCCTGCCGGCTCTCGCCAAATTGCTCGTCGACACCAAGAAGGAGGAACTGATCAGCGATGAGCGCTGAACACCACTCGAGCCTGCTGGACGCGGTCAAGGGCCAGCCCAAGCAGGTGTGGATCACCGCGTTCGCCGCGGTCATCGCCTTCATGGGGATCGGCCTGGTCGACCCGATCCTGCTGTCCATCGCCAAGGGGCTGGACGCGACGCCGTCCCAGGTCACCCTGCTCTTCTCGTCCTACCTCGGCGTCCAGGTCGTCGCGATGCTGGTCACCGGCGCGGCGAGCGCGAAGTTCGGGCCCAAGCGGACCGTGCTCGCCGGCCTGTCGCTGATCGTCGTGGCCACCGCGCTGTGTGCGGCCGCTGGCTCGATCGAGCAGCTGGTCGGGCTGCGCGCGGTCTGGGGCCTCGGCAACGCGTTCTTCATCGCGACGGCGCTTTCGGTGATCGTCGGCGCCGCGACCGGCGGTCAGTCCGGCGCGATCCTGCTCTACGAGGCCGCCCTCGGTGTCGGCCTGTCGGTCGGCCCGCTGCTGGGCGCGCTGCTCGGCAGCATCTCGTGGCGCGGCCCGTTCCTCGGCACCGCGATCCTGATGGCCGGCGCGCTCGTGCTGTGCGCGGTGTTCCTCAAGGGCGACAAACACGAGAAGCGTGCGCCGATCAAGCTGCTCGACCCGATCCGCGCGCTCAAGCACCCCGGCCTGCTGCGCACCTCCGTCGCCTCGGCGCTCTACACCGCCGCGTTCTTCGCGGTGCTGGCCTGGTCGCCGTTCGTCCTCGGCTGGAGCGCGATCGCCGTCGGGCTGATCTTCTGCGGCTGGGGCCTGTGCGTCGCGGTCGCCGGGGTCGCCCTCGCGCCGCGGCTGGCCGCCAAGCTCGGCGAGCGGCACGCGGCCGCGGCCGCCGTCTTCGGCTACGCCGTGCTGATGCTGGTGCTGGCCGTGCCGAGCAAGCCGGTGCTGGTGGCCGGCATCATCGTCTCCGGGCTGGTGTCCGGCCTGCTGAACACGCTGTTCACCGGCACCGCGATGTCGATCAGCGACGCGCCGCGCCCGGTCGCCAGCGCGGGCTACAACTTCTGCCGCTGGCTGGGTGGCGCGGTCGCCGCGACGCTGGTCGGGCACGTCGCCGAGTGGTTCGGCTCGCCGCAGGCGCCGTTCGTCGCCTCGGCCGTGCTGTGCGTGATCGCCGGTGGCCTGCTCTCGATGCGGGAGCGGAAGGCCGACCCGCACGCCGTGCCGCAGGAAGCGGCACTCGTCGGCGAAGAGTTCTGAGCCCACGGCCATTCGGGTGAGCGGTACACCCGCCGTTCACCTGAATGTCTGGATTGGCTGGTTTTCAAAGCCTACGGTCGGTTCGTTCCCGAACTCCCACCATGGAGGCCTCGTGCCCGACCGTCTGCTTCCGCTCCTTCCCGTCCACCCCGGCGGCCGCTCCCCGGTCACCTGCGAATACCGCTGTGGCAACGCCTGTGCCCACCCCGAGCCGAACGAGTCCGGGAACGAGTACTTCGGCGACGTCGTCAAGGACATCTCCCGCCGCCGGGCCTTCCAGGCCGGCGCCGTGATGGCCGCCGCGGCCGGCGGGTTCGCCGCGCTTTCGGGGACCGCGGCCGCCGCCGACGTCACCACGAACGGCCACGACCACGGCCACGGCCCGAAGCCGCGGCCGGTGCCCGGCACCGACTTCGACCCGGTCCCGCCGAACAAGCTGGACGTGGTCACCATCCCCGACGGTTATGCGCAGAACGTCGTCATCCGCTGGGGCGACCCGGTCGTCCCGGGGGCGCCGAAGTTCGACTTCACCAAGCAGACCGCGGCCGGCCAGGCGAAGCAGTTCGGTTACAACAACGACTTCGTCGGGCTCATCCCGCAGGACCCGCTGGGCCTGACCAACCTGCTCGTCGTCAACCACGAGTACACCGCCGAGGTGCACCTGTTCCCGGCCGACCAGTACGACCCGGCGAACCCGACCGAGGAGCAGGTGAAGATCGCCTGGGCGGCCCACGGCCTCTCGGTGCTGCTGACCCGCCGCGACCCGGTCCACGGCGGCCTCGAGGTCGTGCCCAGCCGGTACGGCCGCCGGATCACCCTCGACACGATCTTCGAGGTGCGCGGCCCGGCCGCCGGCTCGAAGTACCTGAAGACGTCGGCCGACCCGACCGGGCGCAAGGTCCGCGGCACGCAGAACAACTGCTCCGGCGGTGTGACGCCGTGGGGCACCGTGCTTTCCGGCGAAGAGAACATCCACCAGTACTTCGCCAACTCCGAGAAGGTGACCGACCCGGTCGAGGCCGCGCGGCTGAAGCGGTACGCGATCGGCACCGGCACGAGCACCCGCAAGTGGGAGCGGTTCGACAAGCGCTGGGACGTCGCGCAGGAGCCGAACGAGCCGAACCGGTTCGGCTGGGTCGTCGAGATCGACCCGAACGACCCGACGTCGACGCCGATCAAGCACACCGCGCTCGGCCGCCTCAAGCACGAGGGCTCGAACATCAAGATCACCACCGACGGCCGCGTCGCCGCCTACACCGGCGATGACGAGCGGTTCGAGTACATCTACAAGTTCGTCTCCAAGGGCAAGTACAAGCCGGGCAAGAGCGCGCACGCGCGTCGGCACAACTCGGCACTGCTCGACGAGGGCACCCTGTACGTCGCCCGCTTCACCGGCGACAGCCTGGTTTCGGAGATCGACGGCACCGGCAAGCTCCCGTCGGACGGTGAATTCGACGGCGCCGGCGAGTGGATCCCGCTGGCCAGCGGCAACAAGTCCTTTGTGGACGGATTCACCGCGGAGGAGGTCTACGTCTTCACGCGGCAGGCCGCCGACAAGGTCGCCGCCACGAAGATGGACCGGCCGGAGGACATCGAGCCGAACCCGGTCAACGGCCGGATCTACGCGGCGCTGACCAACAACACCGACCGCGGCGCGGCGGGCAAGGCCGGCGTCGACGAGGTGAACCCGCGCGTGGCCAACAAGAACGGGCAGATCCTGGAGCTGGAGGAGGCCCGCGGCGACGCGGCGTCGACGAAGTTCTCCTGGCGGCTGCTGCTCGTCTGCGGTGACCCGGCGGCGGCCGACACCTACTACGGCGGCTTCGACAAGAGCCAGGTCAGCCCGATCTCCTGCCCGGACAACGTCACCTTCGACCGGCACGGCAACCTGTGGATCTCCACCGACGGCAACGCGCTCGGCGCGAACGACGGCCTGTTCTCGGTGCCGGTGACCGGGCCGGAACGCGGTCACGTCAAGCAGTTCCTCTCGGTGCCGGTCGGCGCCGAGACGTGCGGCCCGAACGTCACCGACCACGTGGTGCTCGTCGCGGTGCAGCACCCGGGTGAGAACGCGGCGAGCTCGGCGAACCCGACGTCGCACTGGCCCGACGGCGGCACCGCGCAGCCGCGGCCGTCGCTCGTGTCGGTGTGGAAGAAGGGCCGCTTCGGACTGCCCGGCCGGATCGGCGAACGCTGACACAGCAGGTCCGCGCCGGTCGAGGTTCACTCTTAAGTGGACGGTTCTCGGCCGGTGCGGGCCCGCGCCCCGCGCCATAGTCGAGGCATGATCCGTTCGGCGCACGTGGTGGCAGCGGCCGTGGTGGCGGCTTCAGGGGCGGTGGTGCCCGCGGCGGCCGCGGCCGACCCGCCGCCGGCGTGCGGCGGGGTCGCGGCGAACCCGAGCGTCGAGCAGGTGACGGGCAACGGCGCACCCGACGGGTACGTCTTCACCCCGGCCGCGCCGGTGCCGCCGGGCACCCCGGCCGCGAAGGCGCCGAAGCTGCTGACCGAGCAGGCGTACGCCGTCGACGGGCAGCGGTCGGCGGTCGTCCAGACACCGGACGGCAAGGCCAGCACCGCCTACCAGACCGAGAAGTTCGTGCCCGGCGGCGTTTACACGCTGAGCGTGTCGACCGGTTCGCACGCCCCGGCCGCCGGACCGGCCACCGGCCTGCGGTTCTTCGACACGACCGGTGCGCAGGTCCAGGAGACGAAGCTGGTCGCGGACCACAACGCGAGCGACGGGCACCTCGCGAAGCAGGACTTCCCCGCGGCGACGGCGCCGGCCAAGGCGGCCACCGTGAAGTTCTTCGCCACGACGAGCTCCGAACGGCTGCGCTGGGACTGCGTCGTGCTGCAGCTCGCGGCGTACTCGGTGAAGAAGGAAGTGCAGAACCCGGCGACCGGCGCGTGGGGCCCGTTCGCGACGGTCACCGCGGGCGAGACCGCGCACTACCGCGTCACCGTCACCAACGAAGGCACCCAGGACCTCACCGGGATCACGGTGCAGGACCCGTGGTGCGCCACGCCGTTCGAGCCGTTCGCGCTGGCCGCGGGCGCGAACCGGCAGCTGACCTGCGACCACCCGAACCTGACGGTGGCCGACACCGGGCACGTCAACACGGCGAAGGTCACCGGCGTCCACCACCCGGGCGGCACGCTGGGCGACAAGACGGCGTCGGCGACGATCACCGTCGTGCCACCGCCCGCGATCGCCAAGATCGGCGACTTCGTGTGGACGGACCGCAACCGCGACGGGATCCAGGATCCCGGCGAGCCCGGCGTCGCCGGGGTGCAGGTGACGCTGAAGGACGGCGCGGGCGGCACGGTCGGGACGGCGACGACCGACACGAGCGGCAAGTACGGCTTCGAGAAGCTGAAGGACGGCACCTACCAGGTCTGCTTCGCCATCCCGGCGGACTTCACCGCCACGCGCAAGGATGCGGCGGCCGACGACCGCGACTCCGACGCGGACCCGGACGGCTGCACCACGCCGCGCACCCTGGGCGGCCCGGCGCACGAGGACTTCACGGTGGACCTCGGGCTGGCCCCGCCGACGAACCGGCTCGGCGACTTCGCCTGGCAGGACCAGGACGGGAACGGACTCCAGGACCCGGGTGAGCCGGGGCTGGCCGGGGTGAAGGCCACCTTGAACACCGACACGAGCGTCGTCACCGGCACGAGCGTCGTCACCGGCCCGGACGGCGCCTACGCCTTCACCGGCCTCGAAGACGGCGCCTACCAGGTCTGCTTCACCGCGGAGGGCCGGCACCCCACGAAGAAGGACGCCGGGGACGACACGAAGGACTCGGACGTCGACCCGGCGGGGTGCGCCGACCAGCGGACGCTCGGCCCCGGCCACCGCGACGACCGCACGGTGGACGCCGGGTTCGCCGATACGGTGGGGCCATGACGGATCTTCCCCTCGCCCTCGTCACCGGCGCCTCGCGCGGGATCGGCGCGGCGGTCGCCCACCAGCTCGCCCCGACACACCGCCTCCTCCTCGGCGGCCGGGACGCCGACGCGCTGGCCGCGCTGGCGAAGGAGCTCCCGGGCGCGAAGCCGTGGCCGGTGGACCTGACGAACCCCGCGTCGCTCGCCGAGGCGGTGGCGGACATCGCCGCCCTGGACGTCCTGGTCCACTCGGCCGGCGTCGCCCGCCTCGGCCGCATCGAGGAGTTGCCCGCCGAAGCGTGGCGCGACAACTTCGAGGTCAACACCCTGGCGGTGGTCGAGCTGACCCGCCTGCTGCTGCCGGCGTTGCGCGCGGCCCACGGCCACGTCGTGGTGATCAACTCGGGTGCCGGGCTGAACGCCCGCCCGGGCTGGTCCCCGTATGCGGCGAGCAAGTTCGCCGTCCGCGCCTTCGCCGACGCGCTGCGCGAGGAGGAGCCGGCCCTCCGCGTGACAACGGTCTACCCCGGCCGCACGGACACGGAGATGCAGCAGGAGATCTTCAAGGGCGAAGGCCGCGAGTACGACACGTCGCACCTGCTGAAGGCGGACTCGGTGGCGACCGCGGTGGTGACAGCGGTGTCAGCCACCCCGGACGCCCACCCGACGGAGGTCATCCTCCGCCCGCGCTGAGGCTCAGGCGCGCAGCCGGGCCGCGGTCTCGGCCACACCGGCCTGCACCTTCGCCCGGTCCACCTTCAGCGACTCGCCGTCGGCGACGACCTGCTCACCGGCGACCCACACGTCCCGGACGCGACGCGAACCCGCCGCCCAGACGAGGTTCGACAGCAGCTGGACGTCCGGGACGTCGATGCCGCACGCGAACGCCGGGTCGTCGAGGTCGATGTGCACCAGGTCGGCCCAGCGGCCCGGCTCCAGCGCGCCGATGTCGTCACGGCCCAATGCTTCGGCGCCGCCGCGCGTCGACAGCAGGAAGACGTCGGCCGCCGTCAGCACCGTCGAGTCGCCGGTGGACAGGCGGGCGAACATCGCCGCGAGCTGCAGCTCTTCCCACAGGTCGATGTCGTCGTTGGACGCCGGGCCGTCGGTGCCGAGGCCGACCGCCACGCCGGCCGCCCGCAGCTCGGCAATTCGCGCGATGCCCGAAGCGAGCTTCGCGTTCGAACCCGGGCAGTGCGCCATGCCGACGCCGTGCTGGGCGAACAGTGCGATGTCGGTGTCCGTCAGGTGGATCGCGTGCGCGGCGAGCACCCGGCCGTCCAGCATGCCGAGCTTCTGCAGCAGGGCCGGCACCGAGCCGTGCGCCTCGCGGACCGCCGTGTCTTCGAGCGCCGCCTCGGCGATGTGGATCTGCACCAGCGCGCCCCGCGCCGCCGCCGACTCCGCCGTCGTGCGCAAACCCTCTTCGGAAAGCATGTACGCCGAGTGCGGGCCGTAGCCGAGCTCGATCCGGTCACCCGGGCCGAAGCGCAGGCCGTCGGTGTCGATCCAGCGCTCGATCGCGGCCAGCTGAGCGCGCCAGTCGAGGCCGGGCAGCTCCATCACCGGCGGCGCGACCAGCACGCGGCCGCCCGTCGTGAGCACCGCGTCGACCAGCTGCTCACCTTCGAAGTACATCTCGGCGCTGGTCGTGACGCCGTGGCGCAGCATCTCGAGCGAGCCCAGCAGCATGCCGGTGCGGACGTCCTCGGGCCGCAGCTTCGCTTCGGCGGGCCAGATGATCTCGTTGAGCCAGGGCAGCAGCGGCAGGTCGCCGCCCATGCCGCGCAGCAGCGTCATCGGGCTGTGCGCGTGCGTGTTGACCAGGCCGGGGAGCAGGATGCCGGTCAGGGTGGTGACCGGTGCGGCGGACTCGGGGGCGGTGGCCGCCGGTCCGCAGTGGGAAATGCGCCCATCGGCGTCGACATCGACAACCGCGTCACGGAGAAGCGAACAGGACGGGTCGGCCGGGAGAACGACAGGGGCGTGGAAACGGCGTTGCATCTCTGGATACTACGCACTCGCAATTACGAGACGACTCCGCTCCGCCACGCCCACGCCGCGGTTTCGACGCGGTTGCGCGCGCCGATCTTGCTCTGCACCGACGCCAGGTGGGTCTTCACGGTGGACAGCGACATGAACAGCTCGGCGCCGATCTCGCTGTTCGTCCGCCCGCGCGCGGCCGCCTTCACGACGTCCATCTCGCGCGCGGTCAGCGGCTCGGACGGCGGCGCGGCCTTGGACTTCGGCGAGCCGGCGCCGTCGAAGTGCTTGAGCAGCCGGACGGTGATCTGCGGTGACACCAGCGCGTCCCCGCGGTCGGCCGCGCGCACCGCCTCGATCAGCAGCGCCGGGCCGGCGTCCTTCAGCAGGAAGCCGGACGCGCCGTTGCGCAGTGCCGTGTGCACGTATTCGTCGAGGTCGAAGGTGGTGACCACCACGACCTTCAGCGGGTCGGTCACGTCCGGGCCGGCCAGCTGCCGGGTGACCTCGAGCCCGTCGAGGCCGGGCATGCGGATGTCGAGCAGGGAGACGTCCGGGCGCAGTTCGCGGGCCTTCGAGACCGCCGAGACGCCGTCCGCGACGTCGGCGACGACCTCGATGTCGTCGTGGGAGTCCAGGATCATGCGGAAGCCCATCCGCACCATCTCCTGGTCGTCGGCGATCAGTACCCGGATCACTCGTCCCCTTCCGTGGCCGCCAGTGGCAGCCAAGCTTCGACCCGCCAGCCGCCGTCCGGGCCGCGCCCGGCCGAGAGCCGGCCCTTGAGCAGCGCGACACGTTCGCGCATCCCGACCAGACCGTAACCGCCCGACCCGCCGGCCGGCCGGTGCGCCGTCCGGCGCCCGTTGTCCGTCACCCGCAGGTGCAGCTCCTCGCCGTTCACCTCGGCCAGGACAAACGCGTCGGTCGCGTCGGAGGCGTGTTTGCCGACGTTCGTCAGCGACTCCTGCACCAGCCGCAGCGCCGAGCGGCCGACCTCGTGCGGCAGGTCCGGCGGCAGCTCGAGGTGCATCGACGTCGGCACGCCGTGGTTCGCGCTTTCGACGAGCTTCCGCAGGTCGGCACCGAGATCCGTGGTCGCCTGCTCGCTGAACTCGCTCGACCCGGCCGGCGCGTCCCCGCGCATCGAGCGGACCAGCCGCCGCATCGCCACGAGCGCCTCGACCCCGGCGTTCTCGATCCGGCCCATCGCCTCGACCGCGATCTGCGGGTTCTTCGCGGCCATCATCCGCGCGGCCTGCGCCTGCACCACGATCCCGGTGACGTGGTGGGCGACGACGTCGTGCAGCTCGCGGGCCAGCGCCATCCGCTCGGCGGTCTGCGCTTCGGACACAGCGGACTGGACGACCGTGGTGCGCTCGGAGTCCCGCGACCGCAGCATCAGGCCGACGGCGATCGAGATGCCGAGCATCAGCGCCGCGGCGAAGGCCAGGACCGAAAGCGTTTGCGGGTCGGACTGCAGGCCGTCCGGCTTGTCCGAGTTGACGATCGCCGCGAGCGCGACGACGCCCGACAGCACCGACACCCGCGGCCACGACGAGCTCAGCCCCCGGGCGCGGGTCAGGTTCACCACCACGCCCATCCCGGCGATGACCTGCACGAACGGCACACCGCCCGGCATCGGGTAGTCGTAGCGCAGGTGCAGGAACGGCGTGACGACCGCGGACAGCAGCAGGATCCCGGCGATGCCGAGGACCGCGTCCGCCGGGCGCCGCGGCGACAGCACCGCGATGGCCGCCGCGACGAGCGAGCAGAACAGGATCGGGAAACCGCGGGCGTTGCTCGAGTAGGTGTAGCCGAACTCGAAGATGAGCGCGAAGCCGAGCAGGCCGATCAGCGGCCACTGCCCCAGCGCCAGCTGGTTGACCCGGTGGAGCTTGCGCGCCCGCGGATCGGCCTTCGGGCCGCGGTCCCGGTTCATGACGGCGGGCAGCACCGCCCCGGCGAGCAGCAGGAGCCCGAACAGCATCGCCTGGATCACCGAGCTCGAGCCGATGCCGCTCACCCGGTTGTAGCGGCCGAACACCGCGACGAGACACCCGGCGACCAGGGCGCCGACCACGCAGAACGCCACTCCGGCCCGCGCCCGGCGGGCCACGTAGTAGACCATCAGCACCCCGGCCACGACCTCGGTGATGGTCACCTTCGGCAGCACGCTCGAGTACGCGGGGATGTCGAACGCGTGGATGGCCAGGGTCGAGAACACGAGCACGGCCGCGCCGGCCGCGCCGGCGACCGCGGCCCGCTGCTGGGCCCACAACGCACACGCCACCATCGCGAAGATGCCGGGCAGCAGCCCGAAGTCGACGAAGTGGGGGCCGTGCTCGTCGAGCGCGGCCTGCGTGGTGAACACGATGTCGAACAGCAGCGCCGCGTACAGGACGGCCGAGGGCACGCCGATCCGCCGCACCAGGTTGGCGGCGCGTGCGTAGAAGGAGTTCGGCGGGGGCGCGGCGGTCACAACGTGACGTTAGAGGATCCGCGCCGGTTCGCACCTTGGCCGAGTGGCTCGTGCTCCCTCGGCCGATCGGCCGATGCGGCACCGGCCGTCACTGGCCGTCTGCCCGAAGTGGACACCCCCGGTTCTCGGCGAAGCTCATCGGCATCAAGATCCGAACCGACAGGGAGAACCTCGTGGACCCGAACACTCCACAGTGGACAAACGGCCCGGTGCTGTCCGGCCGCGGGCTGGTGAAGCGCTACGGCGCGCAGTACGCCCTGGCCGGCATCGACATCGACATCCAGCCGAAGGACGCCGTCGCCATCGTCGGGCCGTCCGGCTCGGGCAAGACGTCGCTGCTGCACGTGCTGGCCGGTATCCTCCGCGCCGACGACGGGCAGATCTTCCTGGCCGGCCAGCGGGTCGACCACCTCGGTGAGAAGAAGCGCAGCGAGCTGCGCCGCACCGAGTTCGGCTTCGTCTTCCAGTCGGGGATGCTGGTCGCGGAGCTGTCGGCCGAAGAGAACGTCGCGCTGCCGTCGCTGCTGGCCGGGCTCGGCCGCAAGGAGGCCATCGAGGCCGGCCGCGTCTGGCTTTCGCGCCTCGGCCTGGCCGGCAAGGAGCGCCGCCGTCCCGGTGAGCTGTCCGGCGGCGAGGCCCAGCGCGTCGCGATCGCGCGGGCGCTGACGCACCGGCCGAAGGTGATCTTCGCCGACGAGCCGACCGGCGCGCTCGACACGCGCACCGGCCGCGACACGATGGACGCCCTGCTCGGCGCGGCCCAGGAGACGGGAGCCGCGGTGATCGTGGTGACCCACGACCGCGAGCTCGCCGAGTCGATGCCGAAGACCGTCGCCATCCGCGACGGCCTGATCGCGACGAGGCTGGCGGCGTGAACTCGCTCCAGATCGCCCTGCGGGTGCTGAAGGTCGACCGGCGGACCCGGACGTCGGCGATCCTCACCGCGATCGGGGTGGCCGTCGCGACCGGGCTGGTGCTGCTGCTGGCGACACTGCCGTTCGCGACCCAGCACCGCGAGCAGCGTGCCCTCTGGCAGGGCGACGACTTCTACAGCCGAAACTCCGACGGCCCCGCGAGGCTGCTGTACGCCACCTCGAAGGACTACTTCGACGGCAAGCAGATCATCCGGGTCGACGTCGCGCTGGCGCCCGGCGCCACGGCGGCCGGGCTCGAGCTGCCGGCGGGGGTGCCGCAGCTGCCCGGCCCGGGTGAGACCGTCGTGTCACCCGCGCTCGGCCGGCTGCTGCAGGGCAACTCCGCCGCGCAGCTCGGCGACCGGTTCGGCAAGCCCGTCGGCGCGCTCGGCGAGGACGGCCTGCGGTTCCCCGAGCAGCTCGTCGCGCTCACCGGGCACACGGCGGACCAGATGCCGGAGGCCTCGTCGCAGGTGGCCGGGTTCCCGAAGGGCGAAGCACGCCCGGACGGCCTGCTCATGCTGCTGTCCTGGGTCGGGATCATCGTGCTGCTGGTGCCGAGCCTGGTGCTGGTCGCGTCGTCGGCGCGGCTGACCGCGGCCCGCCGCGAACGGCGGCTCGCCGCGATCCGGCTGGCCGGTGCGACGCCGGGGCAGGTCACGAACATGGTGGCCGCCGAGACGACGCTGTCGGCGGGCATCGGCGCGCTGCTCGGCCTGCTGCTGAGCCCGGCGCTGCACGGCCTCGCGTCGTTCGTGCCGTGGGCCGGGGGCACCTGGCTCGCGTCCGACTTCGCGCTGCCGGTCGGCCTGACGGTGTTCATCGTGGTGGCCATCCCGGTGCTCGTGGTGCTGGCCGGCATCCTCGGCCTGCGCCGCGTGCTGAAGAACCCGCTGTTCGCCACCGGCGGCCACACGAAGAAGCCGTTGCGCTGGTGGCGCCTGCTCGCGCTGCCCGCGGCGGGGCTCTTCTTCCTCTACGCCGTCACGACGGCGGGGGACTCCGACGGCATCACGATGGTGATGGCGGGGTTGTTCCTGCTGGTCGGCTCGGCCGCGATCGTCGGGCCGTGGGTGACGTCGGCGGTCGGCGGCACGTTCGTCCGCATCTGGCGGCGCCCGTCCGCGCTGCTCGCCGGCCGTCGCCTGCGTGACGACCCGAAGGGCGCCTACCGCGCCTCGGCCGGGATCGTGCTCGCGGTGTTCGCCGGGTCGATGGCGCTGACCCTGCTACCGACGTTCGAGTCGATGGCCGGCGGCGGCCGGTCCTTCCAGGATTCCGTGCTCTACGTCGACACCGACGGTGAGCACGCGAGCAAGATCGTCGACCAGGCCAACGCGTCGCTGCAGAAGTACGGCCAGTCCGAGAAGGCCGTCTCGGTCGGCGAGGTCTACCTGGTCCAGGGCGAGGGCCGGCAGCGCACCGGTCACCGGGCGCTGGTGATGAGCTGCGCGGACGCGGTCAAGCTGACCCGGTTCGGGCTCACCGCGGAGAACTGCACGGGTGGTCCGGCCGTCTTCGGCGACTCGGCGCTCGACCTGGCGCAGTACAAGATCGCCGACAACTGGGAAGGGCCGGCCGTGGCCGTCAAGTCGGGGACGCGGGCGGAAGCCGTCCAGCTGCCGGACGCCGACCTGAGCAGCACGTCGATCATCGACCCGGCCGCGCTGCCGGACGGCATGGCGCCGAAGTACGTCACCGTGGTCGCGCCGACCACCGACGCCAACCGCGAGATCGTCCGGACGGCACTGGCCGCGCCGGCCGCCGGCGAGGAGATCGGCAGCCGGGACCAGTACCTGTTCAACCAGCAGACCGAGCTCGGCGACCTGCGCCGGGTGACCGTGATCGGGCTGATCGCGGCCGGGATCCTGGCCGGCTGCAGTGCCGCGGTCGCGACCGCGGGCTCGGTGATGGACCGCCGCCGGACGTTCGGGGCGCTGATGGCCGCCGGCACGCCGGTGCGGGTGCTGTCGAGGGCGCTGCGGATGGAGGCCGCGCTGCCGGCGCTGGTCGCCACGATCGGCGCGGGAATCGTCGGGGTGCTCGTCGGTGTTGGGCTCTACAGCATGGTCGATCCACGCGGCATCGTGGTGAGCCCGTGGCTCCTGGCGCCGGTGGTGCTGGGCGTGGGCGTGGCCCTGCTCGGTGCCTCGGTCTGCACGCCCGCCCTCAAGCGGGTCCAGGCGGAGCCGCTGGCCGACGAATAGGACGTTCGCCCCTCTGTCGGGGGAGGGGCGAGCACCGGGGGTGGTGAGCTGAAGGGGACCTTCTCCGCCGGGGATCCGGGGAGGGTCCCCTTCAGCGTTTCTAGCGCTTCTCGAAGATCAGGTCGTGCGAGACGCGGCCTTCGACGTCGGCACGCTGTTCGAACTTCGTCACCGGCCGCCACTCCGGCCGCGGCGCCCAGCCGCCGGGCTCGTCCGCGTACCGGTTGCGCAGCGCGGGCTCCGCGGAACAGACCTCGAGCATCTGCTCGGCGTAGTTCTCCCAGTCGGTCGCCATGTGGAAGGTGCCGCCGGGCGCGAGCCGCGACGCCACCAGCGCGGCGAACGACGGCGACACGATCCGCCGCTTGTGGTGCTTCTTCTTCGGCCACGGGTCTGGGAAGAACAGCCGGACACCGTGCAGCGACCCCGGCTCGACGTGCTCGGTCAGCAGCACAACGGCGTCCCCGTGCAGCAGCCGCAGGTTCTCGACACCCAGCTTGTCGGCACGCAGCATCAGCTGCCCGAGGCCGGGGTCGTAGACCTCGACGGCGACGTAGTTCAGCTCCGGCGCGGCGGCGGCCAGCTGCGACGTCGTCTCACCCATGCCGGAGCCGATCTCGATCAGCACCGGCGCCTCGCGGCCGAACCACGCGGCGAAGTCCAGCTTCCCGCCGGGCAGCTCGCCGACCGTGCGGCCGAGCCCCGGCCACAGCTCGTCCCACGCGCGTTGCTGCCCGACGGTCATCCGGCCGCCGCGTTTGACGTAACTGACCACGCTGCGCAGCCGTCGACTGTCCTCGTTCTCCACGTACCGAGGCTAACGAACGGTCACCGAGCGGCTTCGAACTCCCCGAGCCGGGACCGCAGCCCGGCCAGTCCGGCGACCGGGATCGGGTCGGGCGTCGCCCCGGTGTGCGCCGGGAGGACGTCGATCCAGCCGGCGTGCCGGTCGGTGTTCATCACCGTGGTGGGAATCGCGTGTCCCGATTTCCCGCGTTCGGACGGCATGAACTCCCAGTAGCCGGATTCGCCGTCCGCGGCCCAGGGGACGAATTCCCAGCCCGGCCGCCGGCCGAGCAGTTGTGCGATCCGGTCTTCGACGCGGAAACCCTGTTCCCGCGAATCCAGCTTGCCGTCCGCGACGGCACGCAGCCACCACGGCGCGGGGATCGGCCCGGCCATCCCCGCCGAGGCGCGGAACAGGGCCAGGACGCTGTCTTCCGGCGCGCGGTGCACCCACGCCCGGCGGAGCTCCGCGGGGGTGCCCGCGGTCATTGCGGCCTGCGGGAGTTCGATCGCCCGCGACCATTCGAGGTCCAACATCGGTTCGAGCCGGGGAGCGTCGTCTTCGACGCGGGCTCGCGGAATGGTGCTGCCCAATTCTTGACCGGTGTCCACCGTCAAGGATCACCTCCAGGGGAGCTAGACGGTTCCGGTTCGCTCTCTTACGAATATTGCCTGGTCATAGCAGTATGTCCGGTGGCTGTGAGAGAAGCCACAGGCTCTTCATCTTCTCTTAACGCAGTTTTTTGCGGTATCGAGACGACCGTCACGCTCAGGCGTCACGCCGTGCCGTGAGGAACACCCCGGCCGCGAACAGCGCAACGCTGATCGCCGCGAAGTAACCGAGGTAGCCCCACGGCCCGAGCGGCGCGTCCGGCAGCTGCAGCGGGCCCGCGGCGAACCCGCCCGCCCCGACGAACTCGTCGGCCGCGTGGAACGGCATCCACTGGTAGAGGTGCTTGCCGACGCCCGGGATGAACAGGACGACGCCTTCGAGCACCTGCGTCCACACGAGCGCCACCGTCAGCCCGAAGGCGACACTGCGCAGCAACAGGCCGACCCCGACCCCGGCGATGGCGGTGATCAGGAAGACCAGGCCCTGCCCGAGCACCGACCGCCAGTCCGCGCCGGAGTTCAGCCCCAGGTCGGCGTCCGGCTGCACCAGGTACGCCAGCCCCCACGAGCCGAAGCCGACGACCAGCCCGAGCACCGCGCCGACCGCGCTGACGACCACGGCCTTCGCCACCAGCGCGGGCACCCGGCTCGGCACGGCCTGGAACGTCAGCCGCATCGTGCCCCAGTTGAACTCCGACGCCGTCGCGAGGATCGCGAGCACGAGCAGCACCGTCCGGCCGTTGCCGCTGGCGAGCTGGGTGTTGCCGACGGTGGCCGGGATCTCCGGCCCGGCCAGCGCGAAGAACAACGCCGTGAAGCCGAGCGGCGCGAGGAACGCGATCGCCAGGCACCACCAGGGCGCGCGGGTGCTGAAGAGCTTGATGCGCTCGGCGCGGAGCAGGTTCGTCGTTGTGGTCATCGGGCGACCTCCGGGGACGACGCTGCGGTGAACTCGACGGACTCACGGGTGAGGTCGAGGTAGGCCTCTTCGAGCGAGCCGGTGATCGGGCTCAGCTCGTGCAGGGTCGCGCCGGCGTCGAAGGCGAGCTGCCCGATCCGGTCGCTGTCCAATCCGGACACCAGGAAGGCGCCGCCGTCTTCGGTGAACTCGGCCTGCCCGGTCAGCGCGGCACGCAGCTCGTCGGCGTGCGGGGTGCGCACGCGCACTCCGTGTTGACTCGTGCGCGCGATGAACTCGTCCATCGTGCCCTGGTAGATCAGCCGGCCGCGGCCGATCACCACCAGGTCCTGCGCGGTCTGCGCCATCTCGGGCAGCAGGTGGCTGGAGACGAACACGGTCCGGCCTTCGGCGGCCAGCGCGTGCAGCAGCTGGCGGATCCAGGCCATGCCCTCGGGGTCGAGGCCGTTCACCGGCTCGTCGAACAGCAGCACCCGCGGGTCGCCCAGCATCGCGGCGGCGATGCCCAGCCGCTGCTGCATGCCGAGCGAGTACTGCAGGACGCGGGTCTTGGCGACACTGGTCAGCCCGACCAGCGCGAGCACCTCTTCAACCCGCTTCTCGGGGATGCCGTTGGTCGCGGCCAGCCAGCGCAGGTGGTCGCGCCCGCTGCGGCCGGGGTGGCGCCAGGTGGCGTCCAGCATCGCGCCGACCGTCCTGAGTGGATCTTGCAGCTGCCGGTACGGGACGCCGTCGACGAGCACCCGGCCCGCGTCCGGCTCGTCGAGTCCGAGGATCAGCCGCATGGTCGTGGACTTGCCGGCGCCGTTCGGCCCGAGGAACCCGGTGACGCGGCCCGACCGCGCGGTGAAGGTGAGGTCGTTCACCGCGGTGGTGGCGCCGTACCTCTTGGTCAGTGCCGTCGCTTCGATCATGCGCTCCCCCGTCCCGTCACCGGGAGCCTAACGTGAAACGGGAATCCGGGTCGCCCCCCGACAGCGCGACCCGGATTCCCGTTTTCTTTCCCCTGTTCCCCCTTTTAGGCGTCCCGCTTCTTCGCAACCCCGAGTGCGACGAGCAGGAACACGATGGCGATGCCGGCGAAGTACGCCAGCGCCCAGCCCGGGCTCAGCGGCGAGTCCGACGGCGCGGGGCCGTCGACGACCGCCGAGCCGCGCAGGAACTTGTTCGCCACGTTGAACGGCATCCACTCGTGGATGTGGGCGCCGATCTTCGGGATCAGCTGCACCAGCTCCTCTACGGCCAAGTAGTAGATGAGCAGCAGTGCGATGGCCCCGGCGCTGTGCCGGATCAGGATCCCGAGTGCGACGGCGAGCACGGCGCTGATGGCGAACACCGGGCCGAGGCCCGCGACGTTCATCCAGTCCTGCGCGGTGTGCAGGCCGAGGTTGTCGTTCGGCCGCATGAGCATGCCGAGGCCCAGCGCGCCGAACGCGGCGATCTCGCCGATCACCAGCGCCACCAGCGCGACGACGACCGCCTTGGCGATCAGCGCCGGCGAGCGGTGCGGCACCGCCTGGAAGGTGGTGCGGATGGTGTTGAAGCGGTATTCGGTGGTCACCGCGAGCGCGGCGAGCACCATCACGACGGCGATGCCGAACTGGGAGCCGCCGAACTGGGTGGCGGGCAGCGTGAGCTGCGCGTCGGACGGCGTCGCGCCGGCGATGATGGCGGCGAAACCGATGGTCAGGGCCAGGGTGATGAGCGCGCACCACCACGGCGAGCGGGTGCTGAACAGCTTGATGCGTTCGACCGCGAGCAGGTTCATGATCTTGGTTTCCCCGTTTACTTGGCGGACTCGAGCACGTGTTGCGCCTCGGCGTCGAGCCCGGTGTGGTACTCGACGGAGTCGCCGGTGATCTGCATGAAGGCCTGCTCCAGCGAGCCGGTCTGCGGGCTCAGCTCGTGCAGCACGATCCGGTTGGACGCGGCGATCTCGCCGATCTTGTCGCTGTCCATTCCGGACACCACGAGCGCGGTGCCGTCCTCGGTGACCCCGGCGCTCGCGCGCTGCAGGACGTCCCGCAGCTCGGCCAGCTGCGGCGAGCGGACCTTCACCGTGTTCTCCGCCGCGCGGGAGACGAAGTCCTGGGTGGACGACTGCGAGATCAGCTGCCCGCGGCCGATCACCACGAGGTCGCTGGCGGTCAGGGCCATCTCCGAAAGCAGGTGGCTCGAGACGAAGACGGTGCGGCCTTCCTCGGCCAGGCGGTGCATGAACTTCCGGATCCAGAGGATGCCCTCGGGGTCGAGGCCGTTCACCGGCTCGTCGAACAGCAGCACCTCGGGGTCGCCGAGGAGGGCGGCCGCGATGCCAAGCCGTTGTGACATGCCGAGCGAGAACCCGCCGGCGCGCTTGCCCGCGACGCTGGTCAGGCCGACGGTGTCGAGAACTTCGTCGACGCGGGTGTTCGGGATGCGGTTGGACTTCGCCATCCACTGCAGGTGGGCGCGCGCCGAGCGGTTCGGGTGCACCCACTTCGCGTCGAGCAGCGCGCCGACGGTGCGCAGCGGCTCCTTGAGGTCGTGGTACTTCTTGCCCCCGATGGTGACCTGGCCGCCGGTCGGGTTGTCCAGGCCCAGGACCATGCGCATGGTGGTGGACTTGCCCGCCCCGTTGGGACCGAGGAAGCCGGTGACCTTGCCCGCGGACACGGAGAACGACAGGTTGTTCACCGCCAGCGTTTTTCCGTACCTTTTGGTGAGGCCGGTTGCCTCGATCATGGCTTCTCCTCTTCGCCCCTCGCTTACGACGCACTCATCGTCGCGGGTCGGGGGCGGTTCGCGCGTCACCCTGTAGGCCGAACCGGCCCCCCTACCTGAGTAGTACCTTCCTGGCTCTTCGGCCGATGCGCGATCCGTGATGACCCTGAGGTGACCCTGATTCGCAGTCATTAATGAACTGTGGTTCAATAATGGCGTGGCCCGGCCGAGGAGCATCACCGACGAGCGGCTGCTGAGTGCGGCGGAGACCGTGATCGGCCGCTGCGGCCCCGGTTTCACGCTGGCGCAGGTGGCCGCCGAGGCGAGTGTCTCGGTCGGCACGGTCGCGCAGCGGTTCGGCTCGAAGAGCGGTCTGCTGCAGGAGATGAGCCGGCGGGCCACGCGGCGCGCGGTCGAGCAGATGCGGAAGTGCGCCGCGCGCGCGGACGACCCGGTCGACGGCCTGCGCGCCGCGGCGGTGTCCGTCTACGCGGTGCTCGGTGACGCCGAAGAGGCAGCGAACCACCTGGGCCAGCTCGGTGTGGACATCGGCGACCCGGTGCTGCGCGCATTGCTGGGCGAGCACTTCACGGCGGTCGAAGAAGAACTGCGACGGCTGGTGCGTGCGGCGGCTTCCGCGTTGCCGCACGCCCCGAGCGTGCCACGGGCGGCGCGCGCGGTGCTCGGCGTGATCAACGGAGTGTCGATCGACTGGTCGATCCGGCCGCACGGGCGGCTGGCCGACCGGCTGGCGGAGGACGTCGACGCGGTGCTGACCGCGTGGCGGGGACGGGAGGAACCATGAGTTTGCACGGCAAGGTCGCGGTTGTCACCGGGGCGACCCGGGGCTGCGGGCGGGCGATCGCGGTGGAACTCGGCCGCGCGGGCGCGACGGTGTACGTCACCGGCCGCACGACGCGCGAAACGGTGTCGCCGATGAAGCGCCCGGAAACGATCGAAGAAACCGGCGAACTGGTGGAAGCGGCGGGCGGAAAGGCCGTGGCCGTCCGCTGCGACTTCACCTCGGTGTCCGATGTGGACGCACTGAAGGCGCGCATCGAGTCCGAAGTGGACGGAATCGACATCCTGGTCGACGACGTCTGGGGCGGCGACATGTACTTCCACTTCGACGCGCCGTTCTGGGAGACGCCGCTCGAAGACGCGCTGAACCTGACGCACAACGCGCTGGACACCCACCTCATCGCGTTGCACAAGCTCCTGCCGCTGGTCGTCGCCCGCCGCGGGCTGGTGCTCGAGGTGACCGACGGCGACAACGACGACTACGTCGGCGCGGGGCTCCCCTATTACTTGGCGAAGTGCGGCATCCGCGCGCTCGGCCGGGCGCTGGGCGTGGAGCTGAAGAAGAACGACTGCGTCGGGCTCGCCGTGACGCCGGGCTTCCTGCGGTCGGAGTCGATGCTCGACATCTTCGAGGTCACCGAGGAAAACTGGCGCGACGCGGTGGGCAAGATCGCGCCGGTCGACTTCAAGATCTCCGAGACGCCGTACCTGCTGGCCCGCGGCGTCGCGGCCCTGGCGCAGGATCCGGACGCCGCGCGCTTCGCCGGGCAGACGCTGGCGTCGTGGACCCTGATGAAGGAGTACGGCTACACCGACATCGACGGCGACCGCCCGGACTTCGGCCGCTGGCTCACCGAAGTCCGCCACGCGGGCAAGGACCCGGCCACCACCCCGCCGGACGACTTCCGCTGACGGTCAGTCCTTCCGGGTCCAGGCGGGCGTGATGTGCATGGAGCCGAACCGCCAGCCGGCCGGGGTGCGCACGGCGGTCACCGCCGTGCGCTGGCCGCTGGTCCGGTGCGGGGCTTCTCCGGTCCGGTAGACGTACACGAGCTGGTTCGCGGTGGCCGTCGCGTGGTCACCGTCCACGTGCACCAGGACGTCCCCGTGCACGTGCTGGGTGTGTTCACCCTCGACCCGGCTTCGCTCCAGGTGCCCGATCATCTCGTCGAGGCCGTGCAGTTCGCGCTGCGGCGAGCGGACCACGGCGTCGTCGAGGTAGACGGTGCCGGCGTCCTCGGGGCGGTGCTCGTCCAGCAGGGCGGCCAGGCGAGCGAAGAGGTCGGCGATCTCGGTCCGGTCGGTGGTGTGCGTGGTGGACACGACGGCTCCCTTGATGGTCTTACCAATGTTGGTTTGACCAACACTACGCTCGATCGTGGGGGCTGCCAACATTCCTGCCGCTAGAGTCGCCGCCATGGACGAACCCCCCGAGCGCCTGGCCCGGAAGCCGAGCTGGCTGATCACCCAGCTGGCCGTGCACGTCCGCCGGCTGGTGGCCGACGGCTTCACCGCGGCCGGGGCGCGCGGGTACCACTACCGCATCCTGGCGGCGCTGGACGAGTTCGGGCCCGCGAGCCAGGCCGAGCTCGGCCGCCGGTGCCGCGTCGACCGCAGCGACGTCGTCGCGGCCGTCAACGAGCTGGTCGAGGCGGGGCACGTCGACCGCACGCCCGACCCGGGCCACGGCCGGCGGAACCGGGTGACGCTGACCGCCGGCGGCGCCGCGCAGCTGCGGCGGATGGACACCCGGCTCGACCAGGTGCAGGACGACCTGCTCGAGCCGCTTTCGGCCGAGGACCGGGAGACGCTGACCCGCCTGCTCGGCCGGGTGCTCGCGCGGTTCGAACCCTGAGCGTCAGCCGAGGCCGGGGCGGGCGAGGCCGGTTTCGTAGGCCAGCACCACCGCCTGCACCCGGTCCCGCAGGTCCAGCTTCGCCAGGATCCGGCCGACGTGCGTCTTCACCGTCGCCTCCGAGAGGAACAGCGCTTCCGCGATCTCCAGGTTCGACATGCCCTTGGCGATCAGCACGAGCACTTCGCGCTCGCGGTCGGTGAGCACGTCCAGCTCGGCGGTGTCCCGCATCGGCGAGCCGCCGGCGCCGACGAAGCGGTCGAGCAGCCGCCGGGTCACCGACGGCGAGACGACCGCGTCCCCGGAGGCGACCGCGCGCAGCGCCGACACCAGGTGGTCGGGCTGGGTGTCCTTGAGCAGGAACCCGCTCGCCCCGCCCTGCAGCGCCGCGTAGACGTACTCGTCGAGGTCGAACGTCGTCATCACGAGCACGCGCGCGGTGCCGGCGGCGACGATCTGCTTGGTCGCCTCGACACCGTCGAGCACCGGCATCCGGACGTCCATCAGCACGACGTCGGGGCGCAGCTCCTCGGCCATCCGGATGGCCTGGGCGCCGTCGCCGGCCTCGCCGACGACATCGATGTCGGCCTGCGCGCCCAGCACCATCCGGAACCCGACGCGCATCAGTTCCTGGTCGTCGACGACCACCACACGGATCACGAGGTCAACCTAACCGGCAGCGCCGCGCGGACCTGCCACCCACCACCCGGAGCCGGGCCCACTTCCAGGGTCCCGCCGTACACGTTCGCACGCTCGCGCATGCCGATCAGGCCGTTGCCGCCGGGGAGGCGCTGGTCGCGCCGGCCGGCCGCGATGAGCTGCGGGACGCGGCCCGCGCCGTCGTCGGACACCAGCACCTCGATCAGGTCGCCGGTGCGGTGCACCCGCACGGACGCGGTCGCGCCGCGCCCGGCGTGCTTGAGCGTGTTGGTCAGCGACTCCTGCACGATCCGGTACACCCCCAGCGAGACGCCGGCCGGCAGGTCGCCGAGCTCGTCGGTCTCCAGCTCCACGGGCACCCCGGCCGCGCGCATCCGCTCGGCGAGGTCGGCGAGGGCGTGCGCGTCCGGCTGCGGCACGCGGGGTTCGCCGTCCGCGTCGTCGCTGCGGAGCACGTCCAGCAGGCGGCGCAGCTCGCCGAGCGCGCCGCGGCCGGTCTCGGAAATCGTTTGCAGGGCCCGCTGGGCGAGCTCGGGGTTGCTCTGGATCGCGTAGGACGCGCCGTCGGCCTGCACCACCATGACGCTCACCGCGTGCGCGACGACGTCGTGCAGCTCGCGCGCGATCCGGCCGCGCTCCTCCGCCACCGCGATCCGGGTGGCCTGGTCCCGTTCGGTCTCGAGCAGGTGCAACCTGGCCTCCACTTCCACGTCGTAGGCGCGCCGGGCGCCGACGAACTCGCCGAGCGTCCAGCACAGGGCGATGCCGAACGCGAGGAACAGCACCGAGATCACGAGCTCGTCGGTCTCCTCCAGCGCCAGCTGCACGGCCGAGGCGACCACGACCGCGCCGACGAACACCAGCCCCTGCCGCCGCCCCGCGTAGACGACGACCGAGTAGATGCTCATCGCCAGCCCGGCGACACTGCCGATGCCGAGCAGCAGCGTGGCGTGCACGATGCTGATCACCAGCACCGCGTAGGCCGACCACAGCGGCGACTTCCGCCGGAACACCAGCGGTGTCACCATCGCGATGTTCACCGGCACGGCGACGTACCAGGGCGGCAGCTCCGGCATTTCGGCGAAGCCGTCGGCGACGAACAGCAGCATGTCGACCAGGCCGAGCAGGACGGCGAGCACCGTGTCGCCCGCCATGGGGTGGGCACGCATCCAAAGACTCAGCCGTCGCACCAGACAACACTAGGTCCCGGGCCCGGACCGGCGCGTCGGTCGGCGGTACCACCTTCGGTGCGACCCGAGGATGAGGACCATGGCACGATTCACCGGGTCGTGTCCGTTCGACCGGGGAGGGCTGGGGGCCGTGACGTCACCGGATCAGGGCCGGCTCGGGGGTCCGCTGTCGATGTCGGTGGCCAACCTGTGCCACCGGCTGCAGTCACAGGTCTCCCCGCGCACTGCGGCCGGGTTCGCCGAGGTGCTGCGCCGGCTCGGCGCGCCGCTGCAGGTGGCCGTCGCCGGGCGGATCAAGTCCGGCAAGTCGACGCTGGTCAACGCGCTGATCGGGCGCCGGGTCGCGCCGACCGACATCGGTGAGTGCACCCGGCTGGTGACACGCTTCCAGTACGGCACGGTCGACCGGGTCGAAATCGTCTTCACCGACGGCCGCAAGCAGGTGCTCCCCTTCGCCTCGGACGGGATGATCCCGGCCGAGCTGGGTGTCGACATCACCAAGGTGTCGCACATCGAGGCGTACCTGACCAACGCCGTCCTGCAGGACATGACGGTGATCGACACCCCCGGCCTCGGCTCGCTCGACGCCGCGTCGGTGTCCCGCACCGAGCAGCTCCTCGGCGCCGCGAAGCACCGCAAGGACGACGACGAGGACGAAGCCGGCTCGGACGAGCTCGACGACACCTCGCGCAACGCCGTCGCCGGCGCCGAAGCCGTGCTGTACGTCGTCACCCAGGGCGTCCGCGCCGACGACCAGCAGGCGCTCGCCGCGTTCACCGCGGCCACCGCGAGCCGGGAGGCGGGCCCGGTCAACGCGATCGCCGTGCTCAACAAGGCCGACACCATCGCACCCGAGTCGGTCGAGGGCGCGGACGGCGACATCTGGAAGGCCGCGACGATCCTGTCGGAGAAGCAGGCGTCGACGCTCAAGCCGCGGGTCGCCGACGTGCTGCCGGTGATCGGGCTGATCGCCGAGTCCGCCGAGTCCGGCGGGTTCACCTCCGCCGACGCCGAGGCGCTCCGGCAGCTCGCCGAGCTCGACGACGACGTCCTGCAGACCATGCTGATCTCGGCCGACATCTTCACCAGCTGGGAGTGCGACGTCCCGGCCGGCACCCGGCTGCGGCTGCTGGAGAAGCTCGACCTGTTCGGCATCTCGCACGCCGTCGACGCCATCCGCAAGGAGCCGGAGCTCACGGCGGGCGCGCTGCGGCGGTCGCTGCTCGACGCGTCCGGCCTGGAGTCGGTGCGGCAGCGGCTGTCGGTGGTGTTCGCCGCCCGCGCCGACGGGATCAAGGCGGCCGCGGCCCTCGCTTCGGTCACCGCGCTCGCGCACACTTCCGGCGACCCGGCCGAGCGCCAGCGTGTCCACGACGCCATCGAGGTGCTGCTCGCCAAGCCCGAAGCCCACCAGCTGCGGCTGCTCGAAGCGCTGACGCTGGTCGCGTCCGGCGCGGTCGACATGCCGGAAGACCTGTCGGAAGAGGTGCTGCGGGTCGGCAGCAACGCCGACATCGGCGCCCAGCTCGGCAAGCCCGGCGCGCCGCGGCCGGAGCTGGCCGCGCACGCCCTCGAACGCGCGGGCTGGTGGCGTTCTTTCGCCTCCTTCGGCGCGACGCCGGCCCAGAGCCGCGTCGCCCACGTGGTGCATCGCGCGTACTTCTTGATCTGGCAGCAGCTGCGTGAAGCCTGAGCTTGTTTCTCCTTGCCGACTTTCGCTGGTAGACGCCGTTTCCCGCGTACTGTGAAGGCGTGCGCCTAGAAAACACGACATCCTGGCGAGCCGGCTGGAGCAGCGAGACGGAGATCGACGTCGCGTTGTACATCCGCGACGCCCTGGCCCTGTCCGTTTCCGAAGGACAGGTGCTGCCGCCGGTCGAGCCGCAGGTGCCGGTGCACGTCCCGCCCGAGATCGACCGCGCGGCCGTCCAGGTGCAGTGGGCCGACTGGTGGGTCGACCTGCTGGGGTTCCTCCGCAACCGCGAAGACCCCGACCCGCGGAACCCCCGCGGCCGCTACGGCCGGCCCGCGCTCGCCCCGGAGTCGGCGATGCGCCAGGCGGTCGAAATCTTCGCCCCGGAGGCGGCCCGGCACTTCGCCAACGCTCGCGGCCCCGCCCTGCGCGGCGCCGGCGAGCCGTCCGGCGGCACGCCGTGGGCGCCCGGCTTCTACCGGCGCCAGATCGTGGCCGGCGAGCGGCTCGGCCAGCTCGTGCGGGAGGCCGAGGTGCGCCAGGGGCGGCGCGCGTACCCGTTCCGGCTGAACGTCATCGAGATCTCGGTGGCCGGGTCGATCTGGCTGCGCACGGCCGACGACCAGCTGCTCGTCTCGTCCCGGCTCGCCGAGGACGGCCCGGGCCTGGAAGCCGTGCTCCGCGACGTGATCGGCGAGCTGGTCTGACCACCCGGCTTTCATAAACCGAGTACGCGGTCTAATAATAGGCGGCATGGAGACGACCGTCGACGAGCCGTCGTGGCTGCGCACCGGGTCCTGGATCGGCTGCCCGCTGGTGGGCGGTGCGCTAGGGGTCGGTGTCTGGGCCATCGCCGCCTGGGTCGTGGGCCTGCCTGCTTTCCCGTTCCAAGGCGTGTTCAAGGTGCTCACGGCCCTGCCGCAGCCGTGGGCGACGCTGGCCGCGGTCGGCGGCGGCCTGGCGCTGGGCCTGGTCTTCGCCGCGATCTGGGCGCACGAACGCCTGGTCGTCACGGTGTCGCCGACGCGGGTCACGCTGGTTCGCGGGGACAAGACCCGCCGCATCGAGGCCGACCTCGACGCCGTTTACCTCGACGGCAAGGAGCTCGTCCTGCGCACCGTCGACGGCCGGGAGATCGCGCGGGAGAAGACCGACCTTTCGGGCGAAGAGCTGGCGCCGGCCTTCGCCGAGCACGGGTATCCCTGGCGGGACGAGCCGCCCGTCGAACGATGAGGACGGTCGACCCGGCCAAGCACGCGGCCAAACGCGGCGCGATCGTCGACGCCGCCGCCGGGTGCTTCGCCGAGAAGGGCTTCGAGCGGACGACCACGGCGGACATCTGCCGCGCCGCGGGGATCAGCTCCGGCAGCCTCTTCCACTACTTCCCCAACAAGCGCGCGGTGTTCACGGCGATCTTCACCGACGACGCCCGCGAAACCGGCGAACGGCTGGCCGCCGCGGCCGAAGCGGACGACCCGTGGCGCGCGCTGCTCGACGTCGTCGCCGAGCTGGCGGGGCAGGTCGCGCACCCGGCCGTCGTCCGACTCGTGCTCGAGGCCGCCGCCCAGGCCGCCCGCGACGACGAGTTCGCCGCGCTGATCCAGCGCAACGACGGCGCGTTGCGCGACGGCCTGGCCGTGCTGGTCGAGCGGGCCGCCGGCGCCGGGCTGATCGACCCCGGTGTCCCCCCGCGCGCGGCCGCGGGCTGGCTCGTCGGCCTGATCGACGCGATGATTTCGCGGGCCAGTCTCGACCCCGACCTCGATCTGCCCGCCGAACAGGCGATCCTCCGGACGATCCTGGTGCGCTTCCTCCGCCCGGTTCACGCCGTTCCGGCCCCGGATGGCAGCTGAGTGCCGCAAACTGGTGGAATCAGCCGGAACCGGGACGGGGTGGTGCGGGTGGCGTGGTTTCGGAAGGACGGATCCGTGGATCCCGACGACACACCGACGGGCCAGATCGCGGCGGTGAGCCTCACGCAGATCGTCGAAGAAGCCGACGCGGAAAAGGGAACCGGCAGCCCCGCAGTGGCGTCGGACACCGATGTGCACCCCTTGCAGCCGGTAGCCGTTACCGACCTCGAGCGCGCCCTCGCCGATCGCCAGGCCTTGATCCAGATGTGCCTGTACGCGCTGGATCGCGCCCGCAGCGGTGGCGTGGTCGAACGCCTCGAAGAAGGGCTCGCCGCGATCGGCGTCCAGGCCCTGCGGCCCGACGGCCAGCGGTTCGACCCGGCCCGGCACGAAGCCGGCGGCGCGATCCCGACCGACGACCCGATGCTCGACGGCACGGTCGCGGAAACCGAGGTCACCGGCTTCGCCGACCACGACCGGCTGCTGCGGGCCCCGATCGTCACCGTCTACGCGAAGAAGACGCTGTGAGCGCACCGACCGCGCCGAGCCTGCCCGCGCAGGTCCAGGCCGCGCGGGACCAGCTGCTGACCGTCGTCCGCGACGCCGACCCGGACGCCGCCAAGTGGGTCGAGAACATCCGGCAGGCCCGCCCGAAGAAGCCGGCCGTCGTGGTGGTCGGCGAGACGAACCGCGGCAAGAGCTCGCTGGTCAACGCGCTGCTCGCGCGGCCGGGACTGTCCCCTGTGGACGCCGACGTCGCCACCGCCACCTACCTCGTGTTCGACCACGCCGACACGTGGGGCGCGCACGCCTGTTACCCCGGCCAGCTCGCGCCGGTGCCGATCGACCTCGGCCAGCTGATCCACTGGGTGTCCGCCGCGCACGAGCTGCCGCCCGGCCAGATCCCGCCGCGGTACGTCGAGGTCACCGGGCCGGTGCCACTGCTGGAGCGGCTGTCGCTGGTCGACACCCCGGGGGTCGGCGGCCTCGACTCGATGCACGGCGAGCTCGCCAAGGAAGCCGCCGCGGGCGCGACCGCGCTGCTGTTCGTCGTGGACGCTTCGGCGCCGTTCACCTCGACCGAGCTGCAGTTCCTGCGTGACGTCGGCGAGCGCGTCGAGACGGTCGTGTTCGCGCTGACCAAGGTGGACATGTTCCGCGGCTGGCGCGAGGTCATGGAGGCCGACCGGCAGCTGCTGCGCGAGTACGCGCCCCGCTTCGCCGACGCGGTGTTCCACCCGGTGTCGGCGCGCATGTTCGAGACCGCGTCGAAGGCGCCCAACGAGCAGATGGCCGCGATGCTGCGGGAGAAGTCCGGCGTCGCCGCGATCCAGACGGCGCTGCAGGAGCTCCTCGTCGGCCGCTCGGCGATGCTCGCCGAGGCGAACACGCTGCGCGCGCTGTCCAGTGCGCTGGGCGAGCTGAAGGCGAAGCTGCAGGCCGAGAGCCGGGCGCTGTCCGCGGGCGAGGCCGAGGCGGAGGTGCTGCGTGAACGCCGTGACCAGCTGCAGGCCGAGCGCCGGACGTCGACCCGAGGCTGGCAGCTGAAGCTGCGTGGCGAGGTGCAGCGCACCCGCGTCGAGGTCGGCCACGAGAGCAGCAGGCAGATGCGGGACGCGCAGACCCACTTCCGGCAGCTGATCGACGGCGCGAAGCGGGACGAGCTGGCCGCGCTGCCGCAGCAGGTCGACATCGCGCTGCAGACGACGTCGCAGCGGGTCTCGATGCTGCTCTCGCAACGCCTCAACCAGGTCACCAACGTCTCGCTGTCGGAGCTGTTCTCCCCCGAGGAGCTCGACGTCATCCGCGCGCAGTTCGCCCGGGCGGGCGGGCCGCCGGTGGTGCTGCGGCCGCCGGACAAGAAGCCGCCGACGGCCGAAGACAAGCTGCTCGTGTTCATGGGCATCTCGGGCGGGGTCGGCGCCGGCAAGGTGGCCGCGCTGCCGCTGGCCGGCGTCGCGATCCTCAACCCGGTGGTGCTGCCCGCGACGATCATCATCGGCCTCGGCGCCGGCTGGTGGATGGCCCGCACGCGCAAGCACGCGGCCGACAAGCAGCACATGAAGCAATGGCTGGTCGAGGCCATCGCGGATGCCCGCTCGACGCTCGACCAGCTCGTCGCCGAGCAGCTCATCGAGGCCGAGCAGCAGCTGTCGATGGCGCTGGACGAGGCGCTCGGCCGGCGCATCGACGCGATCGAGGCCGACCTGAAGGAAGTCGACAAGACGATCAAGATGGGCGCCCAGGAACGCGCCAAGAAGATCTCGATCGTGGCGAAGCGGCTCAAAGAGGTCAGCGACGGCCGTGAGCGCGCCGAAGCCTTCCTCACCCGCATCCGGGCACTCCGGGACAAGCCGGCCTGACCGCGCGCCCGGTTGTGGAGCGGAACCGAACGGGCCTACGGTGAGTCATACCCTCAGACAGCAGGTCAGAGACGGCGTTACCCGGTTCAAAGGGGGAAGTCCCATGTGGGTCGACGAGAGCGGCGGCAGCGACACCGACGCCGGCGGCGCGGACGCGATGACCGTCCACGTCGACGGTCAGGAGTACCAGGCCGAGGTCAACTACGACGTGAACGAGGACGGCGTCAACGACACCGCGATCGTCGAGCACGACGACGGCACGGCCCAGGCCTTCATCGACACGAACCACGACGGCGAAGCCGACCAGTACGCCGTGCTGGACGAGACCGGGCACGTCGTCGAGCAGGCTGTCTACGACGAGGCCAGCGGCCAGTGGGTCCAGGCGGGCGACGGCGGCCACGACGACACGGACACCGGCGGCCGGGACGACGGCTCCGGCGGCCACATCCACGCGGACCTGCCGGACGGCGAGGTCGACGCCGGTGTCGCGACCATCGACACCGACCACGACGGACACAACGACACCGCCATCGTCGAGACGAAGAGCGGCGGCACGATCGCCTTCACCGACAAGGACGGCGACGGCGAAGCGGACATCGCGGTGCAGACCGACGCCGACGGCACGACCACGACGTTCGAGCACTCCGGCCCCGGTCAGTGGACCGAAGTCTCCAGTGGACTGATGGACTCCGGGAGCGAGCCGGCCCTCGGCGGCGACCCGGCGGGCGACGCCGAGTGGGGCGGTGCCGGCACGCAGACGCTCGAGGGTGTCGCGCGCATCGACTCCGGCACCGGTCAGTGGATCTCACCCAACTAGGGGTAACCCAGGTCACAGTTTGAAAGCCCGGTGCTCGCGCGCCGGGCTTTCTTCATGTCTTCAACAAAAAGAAGCAGGCTTCTGAATCGATTCCCTTATCGGTCCTGTGAGAGAACGTACACGTCAGCTCTCGGTTACCTGCCGGTCATGCGGTTACTCTCGAAGAATCCCAAAAACCCGCACACCGGTTCGCCAACCGGTGTGCGAAGCCATTCGGCCGCAGGCAATGAAGCCCGCACCGGAACAGCGTCGTTCCCGGTGCGGGCTCATTTGTCGTCGGAAGTCAGGAGTAGAGATGACCGCAGTCGCCATCCCCGGACTGGACACCGCGCCGACGACGCACAGTGGCGTGCTGTCCTTCGTCCGGGAGGTCGCCGAGCTGACCACCCCGGACCGCGTGGTGTGGGTCGACGGGTCTGACGAAGAAGCCGCCCGGATCAACCAGGAGCTCGTCGACGCCGGCACGTTCGTGCAGCTCAAGTCGAAGCCGAACTCCTTCTGGGCCACCTCCGACCCCAACGACGTCGCCCGCGTCGAAGACCGGACCTTCATCTGTTCGGAGCGTCCCGAGGACGCCGGTCCGACCAACAACTGGATGGACCCGGCCGAGATGAAGGCCACCATGACCGAGCTCTTCCGGGGCTCGATGCGCGGCCGCACGATGTACGTCATCCCCTTCTGCATGGGTCCGCTCGCCGACGAGAATCCCAAGCTGGGTATCGAAATCACCGATTTCGCCTACGTTGTCGCGTCGATGCGCGTGATGACCCGCGCCGGTCGCGCGGCCCTCGACAAGTTCGTCGCGCCGGACGGATCCGAGCGTGAATTCGTGCCGGCGCTGCACTCCGTCGGTGCGCCGCTCGAGCCGGGCCAAAAGGACGTTTCCTGGCCCTGCAACACGACGAAGTACATTTCGCACTTCCCCGAGGAGCGCGCGATCTGGAGCTACGGCTCGGGTTACGGCGGCAACTCCCTGCTGGGCAAGAAGTGCTACTCGCTGCGCATCGCTTCGGTGATGGCCCGCGACGAGGGCTGGCTCGCCGAGCACATGCTGATCCTCAAGCTGATCTCGCCCGAGGACAAGGTCCACTACGTCGCGGCGGCGTTCCCGAGCGCCTGCGGCAAGACCAACCTCGCCATGCTGCAGCCGACCATCCCGGGCTGGCGCGCCGAGACCCTCGGTGACGACATCGCGTGGATGCGCTTCGGCGAAGACGGCCGCCTGTACGCGGTCAACCCCGAGTTCGGCTTCTTCGGCGTCGCGCCGGGCACCGACTGGCACACCAACCCGAACGCGATGCGCACGATCGAGAAGGGCAACACGGTCTTCACGAACGTCGCCCTGACCGACGACGGCGACATCTGGTGGGAGGGCATGGAGAACAAGCCCGCCCACGCGACGTCGTGGAAGAACCAGGACTGGACGCCCGACTCCGACGAGAAGGCCGCCCACCCGAACTCGCGCTACTGCACGCCGATGTCGCAGTGCCCGATCCTCGCCGACGAGTGGGACGACCCGAAGGGCGTGCCGATCTCGGCGATCCTCTTCGGCGGCCGTCGCAAGACGACGGTGCCGCTGGTGAACGAGGCCCGCGACTGGCAGCACGGCGTGTTCATGGGCGCCACCATGTCGTCGGAGACCACGGCGGCCGCGGCCGGTGCGGTCGGCAACGTGCGCCGCGACCCGATGGCGATGCTGCCGTTCCTCGGCTACCACGCCGGTGACTACTTCAAGCACTGGCTGAACCTCGGCAAGAACGCCGACGCGAACAAGCTCCCGAAGATCTTCTACGTCAACTGGTTCCGCCGCGGTGACGACGGCCGGTTCCTGTGGCCGGGCTTCGGCGAGAACTCGCGGATCCTCAAGTGGGTCATCGAGCGCGTCGAGGGCAAGGGCAACGCCGTCGAGACGCCGGTGGGCTTCGTGCCGCGGGCCGAGGACCTCGACACCGAGGGTCTCACCGAGCCGATCGAGGACATCCAGGCCGCGCTCGACGTCAAGCCCGAGGAGTGGCGCGAAGAGCTGCCGCTGATCGAAGAGTGGTTCGAGAAGATCGGCGAGGTGCCCACCTCGCTGCGTGACGAGCTCGACGCGTTGGCTCAGCGCCTCGCCTGAGTTCCCCGAAACAGAAAGGGACGCCTCCCGGCCGCATCCGGGAGGCGTCCCTTTCCCTGTACTTTCGGGCCCATGAGACCGTTCCGCTTCGGCGTCGACCTGGTGGTGCCCGGCTCACGGGCCGAGTGGGTGGAGAAGTGCCGGAAGGCCGAAGACCTCGGTTACGACGTCGTCGCCGCGGCCGACCACGTCGGGATGGCGCCGCCGTTCCCCGCGCTGGTGCTCGCCGCCGAGGCGACCGAGCGGGTCCGGCTCAACACGTTTGTGCTCAACGCCTGCTTCCACAACCCGGTGCTGCTCGCCCGCGACGTCACGGGCACCGACCAGTTCACCGCGGGGCGTCTCGAGCTGGGCATCGGCGCCGGGTACGTCGAGGCGGAGTTCCACGCGGCCGGGATCGAGTGGGGCACGCCGGGGCAGCGGTTCGCGCGGCTCGAGCGTGCGGTCGCCGAGCTGAAGCGGGCCTTCGCCGACCCGGACCACAGGCCGGCGCCGGTGCGTCCCGAAGGGCCGCCGCTGCTGCTCGGGGGGCGCGGCGACCGCGTGCTGAAGCTGGCCGCGAAGCACGCCGACATCGTCGGGTTCACCGGGACCGCCGCGACCAAGGTCGAAGGCCGGATGTCCCTGGCCGGCCCGGCGGAGCTGGCCGAGCGGGTCGAGTTCACGCGCAAGGCGTTGAACGGCCGGGACGTCGAACTGAACCTGCTGGTGCACGTCACCCGGATCACCGACGACCGGCGCGGCGCGCTCGAGGCCGTCCACGAGCGCGTCCCCGATCTCGGTGTTGACGAGCTGGGTGAGCTGCCGACCGTCCTCACGGGATCCGCGGCCGCCGTCGCCGACCAGCTGCTGCGCACCCGCGAGACGCTCGGCATCAGCTACTTCACGGTGATCGAAGACGACCTGACCAGGCTCGCCCCGGTGATCGAGCACCTGCGCGGCCGATGAGTACCTTGGTGCCATGACTGGGGATTTCCGCTTCGGTGTCAACATGCACGTGCCCGACGACCGCGCCGGGTGGGTCGAGAAGTGCCGCAAGGCCGAGGACTTCGGCTTCGACGTGATCGGCGCGGCGGACCACCTCGGGATGGCGCCGCCGTTCCCGGCGCTCGTGCTCGCCGCCGAGGTCACCGAGCGGGTCCGGCTCACCACCTTCGTGCTGAACACGCCGTTCTACAACCCGGTGCTGCTCGCCCGGGACGTCACGGGCGCCGACCAGTTCACCGGCGGCCGCCTCGAGCTCGGCCTCGGCGCCGGGTACGTCAAGGAGGAGTTCGAGGCCGCCGGGATGGCGTTCCCGCCGGCCCGCGAGCGTGTCGACCACCTCGAACGCGCGATCCTCGAGCTGAAGCGGGCGTATGCCGACCCGGAGCACAAGCCGGCGCCGGTGCGTCCCGCCGGGCCGCCCCTGCTGCTCGCCGGCCGCGGCGACCGGCTCCTGACCCTGGCGGCCGAGCACGCCGACATCATCGGCTTCACCGGCGCGGCCAAGACGCCGGACGGCGGCGCGCTGGCCCCGGCGAGCGCCGAGGAGATCGAGGAACGCGTCGGGTTCGTCCGGTCGAAGCTGGGCGGCCGCGAGGTGGAGTTCAACCTGCTCTGCCACTTCGTGCACATCACCGACGACCGCGCGGGTGCGCTGGCCGAGCTCGCGAAGCAGACCCAGGGCGTGCTGGACGTCGAGCAGCTCGCGGAGCTGCCGACCGCACTGGTCGGCTCGGCCGAGGAGGTCGCCGAGCAGCTCCACGCGCACCGGGAGCGGTTCGGGCTGACCTACTACACCGTGCTGGAGCAGAACATGACCCAGTTCGCGCCGGTGATCGAAGCACTCCGGTGATCACCGCGACCGGCCTCGGCGTCCGCGCCGGCGAGCACTGGCTGTTCGACGACCTCGACTTCACCGTCGACCCCGGTGAGTGCGCCGCGATCGTCGGGCCGAACGGGGTCGGCAAGTCGACCTTGATGCGCTGCTTCTACGGCATGCAGGCACCGCAGCGGGGGCGGGTGCTGGTCGACGGCAAGGTGCCCGACGAGCGTGACGTCGAGTTCCGCCGCAAGGTGTCGGTGCTGTTCGACGACTCCGACTTCTTCGCCGAGCTGACGCCGTTGCAGCACCTCGAGCTCCTGTCCGGCTCGTTCGGCGCCGACCTCGGTGACCACGAGGAACTGCTGCGTGACGCGGGCCTGGGTGAACGCATGCGTGTCACGGCCGGGCACTTCTCCGCGGGCCAGCGCCGCCGGCTGCTCCTGCTCGGGGTCACCGCGCGCCCGCACCGCGTGCTGCTGCTCGACGAGCCGGAGCGCGCGCTCGACACGGCGGGCAAGGAGTGGCTGGTCGAGGTGATCGCCCGGTCGACGGCGGCCGGCGCGGCGGTGGTGGTGGCGACGCACCACCCGCCGCTGCTGGAAGCCGCGGACAGCGTCCTCGAGCTGTGGTGACCCTGGCGCCGCGCCGGATGCGGATCCCGGGCCGCAAGCGGTTCGGCGGGATCTTCAGCGGCGACACGGCTTCGTTCGCCTTCCTCTTCGGTTTCGGGTTCCTGTTCACCGCGTTCTTCCACGTCGACGCCTGGCGCCCGGCCGTCTACGGCTCGGCCCGGGTGGACTTCCCGGCCGTCCTCGGGCTGCTGACGCTGTGCTGCGCGGTGGGCTGGCGCGGCCTGCTGCGCCGCGGCTTCGCGTGGGTCGAACCGGCAGAGCTGACCTGGCTCGACTTCGCGCCGGTGGACCGCGGCCGCGTGGTCACGCTGCGGCTGCTCGGCGCCTGGACCGGCATGGTCGCGGTGACCACCTACCTGGCCGCGCTGCTGCTCGCCGTCGGCGGAGCGGGGCTGGACCAGTGGCGCGCGGCCGTCACCGTGGTCGCCGCGACCGCGGTGGTCGCGTTCGTGTCGGCCCGGCGGACGTCGCTGCGCCTGGACGCGCTCGGGCCGCTGGTGCTCGCGGTGCTCGGGCTGGTGATCGCCGCGCTCGGCCTCGGCCCGGCAACCGTGCAGTTCGTCGCGGCCGGAGTGCTGGTCGCGGCGCTGCCGCTGGCCTTCGGCGGCGAGCCGGTTTCGCACGCGGGCCGCGGGTCGCTGCTCGCCGGGTGGGACGGCCGGGTGCTGCGCTCGGTCGCCGTCACGTTCCTCGACCCGATGATGCTGCTCCCGCCGTCCGGGCCGATCGGGCGGTTTTCGCTGCGCCGCCCGACACCGCTGCGGCTGGCCTGGGCGAGCACACTCGGCCGGTCCCGCTACGCGGGCGCGGCGGCCCTGGTCGCCTTCGCGGTCGTCGTTGCGCACATCGCCCTGCCGACGCTGCCGGGCGCGGTCCTGATCGGCATCGGCGCGTACGTCGCGCTGACGCCGTTCGGTGCCGCGCTCGGCGAGCTCTGGCGCAACCCTGGCCGCCGCCGGTGGCTCGGGACGTCGAACCGCGAGCTGGTGCTGACCCACGGCCTGGTGCTCGCCGGCGCCGGTCTGCTCTGGGCGGTGGTCCTGTTCGCCGTCACGCTGGCCGCCGGGACGTCGTTCGCGGGCCCCGCGTGGCTCGCCGTGCCGCTGTCGGTGCTCTCGATCCTGCGCACGGTCACCCGGAAGGCCGTCGACTACGGCAACCCGGCGTTTGTCGACACGCCGATGGGCCCGATGCCCGCCAACCTCGTCCGCCAGCTCTTCCGGGGCCTCGACCTGCAGGTCCTCGGGATCGTGGTGCTGTCCCTCGGCATTTGACCTACGCTCGTTGCGACGAAGGGAGCAGCCAGTGGGCGGCGGGCACGCACCGGGGGTGGGGCGCAGGGCGACCAGCGAGTTCCCGGCCGGCTGGAGTGACGAGCACATCATCGCGGTCGTGAAGGACGTCGCGAACGATCCGAGCGAGGCCCGCCGGCAGCAGCTGAACGGCCGCTGGCGCTGTGCCGGCGAGCGGTTCAACGTGCACGTGATCGTGCTGGTCGAGGAGAACGGCCACGTCCACACGGCCTACCCGGTGGCCGGCCCCGGCGTGGTCCGCAACCCGGACACGGCACGCGACCCGGCCAACCCGACGGTCGCCGACCTCAAGGAAAACCGGATCAGCTTCTTCGCCGACAGCGTGCTGACCCACCTCGCCGACCGGCTTTCCCCGGAGGACTACACGCACTACCGAACCCTGCTGTGGTCCGGCGAGTGGGAGGAACTGGCCGACGTCCTGTCCGCGCACGCGGTCAAGGTCGGCCTGAACCTGTCGGCCGACGAGTTCTCCGACTTCGAGAAGCTCCTCAACAGCTACGACCTGCCGGTGCCCGCCTGCGCGTTCCTCAACGACCGCGACCACATCCTGACCCAGCTGCGCCCGAGCTAGGCGAAGTCGTAACCGGTGAAGTCGGCGATGGGGACGTGGCCGATCCGCCGGTACAGGGCGTTGCTGGTGGTGTTGGCCGGGTCGGTGTAGAGCACAACATCGGTGGCGCGGGCCGGGGTGTAAACGGGGTCCACCCGGACCATCCCGGCCACCATCGGCGTCGAGCCCGCCATGGCGACGGGTTCCTCGGTCTCCCAGAACGTGAAGTGCTTGTCGCCGAAGCGCGAAACGGCCCAGGCCTCGGCGTCCATGGCGGCCTCGCCGACGGCGGCCGCGAACTCGGCGCACCAGCTGATGACTTCCGTGCGGACCCGCACATCGGGCACGGCCGTCGCGCCGGTGCACTGTCGCCAGGCCTCGGCGAACGCGCTCGAGGAGTCATGGTCCGCGGTGACGCCGGAGAGCGGGTGGCCGAGGCCGGCCAGGCTGGCGGCGAGTGCGTCAGCCTGCTCGGGTGCGGCCGCGGTGAGGATCAGGCGTTGCGACGGCCGGCGGTAGAAGATGGCGCGGACCTCGCCTTCCTGCTCCAGCCGGCCGAAGACGGTGCCCTTCTCCTCCTGCGTCCGCAGCTTCTCGATCCGGGTCAGCTGCGAGGTGTGCAGAGCTGGCCGCGACCGCAGGAAGTCCCCGGCCTGGGCGAGGAAGCCGTCGAGGTCTTCGGTGAGGTGCCAGCGCACGCCCAGCGAGCTAACTGGCCTGCGAAAGCGCCGAAGACCCGGCCGGCGCCACCGCCGCCCGCAGCTCGTCCAGCGGCAGCCCCACCGCGTCCGCGATGGCCGCGACGGTGAAGAACGCCGGTGTCGGAATCCGCCCGGTTTCGATCTTCCGCAGCGTTTCGACCGAGATCCCGGCCTCGCCGGCGACGTCGACCATGCTCCGGCCGGCCCGCGCCGTCCGCAGCGCCTGGCCGAGGCGTTCGCCCCGTTCGCGCTCTTCGTCCGTCAGCGGCACCCGCACCATGAACCCGATTCTAATACCAGGAGTTGTCCCCAGCCTGTGGACAACTCTGTGCACAGGTGTGGAAAAGGCCCCGCCGGACCGAAGTCCGACGGGGCCCCACTACACCTGGTGGCGTCAGGCTCCCGGAGGCACCGGAAGTGCCACACCCGGCAGGCTCTGGTCGTTCGGCACCACACCGTCGACCAGGTAGGCCTCCACGACCTTGTCCACACCCGCGTTGCCGCCGGCGTAGATGCCGTGGTCACCCTCACCGGTGATCGTCAGCATCCGCGAACCCGCGAACGCCTTGTGCGCGCGGCGCGCACCCTCGATCGGCGTCGCCGGGTCGTGCTCCGACTCGACGATCAGCACCGGCGGGACACCCTTGCCGTCCAGCACGGGCAGCGGCGCCGGGGTCTTCTTCCAGAACAGGCACGGCTGGATGAACCAGCCGGCGCCGAGCAGGGGCAGCTGCTTGTCGATCAGCTTCTGCGAGTCCTTGATGGCGCTGTTCGTCGTGCCGGTCCACGGACCCTCGTTGCACGGGATGGTCCAGAAGCTGGCGTCGTAGGAGTCGCCGTCGGCCGGGACCATCAGCGGCTGCGCGCCGTAGGTCACGGTGCTCGTGTCGCCGGCCTTGACCTTCTGCGCGGCCGAGGTCTTGGCCTGCGCCGAGGCGGTGCCCTGGGTCAGCGTGCGGACGCTGACCAGGTAGTCGGCCAGACCCGGGAAGGAGCGCTTCGAGTAGATGCTCGACGCGATGAAGGCGTCCAGGCCGTTGGCCGACACGCTCGAACCGTCGGGCAGCGTGACCGCGCCCTGGGTCAGGGCGTAGCGGACCTGCTCGTAGGTCTGGCGGGCCGCCTCGCCGGTGGTGCCGAAGTGGTAGAGCTTGTCGTACTTCGCCACCCACGGGAGGAAGTCGGACCGGAAGCGGCGCTCGAAGCCGAGCGGCTGCCAGTCGAACGACTTCTGCCACGTCGTCGTGAACTCCGTCGCGGAGTCCAGCACGAACCGGCCGGTGCGAGTCGGGTAGGCCTGCGCGTAGTGCGCGCCCATCCAGGTGCCCGCCGAGTAACCGACCCAGTTGATCTTGTCGCGGCCGAGCAGCACGCGCAGCAGGTCGATGTCCTTGACCGTCTGGTCGGTGTTGATCAGCGGGCCGAGCTCGCCGGACTTCACCTGGCAGGACTGCGCCGCGTACTTCGTCGCCTGCAGGATCAGGTTCAGGTTCGCGCGGTCGCGGTCACGCGGGTCCAGGTCGGACCCGGTGCCGATGGCGCCACCACACGTGATGTTCGTGCTCTTGCCGGTGCCGCGCGGGTCGAACCCGACGATCTCCTGGTGCTCGCGCAGCTTCGGCTGGTTGCGCAGCCGGGCCGGGAAGTTGCGGCCGGGCGCGCCCGGGCCACCGGGGTTGGTGACGACGCTGGCCGTCGCGTCCTTGGTCGCCTTCAGGCGGCTGACCGCGATGGTCAGGTCGATCTGGGCGTTCGCCTGGTACCAGTTGCGCGGCGTCTTGTACGTCGCGCACTCCATACCCTCGGCGCCGGCGGGCGGGGCCGTCGGCAGCTCGTCCGGGACGGCGCACTTGTGCCAGCTCAGCGTCTGGTTCGCGTACTGCGGCGGGATGTTCGTGGAGTTCAGCGGCTGCTTGGCGGCCGCGACCTCCTGACCTGCGAACGCAGGCGTGAACCCGGCCAGCAGGGTGCCGGCGATCGCCGGGATCACCACCGCGTAGCGGAGTCGTGTCATTCGGTTGCCCCTTTATGGGTTTTCGCGTGCGGAGTCCGGCTATTGATATAGGGCGCTCAGGTGCGGGGCAACCGACGTTGGTCGGCAACGCACTCCGTGGCGATCAAATCGATATCGGACAGACGTGACGTCCCGTCACCCAGGTTCTAAGGTCAGGCGGTCGGTTACGGGAGTGTTAGGTGAGGTCCGATGTCGACTGAGAAGCACGACGAGAAGGTGTACGGGTCGCGGTTCAACCCGTGGAACCTGCTCCTGATCGTTCCGCTGCTGGTCCTGGTCACGCCACTGTTCAACATGGACGGTCCACGGCTGTTCGGGATGCCGTTCTTCTACTGGTTCCAGTTCCTGATGGTCGCGGTCGGGGTGCTCAGCACCTGGATCGTCTACCTGATGACGCGGGACAAGGCGACGGTTGACGCCCCGGACCGGCTGAGCGTCGACGACCTGGACGAGGGGGACGCTCGATGAGCAACCTGCAGTGGCCCGAACTGATCATCTTCACGGTCCTGTTCGCGCTGGTCACCGTGCTCGGCTTCATGGCGGCGCGCTGGCAGCGCGGCGGTGGGCTGGACCACCTGGACGAATGGGGCCTCGGCGGCCGCAAGTTCGGCTCGTGGATCACGTGGTTCCTGCTCGGCGGTGACCTCTACACGGCCTACACGTTCGTGGCGGTGCCCGCGCTGGTGTTCAGCGCCGGCGCGCTCGGCCTCTACGCGCTGCCGTACACGATCGTCGTCTACCCGATCGTGCTGCTGCCGGCCCTGCGGATGTGGTCGGTTTCGCGCGTACGCGGTTACGTGACGCCCGCCGACTTCGTGCGCGGCCGCTTCGGCTCGCCGATCCTCGCGCTGCTGATCGCGATCACCGGCATCGTCGCGACCATGCCGTACATCGCGCTGCAGCTGGTCGGCCTCGAAGCCGTGCTGCGGACCATGGGCATCAACGGCTCGGGCATCGTCGGCCACCTGCCGCTGCTGGTGGCGTTCGTGATCCTGGCGTTCTACACCTACCAGTCCGGCCTGCGGGCGCCCGCGCTGATCGCGTTCGTCAAGGACATCCTGATCTACATCGTGATCCTGGTGGCGATCATCTACCTGCCCTCGAAGCTGGGCGGCTGGGCGCACATCTTCGACACGGCGGTGGACAAGTTCGACAAGACACCGTCGAAGGCCGACGGCATCCTGCTGAACGCCAACAACCAGCTGCAGTACGCGACGCTGGCGCTGGGTTCGGCGCTCGCGCTGTTCCTGTACCCGCACTCGCTGACCAGCGTGCTGGCTTCGCGCGGCCGCAGCGTCATCAAGCGGAACATGGTCGCGCTGCCGGCGTACTCGCTGGTGCTGGGCCTGCTGGCGCTGCTCGGGTACGTCGCGATCACGGCGGGCGTCAAGCCGCTGACAAACGCGGCGACCGGCAAGGCGGACGGCAACACGATCGTCCCGGTGCTGTTCGACAACCAGTTCTCGTCGTGGTTCGCCGGCATCGCGTTCGCCGCGATCGGCATCGGCGCGCTGGTGCCGGCCGCGATCATGTCGATCGCCGCGGCGAACCTGTGGACGCGCAACATCTACAAGGAGTACATCCGGAAGAACGCGACGCCGAAGGAAGAAGCGAAGCAGGCGAAGCTCGCTTCGCTGGTCGTGAAGCTCGGCGCGGTCGCCGTGATCATCCTGATCGACCCGCAGTTCTCGATCGACCTCCAGCTCATCGGCGGGGTGCTGATCCTCCAGACGCTGCCGGCCGTGGCGCTCGCGCTGTACACGCGCTGGTTCCACCGCTGGGGCCTGATCGCGGGCTGGGTCGTCGGCATCGGCTGGGGCCTGATCATGCTGTACGGCATCCCCAACCCGGCCAGCGGCAAGCAGCACTTCGGCGGTTCGGCGCTGGCCATGGGCAACATGTCGATCTTCGGCTGGCACCCGTTCGCCGGTTCCCAGGTCCAGATCTACGTCGGCTTCGTCGCCCTGATCGCCAACCTGGTGGTCGCGGCGATCGTCACGGTGATCGCCCGCCAGATGAAGATCTTCAACGGCACGGACGACACGAACCCGAAGGACTACCTGGCCGACGAGCACGACAAGGACCTGCGCCCGATCGGTGTCCACTAAGGACGGCGCTCGAGCAGCATCGTCCTCGAGACGAGGTAAAGCACCAGGCCGTTGAGCAGGTGCCAGAGGAAGTGCGTGCCGACCGGGACGAAGTCACACACGTCCCGGTCGACCGTGCGCAAGCTCAGCGAGAGCGCGAACACCGCTCCCGCAACGGCGAAGTGCGTCCAGTACGCGTCGCGCTCGAAGGCCAGTAGCGCGGCGAAGATCCCGAGCCCGATGAGCGCGGAGAGGTAGAGGCCACCGCCGAGCAGCGCGGTGACAACGGTGAGCGCGAGAAACGCGGGCGCGGCAAGCCAGGCCAGCCGCCAGCCGAAGAACACCCGCGCGAACAACACGGCGTACACCAGCACAAAAACGAGGATGAACACCGAGTCCCCGACGGCGGCCCACCGCGTCGCGAGCAGGTGGAAGACGGTGCTCCCGACGAACACGAGCCCGATCAACGCGGCCAGCACCCGCCCGACCCGATCCCCCGCGGCGAGCCGCCAAACCAGCACGGCGGCGACGAGAAACGCAAGATTGCTGAGACTGTTGAGCGGTTCTCCCCAAAGCCCGGGCGCAACCCGTTCGCAGTACCCGTCGACGTAGTCCGTCACGGTGACAGCCAACCAGGCTTCAGGTGCAAGCGGCCAGGCCCGCAGGTAAAGCGCGGCGGGCAGCGGCAGGTGCCCGGCCTCCGCGAGTTGTGGATAACCACAACGCGCCACGGAATCGACCCGGCTAGCGTGCAGGGTATGAGCGACGCGGTGAGCCGGTTCCCGGTGACGGAACTCGAAGACCTGCCCGACGACCTGCGCGAGCGGGTCGGCGTGATCGCGGAGAAGTCCGGGTTCACGCCGAACATCTTCCGTGCGCTCGGCCACCGGCCGGCCGAGCTGCGGGCGTTCCTCGACTACCACGACGCGCTGATGGAACGCTCCGACGGACTCAGCAAGGCCGAACGCGAGCTGGTGGTCGTCGCGACGTCCGGGGCCAACCACTGCACCTACTGCGTTGTCGCGCACGGCGCGATCCTGCGCATCCGCGCCAAGGACCCCGAGCTGGCCGACCGCGTGTCGAGCAACCCGTGGCAGGTCGAGCTGGACGAGCGCGGCCGCGCGATCGTCGACCTCGCGCTCGCGCTGGCCCAGGACTCGGCGCTGTTCGGCGAGGGTGACCTCGAAGCCGCGCGCGACGCCGGCCTGACCGACGACGAAATCTGGGACGTCGGCGCCATCACGGCGTTGTTCGCGATGTCGAACCGGCTCGCGCACCTGACCGCGCTGCGCCCGAACCCGGAGTTCTTCCTGCTCGGCCGGGTGCCGCGCTAGAACTCCAGGCGCCAGGTCTCGTCGGTCAGCTTCGGACCCCAGTCGTCGAAATCCGCTTCGCCGACGAGCTTGAACCCGGCCGCGCGATAGAGCCTGCGGGCGGCCTCGAGGGTGGACACCGTCGACAGCTCCATCGCCCGGTAGCCGTGGGCCCGGGCGAACTCGACACACTCGGTGACCAGCCGCCGGCCCACGCCGTGGCCGCGGGCCGACGGCTCCAGCAACAGCAGCCGCAGCTTCGCGGTCTCCGCGTCGTGCCCACGGGCGCATGCGATGCTTCCGACCCGCTCGCCGTCGAGCTCGGCGATCCAGAACGCCTGGCGCGGGTCGTCCTGCGCGGTGAAGTCCGCGACGATGCGGGCGACGAGCCCTTCGAACCGGGCGTCGAAGCCGTACTCGCGGGCGTAGACGGCGCCGTGCCGCTGCACCACCCATCCGAGGTCACCCGGTCGTGGCGGGCGGAGCACGAGCGCCGGGTCGTGACGGCGTTCGCCGACGACGTCGCCGATGGTGCGCATGGCGGTCAGTAGCCGCTGCTGGTCTTCCTCGTCGAAGCGGCTCAGCAGCGCGCCGATGCGGTTGGTGGACCGGCGGTTGAGCAGGGCGAACGCGTCGCGGCCCGCCGGCGTCGGCCGCACGAACTGGCGGCGGGCGTCCTCGTCGGACCGTTCGCGGGAGACCAGGCCGCGGGACTCGAGGTGGGCGAGCAGCCTGCTGGCGTACCCGGCGTCCAGGTCGAGACGTTTCCGCAGGTCGGTGACGGCGAGCGGCTCCTGGTGCGCGAGCTCGAAGAGCACGCGGGCTTCCGGCAACGAGTACTCGGCGTCGGCCGGGCCTTCGTCCAGGACACCGATGACTCCGGTGTAGAGCCGGTTGAAAGCCCGGACCGCGGCCACCCGTTCGGCCAGCTCAGCGTCGTTCATTGACCACCTCAACAAGTTCGTTGACGAAGTCAAAGATTACTCGACGGAACGCCCGGGTCAAGAACTTTTGGATATGGGAAACCCCGCGATGCTGCCAGGTCGGGGGTCCGCCAGCATCACGGGGTCGTAGGGGGTATCGACGCGACTTCGCGCGGCGTTACACCTCGCACACTATGTGGCATAGGTCACTCTAATGGGCGACCGCCACGGGGTGAGTGATCAGCGCATGTAGCCGGAGCGAGCCTGCGCGATCGCGATGAGTTCCTGACGGACCGTCGCGGTCGCGGCGGTGTCGATCGCCCGGTCCAGCGCCCGGCGAGTACGAGCCTCGGCGCGGCGGGCACGGAGCTTGGCGGCGATGTTGTTCATCGGTTTCTGCATCCCCTTCGAGGGTTTCGGTGGCTTGTGCCTCTAGTATGCACCTTTTTTCACAAGGATTCCAACGGATGTCCGGTGATGTGGCGCACTCGCCGATGAATCATCGGCAAATCTGGGTAAGCGCCGAAAAGATCGGGGGTGGCGGCCGTCACGACGAGGCAACCGGCTAATGCCATCTAAGGAGATCTAGCGATTTTGCAATAGAGCCGTAGGGACTCTCATAGACCGCGAGACAGCCGGAAAAGCCCAGGTCAGTCGCGTCCGAGCAGGTAGTGGCCGAAGTGCGGCACGGTGAAGGCGATCTGGCCCCGCTCGGCGGAGAACACCAGGCCCTTCTTCATCAGGCTGTCGCGGGCCGGCGAGAGCGACGACGGCTTCCGCCCGAGGAACACGGCGACGTCGGCAGTGCCGGCGGGCTCGTCGCGGCCCTGGGTCAGCTCGGCCATCGCCTGCAGGTACTCCCGCTCGGCGGGCGTCGCGCGCTCGTAGCGTGACCCGAAGAAGCCGACCGCCAGCTCCGACTCCGCTTCGGGCGCCGCGACCTGGACGTCCTTGACCGTGATCGGGTCGGACGGCGCCGCGTCCCAGGCCGCCTTGCCGTAGGCCTGGATGAAGTACGGGTAGCCGCCGGAGGCGTCGAAGAGCGCGTCGAGGGCTTCCGGCTCGATGCCGGCGTCCTCACGCTCGATCGGCGCCATCACGGCGAAGTCGGCGTCCCCGCGGTCGAGCCGGTCGATGCGCGCGTAGCGGAAGAGCCGCTCGGAGTACGACTTGGACGCCGAGAGCACGGCGGGCACGTGCGGCAGCCCGGCGCCGACGACGACCAGCGGCGCGCCCGACTGCGACAGCTCGTGGCAGGCGGCGCAGAGCGCGGAGACGTCGTCGGGCTGGAGGTCCTGGATCTCGTCGATGAACACCGCGACGCCGGTGCCGACGTCCGCGGCCAGCTCGGCGACGTCGGTGAAGAGCTCGACGAGGTCGATTTCGATGTCGCCGGAGTCGGCGCGGCCCTGCGCGGCGGGCACGTCGATGCCCGGCTGCCAGCGGTCGCGCAGCTTCGCGTCGGCCTTGTTGGCCCGCAGCGCAAACGCTTTCAGCACCCCGAGCACCTCTTCGACCCGGTCCGGCGCGCGGTGCCGCACGGCGAGGTCCCGGATGGCCCGGTGCAGCGCGGCGGACAGCGGCCGCCGCAGGTCGGCGTCCGGCCGCGCCTCGATCTTCCCGGCACCCCACTTGTGCCGGACGGCCATCGCCCGCAGCTCGCCGAGGAGCACGGTCTTGCCGACCCCGCGCAGCCCGGTCAGCACCAGACTGCGTTCGGGTCTCCCCCGCGCAACCCGCTCCAGCACCACTTCGAACGCCTTGAGCTCACGCTCGCGCCCGGCCAGCTCGGGCGGCCGTTGCCCGGCGCCCGGTGCGAAGGGGTTGCGGATGGGGTCCACTCTGCCAAGTTATCGACGTATCTAGCGCGAGCCCGATATTCGGCCATAGACGGCTAGCGCGTGTCGCCGAGGTTCGACCGGATGGCCCACCGGATCGCCCGCTCCGGTGTGGCACGGTGGCGCGGTGATCGAGTTCGAGGCAGGTCCGCCTGTGGCCACTCGATCCGCGGTGGCGGTCGGGGCCGCTGGACAACGGCGTGTCCGAAGCCGACTGGCGGGCGCGGAAGATCCGCCACCCGGTCGGTGTGATCCTGACGGCCGAGGTCAGTGACGCATTCGCTTCGGACGGCTCGTACCTCGTCCGGTACGAAGGGGGCTGGTCGGTGGTGGAAGGCGACGGCGCACCACCAGTGGTCGGCAGCCGCGCCGAATACCAGGTGGTCCGCCACCTCGACACGACCCGGCGCACGCTCCTGCGCCCAGCGGGTACATAGAGACGAACAGGTCTGCAGCCCTGCTCGTCCCTACCCCCAGCGCCGACTACGACGCAGCGTTACGCACCGAGGTTCCGCTCCGAGTAGATCTTCATCGCGTCCCGGATGAATTCCGCCGTCCCGGCGCCGTGGTTCTCGTCGTACGCGCCGTAGCGCGGGTCGTCGACGTACAGCTGGCCGAGTCCGGCGAAGTAGCCCGCGGACACCGACGAGACCGCCGGCCGGAGCCACGCGTGCAGCCGTCGGGTGATCGCCTGGACCTCGTCGGCGTCCGGGGCAAGCCCGGCCGCGTGGGCCTCGCCGAACGCGGTGCCGATGTCCAGCTGCTCCTGCTGGTGGGCCTTCTTCTCGTCGGCCGTCAGCGAGCTCCACCACTGGTCGCCGTGCCGGTAGGCGTCCGCGCCCCAGCGCTCGGTGACTTCCTTCTCGTACTTCGTGTGGTCGAAGCCGGCAAAAACTTCGTCTGCCATCAGTCGTTCACCTCCTCTCAGTTTCCGTAGCGTGGTGCGGACCGAACCGATCTGCCGGTCGATCCGCCGCCGCTCCTGTTCGAGCAGCTCCAGGTGGGTCTCGAGCGCGGCGGCACTGTCGCGTTGCCCGTCCAGGACGTCGGCGATCGCCGGCAGCCCGAGGCCGAGCTCGCGCAGCAACAGGATCCGCTGCAGCCGGACGAGCGCCTGCTCGTCGTAGTAGCGGTAGCCGTTGCTGCCGACGCGGCTGGGCTCGAGCAGGCCGACCGCGCCGTAGTGGCGCAGTGTCCGGCTCGTGGTCCCGGCCGAGCGGGCGATGTCCTGGATCGACCACTCCATGGCTTCGACGATAGAAGTTGACGCAACGTCAAGGTCAAGCGCTAACGCTTTCTAGCATTCTCTAGCAACGACACGATATTCGGGCAGAAACACCGATGAGGGTTCGAGCACGAGCCGAGCGGGCACCCAGCGGGTAGGTTCGACCAGGCAGCGGCCCGTACGAGGAAGGCAATGACCGTGATACTCCGTCGAGTGGCACGTCCCCTGCTCGCCACGATCTTCGTGACCGGCGGGATCAATGCGCTGAGGAACGCCCAGGGGCACGCGAAGGCGGCGGAGCCGTTCCTCGAGAGCGCGTTCGAGAAGGTCGGCGACGTCGTCCCGGAGCAGGTTCCGCGTGACCCGGTGACACTCGTCCGCATCGACGCCGCCGTGAAGATCGGCGCCGGTCTTGCGCTCGCGTCCGGCAAGGCGCCGCGCCTCGCGGCGGGGCTGCTGCTCGGCAGCCTGGTGCCGACGACGCTCGCGGCGCACAGCTTCTGGACCATCCAGGACCCGGGCGAGCGCCAGCAGCAGCAGATCCAGTTCTTCAAGAACACGAGCCTGGCCGGTGGCCTGCTGCTCGCGGTGGCCGACACGCACGGCAAGCCGTCGGCCGCCTGGCGCGCGCGGAACGCCGCGAAGGACGTCAGCAACAGCGCCGGGAAGCTGACCCGCAAGGGGCAGAAGCGGGCCAAGAAGCTCGCGAAGCGGGCCGAGAAGGCCCTGCCCACCAGCTGACCCACACAAAAGGGCCGCCCCTCGCGAGGGGCGGCCCTTTTGTGTGAGAGCTACTTTTCCAGGATCGCGGTGACGCCCTGGCCGCCGGCCGCGCAGATCGAGATCAGGCCGCGGCCTGACCCCTTCTCGTGCAGCAGCTTCGCCAGCGTCGCGACGATCCGGCCGCCGGTCGCGGCGAACGGGTGCCCGGCCGCCAGCGACGAGCCGTTGACGTTCAGCTTCGCGCGGTCGATCGAGCCCAGCGGCTCGTCCAGCTCCAGCTTCTCCTTGGCGAACGCCGGGTCCTCCCACGCCTTGAGCGTGGCCAGCACCTGCGACGCGAACGCCTCGTGGATCTCGTAGAAGTCGAAGTCCTGCAGCGAAAGCCCGGCGCGCGCGAGCATCCGCGGCACGGCGTACGCGGGCGCCATCAGCAGGCCTTCCTCACCGTGCACGTAGTCGACGGCGGCGGTCTGCGAGAACGTCAGGTACGCCTGCACCGGCAGCTTGTGCGCCTTCGCCCACTCCTCGGTGGCGAGCAGGACCGTCGACGCGCCGTCGGTCAGCGGGGTCGAGTTGCCCGCGGTCATCGTGCCGTCCGGGCCGCCGAACGCCGGCTTGAGCTTGGCGAGCTTCTCCGCGGTCGAGTCGGCGCGCAGGTTCTGGTCACGCGCGAGCTTGAGGAACGGCGTCACGAGGTCGTCGAAGAACCCGCGCTCGTAAGCGGCGGCGAGGTGCTGGTGGCTGGTGGCGGCCAGCTCGTCCTGCGCCTCCCGGGTGATCTCCCAGATCTTCGCGGTCAGCGCCGCGTGCTCACCCATCGAGAGCCCGGTGCGCGGCTCGGAGTTGCGCGGGATCGCCGGCACGATGTGCCCGGGGCGGATCTTCGCGACGAGCTTGAGCCGGTCGCCGAGCGTCTTCGCGGCGTTGAGGCCGATGAGGATCTGGCGCAGGTCCTCGTTCACGGCCAGCGGCGCATCGCTCGTGGTGTCGACACCGCCGGCGATGGCGGAGTCGATCTGGCCGAGCGCGATCTTGTTCGCGACGTTGACGATGGCCTGCAGGCCGGTGCCGCACGCCATCTGGACGTCGGCCGCGGGTGTCGCGGGCGAGAGCTTGCTGCCCAGCACGCTCTCGCGGGCCAGGTTGAAGTCCTTCGAGTGCTTGAGCACGGCGCCGGCGGCAACCTCGCCGATCACTTCGTCCTGCAGCGAGAACCGGCTGACCAGGCCGTCGAGCGCGGCGGTGAACATGTCCTGGTTCGACGCCTTCGCGTACGGGCCGTTGGACCGCGCGAAGGGGATCCGGTTGCCGCCGATGATCGCTACCTTGCGCACGGCGGGGGCTTTCTTCGGCGGCATGAACTCCACCTCTCTGGTCGGCTCTCTCACACTGTAACCTACTCAGGAGTAGGTTAGACTGCGACGTGACGCAGACTGCACGGGAGGCATTCGATGGCTGACAGGTACCAGCAGTTCACGAAAAGCCCGTTGGGGAAGTTCGTGGTGCCGAAGCTCGGCCTGCCCAACCCCGCCACCCTGCGCCGGTACAAGCCCGGGCAACCCGCCCTCGAGGGTCCCGCACTTCTCGGTGCCGCGCCTGGCGGCCGCCTCGAAAAGACCCTTAAGGATCAACTCGCCGACGCGGGCATCGAGGTGGTCACCAGTGCGGGTGACCGGCACGCGGCGCTGGTGTTCGACGCCACCGGCGTCACCGACCCTTCGCGCCTGCGCGAGGTCTACGACTTCTTCCACCCGGTGATCCGCAGTGTCGGGCCGTCCGGCCGGGTGGTCATCGTGGGCACCCCGCCGGAGCAGGTCGACGGCCGCGAGCGGATCGCTCAGCGCGCGCTCGAGGGCTTCGTGCGCTCCGTCGGTAAGGAGCTGAAGCGCGGCGCGACGGCTCAGCTCGTGTACGTCGCCGAAGGCGCCGAAGAGGCGACGGAGTCGACGCTGCGCTTCCTGCTGTCCGCGAAGTCGGCGTTCGTCGACGCCCAGGTCATCCGGATCGGCGCCGAAGGCAAGACGGCTGCTGCGCCCGCGAACTGGGAGAAGCCCCTCGACGGCAAGGTCGCGCTGGTCACCGGCGCGTCCCGCGGCATCGGCGCGGCGATCGCCGAGACCCTGGCCCGCGACGGCGCGCACGTCGTCGCCCTCGACATCCCCGCCCAGGGTGGTGACCTGTCGAAGGTCGCCAACAAGATCGGCGGGTCTGCGCTGCAGCTCGACATCACTTCGCCGAGCGCGCCCGCGAAGCTCGTTGAGTACCTGAAGGAGCGTCACGGCGGCGTCGACGTCGTTGTGCACAACGCGGGCATCACGCGCGACAAGACGCTGGGCAACATGAGCGAGAGCGCGTGGGACTCGGTGCTCGCGGTGAACCTGGCGGCGCAGCTCGCGGTGAACGACAAGCTGCTCGACGACAAGATCCTGAACGAGAACGGCCGGATCATCGGCGTCTCGTCGATCGCGGGCATCGCCGGCAACGTCGGCCAGACGAACTACGCGACGTCGAAGGCCGGCGTGATTGGCATGGTGAACGTCGGCGCCCCGCAGCTCGCGGCCTACGGCGGCACGATCAACGCCGTCGCGCCGGGGTTCATCGAGACCAAGATGACGGCGGCGGTGCCGCTGTTCATCCGCGAAGCCGGCCGCCGGCTGTCGAGCCTCGGCCAGGGCGGCCTGCCGGTCGACGTCGCCGAGACGATCGCCTGGTACGCGAACCCGGCGTCGGCCGCGGTCAACGGCAACGTGGTCCGCGTCTGCGGCCAGGCCCTGCTGGGGGCGTGAGGCGTGGCGATCCGCGAACTCGACAGCACGCCGAGCCTGGCGACGCTGTACCCGAAGGCCCTGCTCGGCGGCGTCCTGCGCAAGCCGGCTGGTTCATCGTTGCCGGACACGGAGCTGGTGCGCACCGGCGTTGTCGTCGACCCGGCGCACCTGGCGGCGTACAACACGGTGTGCGGCTTCCGGCTGAGCGACGAGCTGCCCGCGACGTACCCGCACATGCTGGCGTTCCCGCTGCAGATGGCGCTGATGACCGAGCAGGGGTTCCCGTTCCCGCTGCTGGGGATGGTGCACGTGGCGAACCGCATCACCCAGCACCGCGCGCTGCGGCTCGGTGAGCCGCTGACGATCCGGGTGCGCGCGGAGAACCTGCGCCCGCACGAGAAGGGCCGTCAGTTCGACGTTGTCAGCGAAGCCCAGGTCGGCGACGAGGCGGTGTGGACCGACGTCAGCACGTACCTGCGTCGCGGCGGCTCTGCTGGCTCTTCGACGCGCCGCGAGCAACTGGCCCCGCCGACCCCGGACGCGATCTGGCGGGTCCCTGGTGACATCGGCCGGCGCTACGCCGAGGTCTCGGGCGACCGCAACCCGATCCACCTGCACCCGCTGACGGCCAAGCTGTTCGGCTTCCCTCGCGCGATCGCCCACGGGATGTGGACGAAGGCCCACGCCCTGGCCGCGTTCGAAGGCCGCCTGCCGGAGGCGTTCACGGTCGACGTCCGGTTCAAGCAGCCGGTGCTGCTGCCGGCCAAGGCGGGCTTCACGTCGTGGTCCACGCCGGAGGGCTGGGCGTTCGAGCTGTGGAGCAAGTCGAAGCCGCACCTGGACGGCACGATCACCTCACTCTGACGGCTTCCAGACCGCACCCTCGATGAGGTCGTTGAATCCGAGCCAGACGAGGTTCATCAGCCACGACGCCAGGACGCCGTCCGAGATGTCGGGGTGGTCGAGGGCCCAGTCGGCCAGCGACTCGGCCGCCCCGACCAGGGCCGCGGACAGGCCTTCGCCGGAGAACTCGGCCTGCTCGCCGACGCCCTTGCGAGTGCCCGCGGACACCACGAGCGCCGCGACCAGCTGGATCGCGCGCGCCCGCATGTCGGTGATCTCGGCGGCGAACGCGCCGCCGACGGTGAGCGCCTGGCGGTGCAGCACCGTCCACGACTCGCGGTACTCGGCGACGAAGCGGTAGAAGGACCGCAGGCCGTGCCAGAGCTGCATGTCCGGCGGCAGATCGGGCTTCACGCCGGCCTGGATGGCCTCGAGCAGGCGGGTCGCCTCGCGGCGGATGCACGCGCCGAACAGGTCTTCCTTCGACCCGAGGTAGGTGTAGATCATCGGCTTCGAGACACCGGCGACGTCGGAGATCTCGTCCATCGAGGCCGCGTGGTAGCCGTGGCGCGAGAAGACCTGGACGGCCGCGTCCAAGATCTGCCGCTCGCGCACCGCGCGCGGCAGCCGCCGAGCCCGCTCGGGCGGACGCTGATCATCCTCTGACACGCTGGACCTCCCTGTTGCTGCCCGGAGACGGTACCGGGCGCTGCCCCGGGAGGGTGATTTCGGCACGCTTGCCCGCCTACCTACTGGCGGGTAGCCTACGTGTGAGTAACTTGAGAGGGAGTGACCATGGCCGACAACGCCGGGATGACCAGCGCAGATCAGGTCGCGGAGCTCCGTGGAGCGGCCCTGCTCAACGCCCTGGAGCGGCTCGACCCGGTAGGCCGGGAGGCGCACACTCTCGACGTCAACACGCTCGCCGACGCGGTGAACCCACGCGACCTCGGCAAGGACGACTTCCGAAGACTCCTGGCTGCGCTGCTCCGCCTGGCGGAGCGCGCCCCCGCGTTCGACCTGAGCAAGGTCGAACCGGCGCGTTTCGCGTCCCTGGTGTCCTCGGCGTCGCGCGCGCAGCTCGAGAGCGTCGTCGCGGAGCGCCCGCTGCGCGAGCGCGTGCTGGCCGAGATCTTCGCCAGGATGGGCGCCCACATCCGCCCCGACCGGGCCCGCGACCTGCACGCGGTGGTCCACTGGCGCATGTCGGGCGGCATCGGCGAAGGCGGCTACGACCGCTACGAGACGGTGATCTCGCACGGCTCGTGCACGGTGAGCCGCGAGATGCACTCCTCGCCGCGAGTCACGATCACGATCGCCCCGGCCGACTTCTTCCGCCTCATCACCCACCAGGCGACGCCGGCAGTGTTGTTCGTCACGGGAAAAATCAAAGTCAAAGGTGACCTCGCCTTTGCGGCGGGTCTGATCGGATTCTTCGACCTCCCACACCCCGTATAGTTCGTCGCTGTGCCCCGAAAAGCGAAGTGGCGCCTTTCCCGGCCCCGTGGTGTTCGCGCCGGCCACGCGGTCAACGCGTTCGCGGACAAGCTGGTCATCGCCAACCTGACCCCCGAGCAGTTCATCCAGGTCCTGGAAACGCTGCACATGCTGGGCGAGTCCGGTGCAGGCATCGAGCTGAGCTCCCTGTCGACGGACGTCCTGGTGGACGTGGTCCGCCGAGCCTCCCGCAACCAGCTGAAGGCGATCGCCGACCACCCGGAGCTGCGTTCGGTGTTCCTGGACGAGATATTCCGCCGAATGTCCGAGCATTTCTTGCCGGAGCGAGCGCGCCACGTGGACTTCGTGGTTTCCTGGCGCTTCTCGGAAGGAACCGGCGAAGACGGCTACGACCGTTTCCAGACAGTAATCGAAGACGGCGTGTGCGTTTCCTCAGCGGACCTGTCCCGCAGCCCGGACACGACGATCACCCTGTCCGTGGACGACTTCATCCGCATGGCCACAGGCAACGCGGCAGTGGCAGCGATGTTCGTGACGGGCCGAGTGAAGGTGAAGGGCGAGTACGCCCCGGCGGTGCGGTTCTCGAGCTACTTCGACATCCCCAAGCCGACCGTGGACTAGTTCTCGACGATCCGGCCTTCGATCACCGTCGGCTGCTCCGGCCGCCGCGGTTCTTCAGGGACCACTTCACTGTCCACCACCATCACCGGCCCCCGACGCTGGTTGGCGAACCGAACCGCCCGCTTCTCCATCCGCTTCAGCCACAACCGGCGCACCACCGCGCGCGACGGCGGCAGCATCAACAGCAACCCCAGCACGTCGGAAACGAACCCCGGGATCAGGATCAACACGCCGCCGAGGCCGACCAGCATTCCGTCGGTCAGCTCCTTCTCCGCCGGCTGCCCAGATCGAGCGGCGGATGTGAACGCCCTCATCGCCTTGGCGCCTTCGCGGCGGGCGAGCCAGGAGCCGATGAAGGCGCCAGCCAGGAGGAGGCCGAGCGTGCCGAGCACGCCGACGGCCGAGCCGACTGCCCAGATCGCGGCGATCTCGGCGAAGACGTAGAGCAGGAACGCGACAGCCATACCCGCACAACGAACAACCTGTCCGATTTGCTCCCGGCCTCGGGATGCACCGGCTAGTCTCACCGATCGTGTCCGACTGGCTCCGCTGGCTCCTGATCGCGTTGTGCCTGGTCCTGGCCTTGCTCGTGGTCTGGCTCGGCCGCCGTCGGCGGTCGTTGTTCCCCGGGGTCGAGTGGACGCGGCGGAAGCGGGTGCGCGGCCGTCGCGGGATGGTCGGCTCCGTGCTGGGCTGGCTGGTGGTCGCCCTGGTCGTGGCCGGGAGCACCGGGGGCGGCCTGCTCTGGTTCCTCGGCTGGCCGCGGCTGCCCGACGCCGGCCAGTTCGACGTCGCGCAGCTGCTCGACCTGCTGAAGATCGCGCTCTCGGTGGTCGCCGGGTTCGGTGGGGTGGTGCTGCTCGCGGTCAACTACCGGAAGCAACGTGTTGCCGAGGACGAGCACGATCTCGCCGTTCAGCGGGCCGAGCGCGAAGTCGTGCAGAAGTTCAACGAACGGTTCGGCAGCGCCGCCGAGCAGCTGGCCAACGAGAGCGCGGCCGTCCGGCTCGCGGGTGTGTACGCGATGGCCGGGCTCGCCGACGACTGGGTGGACAAGCGCCAGGTCTGCGTCGACGTCCTCTGCGGCTACTTCCGGATCACGCGCGAAGGCGCCGGCGAGACCGAAGTGCGCGAAGCGATCCTGCGCGTGATCCGCGACCGGACCCGCGCCTCGGCGGTGATCTCCTGGTCCCCGCTGGACTTCGACTTCAGCGGCGTCACCCTCGAGAACGCCGATTTTGCGCGCCTCAAGTTCGACGGCGAAGTCCTGTTCGACGGCGCGGAGTTCGTCGGCGGCGTGGCCTCCTTCGCGGGCGCGCAGTTCGGGCGGTTGCTGAGCTTCCACGGCGCGCGGTTCTCTGCGGCCGAGACCAATTTCGCCGGGTTGAGCGTCACCTCGGGCAAGGCCGAATTTGTCGGGACGGAGTTCGGCGGGGAGAAGGCCGACTTCTCCGACGGGTTCCTCGAGTTCGCGTCGATGTCCTTCTTCCGCTGCCGGTTCACCGCACCCGTGGTCGGCTTTTCGCAGCTGAGCACCCACATCAGCCGGGTGGTGTTCGACCGCTGCGCGCTCGCCGACCTCGAGTTCGACCTGGCGAACGGTCAGTCCTACGAGGCGATCTCACGGGCGACGGTGCTCGTTGACCACTGCCGGTTCGAGCGGTGCCGGATCGACCTGAGCCGGGTCGGCCGCCACGTCGTGCTGACGGATTGTGTGCTCGACACCGTCACCGTCGTCGACCGCGACGAAGACCCGCAGCCCGGCGGGTGGTCGAACGTCGAGCTGCGGGGCGGCACCTCCCTGCCCGCCCACTTCGCGGCGGTCTGATCAGCGCAGCAGCGTCTTGATCATCGATCGCAGGCCGGTGGTCAGCCGGTGGGTTTCGCCGGTGCTCAGCAGGTGCCGCATCAGGTCGCTGTGCAGGGATCCCAGCAGCAGGTGCGCAATGAGGTCCGCGTCCAGCGCAGGCGCTGCCGACGTGATCAAGCCCGTGACGTGCGCGTGCCACGACAGGTAGATCGGGTTGTTCAGCCGGTCCGTCGACGCCTGCTCGAACGCCGCCATCACCTTCACGTTGCGCGTCGCCAGCTCGACCACCGCGTCGAAGAACGCCGCGAGCCGTTCGGCCGGCGGGGCGCCCGGACCCAGTGGTGGCGGACCTGAGTCGACCGCGGAAGAAAGGGCTCGCACCCGCTCCTCCACCAACGCGCGCATCAGGCCTTCGCGGTTGCCGAAGCGGTGGAACACCGTCCCCTTGCCGACGCCGGCCGCGGCCGCGACGCGATCCATCGACACCTGTGAAAGGTCGTTCGTCTCCAGGAGCTCCTCGGTCGCGCGCAGGATCGCCCGGCGGTTGCGGGCCGCGTCGGCGCGTTCCATGAAGACTCCTCGACAAGTTGACCGTCGGTCCATATAGTAGGCGACCGTAAGTTGACCGGCAGTCCACTTGGGGAGACGAGATGCGAGCAGTGGTCCAGCACGGAACGGGTGGTCCCGAGGTGCTGAAGGTGGAAGAACGACCCGAGCCGGAACGCGGCGAAGGCGAAGTGCTGGTCCGCGTCGAGGCGGTCGCGGTCCCGTTCTACGAGACCCAGCTGCGGGCCGGGCTCCTCCCCGCGGGCAGCGAAGCGACGGTCTTCGGGCACGAAGCCGCGGGGATCGTCGTCGAGGCCGACGACGAGTCGCTCGTCGGGCGCCGGGTCGTCACCATGTCCTATACCGGCGGCGCTTACGCCGAGGTTGTCGCCGCGAGCCAGTACACGGTGGTGCCCGAAGGGGTTTCCGCCGAACAGGCAGTTGTGGCCGCTGTCCCGGCTGCGGTGGCGCTCGCTCTGTTCCGCACGGCGAAGGTCGTCGAGGGCGAAACAGTGCTGGTCGAGGCCGCTTCCGGCGCGATCGGCGGATACTTGACGCGGCTGGCGAAGACCCACGGCGCCCGGGTTGTCACCACCGCCGGCGGCGGGAAGGCCATCCCGGACGCGGACGTTGTGCTCGACCACAACGACCCGGAATGGCGGAAGAACGTCCCCGACTGTGTCCACGTCGTTTTCGAGTCGATCGGCGGGGCGCGCGCTGCCGAGCTCACGGCAAAACTCGCCCCGCGCGGCCGGATCCTCGCCTACGGCCTGCTCAGCGGCGAATTCCCGGCGTACTCCGTCGCGAGCCTGGTGGCACGCGGACTCACCTTGATCGGCTTCGGCGGCCCGGACGCCTACGGCAAAGACGTCGCGGCCGCCCGCGACGAGGCACTCGGCCTCGTCGCGGACGGCACGCTGACGCCGGTGATCGACCGGACCTACCCCCTCGCCGAGGCCGCCGCGGCGCACGAGCGCGTCGAAAGCCGCGAAGGTGTCGGCAAGGTCGTGCTCGTTCCCTGAGGGCGCGCACGAGCTAAATCAGCGACTAGGCTGGTCCGTGGTGTTAATCGATCCGTGTTCTTCGAAGCTTTCGTGGTCGCAGCGAACCGGGTTTCTCCTGCTAGCGGCCACCTATTCGACAACTGCCCAGACAGCTGCTGCGTACTTCATATAACGTCGTCCATGGTCTAGTCTTGTCTGTCTGGAGACGGGAGAGCTTGGTGGCAGACCGGACGCAGATCAGCTCGGCTGACGTAGAGAAGATTCTTTCTCTTCAAGAAGACTATTACGTCGACTTCAAAGCAAAAGATGTAAAGCCGGCTAGCCTGTCAAAATGGATGAGCGCGTTTGCGAATTCTTCCGGCGGTGACATATACGTTGGTATCGCAGAGCCGTCCAGGGGTACGTTCGAGTGGGATGGTTTTGATCGGATTGAAGATGCAAACCAGCATCTCGCTGTCCTGAATCCAATCTTTCCAGTCGGAGATGACTTTAGATATACTTTTCTGGAGAGCGCCAGGGTTAAGGGGTTTGTTCTTCGTATCGAGGTCGGTAAGACGCGGACCATCAAGCAGTCGTCCAGTGGTGAAATATACAAGCGAGTTGGGGCTCAGGTTAAGAGGGTAGAATCCGATGTAGAGATGGAGGTCTTAAGGCTTCAAAAAGGAATAACAACTCACGAAACTGAAACTGTAGATGCTCCGCTTGAGCTTGTTGTCGATTCGTATCAAGTGCTCGAATTTTTGGTTAGCGTGATTCCGTCTGTCGATACTGCAGAGCCTTGGGTCAGGAAACAGCTCCTGATCCGCGAAGGGCGCCCAACTGTAGCAGCGCTGGTTCTGTTCGCTGACGATCCTCAGGTCGTCTTGCCGAAAGCGTCGGTGATTGTATATCGCTACGCGACCAGTAATCTCGTTGGAAGTCGAGAGTTCCTAGTGGACGGGAAAACACATCTGATCGAAGGTTCTGCTTATCGTCAAATTGCCGATTCGGTGTCGTTGGTGACTAGTTTAATTGAGCAGATTAAGAGTGATACTCTTGAGAAGGTGCAGTATCCCAATGAGACTCTGCATGAGATCGTAACTAATGCGGTTATTCATCGTGACTACGCTGCGCAAGACAACGTCCATGTGAGAATATTCGACGATAGGGTTGAGGTTGAAAGCCCTGGTCGCCTAAGTGGGCATGTGACACCAAAAAATATTCTTGACGCCCGATTTTCTCGAAATCAGCAAATTGAGCGATGGTTACATAAGTTCCCGGATCCGCCAAACAAGAATGTCGGTGAAGGTCTTCGCACAGCGTTCGATGCCATGAAAAAAATGCGCCTCAAAGATCCTGAAATTTACGAAAGGGACAGCTCGGTTCTTGTCGTAATTCGTCACGAAAAGCTGGATTCTCCAGCGACCCTCATAATCGAATTCCTTAAATCGGAAGGAACTGTCACAAATCGACAGGCTCGTGATGTGACAGGTATTCAGCGTGATGGTGAAATCCGACGAGTATTTCAAAAGTTAATCGAGAAAGGTGAGATTGAGCGCGTTCCTGGAACGATCAAGGGGGGTTCAAAGTATCGAATTGTCGGCACAGATTTCTCCTAAGGGTCTTTAGGATTGTTCCCTAGCTCGGGATCTCGTCCAGGTACGCCTGCGCCTGCAGGGTGAACAGCTCCGCGTACCCGGCCTTCGCCGCCATCAGCTCCTCGTGCGTCCCGTACTCGGCCACCTTTCCCTGGTCCAGCAACAGGATCCGCTCCGCCTGCCGCACCGTCGAGAACCGGTGCGAGATGTACAGCGTCGTGCGGCCTTCGGACAGCTCCCGCAGCCGCGAGAAAAGGTCGTGCTCGGCCTGGGCGTCCAGCGCCGACGTCGGCTCGTCGAGGATCAGCAGCGGCGCCTCGCGCTGGAACGCCCTGGCCAGCGCGATCTTCTGCCACTCGCCGCCCGACAGGCTGACGCCCTGGTCGAACCAGCGGCCGAGGGGGCTGTCGTAACCGCTGGGGAGCCGCTCGATCCGCTCGTCCGCGCCGGCTCGGCGCGCCGAGTCCTCGATGTGCGGGCGGTCTTCGAGCCGGGTCAGGTCGCCGAGGCCGATGTTCTCGGCCGCGGTGCCCTGGTACGTCACGTAGTCCTGGAACATCGCGCTGATCCGGGTCCGCAGCTCGACCGGGTCGTACTCGCGGATGTCGACGCCGTCGAGGCGGATGCGGCCGCCGGTCGGGTCGTAAAGCCGGCAGAGGAGCTTGAACAGCGTCGACTTGCCCGCGCCGTTGCGGCCCACCACCGCCACCGTCTCACCCGGGCGGATCTCGAAGCTGACGTTGTCCAGCGCCGGCTCCTCCGATCCCGGGTAGGCGAACGTCACCGACTCGAACTCGATGTGCCCGTCCACTGTGGACGGCATGGCGCGCGGTGACGGCGGCGGCGTGATCTCCGGCTTCGTGTCCAGGAACCGGTAGAGCGTGTCGAGGTAGAGGTTGTTCTCGTACATCCCGGAAAACGCCGTGAACAGCCCGGACACCGAAGTCTGCACGGACGTGGCCGCGGCCGTGTAGAGCGCCAGGTCGCCCAGCGTCAACCTGCCGCCGACCGCCTCCAGTGCGATGTACAGCGCGATCGCCGAGCCCGCGAACGTGCTCAGCAGCCCCCAGGACGTCGAGCTGATGTTGCGGTTGATCGTCAGCTTCCGCTGCCGCTCGTAGGAGACGACGCCGAGCCGGCGGAACCGGTCGACGAAGTACGGGCCGAGCCCGAACAGCTTCGTCTCCTTGGCGTAGGTGTCCGTCGTGACCAACGAGGACAGGTAGTCCATCCGGCGCTTGATCGGCGACATCAGGAACGTCAGCCAGAACGCGCGCGAGCCGTACTTCGACTGCGAGATGAACGCCGGGATCGGCGCGAGCAGCGCGACCAGCGCCAGCAACGGGCTGACGGCCACGAGCAGCGCGATCATGCTGCCGAACGTGATCAGCGTCCGCACGAGCCCCAGCGCGGAGTTCATCATCGACAGCGGCCGCGTCGGCGCCTCCTGCGCGGCCTGGCGCAGCATGTCGTAGGACGTCGAGCCCTCGAAGTAGGCCAGGTGCAGCTCGCTGGCGTGGGCCATCACCTGGTGGCGGATGGTCAGCGTCATGCGCTCCTGCAGCAGCGACTGCGCGATCGACGTCAGTGCGCTGCTGATCGCGGTCGCGGCGAGTACGCCGAACTGGAACAGCGCGACGTTGACGATGTCGGCCGTGGTGCCGCGGTGCTGGATCGCCGCGACGACGGAGTCGAGCAGCAGTTTCGCGATGTACGCGGTCGCTGTCGGCAGCAGGCCCGACAGGAGCGTGATCAGCGCCAGGAGGATCGTCAGGATCGGGCTGGCCTGCCAGGTCAGCTTCACGACCTTCGGCAGCCCGCGGACCGTGCCCGAGACCGACGTCTTGGCGCGCTTCAGCCGCGAGCGCAGGTCCTTCGGCTGATCTTCCGGCTTCGGTTCCGGGATGTCGACCGGGCCGGTGAGCCCGCTTTCCGGCACCGTCGTGGCGTGCCGCCGGCGGCCGCGCCGGGCCATCACGAACTCCATCCCGCCCCCACCGCCCGGGATCATTTGGCCTCCACGGCGCCGTGCAGGAAGACGTCGACCACCTGGCGCGTGGTGGGCGCGTCGTCGTCCGCCGCCATCGGGCGGCCGCCGAACAGCAGGGCCAGGAACAGTGCGGCGAGCTGCTCGGGCGGCAGCCGAAGCCGGTCCTTCTCGGGCGTGAACAGCTCGACCATCGCGCCGCGCATGACGGCCATCGACTCGCGGCGGCCGCCCTTCCAGGTGCTGCGCCGGTCCTTGAGGCGCTGCTCGGGGTCGCGATGCTTGTGCCGCCCGGACGCGTGCAGGGCGCCCATCAGCGCACCCATCCGCTCGAGGTGCGCGCTGAGCGCGTCGGCGGCTTCGACGAGCCGGTCCGCCAGGGGCTGATCGAGGGGGATCTCGGCGATCGAGTCGAGCACGTGGTCGGGGCGCAGCGCCTCGGCCGTGCAGGCGTCGAACAGCTCGTCCTTGTCCTTGAACGCGCGGAAGATGGTGCCCTCGCCGATGCCGGCGGCGCGGGCGATCTGGCTGGTCGTGACGTTGGCGCCGTGCTCCATCAGAAGCGGCAGCACCGCGTGCACGATCATGGCGCGCCGGGCTTCGACGCTCATGCCCGGCGCTCTACGCCGGGTTTCGGGTGCTGGTGTCATGCAACCAGTGTGCGGAGTGAGTGCTCACTCCGTCAAGCGAGTATAAGTTGGGCCTCATGGGTGTGGTCTGGGCGATGGCGTTCCCGATGCTGCTCGTGCTGCTGTTCCTGCTGGCCGTGTTCGAGGTGTGGGGCCGCCGGTTCCTGCCGTGGCACCGCCGCGGTGACGGCTCCCGCATGGCCAGCGGCGTCGCGACCGAAGAGGTCGAAGCGATCCTCGGCGGCACGAAGCACCACGACCTCGAGCAACGCCAGGTCCAGCTGATGCTGGTCGACGACGAAGCCGACGGCGCCCCGCCGCGCACCCGCGTCGACCTCGACGCCGGGAAGATCGTCTTCCGCAAGCAGTGAAGGCCGCCCCGGAAGCTCCGGGACGGCCCTCTACCTGCGAAAACTCAGTACGTCATCGCCATCGCCGGGTCGGCCAGCAACGCGCCGACGTCGGCCAGGAACTCCGAACCCTGCTGGCCGTCGACCACGCGGTGGTCGAAGCTCAGCGACAGCTGCAGCACCTTGCGGACCTTGATCTCGCCGTCCACCACCCACGGCTGGTCCTTGATCGCGCCGAGGCACAGGATCGCGGACTCGCCCGGGTTGATGATCGGCGTTCCGGTGTCGACGCCGAACACGCCCACGTTGGTGATCGTGATCGTGCCGTTCGCCATGTCCGCCGGCGACGTCTTGCCCTCGCGGGCGACATCGGTCAGCGCCGTCAGAGCGGTGGCCAGCTCCTTCAACGACAGCGAGTCGGCGTCACGGACCTTGGGCACGATCAGGCCGCGCGGCGTCGCCGCCGCGATCCCGAGGTGCACGTAGTCCTTGTAGACGATCTCCTGCGCCGCCTCGTCCCAGACCGCGTTGATGTCCGGGGTGCGCTTCGCCGCCAGGCAGACGGCCTTCGCCGCGAACGTCAGCGGGGTGACCTTGACCCCGGCGAACTCCCGCGACTTCTTCAGCTTCTCGCGGAACTCCATCATCGGCGTGACGTCGATGGTCAGGAACTCCGTGACGTGCGGAGCGGTGTACGCGCTCTGCACCATCGCGGCCGCGGTCATCTTGCGGACGCCCTTGATCGGCACGCGCCGTTCGCGGGTGGCCGGGTCGTAACCGGCGTCCACAGTGGACGCCGCGGCCGCGACCGGAGCCGCGCCGTTGGCCGCCTTGTGAACGTCGTCCCGGGTGATCACGCCACCCGAAGCGGTGCCGGTCAGCGCGTGCAGGTCGACGCCGAGGTCCTTGGCCAGCTTCCGCACCGGCGGCTTGGCCAGCGGCACGTAACCACCCCGAGGGGCTGCGGGAGCAGCAGGCGCGGGAGGAGCGACAACAGCAGCCGCGGGAGCGAGAGCCGGCGCGGCTCCCTTCCGGGCCCGCCGCTGCGTGACAACGGCCTTCGAGCCGTAGCCGACCAGCGGCTTCATCTCCTCTTCCTCGGCAGGCGCGGCGGCGGCAGCGGGAGCAGCGGCCGGTGCGGGAGCAGCAGCGCCACCGGGGTCGACGTCGATGGTGAGGATCGCGGTACCGACCTCCACCGTCTGCCCCGGCTCGACGTGCAGCTCCGTGACCACGCCGGCCCACGGGATCGGCAGCTCGACGGCGGCCTTCGCGGTCTCGATCTCGACCACGATCTGGTTGACCGTCACCGTGTCGCCCGGCTTCACGTGCCAGGAGAGGATGTCGGCTTCGGTCAGCCCCTCCGCGGTGTCGGCGAGGGGAAACTGTTTGTACGTAGGCATTGCGCGGAGATCCCCCTTACCAGGCGAGTGAACGGTCGACGGCGTGCAGCACCCGGTCCAGGTCGGGGAGGTAGTGCTCCTCGAGCTTGGCGGGCGGGTACGGCGTGTCGAACCCGGTCACCCGGAGGACGGGCGCTTCCAGCGAGTAGAAGCACTCCTGCTGGACGCGCGCGGCGATCTCCGACGTCAGCGACGACTCCGACGGCGCCTCGGACAGCGCGATCAGCCGGCCGGTCTTGCGCACCGACTCGAACACCGGGCCGAGGTCCAGCGGCGAGAGCGTGCGCAGGTCGATGACCTCCAGCGACTTGCCTTCGTCCTCCGCCGCGGCGGCCGCGTCGAGCGCGACCTTCACCGACGGGCCGTACGCGACGACCGTCGCCGTTGATCCCTCGCGGACGACCTGCGAGGAGAACATCCGCTGCGGCGTGCCCGCGGTGTCGATCTCCGCACGCAGCGCGCCCGAGTGGTACAGCCGCTTCGGCTCGAAGAACAGGATCGGGTCGTCCGACTTGATCGCCTCCTGGATGCCCCAGTAGGCGTCCACGGCGTTCGAAATCGAGACGACCTTCAGGCCCGGGATGTGCGCGAACAGCGACTCGGGCGACTCCGAGTGGTGCTCGACCGCGCCGATCCCGCCGCCGAACGGCACCCGGATCACGACGGGCATCTTGACCTTGCCCTGCGTCCGGTAGTGCAGCTTCGCCAGCTGCGACGAAATCTGGTCGAAGCCCGGGAAGATGAAACCCTCGAACTGGATCTCGCACACCGGCCGGAACCCGCGCACGGCCAGGCCGACCGCGGTGCCGATGATGCCGGACTCCGCGAGCGGCGTGTCCAGCACGCGCTGCTCGCCGAAGTCCTTCTGCAGGCCGTCGGTGATCCGGAAGACGCCGCCGAGCTTGCCGACGTCCTCACCCATGATCAGGACCTTGGGGTCCTCTTCCATCGCGCGGCGCAGACCGAGGTTGAGCGCCTTGCCGATGGTGAGTTTCTGGAGGTCGCTCATCAGTGCTCACCCGCCGATACGAAGCCCTCGAGGTAGGACAGGAACTCTTCGCGCTGCGCCTCCAGGACCGGGTTGCCCTCGGCGTAGACGTTGCTGAAGATCCTCTCCGGCGGCGGCTCCGGCATGTTGAACGTGTACTCGCGCAGGTCCGCGGCGAAGGCGTCCGCCTCGGCCTGGACCTGGTCGAAGAAGTCGTGGTCGGCGCCGCCCTTGCGGGCCAGGAACGCCCGGACGCGCTCGATCGGGTCCTTGAGCTTCCACTCTTCGAGCTCGTCGGACAGCCGGTAGCGCGACGGGTCGTCGGTCGTCGTGTGCGCGTCCATCCGGTAGGTGAACGCCTCGATCAGCACCGGGCCGTTGCCGTGACGGCACTCGTCGAGCGCCCAACGGGACACCGCGAGGCAGGCCAAGACGTCATTGCCGTCGACGCGGATGCCGGGGAAGCCGTAACCACGGGCGCGCTGGTAGAGCGGCAGGCGCGACTGGCGCTCGGTCGGCTCGGAGATGGCCCACTGGTTGTTCTGGCAGAAGAACACGAGCGGCGCGTCGTAGACCGCGGCCCAGACGAATCCTTCGTGGACGTCGCCCTGCGAGGTCGCGCCGTCACCGAAGTAGCAGATCGTGGCTTCGCCGTCGTCGTCGCCGACCTTGCCCTCGAACTTCTGCCCCATCGCGTACCCGGCGGCGTTGAGCACCTGGTTGCCGATCACGATGGTGTACGGGTGGAAGCCCGTGCCCTGGTAGTCCCAGCCACTGTGGTCGGTGCAGCGGAAGATCCCGAGCAGGTCCTTCATGTCGACCCCGCGCGCGTACGCGACGCCGTGCTCGCGGTAGCTGGGGAACGCCATGTCGTTCTTCTTCAGCGCGCGGCCGGAGCCGATCTGCGCGGCCTCCTGGCCGAGCAGCGGGACCCAGATGCCGAGCTGGCCCTGGCGCTGCATCGCGTTGGCCTCGCGGTCCGCGCGGCGGACGAGCACCATGTCGCGGTACAGGTTGCGCAGGGCTTCGTCGTCGATGTCGTCGACGTACTTGTCGAACTGGGGCGACGGGACCCGCTCGCCTTCGGGGGTGAGCAGCTGAGTCAGCTCAGCGCCACCTTCGCTGGTTGCTCGCAATCCGGCGATCACCTGCTCGGGGGAAGGCTGGGCCGCGACGGCGGCCGGCCCGTCTCCAGGCTCCGGGTGCGTCCACTGTTCGGACGGCATGGGCGGTACTCCTCGTGTCGGTGCCTCTGGCGGCCGCTTGTGGCGACCACAGCGACTGCACCGGCGGGGACCAGCGTTTCGGGTCTCCGAAGCGCTCGGTCACCGTCGGCGTTGACGGTTCACGCCGTCATCCTGGCACGAAGGTCCACGTTTTGGTCAGACGCGGTTGCTGATTTGTTGCTGAGAAACGGGCTCTGAACAGGGAAAACGTTAGGAAGCCCGAGCATTGGACCTACGAGAGTAGGGCGTCGGTCCGCGCGTTCACCAGGCGCGTCCGCACACGCGGGCGGCCGTGCGCACACGCGCGCTCGCGCTCCGTGCCCGCCGTTGTGACGTGCCGCACGCCGGGACGTGCGTGGCACGATGGGCCGCGTGGAGCACAAATCCGTTCGTGAATCCGTCGTGTCCGCCTGGACCGACGACGTCATCCCGAGCCTGTCCGGGCTGGTCGCGATCCCCGCCCTGTCCCCGGCGTTCGACGCCGACTGGGCCAAGAGCGGGCACCTCGCCGCCGCCGTCGAGCACGTCCGCGAGTGGATCGCCGCGCGCGACCTGCCCGGCGCGACGCTCGAGGTCGTCCAGCTCGAAGACCGGACCCCCCTCCTGCTCGTCGACGTCCCGGCGACCCCGGGCGCGGCGGACAAGGGCACCGTCCTGATGTACGGCCACCTCGACAAGCAGCCCCCGGTCGGCGGCTGGTCCGAGGGCCTCGACCCGTGGACCCCGGTGATCCGCGATGGCCGGCTGTACGGCCGCGGCTCCGTCGACGACGGCTACTCCGGCTACGCGGCGACGACGGCGATCGAAGCCGTCCACGCGGCCGGCGGCGAACACGCGCGCATCGTGGTGCTGCTGGAGACCGGCGAGGAGTCCGGCAGCCCCGACCTGCCCGCCTACGTCGACCACCTGGCCGACCGCATCGGCGAGGTGTCGCTGGTGATCTGCCTCGACGCCGGCGGCAGCGACTACGAGCGGTTGTGGCTGGTCACGAGCCTGCGCGGGATGCTCCACCTCGACGTCACCGTGCAGCTGCTGGGCTCGGCGCAGCACTCCGGCATCGCGTCCGGCGTCGTCGCCAGCTCGTTCCGCGTGCTGCGGAAGCTGATCGAGCGGCTCGAGGACAGCGCTACCGGTGAGCTGCTGCTCGACGAGCTCAAGGTGGACGTCCCGGCGAACCGGCTGTCGGAGCTCAAGGCCGTCTCGCAGGACTTCCCGGAGGCGCTGTCGAAGGCGTTCCCGCTGGTCGAAGGCGGGCGCGTGATCACCGAAGACGCGCTGGAGCTGATGCTCAACAACGCCTGGCGCCCGACGCTGTCGGTGATCGGCGCCGACGGCTTCCCGAAGCCGGCCGACGCGGGCAACGTGCTCCGCGAAAGCACGACGTTGACGCTGAGCTTCCGCCTCCCGCCGACGGCCGACGCCGCGAAGGCGCTCGAAGCCGTGAAGCGGACTCTCACGACGGACGTCCCGTACGGCGCGAAGGTGACCTTCGGCGACAACCCGCAGTCGGAGGACGGCTGGAACGCGCCCACCGAGTCCCCCTGGCTGACGGCCGCCCTGCGCACGGTCAGCGACGACGTCTTCGGCCAGCCCCACCGCGCGACCGGCATGGGCGGGTCGATCCCGTTCATGGGCCTGCTCTCGCGGAAGTACCCGGAGGCCCAGTTCCTGGTCACCGGCGCCTGCGGGTCCGACTCGAACATCCACGTGCCGGACGAGTGGCTGCACATCGACTACGCGCAGCAGGTCACCGAAGCCGTCGCGCACATCCTGGACGCGCACGCCCGCGGCTGACGAGCGCCCCAAGGCGGCCTTGGTTGCGTCTGACGCACCGAAGGCCGCCTTGGGGCGCGCTAGGCCAGCCGGGTCAAGTGGACAGAAACATCCAAAGTGGACTGCCCACCCCCAGTGAAGATCCCCTTCAGCGGTGCCACGTCCGCGTAGTCCCGACCCATCGCCACCCACACGTGCCGCGGCCCCACCGGGATCGCGTTCGTCGGGTCGTAGGCCCACCACCCGCCGGTCCAGACGTCGACCCAGGCGTGTGACTCGCCCTCGACCACCTCGCCGAGCTTCGCGTCCCGTTTTGTGTGGAGGTACCCCGACACGTACCGCGCCGGGACGCCGATCGCGCGCAGCATCACCAGCGTCACGTGCGCGAAGTCCTGGCACACGCCTTCACGCGCCTTCCACGCGTCCGTCGCCGTGGAATGCACGCCCGTGGTGCCCGGCTGGTACTTCAGCTGCTTGTTCACCCACTCGCACACCGCCAGCACCGCGTCCGCCGGGTCGAGGCCGGTCCGCAACGCGCGGGCCTCGCGCGCCAACGCGACGTCGCGCGGGGTGTAGTCGGTCGGGGTCAGGTACTCCGTGCGGTGGTCGACCACCGTGTCACTGCGCAGGTCCTTCCACGACGCCGTGCGGATCGGCTCGGCCTCGTCGGCCGTCTCGACCACCGACGTCGCGAGCACCGTGAACTCCGTGTGCGGCGCGTGGAGGTCGAACGACGTCACGACCGTGCCCCAGTAATCCGTGTACCGGTAAGCACGGGTCGCCGGGGTCGTCTCGATGCGTGTCGCGACCGTCGTCTGGCGGCGGTCCGAGCGCGGGGTCAGGCGCGCCTCGTTGTACGACTGGGTCGCCGGTGTTGCGTACCGGTACCCCGTCCGGTGCGCCACCCGCAGCTGCCAGGTCACAGCGAAACCTCCGCACCGCTCCACGCCACCCACGGCGACGTGCTGAAGTACTGCATCGACACGGATTCGCCGATGTCCTTGATCGACGTCTGCAACGCCCCGAGCCGCCGCGGCAGGTCGGTCAGCAGGTCCGCCGGGCGCAGGAACTCCAGCTCGCTGCGGGCCCGGCCGAGCTCACGCAGTGCCTCGGACTTCTCGTTGTTTCGCGCGCCGCCGCCCGGGTCGAGCCGCTGCAGGCACTCCTCGGCCTGGCGCAGCGCGTGGAACACCGAGCGCGGGAACAGCGTGTCCCGCAACAGGAACTGCACCACGCGCCCGGCGTCCAGCGCGCCCCGGTACGTGCGCAGGTACGTGTCCTGCGCGCCGGCCGAGCGCAGCACCGTGATCCAGCCCGGTGACGACGCGCGGTCCGCGACCCGTGAAAGCAGCAGCCGGACGACCATGTCGGCACGTTCGATCGAGCGGCCGAGCACCATGAACAGCCAGCCGTCGTCACGGCTCATCGTCGAGTCGGCGAGCCCGGCGAACATCGCCGCGCGCTCTTCCACGAACGACAGGAACGCGTGCGGCCCAGCTCGTCGCGCGTACCGCTGCCGGTCGGGCACCGCGTTCCACGTCGCGTTCAGGCATTCCCACAGCTCGGTCGAGACGACCTCCCGGGCGCCGCGAGTGTTCTCGCGCGCCGAGTTGATCGACCCGACGATCGACGCCGGGTTGTCCTTCGCGTACGCCACCAGCTCGGTCAGCTTCCAGACGTCGAGGGCTTCCCCGTTGGGCGTGTCGATGCCCAGGACGGCCAGGAGCTGACGGCTCGCGTGGTCCGGGTCGACGGTCGCGTCCTCCAGCAGCTGGTGGACCGAGACGTTGAGGATGCGGGAGGTGTCGTCGGCGCGTTCGACGTACCGGCCGATCCAGTACAGCGACTCCGCGTTGCGTGCCAGCATTCGAACCTCCCTAGCTCTGCTGTTGCTGCTGCTGTTGCTGGGACGCCGAGAGCTCGGGTCCCTGTTCGGCGGCCAGGCCATCCACAGTGGACATCGTGCCGAGGGCCGGCTGCTCCAGCTCGCGCTCGACGCCGGCCGTCCGCGACGCCAGCACCCACGTGTCCTTCGAGCCACCACCCTGCGACGAGTTGACGACCAGGCTGCCCTCCGGCAGCGCCACCCGCGTCAGCCCGCCCGGGAGAACGAAGATGTCCTTGCCGTCGTTCACCGCGAACGGCCGCAGGTCGACGTGCCGGGGCGCGAGCTGGTCGTCCACCTTGGCCGGCACGGTCGAGAGCTGGACCACCGGCTGCGCGATCCAGCCGCGCCGGTGGGCGCGCACCTTCCGGCGCAGTGTGTCGAGCTCCTTCTTCGTCGCCTCCGGGCCGAAGACGATCCCGTACCCGCCGGAGCCTTCGACGGGCTTGACGACCAGCTCGTCGAGGTGCGCCATGACGTGGTCGAACTCGTCCGGCAGCCAGCACCGGAAGGTGTCCACATTGGGCAGCAGCGGCTTCTCGTTGAGGTAGTACTTCACCATCTCGGGTACGTAGGTGTAGACGAGCTTGTCGTCGCCGACGCCGTTGCCGACGGCGTTCGCGACGACGACGTTGCCCGCGCGCGCCGCGTTGAGCACCCCGGCGACGCCGAGCACCGAGTCCGGCCGGTAGTGCACCGGATCGAGGAACTCGTCGTCGATGCGCCGGTAGATGACGTCGACCTGGCGCTCGCCCTCGGTGGTCCGCAGGTAGACGACGTTGTCGCGGCAGAACATGTCACGGCCTTCGACCAGCTCGACGCCCATCAGCCGCGCCAGCAGCGAGTGCTCGAAGTACGCCGAGTTGTAAACGCCGGGGGTGAGCACGACGACCATCGGGTCGGCGACGTTCGCCGCGGCCGCCGCGCGCAGCGCCCGCAGCAGGTGGGACGCGTAGTCGCCGACCGGCCGGACCCGGTGCTGGGCGAACAGGTCCGGGAAGACCCGGGCCATCGTCCGCCGGTTCTCCATCACGTACGACACTCCGGACGGGTTGCGGAGGTTGTCCTCCAGCACCCGGAACGTGCCCTCCTCGTCGCGCACCAGGTCCACCCCGGACACGTGGAGGCGCACGCCGTTCGGCGGGGTGATGCCGTACGCCTCCCGCTGGAAGTGCTCGCACGAGGTGATCAGCCGCCGCGGCAGCACGCCGTCACGCAGGATCTGCCGGTCGCCGTAGATGTCGGCGAGGAACGCCTCGAGCGCGCGGACCCGCTGGGCGACGCCGCGTTCGAGCTTCGACCACTCGGCCGCCTGGATCACCCGCGGCACCAGGTCCAGCGGGAACGGGCGCTCCTGCCCGGACAGCGAGAACGTGATGCCCTGGTCGACCATCGCCCGGTCCAGCGCGAGCGTCCGCGAGTTCAGGTCGTGCGCGTCGAGCGCCGCGATCGACTCGTACAGCGCCCGGTACGGCCCGCGGACCGTGCCGTCGGCGGCGAACATCTCGTCGTAGGCGTCTGCGTGCGGCCGGTCCGGGGAGAGGTACCCGTCGAACCGGGCACCCGGCCGGGTGATCCGGCTGGTCGTCGCCTTCCTCGCACGTCGACCGGAGGGGGGCAGCCGGGGCGGGGTCGCGTTCATGAACGACATCCTGACCCACGTGCCCACGCCGGCGCGACACTCACACGCTGGTGGGAACGGTGCGAAACGTCGCTGTAACTCGACAGTGCTGTGCTTTGGTATGGATGAGTGGCAATATGCGTGCTCTCACGAACTGAGAACTACGAGGAGTGACGACGTGGCCCGAGGACCCCAACTCAAGGCGCTCGCCCTGATTCCGGCGCTCGCCCTGGCGGCCGCCGCCCTGACTGCGTGCGGGGGCGACGAAGGTGGCACGGCGACCGGCGGTGTCCAGACCATCGCGGCCGGTAAGCTCACGACCTGCACGCACTTGCCGTACCAGCCGTTCCAGGTCAAGCAGGGCGACAAGATCGTCGGCTTCGACGTCGACCTCGTGGACCTGGTCGCGAAGAAGCTGAGTGTCCAGCAGAGCATCGTCGACATCGCCTTCGAGAACATCGAGTCGGGCGAGGCCATGAACACCGGTCAGTGCGACCTGGCCGCCGCGGGCATGACGATCACCGACAAGCGCAAGCAGAAGTTCGACTTCTCGGAGCCCTACTTCGAGGCCACCCAGGCGCTGCTGGTCAAGGCGGGTTCGCCGATCAAGGACTTCAGCAACGTCGCCGGCAAGAAGATCGGCGTCCAGTCGGCCACGACCGGCGCCGACTACGCCAAGGAGAACGCGAAGGGCGCCGAGATCGTCACGTTCGACGACCTCGCCCTGGAAGAGCAGGCCGTCAAGAACGGCACCGTCGACGCCGGCGTCAACGACAACGGCGTGCTCTACGACTTCGTCAAGACGAACCCGGACACCGCGGTGGTGAAGGAGTTCAAGACGAACGAGTTCTACGGGATCGGCGTCAAGCAGGGCAACACCGCCCTGCTCACCGCGGTCAACGACGCGCTCAAGGCGTCGGTCTCCGACGGCACCTACGCGCAGATCTACCAGAAGTGGTTCGGCAAGGCGCCGACCTGGCTGCCAGGTAACCCCACTCAGTAAGACCCCCGCCTGTGGCCGGTGCTTCGGCACCGGCCACAGCGGTGTTTCCGATGCCCTTTCCGGGCTTGCCAGAGGAGTGAAATGGCACTGAGCCGACGCCAGCGACGATCGGCGTTCCGGAGTGCACAGTACGTCCTGCTGCTCGTGATCATCGTCGTGTTCGCCTTCCTGGCCAACTGGGGCCAGATCGGGCGGGCGTTCTTCGACCTCGACGTCGCCGCGCAGCAGTTCCCCGACGTGATCACCGTCGCGCTCAAGAACACCATCATCTTCACCGCGCTCGGGTTCGCGCTGGGCCTCGGGCTGGGCCTCGTGTTCGCGCTGATGCGGCTGTCCTCGGTGGGGCCGTACCGGTGGTTCGCGCGCGCCTACATCGAATTCTTCCGCGGGCTGCCCGCGCTGCTGATCTTCCTCGCGGTCGGCGTCGGCGTCCCCATCGCCTTCCCGGACACGCACCTGCCGCGCAACGTCTCCATCATGATCGCGCTGGGCATCGTGTCCTCGGCCTACATGGCCGAGACGATCCGCGCCGGCATCCAGGCGGTGCCGCGCGGGCAGGTCGAGGCCGCGCGCTCCCTCGGGATGTCGCCGACCCGGGCGATGATCACGATCGTCATCCCCCAGGCGTTCCGGATCGTGCTGCCGCCGCTGGCCAACGAGCTGATCATGCTGACGAAGGACTCGTCGCTGGCGTTCCTGCTCGGCACGACACCGGCCCAGCAGGAGCTCGCGCAGTTCAGCCGGCAGGCGCTGCTGGAGGCGAAGGGGCTCACCCCGATCGTCGTCGCCGGGCTCTGTTATCTCGTCATCACCATCCCGCTGTCGATCCTGCAGCAGCGGCTGGAGAAGAAATACGGCGCCGGGGTGTCCGGCGGAGGTGCCACATGACCGACGTCATCGTCCAAATTTCCGGTCTGCACAAGGCGTTCGGCCCGCTGGAGGTGCTGAAGGGCATCGATCTCCAGGTCGAGCGCGGCCAGGTCGTCTGCATCATCGGGCCGTCCGGCTCGGGCAAGTCGACGCTGCTGCGCTGCGTGAACCTCCTCGAGGAGCCGCAGCAGGGCAAGATCGAGGTCAACGGCAACGAGATCACGAACGAGGACGTCGACATCGACGGCGCCCGGCGCAAGATCGGCATGGTCTTCCAGTCGTTCAACCTCTTCGCGCACCTGACCGTGCTGGAGAACCTCACCGTCGCGCAGCGGAAGGTCCTCAAGCGCGGCAAGGAGGAGTCCGTCCGGATCGCCCGGGAGAACCTCGAGAAGGTCGGCCTGAGCGAGAAGGAGACGTCGCTGCCCGGGCAGCTTTCCGGCGGTCAGCAGCAGCGCGTCGCGATCGCGCGGGCGCTGTCGATGAACCCGGACGTGATGCTGTTCGACGAGCCGACGTCCGCGCTGGACCCGGAGCTCGTCGGCGACGTCCTCGCCGTGATGCGCCAGCTGGCCGAAGAGGGCATGACGATGCTGGTCGTCACGCACGAGATGCAGTTCGCCCGCGAGGTGGCCGACAGCGTGCTGTTCATGGACGGCGGTGTGGTCGTCGAGCAGGGCCCGCCGAGCCAGGTGATCGGCGACCCGCAGCACGACCGCACGAAGTCGTTCCTCGCCCGCGTGCTCGACCCGACGAACAGCGCGGGCCTCGAGGGCTAGGAAACGCCTGCGAATTCCGTTCGTGTTCGCTACTTTGAAAGTGGGTGAGGAGGGGGAGGCGGCGCAATGACGACCGAAAGCGCGCTGCCACCCCTCGACCCGTTTGCCGGCATCCCCGACCGCCGGTACGAGGTCAAGGCCGCCGACCTGCTGAAACCCGGCAACGGCGGCCTGCTGCGCTGGCGGCGGCAGGCGACGAACGCGCCGATCGTCTACGTCGAGGACGCCTACATCACCGGGACGCTGGACCTGCGGGCCGCGGACCTCAAGTACCTGTTCCGGTTCGAGCGCTGCCGGTTCGAGCACCCGCCGGACGTGCGCGAGGCGAACCTGCTCGGCCTGGTCTTCCGCAAATGCTGGCTGCCCGGGCTCAAGGCCCGCAACATGCGCAGCCGCAACGACGTCCGGCTGATCCGCAGCGTGGTGCAGGTCGACGGCGCCGACCACGAGATCGAAGAGACCACCGTCCAGCGCGGCGACGACCGCGAGCGCGGGATGCCGAACGCCGCGGTCAACCTCACCGACGCGGTGATCGAGGGCTCGCTGGTGCTCACCCGCACCGTGATCTCGCACCCGCACGGCAAGGCGATCCACGCCGACCGGCTGGTGCTGAACGGCGCGTTGCTGGCCTACCGGATGGTCGCGAACGGCGAGGTCCGGCTGCCCGGCCTGCGGACCGGCGGTAACGTCAACTTCTCCGGCGCCACGCTGAACAACCCGGACGGCTTCGCGCTCAACGGCAACGGCCTGCACATCGGCGGCAGCCTGCTCTGCGAGGTCGACAACTACGGGCCGGCCAGCCAGCGCAAGCGCTTCTCCGCCACCGGGATCATGTACCTGCCGAGCGCCACGGTGGACAGCGACATCGTGCTGCGCGAGGCGAAGCTGACGGTGTCCCAGCACGGGCCGATCGCCGTCGACGCGTGGAAGTCCAACGACCCGTACCTGGACCCGCGGCCCGCGCTGGTCGTCGACCGGTTGCGGGTCGACGGCAACCTCGAGCTGTCGGACGGCCTGCAGGCGCTCGGCACGCTGCGCATGGTCAACGCCCGGATCGGCGGTTCGCTGCGGCTGGCCGGCGCCGAGATCACCGTCGTGCGTGGCAAGTCGCAGCCGTACTACGACCGTGCGCTGCACCTGGACGGCACCGAGATCGGCGGTGACATCGAGGCGACGAGCCTGCGGGTGCCCGCCGGGCAGCTGCGGCTGGCCGACGTCACCGTCGGCGGCAACTTCCTGGCCTGGAACTCGATGTTCCGCCACCCGGGCCGCGATGTGTTTTCGGCGCGCCGGTCGAAGATCGCCGGGAACTTTCAGCTTACCGACGCCACCATCCACGGCACGCTGCGGCTGCAGGGTGTCGAGGTCGGCGGCAGCATCAACCTGGCCGGCACCCGGCTGACGGACCCCGGCCGCCGGTCCACCAGCAGTTTCTCCCTCGACGTCCGGACCGGCCGGATCGGCCGCGACCTGACGCTGCGGGACAACAACGGCCGCCCGTTCGTCGCCGAGGGCGGGGTCAACCTCGACGGCGCCCAGGTCGCCCGGCGCGTGGACCTGCGGGGTTCACAGCTCGGCTCGCTGCCGCCGTTCGCGGTGGCGCTCGACGCCGGCGACGTCGCCGCGGACGAGTTCACGCTGACCCCGAGCGTCCCGCCCGCCGGTCGGGTGGTCCTGCGGCGCGCACACTGCGGCACGCTGAACGACAACGAGGCGTTCTGGGCCGCGTCGGAGGGCATCGAGCTGGAGGACTTCCGCTACGACGCGCTCGGCAAGGGCATCCCGCTCGCCGACGACAAGGCGCTTGACCACCGCATCGAGCTGCTGCGCAAGGCGATGCGCGGCTACCGGCCCGGCCCGTACGACCAGCTCGCGCACATGCTCCGCGCGGCCGGGAACGAGGAGCACGCCTCGACGGTGGCGCTGCGCAAACAGCAGTTCCGCTACGAGGCACTGGCCCAGGGGTTCAAGTTCTTCGGCCCGGGCGTCCGGCTGTGGAGCTGGCTGCAGCGCTCGATGGTCGGTTACGGCTACCGCCCGGTGCGTGCGCTCGGCTGGCTGTTCACGCTGCTCGTGCTGGGCAGCCTGTGGTTCGGCCTCGGCTCCGACGACTGCGTGCACTGGCAGTCCGCCGACCAGACCCACCAGATCATCGCGAACGGCCCCCGTTGCGTGGTGAACCAGCAGGACACGGGCCTGCAGTGGAACCCGGTGATCTACACGGCGGACCTGCTGGTCCCGATCGTCGACTTCGGCAACAAGAGCCGCTGGTACATGCACGGCCCGGACAACTGGATGGCGGCGGGCTTCACGGCGTCCGGCTGGATCCTGGCGACGACGGTGGCCGCGGGTGTGAGCCGGATGCTGCGCCGGGAGAACTGATCTCTGGCGGTTTATCGGGCTGTCTAGCGCTGAGCCGATACTTCATCAGAAACGGTTAGTCGAGGAAGCGGGACCAGAACGGGATGTACCTCGGGCCGTCCGGCGGGGCCGTGCTGATGCCGCCCGTCGCGAACTCGCGGTGCAGGTAATCCCGCAGGTCACAGCCGTAAACGATGATGTCGGTCTGGTACACCGAGAGCACCGGGGCGCCCATCGACCCGCGCAGGCCGGGCAGGTACCGGTGCCCGCAGACCGGCACGAGCTGTGGCACGTCGGCCAGCCGCCGGCGGGCTTCGCGGACCGCGTCCTCCGGGCCGACCGGGCGGGTGCCCCAGTCGGGCAGCCAGAAGCCGTTGTGCTCGACGTCGTACAGCACGCCGTCGACCGGCCAGGCCAAACGTTTGCGCAGCTGCTCGGGGTTGCCACAGCGCCAGTCCGGCCAGCGGTCGCCGATCGGCACGCCGGCGGACAGGAACGTGCGGTGGTCCGCGGCGAAGTGGAAGCCGAACCGGCGCTCGACGTCGTCGAGCTCGGCTTCGCTCAGCCCGGGACGCACCGGTTCCCGGAGGTTCTCCTGCAGGTGCCGTGCCTCCTCAGGGGTGAGGGCGCCGGCCGGCTGGACTGGGGTCATGACCCGAGCCTAAGCGGCGGCTCACCCCGTCGCGCGTTCTTTTCCGCCGTCTTCACGCGCGGCCTTGCGGAGGTGAGTTTGTTCTCTCATCAGCCGGACGCCGGAACAGAGCGTGAACGCGTGTAGTTCACTCTTGCCGTGACTTCACCACGACCGCAGAGCCGCGTGCGCGCCCCCGAGTTGCGCGGCGACACCTGGCTGAACACCGGCGGCCGCCCGCTCACCCTCGCCGAGCTGCGCGGGCGGATCGTGCTGCTGGACTTCTGGACCAGCGGCTGCATCAACTGCCTGCACGTGCTCGACGAGCTGCGCCCCCTCGAAGCCGAGTTCGCGGACGTGCTGGTCACCATCGGCGTCCACTCGCCGAAGTTCCTGCACGAGGGCGAGCGCGCGTCGATCGAGGCCGCGGTCCGGCGCTACGAGGTGCACCATCCCGTGGTCAACGACCCGAAGATGGAGCTGTGGTCGCAGTACGCGGTCCGCGCGTGGCCGACGCTGGCCGTGGTCGACCCCGAGGGGTACGTCGTGCACGTCGCCGCGGGCGAAGGGCACGAAGAGGCGCTTCGCCGCGTCATCGCGGACCTCGTCGAGAAGCACGAAGCGAAGGGGACGCTTCGCCGCGGCGGCAGCCTGTACGTGCCGGTCGAGGAGCAGGGCACCGAGCTGCGCTTCCCGAGCAAGGCCGTCGCCACCGCCGAGGGACGTGTCCTCGTCGCGGACACCGGGCACCACGCGATCGTCGAGTTCGCTTCGGACGGCGAGACCGTCATCCGCCGCTTCGGCAGCGGGGCGCGCGGTGACCAGGACGGCCCGTTCGACGTCGCGACCTTCACCGAGCCGTCCGGCATCGCGCTGCTGCCCTACGACGTCGCCGAGCGGGCCGGGTACCACGCCGTCGTCGCCGACACCGCCGGCCACAAGCTGCGCGGCCTCGACCTGATCACCGGCGAGGTGACCACCGTCGCCGGCACCGGCGCGCAGTGGCGCACCGGGCCCGACGCGGGCAAGGGGGTCGAGGTCGACCTGTCGAGCCCGTGGGACGTCGCCTGGTACGGGCCGGCCGGCGGGATCGTCGTCGCGATGGCGGGCAACCACACACTGAGCGTGTTCGACCCGGTGGGCGGCACCATCCGCCGCTTCGCCGGGACGACGGTCGAAGGCCTCCGAGACGGCGACGTCAGCGAAGCGTTCTTCGCGCAGACGTCGGGCCTCGCGGTGGACGGCGACAAGCTGTGGCTCGCCGACGCGGAGACGTCAGCGCTGCGCTGGATCGAGCCCGACGGCTACACGTTCACCGTGCACACCGCGATCGGCATCGACCTCTTCTCGTTCGGCCACACCGACGGCCCGGCCGACCAGGCGCTGCTGCAGCACCCGCTCGGCCTCGCCGTGCTGCCCGGCGACAAGATCGCGATCGCAGACACCTACAACGGCGCCGTACGCCGCTTCGACGTCTTCACGCGCGAAGTGACCACGATCGCGACTGGGCTGTTGGAGCCCCAGGGCCTGCTGCTGCACGACGGCCGGCTGCTGGTCGTCGAGTCGGCGGGCAACCGGGTCGGCCCGCTGCCCGCGGCCGAGCCGACGGTCGTCAGCGGCGACGCGCACGCCGTGCGCCGCCCGCCGACGGTGCTCGCACCCGGCGAGATCGACTTTTCGGTGGTGTTCACCGCGCCGCCCGGCGAGAAGCTGGACAACCGCTTCGGCCCCTCGACGCGGCTGGAGATCAGCGCGTCGCCGCCGTCGCTGCTGGCCGACGGGGTCGGCGCCGGCACGGACCTGACGCGCAAGATCCGGTTCGCCGACGGTGTCACCGAGGGTGTGCTGCAGGTTGTCGCCCAGGCCGCGAGCTGCGACGACGGCGGTGAGCACCCAGCGTGCCGCATCACCCGGCAGGACTGGGGCGTCCCGGTGCGGCTCGAGGCCGGCGGTGCCGGAGAGCTGAGCCTGGTCATGGCGGGTGAGCCGCGCTCCGGCGGGTAACATGCAGCCCGTGTCTGCCGGGCCGAAACTCGAGATCCAGATGCTGCACGACCGCGTGCTGGTGCGCCTGTCGCCGGAAGAGGGCGAGCGGCGCAGCAGCGGCGGCATCGTGATCCCGGCGACCGCGCAGGTCGCGCGCCGGCTTTCGTGGGGTGATGTACTGGGCATCGGGAACAGCGTGCGGAACGTCAAGATCGGCGACCGGGTGCTCTTCAACCCGGAAGACCAGCTCGAGGTCGAGATCCAGGGCGAGGGGCACCTGGTGATGCGCGAACGCGACATCCACGCGGTGGCGACCGAGCGGACCGAGCACGGAACGGGGCTCTACCTCTAGGTCGGGTCCCGCGGAGGGCGGGGGCGTGTCAGACGACGACGTGCGCGAGCGCGCCGAGGTGGTGCACGAACTCGACTCCGAGCTGCCGCTCGCTTCGCCTGCGATTGCGGAGTCAGCCGCCGAGTCCGAGGTGGCTGAGCCGCCGGAGGAGTCCGTCACCGAAGACTCCGGTGCGGCGGAGATCGCGGACGCCCGGCTGGTGCCCGCGGGAGAAGCCACTGCCGAGCCCGAATCGGCGGACGAGCCCGAGCCACCTGCTGAGGCGGTGATCGCCGAGCCGCCCGCCGCGACCGAAGTCCGCGAGCCTGCGCCCGAGGAACCCGCGGCGACCGAGGAAACCGCCGTCGACGCGGCCGCCGTGACCACCGATCTCTTCGCCGATGACCTCCTCGGCGAACTCCTCGAAACCCCCGCGCCGCCGCCCGTGCCCGAGACTCCCGCGCGGAAGCTGCGCAAGGGTGTCGCCCGGACGATGATGGCCATCGGGCTCGCGCTCGGCCTCTTCGTGATCCTCTACACGATCGACCTCCTCACCAGCGCCGGGGACGTTCCGCGCGGGGTCACCGTCGCGGGCGTCGACGTCGGCGGGCTGACGCACGCCGAGGCGGAAGCGAAGCTGCGCAAGGAGCTTGAGCCGCGGCTGACCCGGCCCGTTGTCATCCACGGCGGGGATGTCCAAGCCGAGCTCGTCCCCTCGCGCTCCGGGCTCGGGCTCGACTGGCCGAACACCCTCGGGCTCGCCGGGCACCAGCCGCTCAGCCCGATCACGCGGATCATGTCCTTCTTCAGCAGCCGCGAGGTCGGGGTCGCCACGCGCACCGATGCGAACCAGATCAGCCAGGCCGTGCGCGAGCTCGCCGCGGGCCGGCTCGACCACCCGGCCACCGAAGGCGCGGTCGGGTTCATGCCCCTCCAGGGCAGCGACGGTGGTGTCACGCCCTACCCGATCCTGCCGCGGCAGGGCCAGCAGCTGACCGATCTCGACGGCGCCGTGCGCAGCGTCACCGACCACTGGCTCGACCGGGGCGGGGTCACTTTGACCATGGCGATCACGCCGGTGAGGGCGACCGCCGCCGGGGTGCAAGCCGCCTTCCGGCAGATCGTCGTGCCCGCGGTGGCGAAGCCCGTCGTGGTGCACGGGCAGGGCAAGGACGTCTCGCTCAAGCCGGACGCGATCGCGTCCTCCTTCCAGTTCGCGCCGGTCGAGGGCGGGGCCGTCGAGGTCCGCATCGACCAGGGCAAACTCCAGGCCGCGCTCAAGGACGGGCTCGCGAGCACCGAGACCGACGGCAAGGACGCCCAGATCGTCTTCACCGGCGACCAGCCGGCGGTCGAGCCGTCCGAAGACGCCCGGAAGGTGAACTGGGAGAAGACCTTCCTGCCGCTGATCGACGTCCTCAAGAAGGCCGACGCGCGGGACCTCCCGGTCGTCTACAACGCCTCGAAGCCGGGCGTGACCACCGAAGCCGCCGGGGCGCTCGGCATCACCGCGGTCATCGGCGAGTTCACCACCGGTGGCCTCACCGGCCCGGCCGCGACGAACAACCGGACGCTCGCCGACCGCGTGTCCGGCACGATCGTCAAGCCCGGCGAGACGTTCAGCCTCGGCGGCCGCTCCGGCCCGCGCACCGCCGACAACGGCTACGTGCCCGCGCCCGCCGACGAGGACGGCACCGGCCCCACCGTGGTCGGCGGCGGCGTCTCGCAGCTGGCGTCCACTTTGTACAACGCGGGCTACCTCGCGGGCCTGACCGACGGCGGCCACCTCGAGCACGACCACTACCTCGACCGCTACCCCGTGGGCCGGGACGCCAAGGCCGTCAACGCCAACGGCAGCCCGGTCGAGCTCAAGCTGACCAACGACGCGCCGACCGGGATCGCCGTCCAGGCCACGGTTTCCGGTGACTCCGTGACGGTCCGGATCTGGGGCACGCGCCACTACCGCGTCGAGGGCCAGGCCGGCGCCCAGACCCCCGGGGATCCCCCTCCGGTCCAGTTCGGCGGCATCAGCCCGTGCCAGCCGTCGATCGGCACCCCCGGCTTCAGTGTCACCGACACGCGCGTGCTCTACGACGTCACCAGCGGCGCCGAGGTCCGGCGGACGTCGCATACCGCGACCTACGGTCCGCGTCCGACCATCCTGTGTTGAGTTGTCAGCGAAGGACCATGCACCCCGCCTCCTCGAAGTCACGCAGCCACGCCGGCTCGCGGAAGTGCTTGTTCCAGCGCAGATCCAGCTTGTCCAATTTGGACAAACGAACGATCGACGCGGGCAGCGTCACCAGCGCGTTCTCCCGCAGGTCGAGCTGACGCAGCTCACTCAGCAAGCCGATCGAATCCGGCAGCGCAGTCAACCGGTTGCCCCGCAGGTGCAGCTCCCGCAACGCCCCCAGCGTGCCGATCGACGCCGGCAGCGCGCTCAGCTCGTTGCGGTACAACCGAAGTTCGCGCAGCGCGGCAAAACCCGAGAGGTCCGGCGGCAGCTCACGAATCCGGTTGTCCGTGCAGCCCAGGTACTTCAGCTTCCCCAGCCGGCACCACGCCGAGGGAAATTCGGTCAGCTGGTTGTCGCTGACGTACAGGTACTCGGTCAGCCCGGCCAGCTCACCCAGCTCGTCCGGCAGGGAAGTGAACCGGTTGTGCCCCAGGTCGAGCGTGTGCACCGACGTCAGCGCCGAGATGCCCGGCGGCAGGGAAGACAGCCGGTTCACCGACAGGTTGAGCACCTCCAGCCCGGTGTGCTCCCACAACGAGGCGGGCACCGACGAAATCTCGTTCGAGTAGAGATCCAGCCGGGTGAGGCCGGGCGGCAACTCCGGAAAATCGGTCAGCCCCTGGCGGCCCAGCTCGAGTGACGTCATGACGACCGCCGTGTCGAAGGCAGCCGCGCCCAGGTGCGCGGGTCGTCCGGAGTGGACACCTGGACCCGCAGGCCCGGCACCTCCGACACCGCCAGCTCGGTCAGCCGGAAGTCCAGCCGTCCGGCCTGCGGGTGGTTCAACCGGCGCAGCCGCGGCCGCGGTTCCGCCACCTCGTGCCGCGCCCACAGCTCGGTGAACTCCGGGCTCAGCGCCGAAAGCCGCCGGATGTCCTCCTCCCACGACGGGTCACCGAGGTGCCGGCCGTACTCGGCGCGCATCCGGGCGACCATGTGCGGCACCTCGTCGTCGTAGTTCAGCAGGAACCCGCGCGCGGCCGGCTCGGTCACGCAGCACCACAGCAGGTTCCTGTGCAGGCACGGCAGGCTGTGCCAGTCCCAGAACAGCTCCTCCTGCGCCGCGTTCGACGCCAGCACGTCGAAGCGGCCGTTGACCACCGAAGCGGGCAACGGATCCAGCGCGCGCAGCACCTCGCGCACCGCGTCCGGCACCACTTCGACCGCCGAAGGCAGCCGCGACGGTGTCAGCTCCGCCAGCCGGTAGAGGTGCTCCCGCTCAGGGTGGTCCATCCGCAGCGTGCGGGCCACGGCGTCGAGCACCTGCGCGCTCGCGTTGATCGGCCGGCCCTGCTCCAGCCACGTGTACCAGGTGACGCCGACACCGGCGAGCAGCGCCACTTCCTCCCGCCGCAGCCCGCTCGTTCGACGGCGGACGCCGGGCGCGAGCCCGACCTCCTCCGGGCCGATCCGCGCCCGGCACGCCTTGAGGAACCGGCCGAGTTCCTCCCGGCGGCTCGCGTGGACCTGCGTCTGGGTCATGCCGACATCGTGCCCGAGGGGTACGACAGTTTTGGGCGGACCAGCGGCGAACCAGGTGCTGGGAGTACCAGCACCACCAGGCTCTCTCCGCCGGACGAACAAGAGCCGCAAGGTCAGGGGCATGACACTGACCACCTCCGTCCCGGCCGCCACGGACCGGGCCGCCCGGCCGGACCGGCGGCCGTGGTTCATGCTGGCCGTCCTGCTGCTCGGCCAGTTCATGGCGCTGCTCGACGTCACCGTCGTGAACGTCGCCATGACCGACATCCGCACCGACCTGCACACCTCCGGCGCCGCGCTGCAGCTCGTCGTGTCCGGTTACACCGTGGGCTACGCGATGCTGCTGATCACCGGTGCCCGGCTCGGCGAGCTCTACGGACGGCGACGGCTGTTCGTCACCGGCACCATCGCCTTCACGGTCTTCTCGCTGCTCTGCGGCCTGGCGCCCGGCGCGGGCGTGCTGATCGCCGCGCGGATCGCGCAGGGGGCCGGGGCGGCGTTGATGATGCCGCAGGTCATCAGCGTGATCCAGGCGCAGTTCACCGGGCCGGCACGCGCGAAGGCGCTCAGCGCCTACACCGCCGTCATCTCCGTCGCGTTCGTCGCGGGCCAGGTGGTCGGCGGTGTGCTCGTCGGCGCCGACCTGTTCGGCGCGGGCTGGCGGCCGATCTTCCTGGTGAACGTGCCGATCGGCGTGGTTGTCGCCGTGCTGGCGGCCAAGCTGGTGCCGGGCGGGGCCGCAAAAGCCGGTCGCCGCCTCGACCTCGCCGGGCTCGCGATCGCCGTGCCGGCGGTGGTGCTCGTGGTGCTGCCGCTGGTGCTCGGGCACGAAACCGGCTGGCCCGCCTGGACGTTCGCCTCGATCGCCGCGGGTGTGCTGCTCGCCGTGCTCTTCGTCGTGGTGGAACGCCGGGTGCGCGACCCGCTCGTCAACCTCGAGGTCCTGCGGATCCGTGGGGTGGCGCCGGGGCTCGCCGCGCTGGCGACGGGCATCGCTTCCTACGGCGGGTTCCTGTTCTGCGTGTCCCTGCACCTGCAGACCGGCCTCGGCGAGACGGCGCTGGCCGCGGGCCTGACGATGGCACCCGGTGGTGTGGTCTTCGGGGTGTGCGGCTTCTTCTGGAACCGGCTGCCGCAACGTGTGCACGCCTGGCTGACGCCGTGCGGTTACGTCGGTTCGGCAGTCGCGTACGTGTTGCTCGGGCTGGGCAGTGACGGCGGAGCGCTGTTCTCGGCCGCCCTGCTGCTCTTCGGCCTGTCGATGGGGTGCGCGTTCGGCTCCCTGATGGCGCACGCGCTCACGCACGTCCCGTTGGAAAGCGCCGCGGACGTCAGCGGCCTGCTCACCACGACGTTGCAGCTGGGCCAGGTGGTGGGCGTGGCCACGTTCGGCAGTGTCTTCCTGACGCTGGCCGGGGTTTCCTCCGCACACGCCATCACCACGACGATGACCTGGGCCGCCGTGCTGCTGCTCGTCGGCGCCGGGTTCGCCGTGGTGCTGGCGCGCACGTCGGTCAGGCGGTGGTCCGGCTGCCGCCCTTGATCTTCGCGTAGATGGCCGAGGCCGCGATGACCCCGACAACGGCGGCGACGATCTGGAAGATGTGCCGGATCCAGTCGATGCCGTTGGTGTCCCGGACGCCGAACACGCCGGCCAGCCAGTTGCCGATGAACGCGGCCACGATGCCGACGACGATCGTCAGCCAGATCGGGATCTTCTGGTCGCCGGGTGCGAACAGCCTGCCCAGCACCCCCAGGATCAGGCCCACGATGATCGTCGAGATGATGCCCCAAAGTCCGCCGAGCACGGATGCCTCCTCGGATCGCCCAATAAGCGCCACCGTGACACCGATTCCGGCGGATCGCCTGCCCGGACCCCCGATGGGGTGACACGGAAAGGCCCGGCCGGGTTCGCTTCGGCGGCGAACCCGGCCGGGCCGGGGTCCGAGGTGTTACCTGGTCACGCCGCGGCGGCCGTAGAGCCCCGCTGCCACGCTGACGCCGATCGCGGCGAGGACGACCTGGGTGAGGATCTCCAGCCAGTCGATGCCGTTGGTGTCCGCGTACCCGAGACCTCGCGCGATGGCCGTACCGATGAAGGCGGCGATGATGCCGATCAAAATGGTCAGCCAGATCGGGATGCCCTGCTTGCCGGGTGCGACCAGCCGGCCGAGAACACCGATGATCAGCCCGACGATGAGTGCGCTGACGATGCCGGCAACAGTCATCACTTGCTCCTCTCAAGGATCCGCGGACCCGGCCACTCGGGTCCGTCGGACTCGGTGAGCGGAGTGCCCGGACCGCGTGACCCCGAAACACGAAAAGGGCCCTCCTCACGCGAGGAGAGCCCTATTCGTAACTATCAGAACGCGGCTTCGTCGAGCTCCATGAGCGCGTTGTCGGCGGCCTCCACGATCGCGCGGCGGGCGGTCAGCTCCGGCAGCACCTGCTTCGAGAAGAACGACGCCACGGCGATCTTGCCCTCGTAGAACGGGACGTCCTTGGCGGACGCGCCCGCGTCGAGCTTCGCGATGGCGACCTCGGCGTGCTTGAGCAGCTGCCAGCCGATGAGCAGGTCGCCGACCGACATCAGCAGCCGGACCGTGTGCTGGCCGACCTTGTTGATGTTCTGCGGGTCCTCCTGCGACGCGGTCAGGTAGCCGATCAGCGAGCCGAGCATGCCCTGCGTGTCCTCGAGCGCCTGCTTGAGCAGCCCGCGCTCGTTCTTGAGCCGGCCGTTGCCCGCCTCGGACTCGATGAACTTCGTGATCTCACCGGCGACGAAGGCCAGGGACGCGCCCTTGTCGCGGACGATCTTGCGGAAGAAGAAGTCGAGCGACTGGATCGCCGTGGTGCCCTCGTACAGCGAGTCGATCTTGGCGTCGCGGATGTACTGCTCGATCGGGTAGTCCTGCAGGAAGCCGGAACCGCCCAGCGTCTGCAGCGACTGCACGAGCTGCTCGGTGGCGCGCTCGGAGCCGACGCCCTTGACGATCGGCAGCAGCAGGTCGTTGACGCCGTGCGCGACCTTCTGGTCACCCTCGCCGGTCCACAGCTGGTCCTGGAACGACGCCGTGTACAGGTACACCGCGCGGAGGCCCTCGGCGTACGCCTTCTGGAGCATCAGCGAGCGGCGGACGTCCGGGTGGTGCGTGATGGTGACGCGCGGCGCGGTCTTGTTCAGCATGTTCGGCAGGTCGGCGCCCTGGACGCGCTCCTTGGCGTACTCGAGCGCGTTGAGGTAACCCGTCGACAGCGTCGCGATGGCCTTCGTCCCGACCATCATCCGGGCGTACTCGATGACCTGGAACATCTGCGCGATGCCGTCGTGGACCTCGCCGAGCAGCCAGCCCTTGGCCGGGGTGCCGTGCTGGCCGAAGGTCAGCTCACACGTCGTGGAGGCCTTGATGCCCATCTTGTGCTCGACGTTGGTGACGTAGGCGCCGTTGCGCTCGCCCAGCTCACCGGTCTTCGTGTCGAAGTGGAACTTCGGCACCAGGAACAGCGACAGGCCCTTGGTGCCCGCCTTGGTCTCGATGCCAGGACCCTCGGGGCGCGCCAGCACGAGGTGCATGATGTTTTCGCTCATGTCGTGCTCGGCGGAGGTGATGAACCGCTTCACGCCGTCGATGTGCCAGGAGCCGTCCTCCTGCTTGACGGCCTTGGTGCGGCCCGCGCCGACGTCGGAGCCGGCGTCCGGCTCGGTCAGCACCATCGTCGCGCCCCAGGCGCGGTCGATCATCAGCTGGGCCCAGTGCTTCTGCTCTTCGGTGCCGTTCTTGTTCACGATCATCGCGAAGTTGGGGCCCGCGAGGTACATGAACAGCGGGGCGTTGGCGCCGAGGATCAGCTCGGACGCGGCCCACTGCACGGTCGGGGGCAGGCCGAAGCCGCCGAGGTCGTTCGTCAGGCCGAGGCGCCACCACTCGCCGTCGAGCAGCTGCTGGTAGCTCTTCTTGAACGACTCGGGGATCTTGACGCTGAAGGTCTTCGGGTCGTACACGGGCGGGTTGCGGTCGGCGTCGGCGTAGGAGTCGGCCAGCGGGCCCGACGCGAGCTTGTTCAGCTCGGACAGCACACCGCGGGCGGTCTCCTCGTCGGACTCGGCGAGCACACCCTTGCCCAGGCGCTCCTGGACGCCGAGTACCTCGAAGAGGTTGAACTCCAGGTCTCGGACGTTGCTCTTGTAGTGGCCCATGTCGTCACTCCAATGTGTTCGGCTCCCCGGCCGGGCACATGTTCGCCTTACTCGCCGGTAACTTCAGGATATTACCTGCGGGTAACTGGAGCAAGCAGATCCGCACTTCCGAGTAACGGAAATTCGCCGAAAAGTGGGCCTCGAGCTGCTTGAGCGGCTCAGCGGTGGCCCGGAAGCGCGGTTGTGTCGGCGGTCACCGGAACGTGGCCGTCCTCGGCCCTCGCAACCAGTATCCCGCCCCGGAAGGCAATCGTCACCGCGTGTGTGCGGTCTCGTGCGGAGAGTTTCCGCAGAATGCTCTTCACGTGCGTGCGGACCGTCTCGACGGACAGGAACAGCAGCTTCGCGATCGCCGAGTTCTCCAGTCCTTCGGCGACCAGCTGCAGCACCTGGTATTCGCGCCTGGACAGCGGCATTCCGCCACGCGGCGACGGCGGGCTGTCGTGCGCGAGGTCCCCCTTCGGCACCGTCGACCGCTTCGGCCGGGCGGTGAGCGCGGCCAGCGCCGGGTCGATGTACCGGCGCTCGCTGTGCGCCCGCCGGATCGCTTCGGCAAGCCGTCGTGAGTCGATCGACCGCGGCACGATCGCGTGCGCGCCGGCGGCGATCGCGGCCGCCAGGTACTGCTGGGTGCGATTCGCGTCACGGATCAGCGTGACGAGGATCAGCGCCGGGTCGCCGGCGTTGAGCAGCTTCGTCAGGTGGCAGTTCGGGTCGAGTGCCGAATCCAGCACGACGACGTCCGGTTTGACCTGCTCGCACAGCTGCAACGCGGCGTGGTGGCTGGCCGCCTGCCCGGCCCAGTGCAGCCCCTGGCTGCGGTGGACGAGCGCGGCGAGGCCGTCTCGGTAGATCGGGACCGGGTCCACGACCGCCACGCCGAGACTTCGCCCGCCGGGTCCGATCGGCCCGGCGGGCCTGCGGGTGGGCTCGATGCCGTGCATCGTGGGCCTCCGTCTCTGCGCCGTCGCTCTTGGGACGCCGGACGCGTCCCCTCGGTTCTCGCGTTCGGCACCGTCCGGTCTCCCCTGCCGGGACCGGCCAAAAGTGACTCCTCCTGCTTGGTACGAGTCGCGATTGCGCAGCTCATGACGCCAATTCCCCCTCATGGCCCAACCCGCTGGTCACAGCAAACTCTGGGTAGAAAACCCCGTCGGGACAACGGCTCGACGGGGACGAGAATGCTCGGATGGGGCGCTGGGTGCTACTGAGGGTGGCCCGCGCCGACGGGGTGCCGTGCCGTCGGTCCGGACGCCGGAACCGGCCGCGCCTCCCCTTCCTCCCGGCCTCGTTGCGTCTAACGGGTCAGACGCTGGTTGGGTGCGGATCATTACTGGTCAGCGGGTCACGACGGCGTCCCGCAGTGCGGCGAACTCCACCGCGAGCCCGGCCGGCGTCCAGTGCGCGTTGAGCCCGCTCGGGTTCGGCAGCACCCACACACCGGTCTCGCCGATCCGGTGCTCCTGCCGGCCCACGCGCGCCTTGGGGAACCCGAAGGCGGTGCGATAGGCCGTGATTCCGACTACGGCGAGCCACCGCGGCCGGTACTTCTCGACCTTGGCCTGCAGGAGCTTCCCGCCTTCCCGCAGTTCGTCATCCGTGAGCTCGTCGGCGCGGGCCGTCGTCCGGGCGACGACGTTCGTGATGCCGAGCTTGAGCTTGAGGAGTTCTTCCTGCTCATCGGGGTGGAAGAGCCGCGGCGTGAACCCGCCGTTGTGGAGCGCGGGCCAGAAGCGGTTGCCGGGGCGTGCGAAGTGCTGCCCGAGCGTGCCGGAGTAGAGGCCGGGGTTGATGCCGCAGAACAGCACGTCGAGGCCGGGCGCGAGAACGTCCGGAATGGTCTTGCCGTACGCGGCGGCCAGCTGGTCCTTCGTGGGTCGGGTGCTCACCGGTCCAGTTTCGGGCACGCTCGGAGCATGGATCGGGGCCAGGTCACCGCGGACGGCTGTCACGTCGAGGTCTACCTGCTGCTCCCGCCGAACGGCGAAGCGGAGATCGTGCACGCGGCGGTCCCGCCCGGCGCGTCGATCCTCGAGCTCGGCAGCGGCCGCGGCCGGGTCACGCACCCGCTGCTCGGCCTGGGCCACGAGGTCGTGGCGGTCGACGATTCGCCCGCGATGCTCGCCCACGTCCGGGCCGAAACCGTCTGCGCCCGCATCGACGACCTGGACCTCGGCCGGACGTTCGACGTGGTGCTGCTCGGCAGCCACTTGATCAACACCGAGCGGGACGAGGACCGCCGCGCGATGCTCGCCACCGCCCGCCGCCACCTCGGGCCGGACGGACGGCTGGTCGTCGAGTGGCACCCGCCGGAGTGGTTCGACACCGCCGCCTCCGGTCAGGGCGGGCAGCTCGGCGAGGTGACCCTCGAGCTCGCCGACGTCGTCCGGGAGGGCGACCTGCTGTCCGCGACCGTCCGGTATTCGGCGCGGGGGCAGCGGTGGGACCAGGAGTTCACTTGTCGCCGGTTGGCTCTCGACGAGGTCTTGGCCTCGGCGGATCTGGTCTTCGACGGCTGGCTGACCGCGGATCGGAGCTGGTTCGCCGCGAGGCGCGGTGACAAGGCGAAGTCGTGACCGGACTTGGTTCGCCGCCCGCGCCGGTCGCCGGGGGTAGCGGATTCAGCACTGACCTGCGTACCCTGTGTGATCTCCCGCACAGCGCCGTTCCGAGGAGGATTTTGTGCAGCTTCCGATCGTCCTCGGGCTGGTCGCACTGGTCCTGGCCGTCGCGGCCCTCGTGGTCGTCCTCGAGGACAGGCGGGCCGCCAAGCGGGCGGCCCTGCAGCGGAAGGCGCGGTTAGCGCGTCTGGGCGAGGTGGATCCGCTGGCTCCGAGCCGGCTGCACGTCGACCGTTGAACGCCGGGCCCGCACCAGGGTCAGCAGCAGCGCCCCGAACACCCAGCCGACGCCGGCGCCGAACGTGTTGTTCATGAGGTCGTCGACGTCGAAGATGCGGTAGACGTACGGCGCGGTGCCGAAGTTCGCGGTGACCTGCGTGATCTCGATGAGTAGCGACGCGGTGAAGCCGATCAGCGCGGTGCCGACGAGCCCGCGGCGCCACAGGATCCGGGCGAACACCCCGAGCGGGACGAACAGCAGGACGTTCAGGCAGGCCTGCTGGAACGTCTGCGTCATGAACCACTGCGACAGCGGCTCGCCGTGCTTCAGCAGCTCGGTGTGGATGTCGGTGATCCACTGGAAGGGGTGCAGCTGCACGGTCTGGCTCAGCCGGCGGGTGCCGGGCCCGGGCAGCGGCAGGAAGACGACGGCGAGGGTCATGCAGCCGTAGAGCAGCACGGCCGCGGTGGTGACGATGCCGCGCAGCCGGAGGCCACCGTGCCGGGCGAGCTGCGTGAGCAGCTGCGGCACCAACACCACGGTCCACAGCGCGAGGAAGCCGATGAGTCCGTACTGCAGGGCGGTGACCTGTGCGTTCGTCATGCCGACGACGTTATGGATCTTGACCCGGGTGCCGCTTCGGTCGAAGAGCCCGGCAGTCAGGACCGCCATCGGCCACTTGGCCGATCCGCCGACGGGCCGATCGGCTAGTCGTCCTCGCGGTCCTCGGAGCGGTCGGCGCGCGAAGCGCTGAACAGGGTGCCGCCGATGAGCAGCACCACGACGGCCAGCACCACGAGGACAACCTCGATGCCCATTCTTTCCCCCACATGTCGGAACGTCCGCCTCATCGGCGCCGCGTTATCCGGTGTTACCGGACGCGGGCGCGTGCCAGCCTGGTCCGGTGATCCACGTGCGACGGCTGACCCCCGACGACGCCCCTGTGCTGCGCGAGACCCGGCTACGCGCGCTGGCGGACACCCCGGAGAACTTCGGTTCGCTCGTCGCCGTCGAACGGGTGCGGCCGGCTGAGGAGTGGCGGACCTGGATCCGCGACCGCGCCTGGTTCGCCGCGTTCGACGGTGACAACGCCGTGGCGCTCGTCTGCGGCTGGCCCGACGAGGCTGAGTGGCTGGTCTTCTCGATGTGGGTTGCGCCACAAGCGCGCGGCCGCGGGGTGGCCGCCCAGCTCCTCGACGCCGTCCGGAACGCGGCCGAAGAAGCCGGCGCCCAGGCCATCGGCCTGCACGTCTTCGACGGGAACGACCGCGCGCGGCGGGTTTACGAGCGGCTCGGGTTCGTCCTCACCGGCGAGTCCGAAGTCATAGCCGGGCGCGGCAGACGTAACCGGATGCGGCTTGCGCTGAACCGGGAATGACCACGACGCTCGGCACGTCGAAGTCTTGTGCAGGGCAACGAAAGGAAAGCTCATGGCACCGGTCCGGGTCGGCATCGTCGGGCTCAGCGCGAACGGCGGCTGGGCCGCGACCGCGCACGTGCCCGCCCTCGCCGCCGTGGACGGCTACGAACTCCGCGCGCTGAGCGGGAGCAGCGCCGAGTCGGCGCGGGTGGCCGGGGAGAAGTACGGCGTGCCGCTGACCTTCGGTGACGCCGGGGAGCTGGCCCGGCATCCGGACGTCGACCTGGTCGTGGTCGCGGTGAAGGTGTCCGAGCACCGGTCGCTGATCGAGCCTGCGCTGGCCGCGGGCAAGCAGGTGCTGAGCGAGTGGCCGCTCGGCGTGAGCTACGCGGAAAGCCAGGCACTGGCCGAAGCCGCGAAGAGCGGGCAGACCGCGGTCGGGCTGCAGGGGCGGTCCGCGCCGGCGTTGCGCTACCTGCGTGACCTCATCAAGGACGGCTACGTCGGCCGTGTGCTTTCGACGTCGCTGATCGCTTCGGGCGGCAACTGGGGGCCTTCGGTCCGCGCCGGCCGCGACTACCAGCTCCACCCCGAGGGCGGGGCGACGATGCTGACCATCCCGTTCGCGCACACCGTCGACGCGCTCGCCATGGTGCTCGGCGGGTTCACCGAGCTGTCCGCGACGATGGCGACCGTCCGGTCGCGGGTGCGGGACGAGGTCTCCGGCGAGTCCGTGCCGATGACCGCGCCGGACCAGATCGCCGTCACCGGTGAGCTGGCCGGCGGCGCGGTCGCGTCGTTGCACCTGCGCGGCGGGACGTCGCCCGCCACCGACTTCCTCTGGGAGATCAACGGCACCGAGGGCACGCTGGTCGTCAACGCCGCGGATCCGCTGTTCTGGATCGCGAAGCTGACGTTGCGCGGCAGCCGCACCGGTTCGCTGGAGCGGCTCTCCGTGCCCACGCGGTACGAGCTGCCGCAGCTGGCGGGGCGCAGCGCCGAGCCGTCGTACAACGTTGCGCACGCCTACGCGCGGCACCTCAAGGGCGATCTGCCGGACTTCGCGCACGCACTGCGCGTGCACCGGGTCCTCGACGCCGTCCAGCGGTCGGCCGACACCGGCGCGCGGGTTCACCCGGACGCAGAGTAACTGTTACCGACGGTAGTAGCTTTTCCGCCGATCCGGACTTACTCTCGGGTAATGGACGACGTTGTCTACGACCGCGCGGGCCGGGGTGAGCCGCTGGTGCTGATCCACGGCATCGGCCACCGTCGTCAGGCCTGGGCGCCGGTGATTCCGCTGCTCACGCCGCATCGTGACGTCATCGCCGTCGACCTGCCCGGCTTCGGCGAGTCGCCCGAACCCGCCGGTGGTTACGGCGTCGAGCCCGCGCTGGTGATGTTCAAGGAGCTCTTCACCGAGCTCGGCCTCGACCGTCCGCACGTCGCCGGGAACTCGCTCGGCGGGCTGCTGTCGCTGGAGCTCGGCCAGGCCGGGCTCGTCCGCAGCGTCACGGCGTTGTCGCCGGCCGGGCTGTGGAACCGCACCCAGAAGATGTACGCGATCGCCACGCTCAAGGCCCACCGCGCGCTCGCCCAGCGCACACCCCCGCACGTCGTGCGCCGCATAGCCGCGACGGCGGCCGGGCGCAAGGCGCTGACCGGGATGATCGTCGGGCGGCCCGAGTTGCAGACCCCGGAGGCCGTTGTCGAGGACGCCTACGCGCTCGCGACGGCGCCGGGCTTCGAGCCGACCGCCGCCCAGTCCCGCGGAGACTTCCGCTTCACCGGCCCGGTCACCGGCGTCCCGGTGACCATCGCCTGGGCCCAGCACGACCGGATCCTCGCCCGGCCACGCGTCGCCGACCTGCGGAAGGTCGCGCCGGACGGGGCGTTCCGGCTGCTGCCCGGCTGCGGGCACGTGCCGATGAACGACGACCCGGCGCTCGTCGCGAAGGTGCTGCTCGAAGGCAGCCGTTAGGTGACATTCGCTTTACGTCCGTCTTTTGACCCTGGTCGGTGACTGCCCCGCGAGGCAGAATCCTCCGCCGTGCGCCCGTTTGGGGACCTTGGGCGCGAATCGGAGGAAACACGCATGAGGCTTTCAACCCGGCTCGTGGTGCTCGCCGCGGCCGCGCTGGCGACGACCGCGGTGACCACCGCGCCCGCGTCCGCGGGCCAGCGCCCGGACCCCACCACCGACGTCCGGATCATCGCTTTCAACGACCTGCACGGGAACCTGGAGCCGCCGACCGGCTCCAGCGGCCGCGTCACGCAGTCCGACGGGACCACTGTGGACGCCGGCGGCGCCGCTTACCTGGCGACGCACGTGAAGCAGCTGCAGTCGCAGGTGCGCAACTCGCTCGTCGTTTCCGCCGGTGACAACATCGGCGCGTCGCCGCTGACCTCGGCGCTGTTCCACGACGAGCCGACCATCGACTTCTTGAACATGCTGGGCGTCAACGCGTCCGTCGTCGGCAACCACGAGTTCGACGAGGGCTACAAGGAACTGCAGCGCATGCAGTTCGGCGGCTGCCACCCGACGGACGGTTGCCAGTTCGACAAGAAGTTCAAGGGTGCGGCTTTCCCGTTCCTCGGGTCCAATGTGTACTTCACCAACGGGCTGCCCGCGCTGTTGCCGTTCACCGTCAAGTTCGAGGGCGGTGTGCCGGTCGGAATCATCGGCGCGACGCTGAAGGACCTGCCGTCGGTCGTCACGCCGGAGGCGATCAAGGGCCTCAAGTTCGGTGACGAGGTCGAAGCGATCAACCGCACCGCGAACCTGCTCGACTTCTTCGGCGTCAAGTCCCAGATCGTGCTGATGCACCAGGGCGACAGCACCGAGCTCGAGGGCCCGAACGACTGCAAGGTCCTGCCGGGCCCGGCCACCGCGATCGCCAAGGCTGTCACCCCGAAGGTCGACGCGATCTTCACCGGCCACAGCCACCAGCAGTACAACTGCGTGATCAACGACCCGGCGGGCCAGCCGCGCCCGGTCATCCAGGGCTCGTCCTTCGGCCGGCTCCTGTCGGTCGTCGACCTGAAGATCAACCTGAAGACGCGGGACGTCGTCCGCTCGGCCACCCAGGCGCACAACGAGATCGTCACCCGCACGGTCACCCCGGACCCGGCCGTGGCGGCGCTGGTCGCCGACGCGACGGCGAAGGCGGCCCCGATCGGGAACAAGCAGGTCGGCACGATCACCACGGACCTGAAGGCGGCCGGGAACGCGGCCGGCGAGTCGGCACTCGGCGACGTCATCGCCGACGCGCAGCTGGCGGGCACGCAGTCGAACAGCGCGGTCATCGCGATGACCAACCCGGGTGGCATCCGCGCCGACCTGACCTTCGCGTCGTCCCCGGCGGGCGAAGGCGACGGCGTGGTGACCTACGGCGAGGCGTTCAAGGTCCAGCCGTTCTCGAACATCATGCAGACGATCACGCTGACCGGCGCGAACCTGAAGAACGTGCTGGAGCAGCAGTGGGCGCCGGGCGTGAACCCGAAGTTCCTGCAGATCTCGAGCTCGCTGCACTACAGCTACTCGGCGTCCGCGCCGCAGGGCTCGCGGGTCTCGAACATCACGGTGAACGGCACGCCGGTCGACCCGGCGGCGACGTTCCGCGTGTCGGTGAACAACTTCCTCGCCGCCGGCGGGGACGGCTTCACCGAGTTCACCAAGGGCACGAACCTGGTCGGCGGACCGGTGGACCTGGACGCGCTGGTCGCGTACCTGGGCGCCCACCCGAACCTGGCCCCGCCCGCGGCCGACCGGATCACCCAGCTGCCGTGATCCGGTTTTTCCAAGACGCCGGGTCGACAATGGACCCATGACGACTTGGGAAGACGTCGTCCGCCTGGCCTCGGAACTCCCCGAGGTCGAGGCGGCGACCTGGTACCGCACGCCCGCGCTGAAGGTGGCGGGCAAGGGGTTCGCGCGGCTGCGCACCGAGGCCGAAGGCGGCCTGGTCGTGATGTGCGGGCTCGACGAGAAGGCCGCGTTGCTGGACTCCGGCGACGCGGCCTTCTTCACGACACCGCACTACGACGGGTCCGGCTCGATCATCGTCGACCTGGATCGCGTCGACGTCGATCAGCTGCGCGAGCTGCTCGAAGAAGCCTGGCGGCTGAAGGCGCCTCGCCGGCTCACCACTTGAGCTCGCCCTTGAGCATGCTCATCAGGATCATGTCGTGGCGCTCGCCGTCCAGCCCGACGAACGCCTCGCGGTGCCGGCCTTCCTCGACGAAGCCGACCTTGCGGTAGACGTGCCGGGCGCGCTCGTTCGGCGCGGCCACCCACAGCGTGATCTGGTGCAGGCGCATGTTGTTGAAGCCGTAGCGGCACATCAGGCGCAGCGCTTCGGTGCCGTAACCGCCGCCCTTGCGGTACTCGGCGTCACCGATGTAGACGTCCAGCTCCGCCTCGCCGATCTCGGGCTCGGCGTCGCGCAGGTCGATGATGCCGATGAGCTTGCCGTCGGCCTCGATCCCCAGCACGACCAGTTCGTAGCTGTTGAGCGGGCGTTCTTCGGCGCGTTTGCGGATCTGCGCGAGCGACCGGGGGTGGCTGTTGACCATCCACCGGCCGACCTCGGGGTCGTGGATCCACGGGTGGATCTTCTCGGCGTCCTCCGGTTCGAGCGCGCGCAGCCGGACGAGCTCCCCCTCGAGCAGCATTTCTCCCCCTAGTCCCGCTTGAGCAGCAGGAAGTCGTGGACGTTCAGCAGGCCGAGGAACTGCCGCACGGGCGTGGGCATCGCTCGGCGCGACTCATCATGCACGAGCTCGGGGGAATGCACGCGGTAATTACGCCGCCGGGTGACCACGGTGCAACTCTCCGCGGCCAGCACGTTCTTCACCCAGTCGGTGTCCGGCCCGTAGGTGAGCGCGACGACAAAGCCGTCGTCCGTGCGGAAGACGTTCAGCGGCGTGCGGTACTCCTTGCCCGACTTCCGTCCCTTGTGGACGATCATGCCGAAGCCCGGCGCCCAGTTGACGACGTGCTTGTTGATCCGGTTGGTCACCACGCGGTTGAAGCGGGCGAGTCCCTTGGGCAGCACCATGGCCCGACTATATCAACAAGCGATGAATTAATCGATCGGGTGACCCCGGCTCCCGCCGTGTGCCGCGCCGATGGTGGGATATGGCGCATGTCGACCGCATGGCCGCTGCGCCAGGACCCGGAAGCGCCGGTGATCATCGCCCTGGCCCTGGTCAACGATCCGGACGCGCTGGGCTTCGTCGTGCTGGACGACGAGGACGACTGGTTCATCAGCGACGGGACCGAGCTGTCCGAAGACGTCGTGGTCAACCGCGAAAGCTTCGGCAGAATGTCGGTGCGCGAGGCCTTCGAGCTGCTCCCGCAGCTGGCCGCGCTCGCCGAGCTGCCGACCGGCATGGCCGCCGATTGGGACCCGGACCGCCGCACGTGGCTGCTCTCGTCGGTGACCGGTTCCGACGACGAGGACGAGGACATCCGGCTGCTCGGCCAGCGCCGCGCCGCCTGGAAGTTCGAAGGCTCCCCCGACGACGAAGCCCAGATCAGCAGCGGCCTGACGGAGATCCCGACCGGTTCGGACGCCCCGGTGCGCGCGGTCCGCCAGGTCGTCCGCGAGCAGGACGGCACCTGGCTGTTCGTCGGCTTCGAGGTTCCCGAAGCGGAGGACTTCGAGGTCGAGGGCCTGGAGCTGGAGCACGTCGCGAACCTGTACCCGGACGTCCGCACCGTGCTGAAGGCGGCGCCGGGCCAGGTGTACGACCGCGAGACCCCGGAGAGCGACTGGGAGCTCGTCGAGGGCTGAGAAAAAAGTCCGGCGCGGTTGTCCAGAGGACGTCCGCGCTGTTCGTCCTTACAGTGAGAGCCGGCGATCGGCGCCGGTCAGGACTGTGAGGAGCTCTCATGCCCCAGTACGCCGCCATCATCTACGCCTCCGACGTCGACCCGACGCGGCCCGAGGCGACGGACATGATGAAGGACTACAACGAGTTCCACGACGGCGCCCAGGCTGTGATCCGCGGCGGCGCGGCGCTGTACCCGACCGCGACCGCGACCACCGTGCGCGTCACCGGCGGCAAGGGCGGCGACGTTGTCACCAGCGACGGCCCGTACGCCGAGACGAAGGAAGCCCTCACCGGCTTCTACCTGATCGAGTGCGCCGACCTCGACGAAGCCGTCAAGGTCGCGTCCCGGATCCCGGGCGCCTGGGACGGCGCGATCGAGGTCCGGCCGGTCGTCGACTTCGGATGACCGGCGCCGGGGACGCGGTGGCGCGGCTGGTCCGGGACGAGGGCACCCGGGTACTGGCCACGCTGGTCCGCGTCACCGGCAGCGTCGACCTGGCCGAAGACGCGGTCCAGGACGCCGTCGTGCGAGCCCTCGAGACGTGGCCGCGCGACGGCGTCCCCGCCAACCCCCGCGGCTGGCTCCTGGTCGCGGCCCGCCGGCGCGCGGTCGACGTCGTCCGCCGCGAAGCGAAACGCCTCGGGAAGGAGGCGGACGCCATGCCCGCCTTCGACCCGTCGCCCGACCCGCTGTCGGTCCGCGACGACCTGCTGCGTCTCGTTTTCACGTGCTGTCACCCGGCGTTGTCCCTGGACGCCCAGGTCGCCTTGGCGCTTCGCACGTTGGGCGGTTTGTCGACCACAGAGGTGGCCCGGGCCCTGCTGGTCCCGGAAGCGACGATGGCGAAGCGCCTGACGCGCGCGAAGCAGAAGATCGCCACGGCTCGGATCCCGTACCGCGTGCCTTCTGCCGAGGAACTCCCCTCACGGCTGGCCGGCGTCGCGTCGACGGTGTACCTGGTCTTCAACGAGGGCTACACGGGGCGCGTTGCGTTGATCGCCGAGGCCGTCCGCCTGGCGCGCCTGCTGGCTTCGCTGATGCCGGACGAGCCGACGGCGTTGGGGTTGCTGGCGCTGGTCCTGCTGCAAGACGCCCGTCGTGCGGCCCGGTTCTCCGCGGGGGTGCCGGTGCTGCTGGCCGACCAGGACCGTTCGGCGTGGAACTTCGAGCTGATCAAGGAGGGCGTCGAGCTGGTGGGCGTCGGCCTGCGCCGCACACCATCGGTGCCGAACGTCTACGTGGTGCAAGCGGCGATCGCGGCTTGCCACGACCTGGCACCGTCGTATCCGGAGACGAACTGGGACGCGGTGATCTCCTGGTACGACGTGTTGTTGTCGGTCCAGGACACTCCCGTGGTCCGCTTGAACCGCGCGGCGGCGGTGGCCGAGCGGGACGGACCCGCGGCGGGGTTGGCGTTGGTGGATGCCTTGGCGGAGTTGGACGATTACCCGTGGTGGCATGCCTCGCGGGCGGAGTTGTTGCACCGCTTGGGTTCTCCGGCGGCGTCCGACGCTTTGGAGCGTGCGGTGAAGACCGGTTTGCCCGCCGCGCACGCGGCCCGTCTGCGGCGCAGGCTGGCTCGATAAAGGCGCGAATTCGCTGGTGCCAGATCTGTGCATTAGTGATCAAAATCCAGACCCCGCTCCGGCCGCTATCGGATCGTTACAGACCGCTACGTAACAAGGTGCGCTCGGGAGACGTTCAACGCGGCAGACCCTACCGGCACTTGTGAGAGGTGGTAGTAATCGTGGATCCGGTTACGCTCCTTGTTTCAGCGCTTGCGATTGGCGCCGCAGCCGGAGTGCGAGAGACGGCGAGCACGGCTGTCAAGGAAGCGTACTCCGCGTTGAAACCCTGTTCACAAAGAAATTTCCCGAAGTCGACGTCGATGTGATCGAGCAAAAGCCTGCGTCGGCAGCGCGTCGAACCGCGGTCATCGAGGACATTGTCGACTCGGGGATCGACCTCGATGCAGAACTGGTTGCCGCGGCGCAGAAGCTGGTGGATGAGGTGCAGCGGCTTGAAGGAAACTTCCAACTTCCTGCCGGATTAGACTTGGAACGAGTGCAAGCGCAATTTCTTCGCGTCCGGTCAGTGGAATCCGAAGGAACAGGTGTACGAGTGGTCGACGGCGCTTTCGAGGGTGGAATCGACGTGGGAACCATCAAGTCGGGAAAAGCGCAATCGGACGGCACTACGGTCTGACGGATAATCCATCCAGAGATCTGCAAGGCGCTCCGGCCGTCCAGGCGCCTTTGGTCGACTTCCACAACGTCGCGGCGGAGGCGGGTATCACCGTTGTCGTCGGTCAACCGGCCTTGCCTTATGTGGACGTATCGGTATACCCGCCAGTCGAGCAACGACCAGGCCCACTTCGCGGACGCGATTCAGTGGTCGACGAGATAATGGCTCGTCTTTTGTCGTTGACCTCCGACGGTGGCGCTTGCAGCGATGGAAGTACGGCGTCCCACGTCATCCACGGACTGGGTGGTTGCGGTAAGACCGCGGTGGCGCTGGAGATCGCGGAAAGAGCTGTCCGTCTTGGTGTGCTGGTGTGGTGGGTGGCGCCGTTGGATCCTCATCAGCTCCGGCTGAGTATGGAAGTCGTCGCGCGTCGCGCCGGAATTGCGGAGTCCGACGTGAGAAGGCCGGATCTGGCAGACCTTCTCTGGGACGCTCTTGCCGACCTCGACAAGCCGTGGCTGCTCGTGTTCGACAACATCGACGATCTTCAAATATTGAACATAAACAGGCGACCGATCAGGGAAGGGAGGGGCTGGTTCAGGCCATTGTCTGCCGGCTCCATGGGTACGGTGATCCTGACCACTCGAAATGGCAGCCTTCGGGAGTGGGGATCATGGTCTTCGTTTCATCTCATCAACACGTTGTCAGGTAAATTCGCCGGCGAAGTGTTGCTCGATCATGCACCGCACGCGGGCGGGCAAGACGAAGCAATCGAGCTGGGACGTCGACTGGGTGGTCTTCCACTCGCCCTGCGGTTGGCGGGTGCATATCTGGCCGAGACAAATTCATCGGTGTGGCAAACGGAATCATCTGTACGCACCTTCAAGGCTTATCTGGCTCGCTTCGCGAGCACGGGCGTCATGCTGCTCGACCATGGAAAAAGGGTGCACGAGACCGAAGATGTTTCCAGGGGAATCATCTCGCGCACCTGGGAGCTATCTTTCGAGCTTCTGGAGAGAAGGGGTGAAAATGTGGCTCGTCCCATCCTTCGCCTCCTCTCCACCTTTGCTGATTCTGAAATACCACACTTACTTCTACTCGCTTTCGATGTGCTAAAAGAGTCGGACCTGCTCGACAATTCTGATAGTCAGGACTTGCAACGTGCTGTTCAAAGCCTGGTCGAACTAGGTCTTGTCGATATTGCTGCAAATAGAAGCGTTCCAGGCGAGTCGCGACCGCATCTCTTGCGCATTCACCCGCTCGTACGAGACGCGAGCCGTCGAAGTGCCGACTACTTGGAAAGGCGCGTTGCGTATTTGGATTTGGCTTCGGCGCTGGTTTGTCACGCGGCGGTCGACGCGGGTGACCCAACGAACGCCAGTTCGTGGAGCAACTGGTCCGACCTGGCGCTTCACTGTACTTTCATAATCTCCGAGTTGATGAGTGAATCAACTGCTCAATCCATTACCGACGCTGCCGCCGCTGCTCATCACGCTGCGGAGTACTACGCCGCCCGCGGTTTGCTGAGTCAAGCTGAGCTCGAGTTCCATGCAGTCGGGGAAAAGTGCGCGGACACCTTTGGTGAAGAAGCGCGTGAGACCCTGAAGTCGAGATTGGCCGAGGCAATGATGCGGCGTGATCGATCTTTATTCGACGGATCGGATCCGGCGGCAATGACTGCAGCCCTCGGCGAATTGGAGAGAATATTCGAGAGGCATGTCCATGCGCTGGGTAGGGATTGTTCTGAGTCGATCGTTGCAGAGCATGAATTCGGTATCGCGCTCGCTTATGCGGGACACAGCGAACGTGCTCGCGAGGTCTATGAGTCTGCATACAGAAAAAGTTTCGAACTTTTGGGGGAAGATGACGCAAAGACAATCCATATTCGGATGAGTCTGGCTGCCCGCTTATACCATGAAGGCCGACTCGAAGAAGCCTTGGTGGAATTCAATGCAGGCTTGCGGTCCGGTTCTCGATTGTGGGGTCTAAAGTCCCCGGCAGTTCTGGAGTGGCGGTCGTGGATCGCGTCTATTTATCGCAAGATGGGTCGGACAGAAGAATCGCTGATGGAGTGTCGCGTAATAGCAAAGTTGCGTGATGAATTATTTGGTAGAAATAATGTCTGGACAACCCATGCTAAACGTGAGCTGGCGGCAGTCCTGGTCGACCACGGCCGGCACCTACGCAAAAAATCTCTAGCAGACAAACAAACTATGTCGAATATGAAGAGGGGAAACCTCATGACCAGCAAGCAGGTCGGCCCGGTTGAGTACTTCTCGGAGTCGATCTCTCTGTTCGAGGAAGCATTGAGCCTGATCGACCAAGATGCCGCACCCGGTTGGTACGGCGTGGTTCTCCATGACCTCGCCGAAGTTCACGTCGATACAGGAGACGTCAAGGAGGCAATCGATCTGTATCGCAGGTCGATCGAATCCAAGGCCAGGGATCACGGTGACAGGCGAGAAGATATTGCGATCACCAGGAATGCATTGGCTAAATGTTTGATCTTGGATCGCCAGTTCGGCAGTGCGGTTGAGGTTGCCGATACGGTCGAGGCTGTCCTGTGTCAGGCCGACTTCGACGTGTCTAAGGAGAGATTGGCTGTGCTTTCGTTCCAGGTGGGAAAGATTTATGAGGACGTGGCACAGTTCGGCGTCGACGGAATGAGCGTTAAGGCAATCAACGCCTACCGCAGAGCGGTTACGATTCTCCGACGGGAAGAAAACTTGCAATCTTTGGGTGTCGTGCTCGCCAGACTCGGAGTCATGATGCGGGAAGAAGAGAATCTTGTTGCGGCAGCTGACTATTTCAGGGAAGCGATTGATGTAACCCGTGCGCACGATGCCAATGACGAATCTATTTCGGGAATGCTGGTTGATTTGGGTCGAGTCAGCAGGCGACTGGGAAAGAAAGAACTCGGCGAGAGCGTTACGTCGAACAAACACTCAAGTGAAGAAGAGTAAAGAGCGGATGACGGGAATCGAACCCGCGTATTCAGCTTGGGAAGCTGATGTTCTACCATTGAACTACATCCGCCTGCTGTCACGGTGTGGCAGTGTCGTCAGCATACACGGCGGCGTGATCCCCTTGTCCAGACCCCTCCCTCCTTGACGTCGGCGCCTCAAGTGACAACACTTGTTGTCGACTTCGGAGGTGAGCTGTCGTGGACGAGCCCGAGCTGTTCCGGCAAGGCGGGTTCCGGCTGGCCCAGCGGCTGTTCATCGAAGGGGACATCCGAGGTGATGCGCGGCAGGTCGCCCGGCTGCGGGAGTTCGCCCAGGTCGAGGATCGGTTGGCCGACGACGTTGTCGCTTGGATGGCGCGGCAGCCGAAAGGCCAAGGGCGCAGGCTCTTCGAGGACGCCCTGAAGAACGGCGTCGCCGAGGGAGGGCCGCTGAAGGCCTTCTTCGACGAGGTCAACGCCAAGCCCTACTGGGTCGACGACGAGCGGCTCGAGCGCGGCGCCAAGGCCATCACGCGGGCCGGGTTGCTCGGGCTCTTCCCGCTCGGGGACATGTCGCTCATGGGCGGTTATCTCGCCTCGCGCGCGACAAAATCCCTGGTCGGGACCGGGGAGATCGAGTACAAGGCGACGCGCCGGCTCGTTGAGACCGCCACCTGGTGGATCGACGTCACCACGCCCGGCGCCCTCGGGCACGGCGGGCAGGGTTACGCCTCCGCGCTGCGGATCCGGGTTGTGCACGCCCACGTGCGCGCCGCGATGAACCGGCGGGACGACTGGGACTACGCCGCCTGGGACCGGCCCGTCAACCAGGTGCAGACCGCCGGCACCCTTCTCCTCTTCTCGCTCGTCTACGTCTTCGGGACGCAGCTGCTCGGCCTTCGCTACTCCGCGCGCGAACGCGGCGACATCCTGCACCTCTGGCGCTACATCGGCTGGCTCATGGGTGTTGACGACGAGCTGCTCCCGACCGGCGAAGAGGACGCCTGGCGGCTGCTCTGGCTGCTCGCGGCCACCGAGTTCATCCCGGACGACGATTCGAAGCGCCTCGCCAAGGCGCTCATCGAGGCCAACGCGGCCGTCGGGGAAGGGCGCGGCGCCGTCGGGAAGGTGCTTTCGCACGTGTCCGTCGCCGTGCACTCCTCGATCAGCCGGCTGGTGCTCGGGAAGACCAACGCCGACTTCCTCGGCCTGCCGAACGACCCCGTCGCGCAGGCCGCGATCGTCGCCGTCGCGGGGGTGAACTTCGCGGCCGAGACCGTGCGGCGGTTCATTCCCGGGGCCACCGCGCTGCAGGAGCGGATCGGTGAGGCCGGGCGTCGCGGGTATGTGAAGCGGCTCGAGAAGATCTTCGCGCCCGACACCACCTACGCGCAGCACATGCAGGTCGCCTGAACCCACCGGATAGGCTGCCGGGCGTGCTGCTCAGTGACCGTGACCTCCGCAAAGAGCTCGACGCCGGCCGGCTCGGCATCGACCCCTTCGATCCCGCCATGGTCCAGCCGTCCAGCATCGACGTCCGGCTCGACCGGTTCTTCCGCGTCTTCGACAACAGCAAGTACACCCACATCGACCCGCAGCTGCAGCAGGACGAGCTGACCTCGCTGGTCGAGAAGGAGGGCGAAGAGCCCTTCGTGCTGCACCCCGGCGAGTTCGTGCTCGGCTCGACGTACGAGCTCGTGACCCTGGCCGACGACCTGGCCGGCCGCCTCGAGGGCAAGTCGTCGCTCGGCCGCCTCGGGCTGCTCACGCACTCGACCGCCGGGTTCATCGACCCCGGCTTCTCCGGGCACATCACGCTCGAGCTGTCGAACGTCGCGAACCTGCCGATCACGCTCTGGCCGGGCATGAAGATCGGCCAGCTGTGCATCTTCCGGCTCTCCAGCTCGGCCGAGTTCCCGTACGGCTCGAGTGAAGCCGGGTCCCGCTACCAGGGGCAGCGCGGCCCGACCCCGAGCCGGGCGTACAAGAACTTCCACCGCGTCGACACCTGGCGCTAAGCGGAGATCTTCTCGTCCCAGTCGATCCGGTGGTTCCACATGAAGGCATTCGGGTCCTCGTCGAACGGCTTCGAGAACACGCGCTTGATGAAGAAGTCGCGGATCACCCGCCCGACCGGGCCGATCACCTTGCTGTCGCCGTTGCGCTTCCCGGCCGCGACGACAGCTTCGACGCGTTCGCGCCGCAGGCCCTCGTAGGTGGTCAGCGCCTGCGCGACGTCCGGCACGTCGCGCAGGCATTTGCCCAGCGTGACGGCGTCTTCGATGGCCATCGACGCGCCCTGGCCCGCCGCCGGTGACGTTGCGTGCGCCGCGTCGCCGATGATCACCATGCGGCCGCGGTGCCAGACCGGGACCGTCGGGAAGTCGTACGTCGGCCACGCCGGGTAGACCTCGCGCGTCGCGCGGATGATCTCGGCGGCGGGCGTCTGGTCACGCGCCACCAGGTGCAGCAGCTCCGCCCGCAGCTTCTCGCCGGCCAGCGTGGCCAGCTCGGACGCGGTCGGCTCGGTCTTGCGGGCCGGGTTCGCGAACCACCAGACGCGGCCGTCGGCCGGGCTGACGACGTGGCAGAAGAACACCCGCTTGCCGAAGACCATGTTCAGCACGCCCGGCTCGTCCGGGAGGGTCAGCCCTTCGGCGAAGCCGCCGGTGTTGAGCAGCGGCACGTACCGCGGTGACGGCGCGTCCGGGTCGATGATCGTGCGCACCCGCGAGCGGAGGCCGTCGGCGCCGACCAGCAGGTCGCCTTCGGCGTGTGAGCCGTCCGAAAAGTCCGCTCTGACCTGCGCGGACGTCTGGCTCGCGCCGATCAGGCGCTTGCCGTATTCGGCCTGGATTCCGCGCCGCGCGGCCTCGTCGCGGAGGGCGACGTAGAGGTCGGAGCGCAGGACGGTCTGGGTCACGGTGCCGTCCGGGAGCGTGCCGCCCAGGGTGAATTCGGTCAGCCGCGTGCCGTTGCCGAGCCCGATCGACATCCGCGGTGAGTCGAATCCCGTGCTCTTGACGACGTCCTTCAGGCCGAGCGGGATCAGCGCGTCCAGACCGTTGATGGCCAGCGTGAGGAACGCGCCGACACCCTCGGCCCCGCGGTCGTACGCCTCGAACAGCACCGGCTCGTGCCCGGCCTCGTGAAGCGCGATGGCCGTGATCGTGCCCGCGATCCCGCCCCCGATGATCAGCGCCTTGGTCATCTCGTTCATCCCCTCGAAACTCTTAGAAACTAATTCGTTCTGTCGAACTAAAGAGTGGGCTAGGCTGGGCGCCGTGTCAAGCGAGCGAGCGCAACTGGTCGAGGAAGTCCTGCTCAGGTCGCGGGAGCTGTCGACGGAGACGGTCATGTTCCACACCGCGGTCTCCGAGACGCGCGGGCTGTCGGCGGTGGACAGCAAGGTGCTGGACTACCTCGCGCGGTTCGGGCCTCAGACGCCGAAGGACCTGGCACGGCTGTCCGGCTTGGCGCCCGCGTCGGTGACGGCGATGATCGACCGGCTGGAAGCCAAGGGCATCGTCGACCGACGGCCGCACCCGGACGACCGCCGCCGGGTCCTGATCACGTTGAACGAGCAGGCCATCGCGAGCGGCGTGCACCTGTGGGACAACCTCGTCAAGCGCATGTACGAGCTGTGCGACCGCTACACCGACGACGAGCTCCGCACGGTGATCGGGTTCGTCGAGGGGGCCACGGCCCTCACCCACGAGTCGACGGCGAAGCTGACCGGCTCCACGGACGGGTGAAGGTAGAGGCGCGCGGCCCGCTCTCGTGCCAGGCTCCGGAAGGTCGTCTCGGCCCCGGAGGTGGCAAGGAGTGCCGTTGCCCGCAAGACCGCTTCGCCTGTTTCTCGTGCTGGCACTGGTCTTCTCGGCCGCGGCGCTCGTGCCGTCGGCGGGTGCGGCCGCCGATCAGCCGTTCAAGGTGGGCTACGACGGCGTCGTCTACGGAGACTTCCTGTACGCGGGCAACGGCGTCCTGCGCTGTCCGGTAGCCGCCGACGGCGCGCTGCAGGGTGCCGCGGTGGCCACGCCGGCGGCGTGCGCGAACACCGCGGACCGCAAGGACACGCTGGCCAACGACGACTTCTTCATGCAGTGGGCCGACGTCGACGCCGACCCGGGGACGTTCGACTCGGCCAGCGCGTCGGTGAGCATCCCGCCCGACGCGAAGATCGTCTTCGCCCGGCTGAATTGGGCGGGCAACACGAGCGCGAAGACCTGCGGTTCGCGCGAAGGTGCTCCCGCGGTGCTGCCGCCGGGAACACCGGCTGCACAGAACGTCCGGCTTTCGGTCGGCAGCACGAAGCCCGTCGACGTCGCGCCTTCGGCGTTCGCTGAGGAACCGGGGCAGTACTACTCGGCCAACGCCGACGTGACCAGCCAGTTCGCCGGTGCGCCGACCGGGTCGGCGCTGGCTGTGACGGTCGGCAACGTCTGGGCCCCCAAGGGTTTCGACTGCGCGGGCGGCTGGTCGATCGCGCTCGTCTACGCCTATCCGGAGCGCAACGCCGACTTCGCGCCGAACAAGCGCAAGGTGGTCGTCTACGACGGGCACGTCCCGGTCTCCGACGTCCCCACCGAAACGACGGTCACCGGTTTCCGCGCGGCGGCCGCCGACGCGCACATCGGCGTCACCGCCTACGACGGTGACTGGGGTGGTTCCGGCGACCAGTTCCTGGTCAACGGCACCCCGGCCGCCGAGCCGGCGACCGGTGGGACGTCGAACTTCTTCGTCTCGAACGCCGACAACGCCGCGGCGCCGGGGGTGAAGAACAACTTCAGCGTGGACGCGAAGGCGTTCAACGTCGACAACATCCCCGCGGGCGCGACCAGCGCGAAACTCGGGTTTGTCACCAGCGGCGACACCTACCTCGCGCAGAACCTGGCGTTCTCGGTGCCGGTGCCCGAGCTCCAGATCGCCGTGCGCGCGACGCAGCCGAAGGCGCACGCCGGTGAGCCGGTGACGTTCGCCGTCACCGTGACCAACCCCGCCGGTGTCCCGGCATCCGATGTGCAGGTCACCGACGAGGCCGTCCCGGCCTGCGCAAAGCCGCTCGGCACGCTCGCGCCCGGGCAGAAGGTCGACTACACCTGCGCCGGTCCCGCGCCGGCCGACGACTTCACGAACACCGCGAAGGTCACCGGCACAAGCGGGCCCGGCGAGCCGCTCGACGGCGTCGCGACCACCCACGTCGACGTCATCCACCCGGCGATCGGCATCACGAACACCGCCGACAAGCCCGCCTACCGCGCCGGCGACACCGCGACGTTCACGATCAAGGTCACGAACACCGGCGACACCGGGCTCAGCGGTGTCGAGGTGACCGACCCGAAGACGCCGTCGTGCGCTTTTGCCGGCGCACTCGCCCCGGGCGAAAGCCGCACGCTGACGTGCACGGCGCGCGCGCCGATCGCCGACGGTCTCAACACCGCTGTCGGTGTCGGCACCGACGAGCTCGGCAAGCAGGTCACGGCCACCGCCGACGCGCCCGCGCCGACGATCGCGCCCGCCGTCGAGGTCACCAAGACCGCCGCGCCGCCGGTGATCCACGCCGGCGAGGCCGTCACGTTCACCGTCTCGGTGAAGAACACCGGCGACAGCCCGCTCGCGCCGGTCAAGGTCACCGACAACACGACGACGTCGTGCTCGCGCACCTTCGACGGCCTGGCCGCGGGCGCGACGCAGACGTACACGTGCACGGCGAACCCGTCCTCGACAACAACGTCGCAGGTGACGGCCACCGGCACCGACCTCGCCGGGCAGCCCGTGACGGCCACCGCGTCGGCCACCGTCACGGTGATCACCCCGGCCCTGACGCTCACGAAGGACGCCGCGCCCGGCATCGTGCGCGCCGGCGACCTGATCACGTTCACGATCACGGTCGCCAACGCCGGTGACGCGCCGCTGACAGACGTCGCGGTGACGGACGACCGCACCCCGGCGTGCGCCAAGACGCTCGGCGCGCTGCCGCCGCAGGGCAGGCAGACGTACACCTGCACCGCACCCGCCCCGCCGGACGACTTCACGAACACGGCCGCCGCGTCGGGCAAGGACCAGCTCGGCCGCATCGTGAAGGTCACCGACGACGCCGTGGTCGACGTCATCCACCCGGCCGTGACGCTCGCTGCGCAGGCTTCGCCCGCACAGGTCCGCGAAGGCGACACGGTGACCTGGACGATCACCGCGACCAACACGGGCGACGTGCCGCTGACCGGTGTGGCGGTCGCCAGCGAGGTCGCGGGGTGCGTGAAGCCGCTCGGGACGCTGGCGCCGCAAGCGACGCAGACGCACACGTGCACGACGGTTGCCGGTGCGGCCGGCTTCACGAACCGCCCGGTGGTGACCGGGACGGATCCGACCGCCCGGCCGGTGACGGCGACCGCGGAGGCCGCGTTCGTCGTGCAGCACCCGGCGGTGGGGATCACCGCCGAGGTGACGGGTGGGCCGTTCCGCGAGGGTGACGCGGTGCCGGTCCGGATCACCGTGCGCAACACCGGTGACGTGCCGCTGACCGGGCTGCGGGTCACGGACGCGGAGGTGGCTTGCAGGCAGGACACGGACGGGCAGGCCGCGGGTCTGCGACCCGGTGGCCAGCAGCTGTCAGGTACTCAGACTCCGGGTACCCCGGAGCCGAGCATCGGAGCTACCGCCCTGCAGGTCGCAGGCACGGGAGGCTCAGGCGCTCAGGCCACGGATCAGCAGGCCCCCAGCACACAAGCCACCGCTCCGCGAGCCGCCGGCCCACAGACGTCGGGCGCCCAGGCCGCCGGCGCGCAGGCCGCGTCCATCTCCCCACGAGCCACCGGTCCGCAGGCGCGGGCCACCGGCTGCGCCCAGGTCCTCGACGGCGCGCTTGAACCCGGCGCCACCAGGGACTTCAGCTGCACCCTCAGCGCACCTGCCGATGACGTCACCGCCGCCGTGCAGGTCACCGCCACTCCTCCGGTTGGACCGGCCTTGCTCAGCCGAGCCACCGCGAGCATCAACGTCATCCATCCCGCCATCACGATCGCCAGGACCGTCGACCCCACCGTTGTCCGCAAGGGCGACACCGTAACGTCGACGATCACCGTCACCAACACCGGCGACAGCGTGCTGCGGGACGTCTCCGTGGCCGATCAAGGCGCACCGGCATGCGCCAAACCCCTTGGCTCGCTCGAGCCGAAAGCCACACAGACCTACACCTGCACCGAAGTCGCCGGCGAAGCCGACTTTGCCGCCACCGCGAAAGTCACGGGCACCGACGCCGCGAACCGTCCGGTGACCGCGGCCGCCGGGGTACCGGTCGATGTCATTCACCCGGCGGTCACCGTCACGGACGACGCCGCGCCCGCGCAAGTCCGGGAAGGCGACACCGTCACGTTCAGCATCGTCGTCGCGAACACCGGGGACGTTCCCCTGACCGACGTGTCCCTTGTGGACAGCCGCACTCCGGCGTGCGCTCAGACCATCGGCACCCTCCCTCCCGGCGCCTCCCAGCGCCACTCCTGCAAGGTAAACGCCGGCACCGACAATTTCGTGAGCTCAGCCACCGCAACTGGCACCGATCCGACTAATCGCCAGGTCAGCGCCACCGACGACGCCGCCTACACCGTCCTGCATCCCGGACTGAGCGTCACGAAGGCCGCGAAGCCCGCCATGGTCCGTGAAGGCGACGACGTCACCTTCACGATCACCGTGACCAACACCGGTGACGTGCCGCTGACCGAAGTCAAGGTCGCCGACGAGCCGGCCTGCGCGAAGGCGTTCGACAAGCTTGAGGCCCGCGAAGCGCAGAAGTACGACTGCACGACGAAGGCCCCGAAGGACGATGTCGTGAGCACCGCCGAAGCGACTGCGAAGGCGCCGATCGGGCCGCCGCTCACGGCGCGAGGGCAAGCGAAAGTCGACGTGATCCACCCGGCGGTGAAGATAGAGAAGGCCGCGAAGCCCGCCACAGTCCGCGTGGGCGACGACGTCACCTTCACGATCACCGTCACCAACACCGGCGACGTGCCGCTGACCGAAGTCAAGATCACCGACGAGCCCGCCTGCGCGAAGGCGTTCGACAAACTCGAAGCCCACCAAGTGCAGACCTACACCTGCACCCGCAAAGCCCCGGACGACGATTTCACCGCCGAAGCCGATGTCACCGGAATGGACCCGACCGGTCGCGCGGTGCAATCGAATGCCAAAGCGAAAGTCGACGTTGTCCACCCCGAGATCGCGGTGATGAAGGACGCCACTCCCTACGAAGTGCGCGCCGGCGAAACCGTCACGTTCAAGATCCTGGTCAAGAACACCGGCGACGCGCCGCTCACCGCCGTGTCCGTAGTGGACGACCACACGCCGGGGTGTGCGCACGCCGTTCCGGAGCTGGCCGCGGATGCCGAAATCACCTACTCCTGCACGACGATCGCCGGTAAGGAAGGCTTCACGAGCAAGGCGACCGGCACCGGCCAGGATCCGACCGGGCGCCCGGTGAGCGCGTCCGGGGACGCGACGTTCAAAGTCCGGAGCGGCTGAACGGAGTAACGCTGGAGCGTCCGATTGCCGCGGGCTCGATGTCCGTCGGCGAATGCCGGCCGGAGAAATGTGACCCGTGCGTTCGTAGGGTTCTCGCTGTAATCGTTCCGTGATACGTTCTCGCGCCGTGTCCCCCATTGGTGAACGTGCTCGCGTGGTGATGGTGTCACTCAGTGTGCTGCTCGGCGTTTTCTCCGCCGCGACCGGCACCTGGATGGCGACCGCCGAAGGAAACACCGCTGAGCTCGGCGCCGCGGCTCTTGTGCTCCCCGACGCTCCGGCCGGCTCCGGCGGTGGCAGCGGCACCGAGCTCGCCGGCGGCCAGGCCCCGGCCACGAACCAGCCCCGTTCCTCGTCCGAGGCGCCCGCGCCGACGTCCAGCGCGGCGCCCACGCCGTCCGAGACCTCGGCCGCCCCGCAGCCGACGACCTCCGAAGCGGCCCCGCCACCGAGCACCAAGGCCGCGGCTCGCGTTGCCTCCTCGGTCGCCGAGCAGGTCATCAACCTCGTCAACGACGAGCGCTCGACCGCCGGTTGCAAGCCGCTCGCCGAGGAGTCGCACCTGACGACGGCCGCGCAGGACTACAGCGACGACATGTCGGCGCGCAACTTCTTCTCCCACACCAACCCCGAGGGCGTCACGTTCGACCAGCGCATCAAGAACGCCGGCAACCCGAAGCCGGGCGCGGAGAACATCGCGAAGGGCCAGACGTCCGCGGCGCAGGTCATGACCTCCTGGATGAACTCCGAGGGCCACCGCGCGAACATCCTGAACTGCTCGCTCACGAAGATCGGCGTCGGCTTCACCAAGGCCGGCAACTACTGGGTGCAGGACTTCGGCTACTGAGGCGCATTGAGGCGTACTGAGGAGCGCTAAGCCGGGTTGTTCCACCGCTCCGCGATGTCGCCGTACCGGGCCAGCACGGTCGCCCGCAGGTCGGGATCCGTTCGCGGCACCGGCTCGATGAACACCTCGGTGACGTCGTTGAACGACTCGGTCAGCTCGGCCGCGATCCGGACGCAGGCGTGTTCGACGTCGCCGGCGCCGAGTGAGTCGTCGAAGTCGACGCGGGTGCAGACCAGCACCTGGTCGGTGCCCATCAGCATGGTCTGCAGGTCCACGACGGCCTCGATCTCCGGCGCCGCCGAGAGGTGGTCGCGGACCCCGCGGACGATCTCCGGGTTGGCCTGGCGGCCGATGAGCAGGCCGCGGTTGGTCCGCCCGAGCAGGTAGGCGACAAAGGCGAGCAGCACGCCGATGACGATCGACGCGACGCCGTCCCAGACCTCCGAGCCGGTGAGCTGGTGCAGCCCGATGCCGGCGAACGCGACGATGAGGCCGATCAGCGCGGCCGAGTCCTCGAAGAGCACGGTTTTCGGCGTCGGGTCGTCGATCAGCCGGAGGTATGCCCAGAATGACCGGTTTTCCGCCTTGGACTCCCGGACGGTCTGCCGCACGGCCTGCACCCACGACGTGCCTTCGAGCAGGAACGCCACCGCCAGCACGATGTAGCTGAGGATCGACGTGCTCTGCGCCTCACCGTGCCCGAACAGCGTCGAAACGCCCTCGTAGAGCGCGAACATCGAGCCCGACGCGAAGATCGACACGGCGGCGAGCAGCGACCAGAAGTAGCGCTCCTTGCCGTAACCGAAGGGGTGCACGCGGTCGGCGGGACGGTCGGAGCGCTTCAACGCCGTCAGCAGCAGGACCTCGGTGAACGTGTCGGCCACCGAGTGCGCCGCTTCCGACAGCATCGCGCCCGAGCCGGTGATGATGCCCGCGATCAGCTTCATGATCGCGATCGCCAGGTTCACCCCGCCCGCGAGCAGGACGGTCAGCGTGCTTTCGCCACCAGGCTTTTCGGGTTCCTCACTCACCTTGGTGAGCGTAATGGTCAGAGGCGGCGCAGGCCGTGCAGCACACGTTCCATCAGCGCGACCGCCGGACGGCCCTCGGAGTTGACGCGGGTGTCGTGGATGGTCACCAGGCCCTGCTCGGCCATGTCGTCGATCAGCACCCGGGCGACGCCGAGCGGCACGCTGAGCCGGGCGGCGACCTCGGCGACCGAGCGCGGGCGATGGCAGAGCGTGCGCACCGAGCGGAACTCACCGGTCAGCCGGGCGCCGTTCCAGTGCGCGCCGGCGCGGGTCGACACCATGGCCTCGATCGCCAGGTGCCGCCGCGACTGCGTGCGGCCGCGTGTCAGGACGTACGGGCGGACGAGCGTCCGCTGGACGGGCAGGTAACCGAGCGGATCACCGACGGGTGGGATGCCGCGGAGAGCGTGCCGGCCGGTGGAGGGAAGGAAATTTTCCCCGGTCCGCAGGTCCTCGGCCATCCGCGCTGCCCCCTGATTCCGTGATCGTCGAATTGGCCTCGCTGGCAGCGATGGCGGCGAGGAAAGGCCAGGATACGCCGGTTGTCCAGTCTTGAGACCGTGGTTTGTCCTTTCCCTGATGGGCCATTTCGGTGAATATCGCGAACATTGTGTGGGTAATCGATTGCCGCTACGAATTCCCAGCTAGTGGACGGGTTGAACGACTGGTGACAACCAGTAGTGCTACCGCTACGAGAATGAGAACGGACTGCTCGACAATGGCGATCGTGCCGTGCGGAATGGTCGTTTTCATGCCGATCCAGCAATAGGTCAACACCGCTCCGGCGGCCAGCGGAAACGCGGGCGGGCGCAGTCGCAAGATCGCGACGGCGGTGGCCGCTTCCAGTGCCAGGAGCAGTCCGACGAGCAGCCACGGCAGGCTGTCCAGGCCGCGGAGGAGCTGGAACGCGCTGCTCGCGCCGACGCCGAGCGCGAGCGCAACCCAGGGGTTCCCCGGCGTCGACGTCCACACCGCCGAGCGGAACCGGAAGGCCGCGACGACCAGCGCGACCACGACCACCGCGGCGCCGGCGAGCTGCGCCGGGTGGGCCAGGAAGTGCCCCATCGCGTACGAGACGCCGAACGTCGCGGCGGCGCCGAGCACCAGCGTCACGCTCCAGAGGCTCACGCCGGCCTTCTTCAGCCACGGTTCCCGGCCGAAGAGCGCCTCGGTGATCGCGATCGGCGCGCCGATGCTCCACACGACGTGCAGGGTCAGCACGTAGACCGTCCACGGCCCGCCGATGCCGAGCACCGGGACGTGCCCGGACGACAGCAGGTCGAGGCCGAGGTAGTGCGGGTTGAACAGCGTCTGCGTCAGCAGGCCCTCTTCGAAGACGCCGAACGCGAGGGCGAGCGTGAGCATCGTGGGCCAGCCGCGGCCCGTCCGCCGGACGGTTTCGCGGATCAGCAGCGCGGCCGCGCCGTAGAAGGCGACATAAAGGGCGAACATGACGAGCTGCTGCACCAGTTCGGGTGGACCGGCGAGGTACTGGTCGGCCAGCAGGAACTCGGCCGTGAACGGAGAGAGCAACGTCAGGGTGAGTGCTGCGGACTTTCGCATGCCCTCATCGTCGGACGGCGGGCGGCGCCGGACCCGGGTCAACGATCACGGCCCGGCCATGACATCTGTCGTGGCCGGGCCGTGGGTGTCCGGTTCGTCAGGCTTCTTCGGTGGAGTCCGAAGTGAGCGACGGCGCCCCGAGGGCGACCGGCTTCGGCTCCGGCTTGCGCTTGACCGACTCCAGCAGCATCTGCGCGACGTCGACGATCTCGACCTTCTCGCTCGCGCTGCCGTCGCTCTGGCGAGCCGTCAGGCCGTCGTTCAGCATCACCTTGCAGAACGGGCAGCCCGTCGCGATCTTCGACGGCGCGGTGCCGAGCGCCTCGTCGACGCGCTCGACGTTGATCCGCTTGCCGATCTTCTCTTCCATCCACATCCGCGCGCCGCCGGCGCCGCAGCACATCGACTTGTCGCCGTGCCGCGGCATCTCGCGCAGCCGCGCGCCCGTCGCGCCGACCAGCTCGCGCGGCGCCTCGTAGACCTTGTTGTGGCGGCCGAGGTAACACGGGTCGTGGTAGGTGACGTCCTCGGCGACCGGCGCCACCGGCACCAGCTGCTTCTCGCGCACCAGGCGGTTCAGCAGCTGCGTGTGGTGCACCACGTCGAACTGGCCGCCCAGCTCCGGGTACTCGTTGGCGAGGGTGTTGAAGCAGTGCGCGCAGGTCACGACGACCTTCCGCGTCTTCCGGTCGCGGCCCTCGAACACCGAGTTCAGGATCTCGACGTTCTGCTGCGCCAGCATCTGGAAGAGGAACTCGTTGCCCGCGCGGCGCGCCGGGTCACCGGTGCAGGACTCCTCCGAGCCGAGCACCTTGTACTTGACGTCGGCCATGTGCAGCAGCTCGGCGACCGCCCGCGTCGTCTTCTTCGCGCGGTCTTCGAACGCGCCCGCGCAGCCGACCCAGAACAGGTACTCGGCGTCACCCATGTCGCCGTCGAACACCGGGACCTCGAAGTCCAGGTCCTCGGTCCAGGCCAGCCGGTCCTTGGCGTTCTGGCCCCACGGGTTGCCCTTGTTCTCCAGGTTCTTGAACATGCCGTTCAGCTCGCTGGGGAACGACGACTCGATCATCACCTGGTAGCGGCGCATGTCGACGATGTGGTCGACGTGCTCGATGTCCACCGGGCACTGCTCGACGCACGCGCCGCAGCTGGTGCAGGACCACAGGACGTCGGGGTCGATGACACCGCCGTCGTCGCCGATCAGGGCCTTCTGGGACTCGGCGATCGCGAGGACGTCGATGCCCGCGTACATGTTGTCGCCGGACAAACCGACCTCGTCACCCGCCATGTCGCGCTTGCCGCCGGCCATCAGGTACGGCGCCTTCGCGTAGGCGTGGTCACGCAGCTGCGTGATGAGCAGCTTCGGGGACAGCGGCTTGCCGGTGTTCCACGCGGGGCACTGCTCCTGGCAGCGGCCGCACTCGGTGCACGTCGAGAAGTCCAGCCAGCCCTTCCAGCTGAAGTCCTCGATCTTGCCGACGCCGAAGGTGTCCTCGTCGGGGTCGGCTTCCTCGAGGTCGAGGACCTTGCCGCCGCTCATCATCGGCTTGAGTGCGCCGAGGGCGACACCGCCGTCCTGCTCGCGCTTGAAGTAGATGTTGAAGAACGCGCTGAAGCGGTGCCAGGCGATGCCCATGGTCATCGTGCGCGCAACGACGATCAGCCAGACGGTGGCGCTCATCAGCTTGACGAACGCGAAGACCGTGACCAGGTTCGGGCTGGCCGGCAGCAGCTCGCCGATCGGGTTCGACACGAAGGCGGCCCAGGTCGGCGTCTCGTGCGCGCCGAGCGCGGCCTTCGCGGCGCGGACGCCGATGATGCCGATGCCCTCGATCAGGACGACGGCCTCGATGAAGTACGCCCACTTGAAGTTGGAGCCCTGGAAGCGCGACTGGCGGTCGGCGCGGCGCGGGTGGTTGCGCTGGCGGATCGCCATCAGGACCAGGATGCCGACGATCGTGCCGACCCCGAGCAGCTCCATGAGCAGCTGGAACGGCGGGAAGTCGTCGAGGATCGGCCAGCCCCAGTGCGGGACGAAGACCTCGCCGTAGGCCTCGAACAGCGCGAGCGAGCCGAGCAGGAAACCCCACATGACCAGCCAGTGGGCCGGGCCGACGCTGCGCTTGCGGTTCATCCGGGTGTGCGCCGCGAACTCCTTGACCAGCGTCATGAGCCGCGGCATGAACGGCCCGTTGCGGGTCGAGTCCGGCTGGCCGAGGCGGATGACCCGCACGAAGCGGGCGATCGTCGCGGCGAACATGCCCCAGGCGACGAGGCCGAGCAGGACCGAGATCCCGCCGAGCGTCAGTTGCAGAGCGCCCATCGTTCGGGTGCCTTTCGTCCGGATGGATCAGTGGTGGTGCCGGGAGACTAACCTTCCTTACTGATGAGTAACCCGTTGAGTGGGCCTAAGTCCCACCGATGTGGTGTACGTCGCTCTTTGTTTCGGGACGATCGTTCAGGTAGTTTTCACCCTATGGGTGCGTACCTTCTGCTTGCGCTGGCGATCGCCGCCGAGGTGTCCGCGACGATCTCGCTGAAGCTCTCCGAGGGCTTCTCCAAGGTCGGGCCGTCGATCATCGTGGTGGTCGGTTACGCCATCGCGTTCGTCGCGCTGGCGCGGGTGCTGAAGATGGGGCTGGCGGTCGGTGTCGCGTACGCGATCTGGGCCGCGGCCGGCGTCGCGCTGGTGGCGATCATCGGGGTCGTGTTCCTCAAGGAACCGGTCAACGCGGCGATGATCGCCGGGCTGGCGCTGGTGATCGGCGGTGTGGTGCTGATCGAGGTCGGGAGTGCGTCAGCGTGAAACTGCAGGTCGACGGCCGCAAGGTACGCGGGGAGAAGCGGCGCGCGGAGATCATCGGGGCGGCGCTGCGCGTGATCGAGCGTGACGGCGTCGCCGGCGTGACGCACCGGACGGTCGCGGCCGAGGCCGGCGTCCCGACAACGTCCACGACTTACCACTTCTCGTCCCTGGACGACCTGCTGATCGCGACGCTCATCTCCTGCGCCCGCGACATGGCGACCGAGGTCTACTGGATGATCGACCGGGCCCGGTCACGTGGTTCGCGTGGCGCCGAGGAGGTCGCGGGCCTGCTCGCGGAGGCGCTCGGGCCGCGCCGCGGGCGGACGATGGCCGAGTACGAGCTCTACCTCCTGGCCGCGCGGAAGCCGGAGCTGCGCCCGGCGGCGCGGCGGTGGCTGGACGTGCTGACGTCGATGGTCCGGCACGACGACGAAGTGGCGTTCCGGGTGTTCCTCGCGGGCATCGACGGGCTGCTGATCCAGGGGCTGATCGACGACGAGCCGCCGTCGGCGGACGAGCTGCGGCCGGTGGTGGACTACCTGCTGAAACCTCGGTGAAACACGGCGGCTTTAGCGTCGGCGCATGACGACGAAACAGGAAGCCGCCGAAGCCGTCCTCGCCGCCAAGATCCGCCTCGGGCTCAGCTGGGCCCAGCTCGCGGAGACCCTGGACGCCCCGCTCGCGTGGACGACGTCCGCGCTGCTCGGGCAGCACCCGATCCCCGCCGAAATCGCGGCGAAGGCCGCGCAGGTCCTGGAGCTGGACGCCGGCGCCGAGGCCGCGTTGCGGCTGCAGCCGACGCGCGGCGCGCTCGACGACGTGGTGCCGACCGACCCGACGATCTACCGCTTCTACGAGGTCCTGCAGGTCTACGGTCCGACGCTCAAGGAGCTCATCCACGAACAGTTCGGCGACGGGATCATGAGCGCGATCAACTTCAAGCTCGACGTCTCCCGCCGCGAAGACCCGGGTGGTGAGCGGGTGGTCGTCACGCTGGACGGCAAGTTCCTGAAATATCAGTGGGGCTGACCCGGTCCGCTGGGCTAGCTTGCCGATCATGCGGACCTTCGGTGACTACGAACTCGACGACGACCGGGCGCGGCTGGACCTCGAAGTGGTGTGGAAGTTCCTCTCCACCGAGGCCTACTGGGGCCGCTGGCGCACCCGCGAACAGGTCGAAGCCGCGATCGACGGTTCCTGGCGGGTGGTCGGCGCGTACCGCGGTGGCGAAATGGTCGGCTTCGCGCGGGCGTTCTCGGACGGTGTCGGAAGCGCCTACCTCGCCGACGTCTTCGTGGTCGACTCCGCGCGCGGCACCGGGCTAGGCAAGGAGATCGTGCGCGAGATGATCGACCACGGGCCCGGCGCCGGCTTCCGCTGGATGCTGCACACCGCCGACGCGCACGGGCTGTACCGGCAGTTCGGTTTCGGTGAGCACACCAAGGGCCGCTACCTCGAACGCGAAGGTGTCAACAAGGAAGCCTTGCGCTGAAGGGAATCCCGGACGGCCGGCGTGATCACCGGTTCAGGTCGGTGAGGAGGGCGTCCCACGATCGGGTGGAGATTTGGAGGGTTCCGCCTGGGCGGTCCTTGGTGTCGCGGATCTGCACCACTTGAGCCAGTGCCACTTCCACGCACTCGGCCTCTTGCCCGCTGTAGCTGGACTTCCGCCAGTTCACTCAGGCCTCCAGTTCGGCGATCACCCCCTCGATGAACTCGCGGGATTCCGCCGAGTCCATGGCGAGGGATGACACGGTCCTCGCGGCGGCCTTGTAGTCCGCCACCTGATCCTCATCGTAGATGTAGGCGCTGCCGCGATGCTGGTCCAAGAAGACGATTGCGGGCAGGTCGGAGTACTCGAAGACGCTGAAGGAACCGTTGAGGCCGGGGTGGAAATCGCCGCCGAACGGGATCACCCGCACGGCGAGCCGGGGCGGGAGGTCGAGGAGGTGGCGGAGCTGCTCAAGCAGGATCTCGAGCCCGCCGACCCGCTGCCGCAGCGCGATTTCGCCGAGCAGGATGGAACATTCCGGCGCGCCGCGCTCGCGCAGGGCGGCCTGCCGGATCATGCGCACGCGAAGCCGCTGCTCGACGAGCGCAGGCGGAGCGCCGCCGTGCGCCAGGATCGCCTCGGCGTAGTCGGCGGTCTGCAGCAACCCGTGCACCAGCATCGGCTGCCAGCTGAAGATCGAGGCGGCGGTGCGCTCGTACTCGGCCAGCGTCGTGAGGATCGGCGGCGCGTCCGGCATGTCGCGCTCGAGCCAGTTGGGTTCGCGGGCGTTCTCCGCCAGCTCCAGCAGCCGCGTCCGTTCCTCCACACTCACCTGCAGCCGCCCCAGCAGGAGCGCAACCTCTTCAACCTTGGGCACTCGCAGACCAAGCTCCCAATTGGACAGATCGCCGGGCCGCACGTCCGCCCCGCGAGCCAGTTCGCGCAGGCCGAGGCCGCGCGCCTGCCGCGCCTTCCGCAGCCCGAACCCCAGCGCTCTCGACCGGGGTGTCGCTATCGGTGGTGACATGACCGCAGTGTGTCATCGGCCACCACCAAAAAAGCGCCCGGCACTGTCGCCGATCCGCGACAGTGCCGGGCCCTTCGAAGACCTATCCCTTGTTCTCGTACACCGGGGTGATCACCGCGCGAGCCAAGGTGTGGCCGAACATGTTGAAGCCGAGGAACGCCGGGGTCGCGTCGCCGTCGACCTCCAGCTTGTCGACGTCCAGGGCGTGCACCGCGAAGTAGTACCGGTGCGGGCCGTGGCCGGGCGGGGGCGCCGCGCCGAGGAACTGCTTGACGCCGCCGTCGCCCTTCAACGTCACCGCGCCGTCGGGGAGGCCGGAGCCGTCGCCCGCGCCCGAAGCCAGCTCGGTCACCGATGCCGGGATGTTCAGCACGGCCCAGTGCCAGAACCCGCTGCCGGTCGGGGCGTCGGGGTCGTAGCAGGTGACCACGAAGCTCTTCGTCTCCGCGGGGAAGCCTTCCCAGGCCAGGTGCGGCGAACGGTCCTCGCCGCCGGCGCCGAAGATGCCGGACAAGTGGGGCGTGGCCAGGGTTTCGCCGTCGGCGACGTCGTTGCTGCGGACGGTGAACGACGGCACGTCGGGCAGGGATTCGTACGGGCCGGGTGCTTGCGGCATGGATCCTCCTGATCACGGAACTGGAGTCTTGCGCCAGGTTAGGCCCCGGGCGCCACCCCCGCGTGTCAGGGACGGATCTCAGGGTCATTCGGGGGGTTTACCCCATGTACTGACCTTCCCCTCGCCCATAACGTTTTCTCACGCAGAGGGACACATACTGAGGGGACCAACGACCATGGCGCGCCCGCTTCTGGCTCTGGGTGGCATCGTCCTGATCGGCGTCGGCCTGGCGACCGCGTTCGGCTGGGGCTGGGGATCGGACTTCGAGAACACCAAGACCCTTTCGGAGACGATCCGCAGCGTGAAGCTGGACGGCGACTCGGGGTCGGTGAAGATCCGCGCGGGGTCGGGGCCCGCGACCGTGCACCAGAAGATCGACTACCACTGGCGCGGCAACCCGGGGGACACCTTCTTCCGCGTCGAAGGCGACCAGCTCGTGCTCGCCGACTGCGGGACGAACTGCTCGGTCGACTTCGAGGTCGTCGTGCCGGCGAACATCCCGGTCACCGGCAAGGTGGACTCCGGCGGCCTGGACATCGCCGGGATGGCGAGCGTCGACGTGCGCGCCGACTCCGGGCACGCCCGGGTCGAGGACGTGCCCGGCCTGGTGAAGCTGCGGCTGGACAGCGGTGGCATCGACCTGCGGGACGTCGGCGAGGTCCAGCTGCACGCCGACTCGGGCAGCATCAGCGGCACGGGGCTGCGGGGACCGGCCGACGTGACGTCGTCGAGCGGGAGCGTCGACCTGTCGCTCGCGGAGCCGAACAACGTCAAGGTGAAGGCCGACAGCGGCAGCGTCGAGGTCGCCGTGCCGGGCGGGCCCTACCGCGTCCTCGGGGACAGCGACAGCGGGCACCGCGACATCGACGTCCCGACCGACGGCACCGCGCCGCACACGCTCGACCTCACCACGGACAGCGGCAGCGTGACCGTCCGCGCCGCCTGACCCCCTTCACTCTTTTCACTCTTTTCGGGAACGGAACTTCTCCACCATGGGCAAGATCGAACGGCGGGTCCTGGCCGCCGCACTGGCCGGCGCGATCACGATGTTCGGCGTGGTCGGGTTCCTGCGGAGCGAACCCGGAACCACACCCGCGCAGAGCGTGCCGGTCAGCGTGACCTCCCCGCACCTGGCGAGCCTGGCGGTGCTCCGAGTCCGGTGAACGTGCCTGGTGAGCGGTGTCACACCGCCACCGGGCACGTTCTGTGCCCGGGGCCGGGAACAAGAACCCGGGACCGCTCGTTACCCTGGTACGAAGGTTGAGCGCAGCCGACTCAAGTCCAGCTTGACGCGGCACGCGAAGGCCCGATACAACTTGCCAAGGCCCCGCTCAAGGTGGGGCCGAACGTGCAGGTCACGGACGAAGCAGGCTTACACAGGAGGAATGCACCATGGCGCGAGCGGTCGGCATCGACCTCGGCACGACCAACTCGGTCGTCGCCGTCCTTGAGGGCGGCGAGCCGACGGTCATCGCCAACTCTGAAGGCTCCCGGACCACCCCGTCGATCGTCGCCTTCGCCAAGAACGGCGAAGTGCTGACCGGTCAGCCGGCGAAGAACCAGGCGGTGACGAACGTCGACCGGACCATCAGGTCCGTGAAGCGGCACATCGGCACCGACTGGAAGACCGAGATCGACGGCAAGAACTACACGTCGCAGGAGATCAGCGCCCGCGTGCTGATGAAGCTCAAGCGCGACGCCGAGGCGTACCTGGGCGAGACGATCACCGACGCGGTGATCACCGTCCCGGCGTACTTCGAGGACGCGCAGCGGCAGGCCACCAAGGAAGCCGGCCAGATCGCCGGCCTGAACGTGCTCCGCATCGTCAACGAGCCGACCGCCGCCGCGCTGGCGTACGGCCTGGACAAGGGCGAGAAGGAACAGACCATCCTGGTCTTCGACCTCGGTGGCGGCACGTTCGACGTCTCGCTGCTGGAGATCGGCGAAGGCGTCGTCGAGGTCCGCGCGACCTCCGGTGACAACCACCTCGGTGGTGACGACTGGGACGAGCGCATCGTCAAGTGGCTGGTCGACAAGTTCAAGGCCACGAACGGCATCGACCTGACCAAGGACAAGATGGCGCTGCAGCGCATCCGTGAGGCGGCGGAGAAGGCGAAGATCGAGCTGTCCAGCTCGAACTCGGCCGGCATCAACCTGCCCTACATCACGGTCGACGCGGACAAGAACCCGCTGTTCCTCGACGAGCAGCTCTCGCGCGCCGAGTTCCAGAAGATCACCTCGGACCTGCTCGAGCGCACCCGGAACCCGTTCAACAACGTGATCCGCGACGCGAACATCGCCGTCGGCGACATCGACCACGTCGTGCTCGTCGGTGGTTCCACCCGCATGCCGGCCGTGTCGGACCTGGTCAAGGAGCTGACCGGCGGCCGCGAGCCGAACAAGGGCGTGAACCCGGACGAGGTCGTCGCGGTCGGCGCGGCGCTGCAGGCCGGTGTCCTGAAGGGCGAGGTCAAGGACGTCCTGCTGCTGGACGTCACCCCGCTGTCGCTGGGCATCGAGACCAAGGGTGGTGTGTTCACCAAGCTCATCGAGCGCAACACCACGATCCCGACCAAGCGCTCGGAGATCTTCTCCACCGCGGACGACAACCAGCCGTCGGTGCAGATCCAGGTGTTCCAGGGTGAGCGCGAGATCGCCGCGCACAACAAGAAGCTCGGCATGTTCGAGCTGACCGGTCTCCCGCCCGCCCCGCGTGGTGTGCCGCAGATCGAGGTCACCTTCGACATCGACGCGAACGGCATCGTGCACGTCCTGGCCAAGGACCTCGGCACGAACAAGGAGCAGTCGATGACGATCACCGGCGGCTCCGCGCTGCCGAAGGACGACATCGAGCGGATGGTCAAGGACGCCGAGGCGCACGCCGAGGAAGACAAGACCCGGCGCGAAGAGGCCGAGACCCGCAACCAGGCCGAGACGCTGGTCTACCAGACCGAGAAGTTCCTCAAGGACAACGACGACAAGCTGCCCGAGGACCTCAAGGCCAAGGTCAAGTCCGCGATCGACGAGTCGAACGAGGCGCTCAAGGGCACCGACTCGGCGAAGATCCGTGAGTCGATCGAGAAGCTGAACACCGTTTCGCAGGAGCTGGGCACCGCCCTGTACGCCAACGCGAACGCCGACGCGGCCGCGGGTGCGGCCGGCGCCTCGGGTGCCGCCGGTGGCGACGCCGGTGCGGCCGGCGGCCAGGCCAAGGCCGATGACGTGGTGGACGCCGAGATCGTCGAAGAGGACGAAAAGAAGTGACCCACAGCTACGACGAATCCGAGAACCAGGGCCGCGGCCCCGAGGAGCCGGTGGTCGTGCGGGATCGGCGGCGGGTGGACCCCCAGACCGGGCAGGTCCGCCCGCCCGGTCCGGCCCACGCCGCGCCGGAGCCGGAGGACGCGCCCGTGGAGCACGCGGGCCCCTCGCTGGGCGAGTCCATTGTGGACGACTCGGTGTCGGTCTTCTCCGACGTCGAGAAGGAGCTGGCCGAGCGCACCGCCGATCTTCAGCGCCTGCAGGCGGAGTACGCCAACTACCGCAAGCGCGTCGAGCGTGACCGCGAGGCGGTCGTGATCGGCGCGAAGGCCACGGTCGTGAACGACCTGCTGCCGCTGCTCGACGACCTCGAGCGGGCCGACCAGCACGGTGACCTCACCGGGGCGTTCAAGGCGGTCGGCGACAAGCTGATCAGCGGTCTGCAGCGCGCGGGCCTCGAGTCGTTCGGCAACGAGGGTGAGCCCTTCGACCCGAGCGTGCACGAAGCCGTGCAGCACAACACCTCGCCGGACGTGGCGGGCCCGACGGTCACCGTGGTCATGCGCCGCGGTTACCGCTTCGGGGACCGCGTGCTGCGGGCGGCGCTGGTCGGCGTGACCGACCACGAGCCCGGCGCGGCCCCGGTGGACCCGCCCGTCGGTGGCGAGCTGCCACTCGACGGCGGACTTCATGACCAGCAGCAGTAAGCAGTATCCGGGTCAAGTGGGAGGAGGAGACGCCCGATGAGTGCGCGGGAATGGATCGGCAAGGACTTCTACCGTGAACTGGGCGTCTCCTCCGACGCCACGGCCGACGAGATCAAGAAGGCCTACCGCAAGCTGGCCAAGGAGAACCACCCGGACGCGAACTCCGGCAACGCGCAGGCGGAGCAGAAGTTCAAGGCCGTCTCCGAGGCTTACGGCGTGCTCTCCGACGCGAGCAAGCGCAAGGAGTACGACGAGGCGCGGCGGCTGTTCGGCGGCTCCGGGGGCGGGTTCAACTTCCCCGGTGGCGGCGGTGGCGGCAGCTTCGACATGGGCGACATCTTCGGCCAGGCCGGCGCGGGCGGTCAGCAGCAGGGCTTCGGCGGGCTCGGCGACATCCTCGGCGGGCTCTTCGGCCGCGGCCGGACGACGGCGGGCGCGACGGCCAACCGGCCCCAGCGCGGCGCCGACGTCGAGACCGACGTCCGGATCGACTTCACCGAGGCGGTCAAGGGCGCGACCCTGCCGCTGCGGCTGTCGAGCCCGGCGACCTGTTCGACGTGCGGCGGCAACGGCGCGAAGCCGGGCACCTCGCCGCGGACCTGCCCGACCTGTTCCGGGTCGGGCCTGGTCAGCCGCAGCCAGGGCGCGTTCGCGTTCTCGGAGCCATGCCGCGACTGCCGGGGTCGCGGGCAGATCATCGACGACCCGTGCCCCGAGTGCGGCGGCGAAGGCATCAGCACGCGGACCCGCACGCTGACCGTCCGGATCCCGTCGGGCGTCGACGACGACCAGCGGATCCGGCTGGCCGGCCAGGGCGAGCCGGGCCGGGGCGGCGCGCAGGCGGGCGACCTGTACGTCCGGGTGCACGTGGCCCCGCACCCGCTGTTCGGGCGCAAGGGCCTCGACCTGACGATCTCCGTGCCGGTGGACTTCACCGAGCTCACGCTCGGCACCACGATCACGGTGCCGACCCTCGAAGGCAAGGTCTCGCTCAAGGTGCCGCCGGGCACCGCGAGCGGCCGGGTGCTGCGGGTGCGTGGCAAGGGCATCGCCAAGCGCGACGGCTCACAAGGTGATCTGCTCGTCACCCTCACCGCGGCGATTCCCGCCAAACTGGACGACAAGGCGCGCGAAGCACTGCAGGCGTACGCCGAGGCGATGGCCGGGCACGACCCCCGGCCCGAGATCACTGAGCTGCTCGAAGGCAGGTGAGTGGGATGTTCGGCGGGATTCCCCAGGAGGGGGACGAAGAGACCCCGGTGTTCGTCATTTCGGTGGCGGCCCAGCTCGCGGGGATGCACGCGCAGACGTTGCGGACGTACGACCGGCAGGGACTGGTGTCCCCCGGTCGCACGTCCGGCGGCGGCCGGCGCTACTCGATGCGGGACATCGCGCTGCTGCGCGAAGTCCAGCGACTGTCGCAAGAGGACGGTGTCAACCTCGCCGGCATCAAGCGCATCATCGAGCTGGAGAACCAGGTCGACGCGCTGCGGGCCCGCCTGCAGGAGCTGACCGAGGAACTGGCCGCGGCGTACCTCGCCGGCGAACAGGCCGCGGCGGCGGCGCACGCGTCCTACCGCCGGGACCTGGTGCCGCTGAACCAGCAGACCGCGATGGTCGTCTGGCGGCCGAAGCGCCGCTGAGTTTTTGAACGCCGAAGGCCTCCCCGGGTGACCGGGGAGGCCTTCGGCATGGGGAGATCAGGCCTTGAAGTTCAGCAGTTGCCCGACTTCGGCGCTGCGTGACTCGATGACCCGGCGGGCCAGGTCGCGGGCCTGGGTGTTGACCCCGCCGCCGGTGCCGTTCTCGGCCTGGGCCAGCTCGACCGCGCCTTGTTGCTGGCCGGACAGCACGTCCAGGAACTTGCGGGTGAAGTCCGCGTCACTCGCGGTTTTGAGCGCGCCGACGAGGTCCGGGGCCGTCATCTTCATGCCGCCGTGGCCCGCGTGAGCATGCGGGTCCATGTCCATCGTCTCGGGTTGGCCCCAGTCGCGCAGCCAGCGCTTCATGTCGTCGATCTCGCTCTGCTGCGTCACCTCGATCGCCGACGCGAGCTCCTTCAGGGACGCGGGCAGCGGGCGGTCCTTCGCCAGCCGGACGACGTCGATGCCCTGCTGGTTCTGGGGGATCAGCATCTGCAGGAACATCACGTCTGCCGCGTTGTAGGTGGGGGCGGCCGTCGTCGCGCCGCTGCCGCATCCGGCCAGCAGCAGCGCGACGACGACCAGGAGCAGCCTCACTGACGCTGCCAGAGGGCCGGGGTGTTCGGCGGCTCCCAGCCCGCGATCGCCGTGTGCGGCTGGAGGCAGCGGTAGCTCGCGCCGCCGTAGGTCACGACGTCACCGGCCTTGTACGCCGTGCCCGCGGCCCAGGTCCCGCTCTGCGGCGGAGTGGTCGTCGGGGGCGGGGTCGTGGTGGGCGGCGGGGTGGTGGTCGGGGGCGGGGTGGTGGTCGGCGGCGGCGTGCCACCGCCACCGATCTGGAGGTCGACGCAGCTGTAGAACGCGTTGGCCGTGTCGGAGATGTTCCAGATCGCCAGCACCTTCACCCGGCCCGAGTAGCCGGCCAGGTTCACCGTGTGCTGCACGGTCGCCGGCGGCTGCTGGTTGTTGCCGGGGATGTTCGCGACGCGCGTGTTGCCGATGTAGTACTCGTAGTTCGAGGTCGCGTGCCGTGCGGTGAACACCCAGTTGAAGGTCACCGTGGTGCCGACCGACTTGGCCGGCCACGGCTTCGACTCGTCGGCCAGTTCGGCGAACTGGCCGAGGCCGGCGTTGCAGCTGCGCAGGCCCTTGGGGCCCTCGACGCTCTGCGGTTCGTAGACGATCTGCCCGCAGTTCGGCACCTTCCCGGCCTTGCAGTTGGCCTGCCGGCTGGGTGGGTCCGAGACGTACCCGTGGGCACTCGCGGAGGTGGCGGGGAGGACGACGACCAGCACCGGGGCGAGGAGCGCACCGGCTGCGGCCGCGAAGAGCTTGCGTTTCCAGGTCATTTCGGCTCCTCGAGGGGGAACAGCGTCGTTCCGGAGGGAGGACGAACGAGCACATCCGGGGAAGATGTGGTCTAGACCATAAGGTGAATCGGGCACAACGGTCAACGAACTACAGCCATCCGGCGACTTCGATAGCCCGCTCGGCTCAGTGCGAAGGTCGGGCCGGTTGCTGCAGGTGTTCGCCGAAGAAAGACGTCACCCGGCCCCAAGCGTCTTCCGACGCTTCGTGGTGGTAGGTGAACCCAACCACCTTGAGCAGCAGGTTCAGCGGCGGCGCGACGTCGACCTTGTTCGCGAACCCGTGGCTCGCGCCCGGGTACTCCTTGACGTCGTGCGGGATGTCGCGCTCGGTGAGCGCCGTCTCGAGCTTCGCCGCGGCGCCGCGCAGCGAGAAGTCCTTTTTGCCGAAGCTGGCGACCACCGGGCAGGCGTCGTCCAGCACCGACAGGTTCTTCGGCAGCTGCCCGTAGTACGGCGCGGACGCCTCGAACCCGCGTGACGCCGCGACGAGCGCAAAGCCACCGCCCATGCAGAACCCGGCGATGCCGATCCGGCCCGAGCTGTCCGGGCGGCCGGCCAGGAGCGCGCGTGACGCCTCGATGTCGTCGAACGTCCGGCCCTGGTTCGCGAACATGTCCGAGAACACCCGGCGCACGCAGCGGCGCATGCCGCCACGGGAGTACAGGTCCGGGCTGAGCGCGAGGTACCCCTCGGCGGCGAACCGGTCGGTGATGTTCTTGGTGTCCTGGCTCAGCCCGAACGCGTCGTGGATGAGCACCACGCCGGGGTGCGGGCCCGCGCCGGCGGGCTCCGCCAGGTAGCCGCCGATGGTGCCGTCCGAAACCGGAATAGTCGTCTCCATATCGGCGACGATAGCGCGTTCAGTCCAAGGTGAACGGGTCGTAGGAGATGCGTTCGAGGTCGACGCCGGCGGCCAGCAGCTTCGCGATGGTCGCCTGGATCATCGGCGGTGAACCGGACACCAGGACGTCGTGGTTCTTCCACGTGCCGCGCTGGGTCACCGCGTGCGCGAGCGTGCCGCGGTCCCCACCGGCCAGCGCGCCCTCCTCGGTGACCGGGGTGACCGTCAGCCACTTCGACACCGCGGAGATCCGCCGCAGCTCTTCCAGCGCGTAGAGGTCTTCCGGTCTTCGGCCGCCGAAGAAGAGGTGGACCGGCGGGTTCCGCTTCCAGTGCGCCAGGTCGTCGAGGATCGACACGAACGGGGTGACGCCGGTGCCGCCGGCGATCATCAGGAGCCGCCGGCGGGTGGTCGTCGGCCGGACGAAGAGGTTGCCCATCGCCGGGCCGAGGCGCCAGACGTCGCCCGGTTTGGTGTGGTTGACGATGCTGCCGCTGACCCAGCCGCCGGGCACCGTGCGGATGTGGAAGCTCATCTGACCGTCACCGCGCGGGGCGCCCGCCGGCGAGAGGTACCGCCACAGGCGGGGGCGCTGCGGCACCTCGACGCTCACGTAGCTGCCGGCGCGGTACGGGAGCAGGCCCTCGGTCTGAACGCGTACCAGGGCGACGTCGCGGTTGAGCTTGCGGTGCTCGAGGACGGTCGCCGCCCACGACGCGGGCCCGGTCTCCGCCTGGGCGGCCTCGCGCATGGTCTTGGCGATGATGCCGTACGCCGTGGTCCAGGCGGATTCGACCTCGTGGGTCCACTTCTCCTTGAGGAACCGTTTCAGGGCCGCGAGCAGCGCGATGCCGACGGCGTCGTAGTGCCGGGAGACGACGGCGAACTTGCGGTGGTCGCGGCCCAGCTGGCCGAGAAAGGTGACCAGCTCGTCGGGCCGGTCGACCATCTGCACGACGTACACGAGCGCGCGGAGCAACCTGCTCCGCTGTGTCGTCATGGTGACCGGGAAAAGATCTCGGCAATCGGGGGCGACCACGAACAACGCGCCGTAGAAGTACTGCGCCAGTTCGTCGGCTTTCGCCTCGACCGCCGCAAAACTTTCACGGATCAGCCGGGCCATCTCGCGACCTTCCACTGCCGAAACCGGAACGGTCTTGGGTGGTGTGAAGATCTTCACGGATTCAGCACTCATCGGGAACGGTGATCTCCAGTCGTGCAAAGGATTTTCCACGCCATGCCTGCGGCATCTGTCACGTGCCGCCCCCGAGGGTTTCCGACTGTAGGCGCATTCCCGTGCAGATGCGCGTGATTACGCGCGTTCCCGCTCGAACGGAGCAATTTCACCACGCGCGGTCAACCCCGTCTGGCGCTGCGTAAAAATGATCATCCGGATGGATTAACCGAGCGCCGTAACAATTGTCCGTGTCCGCGCGACTATTCGGCGGACGGGTGCATCGCGATTTCGGGAACTAGTCGATCGTGAACGGGTCGTACTGGATCTGGTCCAGCGCGCTGCCCGCCACCAGCATGCGCGACACCGTCGCGCGGATCATCGCCGGCGAGCCGGCCACCAGGATGTCGTGGTTCGGCCAGGAGCCGTACCGGGTGACCGCGTCGGCCAGCGTGCCCGGCTCGAACCCGGGGACCTCACCCCCGCGCTCCACCACCGGCGTGATGGACAGCCACGGGTTGGTGGACGCGAGCCCGCGCAGTTCTTCGAGGTCGTAGAGGTCCTCGCGGGACGGCCCGCCGTAGAACAGGTGCACTTTCGGGTTCTCACCCCAGAGCGCGAGGTGGTCGAGGATCGACCGCAGCGGCGCGACCCCGGTGCCGCCGCCGACCATCAGCACGCCCCGTGACCGCTCCCGGTCGACCCGCAGCCGGCCCAGCGGCGGGCCGAGCCGCCAGACGTCGCCGGGCTGGGTGTGGCTGACGATGGCGCGGGAGACCCAGCCGCCGTCGACCGCGCGGACGTGGAACTCGATGCCGCCGTCTTCGCGCGGCGCGTTCGCCGGCGAGAGGTAGCGCCACAGCCGGGGCCGCTGCGGCACTTCGACGCTCATGTACTGGCCGGGGTGGTAGGGCACCAGCTGGTCCGGCACCAGCCTGACCAGGGCGAGGTCCCAGGTCAGCCGCCGGTGCTCGACCACGGTGGCGTGCCACGACGGCGGGTTCTGGTCGGCCGCGGCGGCGTCCTGCATGGCCCGCGCGGCGATGGTGAACGCCTCGGCCCACGCGCGCTCGACCTGGGGTGTCCACTCACGGCCGAGGTGGTTCTTCAGGGACGCCAGCAGCGCGGTGCCGACGGCTTCGTAGTGCCGCGGGACCACGCCGAACTTGCGGTGGTCGCGGCCGAGCTGCTGCAGGAACGGCGCGAGGTCGTCGGGCCGGTCCACCATCTGCACGATGTGCACCAGCGCGCGGACCAGCCGGCCGCGCTGGATCTCCATGTTGATCGGGAAGAAGTCGCGTGTGGTCGGGGCGAGGGTGAACAGCATCCCGTAGAAGAACTGTGAGATGTCCGCGATGTAGGGCTCGGCCTTGGCCCAGCTGTCCCGGATGAGCTGGACCATCGCGGCGACCGCCGCGGGTGCTTCACGCGGGGCGGAAGACCGGGGAAGCGGGCTTACGGAATCGGCGCTCATGACGGGGTGTTCGCTGGTCGGGGACGGTTGGGCGACGGCACCCGATCATCCACCGCCGGCCCGGGCGCGGTGACGGCAGTTCTGCGCACAGCCGCCTCCTGGGTCCATCGCCACTACTGCCACCTCGTCACTCGTACGCGCCGCGCGCACGGCTCGTCCGCAGGGTAGCCGCCGGGGGCCCTTTTGCCCGCATTGTTGCTCCGACCGGGTGTATTACGGCGTGGGGGACCTCACCGGGGTGATCCTTGCCCGCGCAAGCGTCCGGCAATAAACTTGTATTGCACAAGTATTGGCCGTGGAGGAGGTCCCGATGGGCTTCGACGACACCGACGACGATGTCCGGGTCGAGCTCATGCGCGAGCTGAAGAGCGCTTCGCAGCTTCAGCACGCCTGGGTCATGCAGTCCTGGCAGGACCGGCCGGGCCTGCACCCGGCGGCCGCGATGCTGCTGTCCGACCTGGCCAAGAACGGCGAGGCCCGGCCGTCCGAGCTGGCGAAACGCCGGTTCGTCGACCTGTCGGTGGTCAGCAGGCAGATCACCCAGCTCTCCGCCGCCGGGCTGGTCGACCGCCGCCCCGCGCCCGAGGACGGCCGCGCGTCGCTGGTGAGCGTGTCCGAGAAGGGCCGGGAGGAGCTCGCCCGCTGGCGCGCCAACTACCTCGACTTCATGGAGACGGCGCTCGGCGGCTGGGACGACGAGCGCGTCACCGAACTCACCGGCCGGCTTGCCGAGATGAACGCCGACCTCCGCCGCGCTCTCGGCAGCGTCGCCTGCTTGGCTGACACGACCAAGTGAACGGAGGACACCCGAAGTTGCTTTTGGCCCGGTGGAAAGTGTCCGTTCGGTCCTGACTTCGCGGTGTGTCACAGAGTTAACGTCGGTGGGTGTCGCGTAGCCGGGTCGCACTGCTGTGTGCGCTGGGAATCGACAACTTCGGCTCGGGTCTCTTCCTCCCGCTGGCCCTGGTTTACGTGACCCAGGTCGTCGGTGTGCCGTTGGCCGTGGCGGGCACAGCCGTCACGCTGGGCACCGTCGGCGGGCTCGTGGTGCCGCCGCTGGCCGGCCGGCTCGTCGACCGCGTCGGGCCACGCGTGGTGGTGATTTGTGCCCAGCTGCTGCAGGCGGCGGGCGTGGGGGCGTACCTCCTCGCCGACGGCGCCGGCACCGTGGTCGGCGCCGCGGTCCTGCTCGCCACCGGGCAGCAGCTGTTCTACAGCTCTCTGTTCGTGTTCATCGCCGACGTCGCGGGTGACGTCCCCAAGGATCGGCCGTTCGCCGAAGTGGGGATGGTGCGGGCCGGCTGCTTCGGCCTCGGCGGTCTCGTGGCGGGCGCGCTGCTGACCTGGCTCGGCACGGCCGGGTACCGGATCGCGCTCGTCTTGGACGTCGTGACGTTCTTCGTGGCCGCGGCGGTCCTCGCCCTCTTCGTCCACCTCGCGCGGCCGCACCGGGACCACGACGAAGGGTCGGTCAAGGTGCTGCGCAACCGGCCGTACCTCGCGTTGATCCTCTTCAGCGCGCTCTTCGGGCTCTCCCTGGAGTTCTTCCTCATCGGCACGCCGGTGTTCGTGATCGACCGGCTGCACGGCCCCGCCTGGCTGCCCGGCGCGATCCTCGCCCTGCTGACCGTGGTGACCAGCCTCGGCGGCACGCTCGCGCTGCGGCTCACCGCGCGGCTGACCCGGCTCGCCGCGATGCGGGCGGGCTCGGCGTTGTTCACCGCGTGGTGCCTGGTCAGCCTGGGGGTGCTGCTCGTGCCCGACGGCTGGCAGGTGGTGTACCTGCTGGCGTCGACGCTGGTGTTCGCCGCCGGTGACCTCGTCTTCGGGCCGCGGTCGGGCGCGCTGGCGGAGGCGGCGGCACCTCCGGTGGCCCGCGGACGTTATCTCGCTGCGTACCAGTACGCGTTCACCGTGGCACAGGTGCTGGCGCCCGCGGTGGTCGCGTTGTTTTCGGTGGCCGACTGGTTACCCTGGGTGCTGGTCGGGACGTGTGCCGCGCTCGCCGTGGCCGGGCTCGGGACGTTGGGGAGCCGGTTGCCGGCCAGCGCCGTGACACCTGGTCAGAGTTGAGCGGAACAGACTCAAGTTTTCGTGCGTTGAGGATAGTGTCAGGTCTCGGTCAGGCCTGTCACCACGACTTTTGATGTATCGAGCATGAGGTGAGGGATGGACGCTTTCAACCCGACCACGAAGACCCAGCAGGCGATCTCGTCCGCGGCGCAGGCGGCCACCATGGCCGGCAACCCGCACGTTTCGGCCGCCCATCTGCTGGGCGCCCTGCTGGCGCAGGGTGAGGGGCTGACCGCACCGCTGCTGACCGCGGTCGGGGCCGACCCGGGGGTGGTGCACAAGGAGCTCGAGCCGATCATCGCGGCGCTGCCGTCGGCGACCGGCGCGACCGTCTCGAGCCCGCAGTTCGACACCTTCGCCGTCAAGTCGCTGACGCACGCCCAGAAGCTGGCGACCGAGCTGGGTGACGAGTACGTCTCGACCGAGCACCTGCTCGTCGGGCTCGCCACCGAAGGCGGCCAGGTGGCCGACCTGCTCAAGCGCCACGGCGCCACGCCGGACGCGCTGCGCGAGGCGTTCGCCAAGGTCCGCGGTTCCGCCCGGATCACCAGCGCGGACCCGGAGAGCACGTTCAAGGCGCTGGAGAAGTACGGCGTCGACCTCACCGCGCGCGCCCGCGCCGGCGAGCTCGACCCGGTCATCGGCCGGGACACCGAGATCCGCCGGGTGGTGCAGGTGCTGTCGCGGCGCACGAAGAACAACCCGGTCCTGATCGGCGAGCCCGGCGTCGGCAAGACGGCGATCGTCGAGGGCCTGGCCCAGCGCATCATCGCCGGCGACGTGCCGGAGTCGCTGCGCGGCAAGCGCGTCATCGCCCTCGACCTCGGGTCGATGGTGGCCGGCGCGAAGTTCCGCGGCGAGTTCGAGGAGCGGCTGAAGGCCGTGCTCAAGGAGATCACCGACTCCGCGGGCGAGGTCGTCACCTTCATCGACGAGCTGCACACCATCGTCGGCGCCGGCGCGACCGGCGAGGGCGCGATGGACGCCGGCAACATGATCAAGCCGATGCTCGCCCGCGGTGAGCTGCGGATGGTCGGCGCGACCACGCTCGACGAGTACCGCCAGCACATCGAGAAGGACGCCGCCCTGGAGCGGCGCTTCCAGCAGGTGCTGGTCGGCGAGCCGTCGCCGGAAGACACCATCGCGATCCTTCGCGGGTTGAAGGAGCGCTACGAGGTGCACCACGGTGTCCGGATCACGGACGCCGCGCTGGTCGCGGCCGCGACGCTGTCCGACCGCTACATCACCGCGCGCTTCCTGCCGGACAAGGCGATCGACCTGGTCGACGAAGCCGCGTCCAAGCTGCGCATGGAGATCGACTCGCGGCCGGTGGAGATCGACGAGGTCGAGCGGGCCGTGCGGCGCCTGGAGATCGAGGAGATGGCGCTCGCGAAGGAGAGCGACGCCGCTTCTCTCGATCGCTTGGCGACACTGCGTGGCGAGCTGGCCGAGAAGCGCGAGACGCTGACGGCGTTGACCGCGCGCTGGCAGAACGAGAAGGGCTCCATCGAGAAGGTCCGCGAGCTCAAGGAGCAGCTGGAGCAGCTGCGCGGCGAGTCCGACCGGGCCGAGCGCGACGGTGACCTGGGCAAGGCCGCCGAGCTGCGGTACGGCCGGATCCCGGCGCTGGAGAAGGAGTTCGCGGCGGCCACCGCGGCGAACGAGGTCAGCCAGCAGAACGTGATGCTCAAGGAAGAGGTCGGCGCGGACGACGTCGCCGACGTGGTCAGCGCGTGGACCGGCATCCCGGCCGGCCGGCTGCTCGAGGGTGAGACCGGCAAGCTGCTCCGGATGGAAGAGGAGCTGGGCCGGCGTGTCATCGGGCAGAAGGAAGCCGTGCAGGTCGTGGCGGACGCGGTGCGCCGCGCCCGGGCCGGCGTCGCCGACCCCGACCGCCCGACCGGCTCGTTCCTCTTCCTCGGCCCGACCGGCGTCGGCAAGACCGAGCTGGCCAAGGCGCTGGCGGAGTTCCTGTTCGACGACGAGCGCGCGATCCAGCGGATCGACATGAGCGAGTACGCCGAGAAGCACTCGGTGGCGCGCCTGGTCGGCGCCCCGCCGGGCTACGTCGGGTACGACCAGGGCGGGCAGCTGACCGAAGCCGTCCGGCGCCGGCCGTACTCGGTGGTGCTGCTCGACGAGGTGGAGAAGGCCCACCCCGACGTCTTCGACGTGCTGCTGCAGGTCCTCGACGACGGGCGGCTGACCGACGGCCAGGGCCGGACGGTGGACTTCCGGAACACCATCCTGATCCTGACGTCCAACCTCGGTTCGCAGGCCATCGCCGACCCGAACCTGGACGAACGCCAGCGGCGGGACGCGGTGCTGAACGTGGTTCAGCGGCAGTTCAAGCCGGAGTTCCTCAACCGGCTCGACGACATCGTCGTGTTCCACTCGCTCGGAACCGAGCAGCTGACGTCCATTGTGGACATCCAGGTGGCCCGGCTGGCCGCGCGGCTGGCCCAGCGCCGGCTCAACCTGGAGGTCACCGACGGCGCCCGCGAGTGGCTCGCGCTCAACGGCTTCGACCCGATCTACGGCGCCCGCCCGCTCCGGCGGCTGGTCCAGTCGGCGATCGGCGACAAGCTCGCGAAGGAGCTGCTGTCCGGCGAGGTCCGCGACGGCGACACGGTCCGGGTCGACATCCCGGACATGGAAGCGGGTGACGCGCTGACGGTGACGCGCGTCTGAGCTGTCCAACGCCGTGAGGGGCACCTTCAGGGAAGCCAAGTCCCTGAAGGTGCCCCTCACGGCTTTTCGGCGACCGCCCGCCGTCCAAAGTGGCTTGAGATGGCGATTTGTCGACCCGGGAACGGAGAAATGGTCCGAACGGGCCCGGCGACACGGGTACCGTCGCTCATCTCTTCGGCGTAGCAGGCGATACCCTGCACGTCGTGGGTATTCCGGCGTGGATCTGGTTCGTCATCGCGGCCGTCGCCCTGGTGGCGGGCCTCGGGCTGCTCGCTGCCGACCGGGCGAAGGAGGGCTCGCGCAACCGCGAGCGCATGCGCTGGGCTCAGTTGCGCGGCTGGCAGTTCGTCGAAGAGGACGAACGGCTGCCGCAGCAGTGGTCCAACGGTGCGATCGGCTACTTCGGCGCGGACGCCGCCGTCAACGTCGTCGCGGGGTCGACCTTCACCTCCGACGGCCGCCGGCCCGTGTTCATCTTCGACATCGAGTCGGAGGGGCAGATCCCCGCGGTCGTGGTCGCCGTGCGCTGCAACAAGAAGCACCGGATCCCGATCGAGATGTGGCTGTCCAGCGTGCCGTTCCAGCGCGCCGACATGCCCGAGATGCTCGGCCCGATCGGCTCGCGTTACGCCTTCGCGGACGACGCCGACGGCGCTCGGGCTGTGATCACCCAGGAGCTCGTCGACGCCGCGGACCAGCTCGGCGGTGACGTCGGGGTGGCCTGGCTCGAGGCCGAGTGGGTGCTCGCGAGTGTCGTCCCGACCGCCGGGCCGTCGCGGCTCGAGCGGCTGCTGCGCGACCTCGGCGAGATCGCGGACATCGTCGACCCGTTCGACGAGGACTACGACGCCGGCCGTCACCAGGCGAGTGCGCCGATCCCGTCCGTGGGGGGCAACCCGCCGACCCCGGCCGCCGGGACGCCGGTCCAGCAGCCGCCCGCGGACCCGCCGGCGCCGCAGCAGGACTAGAGGTCGAGCACCGGCTGGTCGAGCACGCTCGCCGTCAGCGACTCGTGCTGGCGGAGCGTGCCGCGGACCGTGGTCGTCGAGCCGCCCTGGACCTCGGTCACGTGGTCGACGCCGAGGTCGCCGCTGATCGAGCCGGACGCCGCCGGGCCGACGGACTGGCTCGTCTTCACCAGGCCCCAGGCCGGGCCCAGCTGACCACCCAGTTCGTGCTGCTGGCCCAGGTCGAGGACCCCGGAGAGCTGGCCGGTCAAGTGCTGTTCGGACGCGGTGCCGACCGCGCCCAGCATGCCGAGGTCGACGGCCTGCCCGGACGACCGGCGCGCCGAGAGCGCACCCGTGAGGTCCCCGGAGAAGACGCCGCGCAGCCCGGTGTCGACCTGCTCCGCGTTCTCGCTGAGCACGTCGACGCCGTTGCCCAGGAAAACGCCGTGGCGGGCCCGATCGCCCGCGCCGAGGCGGTCCCCGCCGGCGGCGACGGCCTCGGCGAGGTCGGCCGCGAGCCGGACGTCGCCGAGCTGCTTGGTGACGACGTCGTGGCGGGTCGCGGACAGGGTGGTGCCGTCGTCGGTGAGCGCGCCGCTGTGCCGGTGGTCGACCGGGAGCTCGATCCGGTCGAGCGGCAGGGTGAGGTCGGACGGCGTCGCGAAGGCGGTGGCCGGGGCCGCGAAGAGCAGGGCCACGGGCGCCGCGCCGGCGGCGACCTTGGGCAGGTAGCCGCTCTTGCGCCTGCTGTGCTTACCCATGATCGCCGACGATAACCCGGGCTCGAAACGGCTGCACCTGGAGGGTCTGACCAGCGGGTATGGTTCACCCACATGACCACCACCGCCGTGATCACCGGCGCCACCGCAGGCATCGGCGCGCAGTTCGCGCGCACGCTCGCCGCCGAGAAGTTCGACCTGGTGCTCGTCGCCCGGGACACCGCGCGACTGGAGGCGTACGCGGCTGAACTGCGGGAACGCCACGGTGTCGCGGTCGAAGCGCTCGCCGCCGACTTGTCCGAAGTGGACGGACGGGCGGCCGTCGAGGAGCGGCTCGCCGCCGGTCCGGTCGACCTGCTGGTGAACAACGCCGGGTTCGGCCTGAACGGCGACTTCTGGACGATCCCGCCGGACGCGCTGCAGCGCCAGCTCGACGTCAACGTCACCGCCGTGCTGCGGCTGACCCGTGCCGTGCTGCCGGGCATGATCCGGCGCGGCCGCGGAGACATCATCCAGGTCGGCAGCGTCGCGGGCTTCTTCAGCGGCCGCGGCTCGACGTACACGGCCAGCAAGAACTGGGTCACTTCGTTCACCGAAGGCATCGCCGCGTCGCTGCCGAAGGGCGTCCGGATGATGGCCCTCTGTCCCGGTTTCACCGCGACCGAGTTCCACCAGCGGGCCGGCATCGACAAACCCGGCCCGAAAATCGCCTGGCTGGGTGTCGAACAAGTGGTCGGCGAAGCGCTCGCGGACCTGCGCCGCGGCAAGGTGATCTCGGTGCCGAGCCTGCAGTACAAAGCCGTCGTCGCGATCGGCGGACTGCTGCCGCGCGCCGTGCTGCGCCGGATCAGCGGCGGCTTCGGCGGCAAGGGCCGCACCTGAGTAGGGCTGTCCCTACCTTCGAAACGCGCGTCTGCACCAGGGAGCTTCGGGCGCTGCCTGCCTAGCGTTCTTGCCATGACAACTGGGTGGCACGAGGCAGCCGACGCGGTCCGGCTCGAAGCTGTGCGCAAGGAGTACGGCGAAGGCGTGGTCGCGCTGGACGGGGTCTCGATCTCGTTCCCGCGGGGCGGGTTCACGGCGGTGATGGGCCCGTCCGGTTCGGGCAAGAGCACGTTCCTCCACTGCGCGGCCGGCCTCGACCGGCCGACGTCGGGCCGGGTCGTGCTCGACGGCCAGGACCTCGAAGGCAAGAGCGAGACCTACCTGACGAAGCTGCGGCGCGACCGCGTCGGGTTCGTCTTCCAGGCGTTCAACCTGCTCCCGGCGCTCACGGTCGAGCAGAACGTCGTGCTGCCGCTGCAGCTGGCCGGGAAGCGCCCGGACAAGCGGCTCGTGGCACGGATCCTCGCGCACGTCGGGCTCGACGGGCGTCGTAAGCACCTGCCCGGGCAGCTGTCCGGTGGGCAGCAGCAGCGCGTCGCGATCGCGCGCGCCCTGGTCACCGACCCGGCCGTGCTGTTCGCCGACGAGCCGACCGGCGCGCTGGACACCAGCACCGCCGCCGACGTGCTCGGCCTGCTGCGCGAGTCCGTCCGGGCGTCGGGCCAGACGGTGATCATGGTGACGCACGACCCGGTCGCCGCGTCCTACGCCGACGACGTCGTGTTCCTCGCCGACGGCCGGATCGCCGGCCGGCTGGCCCGGCCGACCGCGGCCGCCGTTGCCGAGCGGATGACCCACCTGGGTGCTTGGGACCGAGCGGCGGTGCGGGTCTGATGTTCAAGCTCGCACTGCGCACCCTGCGCCAGCGCAAGGGCGCCTTCCTGGCGACGTTCGTCGCCGTGTTCTTCGGTGCGCTGATCGTCTCGGCGTGCGGTGGCCTGATGGAGACGGGCATCCGGTCCGAGACGCCGGTGCAGCGGCTGGCCGCGGCGCCGATCGTCGTCGGCGGGCAGCAGACGCTCGCGCTGCCGGAGGACGACCCGGCGACCCTCGACCCCGAGGACAAGCACAAGTTCAAGAACGCGACGCTGCCCGAGCGCGTCCGGCTCGACGCTTCGCTGGCGGACCGCCTGCGCGCGGTCCCCGGTGTCACGAGTGTGGTCGGCGAAGTCAACTTCCCGGCGCAGATCGGTTCCGCGAGCGCCCTCGGGCACGCCTGGGACTCCGCCGTCTTGACGCCGTATGCGTTGCAGGGTCAGGCGCCGCGGCCCGGCGAGGTCGTCGTCGACGCCGGACTGGGGATCCCCGTCGGCGCCACGCTGCCCGTCGCCGCGCACGGCGAGGCCGGCCAGTACCGCGTCTCCGGCATCGCGACCGCGCCGCAGCAGATGCGGGACTCGGCGGTCTTCTTCAGCACCGAGGACGCCGAACGCCTGGCCGGGCACCCGGGCAAGCTCGACACGATCGGCGTCTTCGGCGGCGACGTCGCCGCGGTGACGGCCGCGGTCGGGGACGCCGGTGTGGTCACGACCGGCACCGACCGCGGGCTCCTGGAGTTCCCGGAGGTCGACCAGAGCGGCGAAAACCTCATCGTGCTGGCCGCCGTCTCCGGCGGGCTGTCGGCGATGGTCATGGTGTTCGTCGTCGCGGGCACGCTCTCGCTGTCGACCCAGCAGCGCCAGCGTGAACTCGCGCTGCTGCGCGCGATCGGCACGACTCCCCGCCAGCTGCGGCGGATGGTCCTCGGCGAGGCGCTGGTCGTCGGCCTGCTCGCGGTGGGGGCCGCGGTGGTGCTCGGCCCAGTGCTGGGGAACTGGCTGTTCGACCAGCTCGCGGCCAACCACGTCGTCCCCGACGTGCTGCGGTTCGAGCAGGGCTGGCTGCCGGCGACGGTCGCCGCGGGCGCGTCCCTGCTGGCCGTCATCGCCGCGTCCTTCGTCGCCGGCCGTCGTGCGTCGAAGGTCCGCCCGACCGAGGCGCTCGCCGAAGCCGCCGTCGAGCGGCGCTGGCTGACGCCGATCCGGCTGATCACCGCGATCCTGTGCTTCGGCGGCGGGACGGCGCTGGGCATCGTCACGGTCGCGGTGATGACCGGCCCGGTCGCGGCCAGCACGTCCGGCCCGGCGGTGATGCTGTGGGCGTTCGGCCTGGCGGCGATCAGCCCCGGCGTCACCAAGGTGATGGCGACGTTGCTGCGCTGGCCGGTCCAGGCGATCAGCGGCGTCATCGGCCGGGTCGCGCTGCTCAACACGCGCGTCGTCGCGGTCCGGACGGCCGGCGCGGTCACCCCGATCATGCTTGCGGTCGGCATCGCGACCGCCAACATCTACCTGCAGACGACCCAGGAAGCCGTCTCGAACCAGGCGTACACCGAGGACCTGCGGGCGGACGCCGTTGTCGGCTCGCCGATCGGCCTCGATCCTTCGGTGGTGAACCGGGTCCGCGCGGTCCCCGGGGTGGCCGGCGCGTCGGAGTACGCCACGAGCACGGTGTTCATCGAGAAGCCGTTCGACTCGAACCAGGACAAGGACGGCTGGCCCGCCATCGGGGTCAGCGAGCTGACCGGGACCACGATCACGGTGCCGGACACGCTCGGCCGCCACGTCGGCGACACCCTGTCGCTGCGGTTCGGTGACGGCACCCCGGTGGACGTGCGGGTGGGGGCGGTCGAGAAGCAGCGCGCCGGGTTCGAGAGCCTCGTCCTGCCCGCCGGACTGCTGGCGCCGCACACGACGCTCGGGCTCGCTCCGCAGCTGCTGGTCCGCGCCGCTCCCGGCGTCGACCCGGCGACGCTGACTTCGCGCCTTCGCGAGGCGACAGCGGGGTTGCCGGTCCAGGTCGGCGACCGTGCCGTGCTGATCGCGGCGCACGCGAAGGGCAACGAGGTCGGCGCCTGGGTCAACTACCTGCTCGTCGGCATGATCATCGCCTACACCGTGATTTCGGTGGTGAACACACTGGTGATGGCCACCGGCAAACGCCGCCGCGAGTTCGGGCTGCAGCGGCTGAGCGGGTTCACCCGCGGCCAGGTGCTGCGGATGGCCGGCGTCGAAGGCGGGCTGATCGCGACCATCGCGATCCTGCTCGGCACGGCGACTGCGGCCGGCGCGATCGTGCCGTTCTGCCTGGTGGTGACCGGTTCGCTGCTGCCGTCGGGGCCGATCGCCGTCTACCTGGTGGTGCTCGCGATCGCCGTGGTGCTGGCCCTGGTGGCGATCCTCGTCCCGGCCTGGGCGGCGACGCGCGGGCGTGCGGTCGACGCCACATCCATCGGAGAGTGACCACGGCCGTGTGTAAGACTCACGGCCGTGGCGAACCCCGGGTTGGATCAAGCGGCGAAACTCGAACTGGCCAGGCTGGTCACCGATCTTTCCGTGGTGCACGGAAAAGTGACCCTGGCGTCCGGCAAGGAAGCCGACTACTACATCGATCTCCGGCGGGCGACGCTGCACCACGCGGCCGCGCCGTTGATCGGCAAGCTGCTGCGCCAGCTGACGGCGGACTGGGACTACGTGGCGGCCGGCGGCCTGACGCTCGGCGCCGACCCGGTCGCGCTGGCGATGCTGCACTCCGCGGCCACGGACGGGGTTGTGCTCGACGCGTTCGTCGTGCGGAAGTCCGTCAAGGAACACGGCATGCAGCGCCGCATCGAAGGCATGGAGGTCCGGGGGCAGCGCGTGCTGGCCGTCGAGGACACCTCCACCACCGGCGGCAGCGTGCTCGAAGCGGTCGCGGCCCTGCGTGAAGCGGGCGCGAACGTGATCGGCGTGGTGACGGTGGTCGACCGCGACACCGGGGCGCGGGAGGCCATCGAGAAGGAAGGCCTCGAGTACCGCTACGTCCTCGGCAAGGACGACCTCGGCCTGGACTGACGCCGGATCCGGGGACCACCGCGGTGGTCCCCGGATCCGCTCGGCTCACTTCTTGAACAGGTCCTTCGCGGCGTCCTTGACGTTCTCGACCGCGCCCTTCAGACCCGCCTTCGCCTGGTCGGTCTGACCTTCGGCCTGCAGCTGCTCGTCGCCGGTGGCCGAGCCGGCCGCCTCCTTGGCCTTGCCGCCCAGCTCTTCGGCCTTGTTGCTGATCTTGTCGCCCAGCGACATGGGGCACCTCCTCCTCCGACGGCGCCCCGGCGGGGCGCCCTGGTGGTGGAAGGACCACCGAGGCGCGTGATCGTCACGGACTCGCCCCGGTGAGCACCGTCACCCACAATCAGTGCGTGACGTTTTCCGTGCCCCGGTGTCCTCCTGCAGAGGAGGTGCCGTGACGACCAGCGCGGAGCCCGCAACGCCGCTCGACGACGCGACCCTCGTGGGCCGCGCGCGGGACGGTGACGTCCGGGCGTACGAGCAGCTCGTGCTGCGCTACCAGGGCCAGATGTTCCGGCTCGCGGTGAAGATGCTCGCCCACCGCGGGGACGCCGAGGACGTCGTGCAGGAGGTGTTCCTCAACGCCTGGCGCAAGCTCGACCAGCTCGGCGAGGACGCGGCGTTCGTCGGGTGGCTCTACCGGGCCACCACGAACCGCTGCCTGAACACGATCCGTGCGCGCCGGCCACAGGCCGACGTCGACCTGGACACGGCCGAGTCGCCGCGGGCGGACCTCCAGCCGGAGCGGGCCGCGCAGGTGAGCGGCCAGCTCGCGGCGTTGAACGCGGCGCTGGCGCAGCTGACCCCGGACCAACGGGCGTGCTGGCTGCTGCGGGAGGTGCACGGCCGGTCCTACGAAGAGATCGGCGAAGTCGTCGGCGCGAACACGACCGCGGTGCGCGGCCGGATCGCGCGGGCCAGGGCCCAGCTGGCGGAGGTGATGAAGCCATGGCGATGACGGACTACGAGCTGCCCTGCGAACGTGATGTCGAGCAGGTGTGGGAACGGCTGGACGCGGTCGGCGCCGGGCTGGCCGACGAGCACGAGCTGACCTGCCCGCACTGCCGAGCCGCGCGGGAGAGCCTGCTCGCGCTGCGCGAGGCCACATCGGAACTGGTGGCGGAGGAGGACGCGCCGTCCCCGGACCTGTTCGGCCGGATCATGTCGGCGGTCCGGGCCGAGGTGCGGCGCGACCGGATGGTGCGGCTGCCGACCCCGGAACCCGGGTTCGTGGAGATCAGCGAGCAGGCGGTGGCGGCGGTGCTGCGCTATGCGGCGGACACCGTCGACGGCGTCCGCGCGCGCCGTTGCCGGGTGCGGACCGGCGAAGACGGCGTGGTCGAAGTGGACCTCACCCTTGCGGTGAGTTTGCGGAACGCTACCGGCGGTGAAGCGTTGGCGCAGGTGCGGGAGCGGGTGACCGCGGCGGCCGCGGCCCGGGTGGGGCTGACGCTGGCGAGGCTCGACCTGCTGGTCGACGACATCTTTGAGGAAGACACAGCTGCGGAAGACACTGCCGGGGAGCCAGGGGAATGAGCGTGGAGTACGTCATCGCCGATCCGGTGATCGCCAGCGTGGCGGCCAGGGCGGCGATCACGACGCCGGGCGTGGTGCGCCTCGAACCGGGCCTGCGCGGCCTGGTGACGGCGTGGACGCGGGCGGCCCGCCAGCGGTGGAAGGGCCTCGACCCGGCTCCGGCGGACGGCGTCCGGGTCCGCACGACCGACGGCCGGGTGAGTGTGCACGTCGACCTGGTCACGGCGAAGGTCGACCAAGCCGCGGCGGTGGGCCGGGCGGTGCAGCGCGCGATCGGCCGCTCGGTGACGTCGCAGACGGGCCTGGTCGTCGACGAGGTCTCGGTGTCCATCATGGACATCGAGCCGGCGTCCCGGTGACCGCGAACGAAGCCGTCGAGAAGATCGTCGGCGCACTCAGGGCGGTCGACGGCCTCCGCCCGGCAACCCCGGTTTCCCCGGAGACGACGTGGCTACCGGTGGACTGGGAGGGCATGGCGGTGGACCTGAGCCCCGAGCTCGTCCAGATCCGCCTGATCGCCACCCGGCTGCCGATCCCGCCGTTGCTGGACCAGGCGGCCGAGCTGGTGCGGCCGGTGCTGGCGGGCACGGAGTGGGAGAAGGCCCGGCTGCGCCTGGTGGTCACCGACGTCGACGGCGCGGCCTTCGTCTGACCGCCGAGAGCCACGTCACACGATCGAGCGAGTGACGATCTCCCCACCACGGGGTCCTTACCTACGAACAAGGCAGAAAGCCTTGAGGCACAGGACATCCAGGGAGGACCTCATGACCGCGACGGCCGAGAAGAACACCACCGTGGCCACCACCACGAAGACCGACACCGCGCTCGTCACCAAGCAGGGCACCACCACCATCGCCGACACCGTCGTCCAGAAGATCGCCGGGCTCGCCGCGCGCGAAGTCACCGGTGTGCACGCCCTCGGCGGTGGCGCCGCCCGTGCGCTGAGCGCCATCCGCGACCGCATCCCCGGCGCGTCCGCCAGTGTCGGCCAGGGCGTCTCGGTCGAGGTCGGCGAGAAGCAGGCCGCGGTCGACCTGCAGATCCTCGTCGAGTACGGCGTGGCCATCGCGGATCTCGCGCGGGCCGTGCGCCGCAACGTGATCACCGCGATCGAGCAGATGACCGGGCTGGAGGTCGTCGAGGTGAACATCAACGTCAACGACGTCCACATCCCCGGGGACGACGACGAGCCCGTCACCAGCGACCGGGTGCAGTGACGATGAACGCCACCCTGATCGGCCTGCTCTACGGCCTCGCCCTCGGTTTTGCCGCCGGTTTCGGCGGGTTCGGCGCCTTTGTCGCCGTGCTCGTGCTCGGCGGGATCGGCCTGCTGGCCGGCCGCTGGCTCGACGGCAAACTCGACCTGTCCGCCCTCGTGGGCGCCGCGCGCGATCGGAGGTAACCGTGGAACGCGGAGTGACCACCGTGGAACCGCGGGCGGTGCGGCGGATCGCCGCGCACGCCGCCCGTGAGGTCGACGGCGTCGCCGGGGACGTCACCGCCGAGGCCACTGTGGACGGATCATCGACCACAGTGGACGTTCGACTCCCGCTCGCCTACCCGGCGCCGATCGCGGCGACAGTCGAGAAGGTCCGGGCGCACCTGCTCGACCGCACGACGGAACTGACCGGGCTCGACACGAGCCGGGTGGACATCACGGTCGCGCTGACGCGGCCGGAGCAGCCTCGCCGGAGGGTCCGGTGAGGCGGCCCCGGCGGAGCGTGCCGGCGGTGGTGACCGCGCTCGTCCTGCTCGCGGCGTGCGCGCTGGTCGTGACGGCGCTGGTGCAGCGCCTGCTCGGCGAGCAGCCGCTGCTGTCCTACGACGCGGTCGCCGCCCGCGTGCACAACACCGCCTGGAACGAACTGCCCGTGCTCGTCGGGGGCGGGGCAGCGGTTCTGGCGGGAGTGGTGCTGCTGGCGGCGGCCGTGCTCCGGGGCCGCCCGGTGGTGCTGCCGTTGGCGCCGGCGCCGGGTTTCGACACCGGCACGACGCGCCATGGCCTGCGGACGTCGCTGCGCGCCACGGCAGCGCAGGTCGACGGCGTCGCGGCGGCGGGGCTGAAGCTCGGCCGCCGCACGGTGAAGGTGCGGGTGAAGACCAACCGCACGAATACCGAGGGGCTCGCGGACGCGGTCCGGTCCGCGGTGCAGGGGCGGCTCGACGGGATCGAGCTGGCGCGGCCGCCGAAGGTCCGGGTCCGAGTGAGGAGCGCGCGATGAGGCGGCCGGCGATGCTCGCCCGGTACTCGTCCGCTCCGCTCGGCCCGGCCACCGAGGGCCGGGTTGGGGTACGCGCAGCTCGCCCGGCCCGGCCCGAAGGGGAACCGGCCGGTGATGCCCGGCCCCACCTCGCTCGGCCGCTGCAGCCACCAAAACCAGGAGGTCCGCGATGAACCGCCCCGCCGCTCTCAACCGCACCCTCCTCGCCCTGATCGGCCTGGTCCTCCTCGCCGCGGGCGGGTTCGCGCTGGCCACGCACTTCGGCCGGCTGCGCGTCCTCGACCCGTCAGCACCCCTCGTCCCGGGCGACGCACCCCCGCCGACCTGGGTGTTCTGGGTGGCGATCGCCGTCGCGGTGCTGCTCGGCCTGCTGTGCCTCCGATGGCTCGCCGCACAGGCGTTCCGCAGGCCGAAGACCGTCGCCTGGCGGAGTGACGGCACCACCGGCGCGACCGTGCTGGACTCGGCGACCGCCGCCGCTCCGTTCGCGGCCGACGTCGAGAGTTACGAAGGCGTCCGGACCGCGTCGGCTTGGCTCTCGGGGCCGCGGGAAGCGCCGGAGCTGCTGCTGATCGTCACCACCGATCGGGACACCCACGCCGCCGCTGTCCGGGAGCGGGTTGCCGAGCACGCCGTCCCGCGGCTGCGGCAAGCCCTCGAGGTCGACACCCTGCCGGTCCGCCTGGAAATTCGGCTGACCGCGAAATCCGGGGTCCGGGCCCGGTGAGCCGGGCGTAGCGTCCACCCCATGGAAGAGCCGCCTGACGAGCCGAAGCGCCCGTCCGACCCGAACCGGAAGAAACCGGACGGCGCGCCCGACCAGTACCCCCACGAGGAACCGACGAAGTACCCCGCGAAGCGCCCGCCGGAATTCCCACCGGGTGTGACGCCTCCGTCACCGCCCAGGTGAACCAGTTGCTCCGGTGGGTTGAACATCACAGCTCTGGGCATCCTTGAGGGCGGCCGATCCCGATCACCGGAGTAAAGTCGCTGGTAGGGGGTCGGTGAAGGGGGCGTGTGGTGGCGAAGTTCCTGGCCGAAGTGACCGTTGCGGTGCACCTGCTCGCCCTGTTGCTGATCGGGCTCGGCGGGTTCGTCGCCTGGCGCTGGCCGAAGCTGATCTTCGTCCACATGTTCGCGGCGGCCTGGGGCATCCTCGTCAACGTGACACCGGTGCCGTGCCCGTTCACCGCGCTGGAGAACTACTTCCGCCACCAGCAGGGCCTCGGTGACCTGCCCGGCGGCTTCAACGCCTACTACCTGTACGACACGGTGTTCCCGAAGTCGTGGCTGCCGGCGATCGGCATCATCGCGATCGCCCTGGTGGCCTACTCCTACGTCGGTGTGTACCAGCGCTGGCGCCACCACCACGAGGAAGAGGCCCAGGCGCACCCGGTCCACCTCGGCTAGGGCACCATCAGGCCATGGAACGTGTGCTCGGCATCGGTGGGTACTTCTTCCGCGCCGCGGATCCGGCGGCCCTCGGCGCCTGGTACCGCGACTTCCTCGGCCTCGACGCCGACGAGAGCGGTACGTGGCAGCAGGAGCCGGGCCCGACGGTCTTCGCGCCGTTCGACGCCGGGACCGACTACTTCGGATCGCCGTCCCAGCAGGCCATGCTGAACTTCCGGGTCCGTGACCTCGACGCCATGCTCGTGCAGCTCCGCGAGAAGGGCGCCGACGTGGCCGACGAGACCCAGGACATGGACGGCATCGGCCGCTTCGGCTGGGTCACCGACCTCGAGGGCAACCGCATCGAGCTTTGGCAGTCCGCCTAGGGCGCCACTCGCGGGTGGGGCGACAATCGTCGGTGTGAGCGCATCGCACGACGTCGGACCCACCGAGTGGGTGAGCCGCGAAGAGGTCGGCGTCGGACCCTGGCCGGGTGAGTGGCCCACCGACGAGCGGTACGACCCGGACCTGCTCCGGGACGGCGACCGCCGCAACGTCGTCGACGCCTACCGCTACTGGCGCCGCGAGGCGATCGTGTCCGATGTGGACAGCCGGCGGCACCCGTTCCACGTCGCCATCGAGAACTTCCAGCACGACCACAACATCGGCACGGTGGTCCGCACGGCCAACGCGTTCGCCGCGGCCGAGGTCCACATCGTCGGCCGCCGCCGCTGGAACCGGCGCGGCGCCATGGTGACCGACCGCTACCAGCACCTCCGCCACCACGACGACGTCGCCGAGCTGCTGGCCTTCGCCGCTTCGCGGAACCTGGCACTCGTCGCCGTCGACAACACGCCGGGCTCGCAGCCGGTCGAGACGGCCGACATCCCGCGCGAGTGTGTGCTGCTGTTCGGCCAGGAAGGCCCGGGCCTGTCGCCGTCGGCGCAGGAGGCGGCGTCCCTGGTGGTGTCGATCGCCCAGTTCGGCACCACCCGCTCGATCAACGCGGGCGTCGCGGCCGGGATCGTCATGCACGCCTGGGTGCGGCAGCACGCGGACCTGACCACCGCCTGGTGACGCCCAACCCGTTTCCGTGAGCCGCGGCGCCGGCCGCGGCCACGCCGACCGGCTCCAGAACCATCGCGCCCACTTACACGCTCTGGACCTGGCTGGGGAACACCGGTCCGAACCTGACGGGCCTAGGCCGGCGCGACCTCGACCGGGATGCCGTTCAGCACCGACGTCCCGGACGGCACGTCCAGCAGGGTCTCGTCGGCGACCAGGTTCGAGTTGACGCCGGGGTTCGCGCTCGCCACCCGCGTCCGCGAACCGGCGACGTCGTGGCCCCAGCCGTGCGGGATGCTGATCACGCCCGGGCGGATCTCGTCGGTCACCTCCACCGGCACCTCGAGCTTGCCGGCGCGGGACGTCACCGACGCGAGCGCGCCGTCGGTGAGGCCGAGGCGGGTCGCGTCGGCCGGGTGGACCTGGACCGTGCACCGGTTGCCGCCGCGTACCAGGGGTTTCAGGTTGTGCATCCACGAGTTGTTCGAGCTCAGGTGCCGGCGCCCGATCAGCACCAGGCCGTCGTCGAGCGGCTTGGCGAGCTCGGAGCGCAGCCGCGGGACGTCGGCGACGATCGTCTCCGGGGCCAGCTCGATCCGCCCGGATGCCGTGCACAGCACGTCCGGGACCCGCGGCTTCAGCGGCCCGAAGTCCATCCCGTGCGGCGCGGCCTCGAGGTCGGCCAGCGTGACGTCGTAGGGGCCGGCGCGCAGCAGCAGGTCGACCAGCCGGGCGGGCCCGGTGCGGTCCCCGGTGACCTCCAGCTTGTTCCGGCGCGCGGTCTCGGCGGCGACGAAGTCGTCGAGCGCCGCGACGTCCGCTTCGGGCCCCTGACCGGTGGCGATGCCGGTGAGCCGCAGCATCGTCTCCCACTCCTGCGGCAGCTTCGACGGCAGTGTGGCCGGCGTCCAGTTGGCGACGTTGCGCACCGACAGCTGGTAAAAGGCCAGGTCGAAGTGCGGGCGTTCGAGCGGTGACGGGCCGGGCAGGATGACGTCGGCCTGGCGCGACGTCTCGTTCAGGTAGACGTCGACGGAGATCATGAAGTCGAGCTGCTTCAGCGCCTCGGCCAGCCGCCCGGCGTTCGGCGTGCTCAGGCAGGGGTTGCCGCTGATGGTGACGAGCGCGCGGACCTGGCCGGCACCCGGCGTTTCGATCTCGTCGGCGAGCGTCGCGACCGGCAGTTCGCCGACCACCTCCGGGTACTTGCGCACGCGGCTGTGCCAGCGCCCGACGGCGAACGGGCGCCGGTTGCCGGTGGGCTGGCACGCGGCCAGCGGGAACATCGCGCCGCCGGGCTCGTCGAGGTTGCCGGTGAGCACGTTGAGGACGTCGACCAGCCAGCTCGCGATGGTGCCGAACGTCTGGGTCGTGGTGCCGATCCGGCCGTAGACCACGGCGTTTTCGGCGTCGGCCAGCTCCAGCGCCATCCGCCGGATCTCGGCGGCGCCGATGCCGGTGCGCGGCGCGACGGCCTCCGGCGTGAACGGCTGGGCCAGCGTGCGGACGTCGTCGAGGCCGTTGAGGTGTGCTTCGAGGCGGCCAGGATTGACGCGGTTCTCCGCAAACAGGACGTTGACCAGCGCGAACAGCAGCAGCGCGTCGGTGCCGGGCCGGATGGCGTGGTGTTCGTCGGCGAACTGCGCGGTGCGCGTGCGGCGCGGATCAACAACAACGATCTTGCCGCCGCGGTCACGGATGCCGCGCAGCCGTCCGCGGATGTCCGGCGCGGTCATCAGGCTGCCGTTCGAGACGAGTGGGTTCGCGCCGAGCACGAGCAGGTGCCGCGTCCGGTCGAGGTCGGGCACGGGGATCGCGAGCGGGTCGCCGAACATGGTGCCGGACGAGTAGTGCTTCGGCATCTGGTCGACCGACGTCGCGCTGTAGAAGTTCTTGGTGCCCAAGGCTTTGTAGAGCACCCGGCCGTAGAGCGTCAGCGCGATGTTGTGGACGCCGGGGTTGCCCGCGTACACGGCGACGGCGTCACGGCCGTGCTCTTCGAGGATCGGCACGAGCCGCCGGTCGATCTCGTCGTAGGCCTCCTGCCAGCTGACCTCGACGAACTCGCCGTCGCGCTTGAGCAGCGGCGCGGTCAGCCGGTCGGGGTCGTGGTGCAGCGCGCCGAGCGACGCGCCCTTCGGGCAGATGTAGCCCTTCGAGAAGACGTCCTCCTCGTCGCCCTTTACGCGCGTGACCTGCTGGTTTTCGTCGAGCGTGACGTCGAGCCCGCAGGTCGCCTCGCACAGCGGACAGGTGACGTGTGCCGTGGTCATGAGTACCTCGCAGGCCGTCGGGGTCCTTCAACATACCGAGCGGTATGTGGATGGGCAAGGCAGGATTGCGCCATGGACGTCTCGGCTGCCGAACGCGCGGTGACTGCCCGGCACCTGCGGCGGGTGTGGGGGCTGCCGTCGACGGTGCTGGGCCGCAGCGGCTGGCCGGCTTCTCCCGGCCAGCGGCTCCACTGGCATTGGAACTACTGGTGGCAAGCGCACCTGCTGGACACGCTGGTGGATGCTCAGCTGCGTGCGCCCACTCCTGAGCGCCTGGCGCTGATCCGTTCGTTCGTGCGTTCCGTGCGGTTGCGCAACTTCGGCCGCTGGACCAACGACTACTACGACGACATCGCGTGGCTCGGCCTTGCGCTGCAACGGGTGTCCTCGCTGGGCATCGACGTCGGCCCGGCCATCGCGGCGATCGACACGCAGCTGCTGTCGGGCTGGACGGAGGCGGCGGGCGGCGGAATCTGGTGGCGCCGCGGAGACGAGTTCAAGAACGCCCCCGCCAACGGCCCGGCGGCGATCTTCCACGCACGATCGGGAAATCTCACGCGCGCCCGCGAGATGACTTCGTGGATGACGTCCACTTTGGTCGATCCTTCCTCGGGGTTGGTGTGGGACGGCATCCGGACGGACACGGGCGAGCTGGTCAAGCACGTTTACACGTACTGCCAAGGGGTCTACCTCGGCGCGTGCCTGGAACTGTACGAAATGGACAATGCGGCGCGGACGGTGCGCGCGGTGGCTGAGCACTGTGCCCCGGGAGGGGTGATCCGCGGCCAAAGCGGCGGCGACGGCGGCCTGTTCGGCGCGATCCTCGCGCGGTACCTGGCGTTGGCGGCGCTTTCCTTGCCCGGCCCGGAGGCTGCGGTGGCCCGGTCCTTGGTGCTCCGCTCGGCGGAGGCGTGCTGGTCCGGCGCCGCGGAGGGCCCGGTGTTCAGCGCGTTCTGGGACCGCCCGGCACCGGCATTGCCACTGCCGGCGGACGCCCCGGAGCGCGACATGTCGGTCCAGGTGGGCGGCTGGATGCTGCTGGAAGCGGCGGCGACGCTGTCACCAGACGTCGCCGGCCCGCCAGTCGGCGGTTAGCTCGCCGTCGAGGTCAAGATCGAGTGGCGCCCGGCCCGGGAACACGTAAACGTTGTCATCGTCTTCGGTGCGCCGGATTCCGCCCGGCGTCAGCGCGAAGGTCGGGCCGCGCCACAGCTGCCAACCTCGTCCCGCGTACAACGGCGCCCCGGCCCTGGACGCGCTCAGCGCGCCCACCTCGTACCCGGGCAGCAGCCCTTCCATCACCACCATCAACTCACTCGCGATCCCGCGCCGCCGATGGTCCGCGTGGACCGCGACGCCCTCGACGTACCCGGTGTTCAGCACGCGGTCGCCGTGCAGGAGGCGGCGTTGCACGAGGGAGGCGTGGCCGACCAGCTCATCGCCGGAGAAGGCCAGCGCGTGCATCCCGCCGAGGGTGTTCTCCCAGCCAGGGAGGTCGAAGTCCTGGTACGCGCCCTCGAGCAGGTCTCGGACCGCACCGAGTTCGGCGGCCGGCAGCTGGGCGGTGTGCGCGAGTCGGATCACCTGGCCCATCCTGCCGCGGTCAGCATCCGCAGGACGCGCCGTGCAAGAACTTCGGGGTCAAGTGGATCGATTCCGGCGGCCGGTCCGGGTCCGCCATCCGGGACAGCAGCATCTGCACCGCGCGGCGGCCGATGTCCGCGATCGGCTGAGCCAACGTTGTCACCGCCGGGCTGACCCGGCGGGCCCAGCCCATGTCGCCGTAGCCGACCACTGCCAGCTCGGAGCCGATCCGGATGCCGCGGCGGTGGGCCTCGTACTGGACGCCCACCAGCATCGACTCGTCCGCGACCACCAGCGCCGTCGGGGAGGGCCAGCCGTCGAGGAGCTTGGCCGTGGCGCGGGCCGCTCCGCCCGAGGTCGACAGACCGCACTCGACCAGCTCGCGGTTAAAGCGCAGGCCCGCCTGCTCCAGCCCCAGCCGGTACCCGCGGACGCGCTCGCGGCTGACCTCCTGGCCGTCGTCACCCGAGATCAACCCGATCTTGCGGTGCCGCCGCTCGGTCAGGTGCTTGACCAGCGACGTCACCGCGTGCACGTTCTCCGTGCCCACCTGGTCGACGTCGTTGCGGGCGGCGAGGCGGTCGACCAGCACCGTCGGGACACCCATCCGGACCAGGCCGTTGATCACCGCTTCGTCACCCGGCGACGGGACCAGCAGCACGCCGTCCACCAGGTCCGCCCGCAGCGCGCGCACGACCGCCGCCTCTTCGCTGACGGTGTCTTCGGTGTCGGCCAGCATGACGTCGCACCCGGCCTGGGCGGCGGCGCCGCGGATGGCGCGCAGCAGCTCACCCGAGTACGGGTTCGCGTGCACACCCATGGCGACGCCGATCCGGTAGGTGACCGGGGGGTCCCACAACCGGAGCTCTGGCGAAAGTGCGGTCATATGCCCTCGCAGACGCTCAGCCGAAAGGTAGCCGCTGAACGACCGGCGGGAGACCCCTAACTCGGAACAATCACTGATGTGAGTGAACCGGCGGGCAGCCGCACGACTCACGGTGACGCAGGGTGGGCGGGAGCCGCACCGTCTCGGCCTTGCGGGCGGGGTCGTTGATCCGGGCCAGCAGCAGCCGCACCGCCTGCCGGCCGATCTCCTCGATCGGCTGCGCCATCGTCGTCAGCGGCGGGTCCACCAGGTCCGCCCACTCGACGTCGTCGTAGACGACCACCGGCATGTCACGCCCGATGCGAAGGTCCCGCCGCCGCGCTTCGTGCAGCACCCCGACCATCATGCTGTCGTTCCCGACGACCAGCGCGGTCGGCGGCTCGGGCAGCGCCAGGAGTGTGCTCAACGCCAGCGCGCCGCCCTCGCGCGACGAGTTCCCGCAGGCCACGAGCTCGGACGACCACGTGAGCCCGGACCGGCCGAGCCCCAGCCGGTAACCCAGCACCCGCTCCTCGCTCGTCGACAGCCCGGGTGCGCCGCTGATCATCCCGATCCGCCGGTGCCCCAGCGTCGCCAGGTGCGCGGTCAGCGCCGACGTCGCCTGGATGTTCTCCGTGCCGACCTGGTCGACGTCGGCGCGGGTGGTCAGCCGGTCGATCAGCACCGTCGGCACGTCCAGCGACACCAGCTCGCCGATCACCGGTCCGTCGCCGGGGGCCGGGGTGATGAGCAGCCCGTCGACGCGGCGGGAGCGCAACGCTCGCACCGTGTCACGCTCGGTGTCCGCGGTGTCGTGCGTGTCGGCCAGCAACACGGTGTACCCGTGCAGCGAGGCCTCGCGCTCGATCGCCTGCATCAGCGTCGCGAAGTACGGATTCGCGACCAGCGAGATCGCCATGCCGATCGAGCGCGTCCCGCCGGTGACCAGCGAACGCGCGATCGCGTCGCCGGTGTAGCCGGTGGTCTCGATCGCCCGCAGCACGGCGGCCTTGGTGTCCTCGGCGACCGCGCGCGTCCCGTTCACGACGTGCGAGACGGTGGTGATCGAGACGCCGGCTAGCTCGGCGATGTCGCGTTGGGTCGGCCGCGACGATCTCGGCTGGGGCATGCCAATCCTTTCCGGCAAGCGTTTGCGCAAACGCTTGCGTCCTCCGTGCAGTCTGTCTACCTTCCCGACCATCGGCAAGCTTCGACACGAACAAAGGGTGGGAGCCCATGAGACAGCGAAGTCTCACCGCACTCGCGTTGGCCGCCGTCCTCGCCGCGACGACCGGTTGCACGGTCGAACGCCATTGGGGCGGCAACACCAACACGGGCGGGAGTGGCAAGGCCAAGGTAGGCCTGGTCACCAAGACCGACACGAACCCCTACTTCGTGGCGCTTCGCGATTCCGCGAGAGCCACCGCGCAGGCCAACGGCGCCGACTTCAACGCCCTCGCCGGGCAGTTCGACGGGGACAACGACGGCCAGGTCCGCGCCATCGAGAACCTCATGCAGCAGGGCGTCAACACCATCCTCATCACGCCCAGCTCCTCGACCGGCGTGCTGAAGGCCATCAAGGACGCCCGTGACGCCGGGGTCCTGGTCATCGCCCTCGACACCGCCACCGAACCGCCGGACGCCGTCGACGCCACCTTCGCCACCGACAACTTCGCGGCCGGCGAGCAGCAGGGCGCCTACGTCAAGGCCGCGCTCAAGGGCACCCCGCCCAAGCTGCTGATGGTCGACGGCACCGCCGGCAGCTCGGTCGACACCCAGCGCCACGGCGGTTTCCTCAAGGGCATCGGGCTGACCGACGGCTCGCCCGAGATCAAGGGCCACACCGCGGCCAACGGCGACCAGAGCCTCGCCCAGCAGGGCATGGAGAACCTGCTCCAGCGCAGCACCGACATCAACGCCGTGTACTCGATGAACGAGCCGATGGGCCGCGGCTCCTACGCGGCGCTGCAGGCCCGCGGGCTCACCGGGCAGATCGTCATGGGCTCGATCGACGGCGGCTGCGAAGGCGTCCAGAACGTCAAGGACGGCCAGTACGCGGCGACCGTCATGCAGTTCCCGAAGAAGATGGCCGAACAGGGTGTGCTCGCCGCCGTCGAGTACGCGAAGACCGGGAAGAAGCCCACGGGCTTCCTCAACACCGGATCCGCCGTGATCACCGACAAGCCGATGCCCGGGGTCGAAAGCCACGACACCGCGTGGGGTCTGCAGAACTGCTGGGGAGGCGCACGGTGACATCTACAAACGCGACGACGGCAACCGCAGTGTCCACAAAGGAACGTGAGTCGCTCGGCGAGTTCCTCCTCCGCGCCCCCGCGGTCGGCCCGGCGCTCGCGCTGATCGTCGCCGTCGTGGTGTTCTCGCTGGCCACGGACACCTTCTTCGACCTCGACAACCTGTCCACAGTGGTCCAGCAGTCCCTGGTCGTCGGGACGCTCGCGCTGGGCCAGACGCTCGTCATCCTCATCGCGGGCATCGACCTGTCCAACGCGTCGTCGATGGTCGTCGCGACGCTGATCATGGCGAAGCTCGCCGCGGCCGGCACCAACGGCTTCGTCGCGCTGCTGGCCGGGATCGTGCTGACGATCATCGTCGGCATGTTCATCGGCGGGCTCGCGACGCGGGTCAAGCTGCCGGCGTTCATCATCACGCTCGGCACGTTCACCATGCTCACCGCGGTGTCGAAGCTGATCGCCGGCGGCCAGGCCGTGCCGGTGACCGACGGGCTGCTGCAGTGGCTCGGCACCAAGCGGTACCTCTTCGGCGGCATCCCGATCACCTACGGCATGACGCTGGCGCTGCTGATGTACCTCGGTGTCTGGTACGCGCTGACCAAAACCGCGTGGGGCAAGCACGTCTACGCGGTCGGCAACGCGCCGGAGTCCGCGCGGCTGTCCGGCATCAAGGTCAACCGCACGGTGCTGTCGGTGTACATCGTGGCCGGGCTGGCCTTCGGCCTCGCCGCGTGGCAGGCGCTCGGCCGGACGCCGAACGCCGACCCGAACCAGTTCCAGCTCGGCAACCTCGACTCGATCACCGCCGTCGTCCTCGGCGGGACGAGCCTGTTCGGCGGCCGCGGCTCGGTGCTCGGCACGCTGATGGGCGCGCTCGTCGTGGCGGTGCTGCGATCTGGGCTGACGCAGATGAACGTCGACGGCAACTACCAGGACCTCGCCACCGGGGCCCTGCTGATCGCCGCCGTCGTGGTGGACCGGATCGCGAGGAGGCAGCAGCAGTCATGACTGAACCCATCCTCCAGGCCCGTGGGCTGGTGAAACGCTACGGCCGCGTCACCGCGATCGACGGCGCCGACTTCGACCTGCTCCCCGGCGAAGTGCTCGCCGTTGTCGGGGACAACGGCGCCGGGAAGTCGTCACTCATCAAAACCCTGTCCGGGGCGGTGATCCCGGACGCCGGTGAGATCAAAGTGGACGGTGAGACCGTCCACTTCAAGTCCCCGTTGGACGCCCGGCACTACGGGATCGAGACGGTGTACCAGGATCTCGCCGTCGCGCCCGCGCTCGACATCGCGTCGAACATGTTCCTGGGCCGGGAAAAACGGCTGAGCGGCCCGTTCGGGCTGCTCCGGAAGCTCGACATGGCCACCATGCGATCCGAGGCGCAGCGGATCCTCGACGAGCTGGGCATCAACATCAAGTCGATCACCCAGCCGGTCGAGACGCTTTCCGGTGGTCAGCGCCAGGGTGTCGCCGTCGCGCGCGCGGCGGCGTTCGGCACCAAGGCCGTGATCATGGACGAGCCCACTGCCGCGCTCGGTGTGGCCGAGTCCGGCAAGGTGCTCGACCTGATCGGCCGGATCCGCGACCGCGGCCTGCCGGTGGTGCTGATCAGCCACAACATGCCGCACGTGTTCGACATCGCCGACCGCATCCACGTGCACCGCCTCGGCAAGCGCGTCGCGGTCGTCTCGCCGAAGACGCACTCGATGAACCAGGTGGTCGGCCTGCTCACGGGTGCGTTGCGGCTCAAGGAGAACGGCGAGATCGAAGAGGCCGCAGCCGCCACCCACGTGGCCGGCTTGAAATGAAGTTGCTGCTGGTGGGACTGTGCACCGTGGACGTCGTCCAACGGGTCACCGAGCTCCCGGCGCCGGGCGAGAAGGTGCAGTCGCTGCAGGTGGACGTCGCGGCCGGTGGGCCCGCGACGAACGCCGCGGTGACGGCCGCCGCGCTCGGCGCCGAGGCGACCCTGGTGACCGTCCTCGGTGCACACCCGCTGGCGGCGCTCGCCCGCGCCGATCTCGAAGCGCACGGCGTGCGGGTGGTCGACCTGGCGCCGTCGCGGTCCGAGCCGCCGCCGGTCAGCGCGGTCGCCGTCCGGGATCGAGACGGCGAGCGCACGGTCGTCTCCCGCAACGCCGCCGGCTCCGAGGCCACTTGGGACGGTGCCGTCGAGGCGGACGCGGTCCTCCTCGACGGGCACCACCCGAACCTCGCGCTCGCCGTCGCCAAGGCCGCGAACGCCGCCGGCGTGCCGGTCGTGCTCGACGCCGGGAGCTGGAAGCCGGTGCTCGACGAGCTGCTCCCGCTGGTCGACGTCGCCGCGTGCTCCGCGCACTTCACCGCGCCGGAACCCGGCCTCCACCAGCGTGGTGTCCCCACCGTCATCACCACCGCGGGGCCCGGCCCGGTGCGGTGGTCCACTGCGGACGGCAGCTCGGGTGAGGTGCCTGTCCCCGCCGTGGAAGCGCGAGACACACTAGGAGCGGGAGACGTCTGGCACGGCGCGCTCGCCGTCGCCGTGGCCAGGGGACCGTCGGTGACGGACCGGATTCGCTTCGCCAACGAGGTGGCCGCCGAACGGGTGCGGTTTGTGGGACCGCGGTCTTGGACGACCGCGATCGCAGGAAGGGACAAGACATGACGGCGTTCGACGATCTGCTGGCCAGGGCCGAGGGGCTGACCGTGCGCGGGCAGCGCAACGTGCTCGGCATCATCGGCGCGCCCGCGTCCGGCAAGACCACGCTGGCCTGGGCGTTGGCCAACGCGCTCGGCTCGCGCGCCGCCGTGGTCGGCATGGACGGCTTCCACCTGGCGCAGGTCGAGCTGCGCCGGCTCGGGCGCGCCGAGCGCAAGGGCGCGCCGGACACGTTCGACGCGGCCGGCTACTACCACCTGATCCGCAGGCTCGCCGAAGGCCGCGAAACGGTTTACGCGCCGGAGTTCCGCCGTGAGATCGAAGAGCCGATCGCCGGCGCCGTCCCGGTCGCGCCGGAGGTCCAGCTCGTCATCACCGAGGGCAACTACCTGCTGCTGCCGGACGACCCGTGGAGCGCGATCCGGCCGCTGCTCACCGAGGCCTGGTTCCTCGCGCCGGACGAGCCCGAGCGCATCGAACGGCTGGTGTCGCGCCACCGCCGCTACGGCCGGTCGCTGGTCGAGGCGCGGCAGCGCGCGCTCGGCTCGGACCAGCGCAACGCCGACCTGATCTCGCAGACGCGGGACCGGGCGGACCTGGTGCTGGAGAACCTCCCGCTGGTGAACTTCGCACTGTGAGCGTCCTGATCGTCACCGGCGGCAGCCGTGGCATCGGCGCCGCCATCTGCTCGCTGGCGGGTTCGCGCGGCTACGACGTCGTCGTGAACTACTCCGGTGATCCCGCGCCCGCTCTCTCGGTGGCTGAGGAGGTGCGGTCAGCCGGGCGGCAGGCGGTCGCGGTCCGCGCGGACGTCTCGGTCGAGGCCGACGTCCGCGCGCTGTTCGACGCGGCTGCCGAGCTCGGCCCGGTGTCCGGCCTGGTCAACAACGCCGCGACGGTCGGCAACACCCCCGGTCGGCTCGACTCCTACGAGGTCGACGTCGTCCGGCGCACCCTCGACGTGAACGTCACCGGCGTGTTCTTGTGCTGCCGCGAGGCCGTCCGGCGGATGTCGACGCGGCACGGCGGCCACGGCGGCGCGATCGTCAACATCTCGTCGACGGCCGCCCGCACCGGCTCGGCCGGAGAGTGGGTGCACTACGCGGCGTCGAAGGCCGCCGTCGACACCCTGACCTTCGGCCTCGCCCAAGAGGTGGCGGCCGAGGGCATGCGGGTCAACGCGGTCCGGCCCGGCATGATCCACACCGGCCTGCACGAGGCCGCCGGACTGCCCGGCCGGCTCGAGAAGTACGCGCGGCAGATCCCGATGGGCAGAGCGGGCGAGCCGGCCGAAATCGCCGAAACGGTGCTGTTCCTGCTGTCACCGGAATCGTCCTTCACCACGGGCGCGATCCTGGACGTTGGTGGCGGCCGGTGATCAGTCGAGCACCGCTCGTATAACGTGAATGACCTTCGGTCACCGGTGTCCGCCTGCTGAGACGTCCGGAGACGACGAGATCACGATCGGACGGGGAACTTGGTCACCGCCGTTTCGGCGAGCGAACGCTGTGCAACTCTGGGGAGCCGCCACGCCGAAAGGACGGCTTCCAGAGCCATGGCAAAACTCATGTCCGTGCACCATCTCGCGCTCACCGTGACCGACGTGGACCGCAGCGTGCCGTGGTACGTCCGGGTCCTCGACCTCGAGGAGGTCACCCGGCGCGAAGAGCCGGACACGGGGCTGCGGAAGGTGGTGCTGAGGTCCGCGGGCGACGAGTTCTCCGTGGTGCTGGTGCAGCACGCCGACACCGGCAGACGCGGGTTCGACGAACGCAGAGCCGGCCTCGACCACGTCGCCTTCAAGGTGGGTTCGACGGCCGAACTGGTCGAGTGGGAAGAGCGGCTCGCGGAGTTCGGCGTCTCCTACCTGCCGACGGCGCCGTCCCGCACGTTCGAAGGTTCGCAGGTCATCGTGTTCCGCGATCCGGACGGCATCCAGCTCGAGATCTGGGCCGACCCGGAACTCTGAAGCGCGTCAGGCGCGCGCGTCGTCCGTCTCTTCGACGGGGCGGCGCATCTCCTGGCGGTAGCGCAGCACCCCGTACCCGGTGCCGAACACGAAGAACACGATGCTGATCCACAGCGCGGCCGTCTTCAGCCACGGCAGGGTGTCCAGCAGGCCGGCGCCGTAGTAGCCGAGCAGCACCAGCGTCGGGACCCAGAGCAGGCCGCCGAGGGCCGTCGCGACCATGAAGCGGCGCGGGTCCATCCGGGCGGCGCCGGCGATCAGCGGGGCGAGCGTGCGGATCCACGGGATCCACCGGGCCGCCACGATCGCGAAGAAGCCACGCCGGTCCAGGAACTTCTGCGCGCGGTCGAGGGCCTGGCGGTTCAGCACCTTGCCGTCACGGCGCGCGATCAGCTTGGTGCCGCCGGTGCGCCCGATGTAGTAGCCGATCTGGTTCCCGAGCACGGCGACGATCAGCGCGGCTCCCGAGAGGAACCACGCGTTCGCGTCCGACCCGTGCTGCGCCAGCACCACGCCGGCCCCGAACAGCAGTGAGTCACCGGGCAGGAACAGCCCGATGATCAGCGCGCATTCGACCAGCACGAAGCTCAGCACGATCACCCAGACGAGCAGCGGTCCGGCGGTGTCCAGCCAGCTCACGCCGACGCCCGCGGCCTCGATGCTCACGACGTTCACACCCGGAGCCTACGTGCCCGAGGTGAACTCCCCGCGGCGAACGGTCGAATCGAGCGGTCCGGAAGATTCACCCGGCACGAACGGTGAAGGCCCCCTCACCAGCGGTGAGAGGGCCTTCCCGGCGATGCGGGACGAACCGGCGAACTCGCGTACCCGGAGGGTCGGCCGGCGTACCTGGAGGGTCGGCTCACGAACCGACCCTCCAGGCACGCGAGCCGACTGTCTGGGTACGTGAGCCGACTGTCTGGGTACGGAGAAGGCCCCCTCACCAGGGGTGAGAGGGCCTTCCCGAAACCAACGCTCAGAACTGCGGCAGCGACTCGCCCTGCACCGCTTCGATGTCCAGCTCGACCTTCACCGTCGTGCCGACCGCCGCGACGCCCGCGCGGACCATCGCGCTGTAGTTGATCGCGAACTCGTTGCGGTGCAGCTGGGTCTCGGCGTGGAACGCGGCGCGCACGCCGCCCCACGGGTCCGGGCCCCAGCCGCCGTACGTCAGCTCCAGCTCGATTTCGCGACGCTCGCCGTGCAGCGTCAGGTCGCCGACCAGCGTCCACGAGTCCGCGCCGCGCTGGCGCAGGCCCGAGCTGGTGAACGTGATCACCGGGTGCACGTCGACGTCGAGGAAGTCCGGCGACCGCAGGTGGTCGTCGCGCATCCGGATGCCGGTGTCGATGCTCGCCGCCTTGATCTCGGCGTGCACCGACGAGCGCTCGGCCGGGCGGCCGATCTCGATCCGGCCGGACACGTCCGGGAACCGCGCCTTGATGCTCGCGATGCCCAGGTGCCGCGCGGTCGCGACCACCGACGAGTGCATCGGGTCGATCACCCACGGCCCGGCCGGCGGCAGGTCGATCGCCTCGGCGACCGGGGCGAGCACGACGTCGCCGAGCGAGCCGGAGCCGTCCGAGGCGACCTGCGCCATCCGGGCGACCGGGGTGTACCCGGCCGCCGTGACGACGGCGGTGTAGGTGCCCGGCGCGAGCGCGTCGGTGACGACCTCGCCGCGGACGTCCGCCGCCTGCCGGGCGACCTGCCGCCCGGCCGGGTCGGTGACGGTGAGCACGGCGTGCTCGACCGCCCAACCTTCGGCCGTGCGGAGGGTCGCTCGCAGACCGCTCATGACCGGTCGACCAGCTCGTCGAGGGCCTGGTCGTAGCTCAGCCGGACGTCGTGGCCGGCCTCGCCGCCGGTGAGCTCCACCTGGCTGGTCGCCGGCGGGTAACCGCTCGCGACCACGGTGTACGCGCCCGCGGGCAGGTCGCTCACCACGTACCGGCCCTCACCGTCGGTCCGGGCCACGGCCGCGACGTTGCCTTCGGCGTCGAGCACGGTGATCCGCGCGTCCGGGACCACCCGGTCACCCTCGGTCCGCGCGACGCCGGTGAGCTGCACCGAGCTGGACAGCTCGAGGTCGTGCCGCAGCACGCCGCTGTCCGGCACGGTCAGCGTCACCGCGACGGGCCGGTAGCCCGGGCCGCTGGCGACCAGGGTGTAGGCCCCGGCGCCGACCCCGACGAAGGCGTAGGTGCCGTCCGCGGTCGTGATGAACGCGCCGTTCACCTCGCCCCGGCCGTCGGTCAGCGTGACCGTGACGCTCGCCAGCGGGGAGCCGGTCGCGGCCGCCCGCACGGTGCCGGTCAGCTCGCCGGACCCGGTGAGCGTGACGTCGACCGTCGCCGGCCCGTTGCTGATCACGACGCTGGAGGCCTGCGGCTGGTGGCCGTGGGCCGACACGATGAGGACGTACGCGCCCGGGCCCTGGCTGGGCACCGAGTAGCTGCCGTCCGCGGCGCCGGTGGCCCGCGCGACCTGGCGGCCGCGCTGGTCGATCAGGGTCAGTGCGGCACCCGAGACGTGGCTGCCGTCCTGACGGCGCACGTGCCCGGTCACCGGCAGCCCGCCCGCGCCGACGGGGACGTCGAGCTCGGAGTCGGCCACGGAGTTCGTGATCGGCATCGGCAGCGCACCCGACACGGCCTGGTAGTCACCGTGCCCGTTCCCGTTCAATGCGTGCTTCCCGCCGCCGACCAGGGCCGGCTCACGGTCGAGCGGCTTGACCGGCTCGACGATCTCGGTCGGCGCGTCGGCGAAGTCGTCCTCGTCGAGCAGCGCCTCGCCGCCTTCGACGGCCGCCGCGGCGGGGTTCATCCCGGCCAGCGGGATCTCCTTCATGAACAGCAGCACCACGGTGGCCAGCAGGGCCACCGCGCCCGCGACGTAGAACACCGTGGTGATCGACTCGGTGAAGCCGATCAGCACCGGGGTCTTGATCGCCTCGGGCAGGCTCTGGATGCCGCTGGTGTTCTCGGACAGGTTGCCGATCCCGGCGCCCGCGCCGGCCGGCAGCTTGCCGCCGAACGCCTTGGTGATGTTCGGGCCCAGCGTGTTGAACAGGATCGTCAGGAAGATGGCGACACCGGCGGTACCGCCGATCTGGCGGAAGAACGTCGCCGACGCGGTGGAGGCGCCCATGTCACTGCGCGGGCCGGCGTTTTGCACCGCGATGACCAGCGTCTGCATGCACTGGCCGAGGCCGAGGCCGATGATGGCCGCGGCGACCAGCGGGTGCCACAGCGCCGAGTTGTACTCGACCTGCGCGAAGAAGAACGCGCCGATGGCGATCAGCAGGGTGCCCAGGATCGGGAAGATCTTGTAGTGCCCGGTCTTCGACGTGATCCGGCCCGAGAGGATCGAGCTGGTCATGATGCCCGCCATCAGCGGCAGCATCAGCAACCCGGACTCGGTCGGCGTGTAGCCCTGCACGACCTGCATGAACTGCGGGATCATCGTGATCGCGCCGAACATCGCCACACCGACGATGACACCGCCGATGATCGCGACGGTGAACGTCGAGTTCTTGAACAGCCGCAGCGGGATCAGCGCGGCGTCCTTCATCAGCTTTTCGATCAGGATGAACGCGATCACGCCGACGCCACCCACGACGTAGCAGAGGATCGCCTTGCCGTCGCCCCAGCCCCACTTCTGGCCCTGTTCGGCGACGATCAGGAACGGCACGACCGCGACGACCAGCGAAAGCGCGCCCCACCAGTCGATCTTCTGGTCGTGGCGCTCGTGCGGCACGTTCAGGACCTTGGCGACGACGAACAGCGCGACAACACCGATCGGGACGTTGATCAGGAAGACCCAGCGCCAGCCGGAGATGCCGCCCAGGGTGTCGAAGCCGGCGAAGAAGCCACCCAGCACCGGACCGAGCACGGTGGAGAGGCCGAACACGGCGAGGATGTAACCCTGGTACCGGGGGCGTTCCCGCGGCGGGACGACGTCACCGATGATCGTCATGGCCAGCGACATCAGACCGCCGGCGCCGAGGCCCTGGACCGCGCGGAACGCGGCGAGCTCGTACATGGACTGCGAGAACGTCGAGGCCAGCGAACCGGCGACGAAGATCGTGATCGCGGCCAGGTAGAACGGCTTGCGGCCGTAGATGTCGGACAGCTTGCCGTAGATCGGCGTGACGATCGTCGAGGTGATCAGGTACGCCGTGGTGGCCCACGCCTGCAGGTCGAAGCCGTGCAGGTCGTTGGCGATCTTGACGATCGACGTGCCGACGATCGTCTGGTCGAGCGCGGCGAGGAACATGCCGCACATCAGGCCGCTCAGGATCGTGACGATCTGACGGTGGCTCAGCCGGGGCGGTTGACCCACCTCGGGCAGGGCCGGCGTTTCGGTGGTGGAACTCATGCGTTGGCCCCCTTGGCCGGAGCACCGGCGGACGCGTGGGCGTCGGCCAGTTGTGGAGAGTGGTTCTCGATACCTGTGTTGAGCCGGCCGAAGAGCCGGTTGAGGGTCTGGATCTCCCCTTCGGTCCAGTCCCCGAGCACTTCGGCCAGCCATTGGTTGCGCTGCTTGCGGTTCTCTTCGAACACCCGCATGCCCTCGGCCGTCGGCGCGAGCAGGCAGGCCCGCCCGTCCTCGGGGTCGGCCTGGCGCTCGACCAGGCCGTGCTGGACGAGGGAGCTCGACTGCCGGCTGATCGTGGAGATCTCGGAGTGGAGCGACTCGGCGAGCCGGCTGGTGCGCTGCGGGCCCTCGTGGATGAGGGTGAAGAGGATCGCGTACGCCGCCCGCTCGATCCCGTCGGGACCCTGCTTGGACACCTGTGACTTCGCCTTGTTGATCAGGCGGACCAGGCGGACGAGCTCGTGGCCGAGCTGGTCGGCGAGGTCGAGTTCGGCGGTGGGCCGGATGGCGGAGCTGTTCGGTGCCATGAGGGATCCTTCAACGGCTTTGGTTGGCGGCTGCAACTAGTTGCCTCAGGCAAGGATGTGCCTTCACTAGCGGTTATGCAAGCGGAGGGGAGGTCGATGTGTCGGAACACACTTTAGTTGCCGCATGCAAGCACATTTCTTCCGGGCTGCTCCGGAACAACGGCGGCCATCGCCGGTTGGAAGACGTATGACCGACGACACAGCGCTGAAGGACTTCATCACCCAGCACCGCCACGGCGTCCTGGCCACGATCCGCCGCGACGGCCGGCCCCAGCTGTCCACGATCACGCACCTGTACGACGCCGAGACGGACACGATCATCGCGTCGATCACCGAAACCCGGGCGAAGACGAAGAACATGCGCCGCGATCCACGGGTGACCTACCACGTCGGCAGTGAAGACGGCTGGAGCTACGTCGTCGCCGAGGGCCGGGCGTCGCTCACGGCGCCGGCGGCTTCCCGCGACGACAAGACGGTGGAGGCGCTGGTCGACTACTACCGCCGGGCGTCGGGGGAGCACCCGGACTGGGACGAGTACCGGGACGCGATGGTGACCGACCAGCGGGTGCTGCTGACGGTGCACATCGACAAGGTGCACGGCCTGGTCCGCTGAGTCCCGGCTGGGCTGAACCGGCGGATGTGAAACAAAACTTCCGCAGTGCGGACTACCCGGGCTTACCATGAAGTCATGAGCAACGAAGCTTTGGTCACCCGGCTCCGCGACCTCCTCGGCAAGAACGCCGTGCTCACCGACTCCGACGTCACCGCTTCCTACGCGCGCGACATGATGCCGCTCGCGCCGTCGGGCAAGCCGCTCGCCGTGGTGCTGCCGTCGAACGTCGAGGAGGTGCAGGCCGCCGTCAAGGCGTGTGCCGAAGCCAAGGTGCCGATCGTGCCGCGCGGCGCCGGCAGTGGCCTGTCCGGCGCCGCCAACGCGATCGACGGCTGCGTCATGCTGGCGCTGACCAAGCTCGACCAGATCGTCGAGATCGACCCCGGCAACCGGCTCGCCGTCGTGCAGCCCGGGGTGGTCAACCTCGACTTCCGCAATGCCGTCGAGAAGCACGGCCTGTTCTATCCGCCGGACCCGTCCAGCTACGACTGGTGCACCATCGGCGGCAACCTCTCCACCAACGCCGGCGGCCTCTGCTGCGTGAAGTACGGCGTCACGACCGACTCGGTCCTCGGCCTCGAGGTCGTCCTGGCGGACGGGTCGCTGCTGAAGACCGGCCGCCGGACGGTGAAGGGTGTCGCCGGGTACGACCTCGCGCGGCTGTTCGTCGGCAGCGAGGGCACGCTCGGCGTCATCACGCAGGCAACCGTGCAGCTCAAGCCGCTGCCGCAGGCGCCGGCGACGTTCGTCGCGGGCTTCACCACCACCGAAGCCGCCGGCGAGGCTGTCGCCCGTGTCGTCCGCGAAGGGCTTGTGCCGTCGCTGCTGGAGATCATGGACGCGTCGTCGATCAAGGCGTCCGAGACCTACCTCAAGACCGACCTCGGCGCGGGCTCGAACTGCCAGGCCCTGCTGCTCGGCCAGTCCGACGCCGGCGGTGAGGTCGCCCGCCGCGAGCTGGCCGCCCTCGAGCAGATCTGCGTCGACTGCGGCGCCGACCTCGCCTACACGACCGAGGACCTCGAAGAGGGCCGGATGCTGCTGCAGGCCCGCCGGGTCGTGCTGACCGCGCTGGAGACGTACGGCCTCTGGCTCACCGACGACGTCTGCGTCCCGCGCACCCGCATCGCCGAGCTCATCCGCGGCTGCGAGAAGGTCAGCGAAGAGGTCGGCCTGCGCATCGCCGTGGTCGGCCACGCCGGCGACGGCAACATGCACCCCACGATCGTCTACCAGCCCGACGACCCGGACGAGTTCGCCCGCGCCCAGCGCGCGTTCGACGAGATCCTCGAGATCGGCCTGTCCCTCGGCGGCACGGTGACCGGCGAGCACGGGGTGGGCAAGATCAAGCGCGAGTGGCTGGAGCGGGAGATCGGGCCGATCGGGCTGCGGGTGCACCGGCAGATCAAGCAGGCCCTGGACCCGGAGAACCTGTTCAACCCCGGGTCGATGTTCTCGATGACCTGATCCGCGCGACCGGGGGTCCCCCCTTGGGGCCCCCTGTTTTCACGTTACCGCGGGGGTACGACAGTTTCGGGCGGCCCGGAACGGCGAAGGGCCCCCACCGCCGACCGGTGCGGGCCCTTCGCCGTGTTCAGAACGAGTCAGTCCTTGATGCGCGGAATGCGCTGCGTGACCTCGGGGTCCGCCGACGACAGGGCGGCCTTCTTCTCGCGCCGCGCCTTCAGGTACTCCAGCACGATCGGCACCACCGAGATGAGCACGATCAGCACGAAGATCGCGTCGACGTTGTTCGCGATGAACGAGACGCCGCCGAGCAGGGAGCCGAGCACCGTGATGCCCGCGGCCCAGAGGATGCCGCCGATCACCGTGTACGTGAAGTAGCGCTTCGGGTCCATGCGGCCGATGCCGGCGATCCAGGTGATGAACGTCCGGACGAACGGCACGAACCGGGCCAGCACGACCGCCTTGGGGCCGTGCTTCTCCAGGAACTCGTGCGTCTTGTCGACGTACTCCTGCTTGAAGATCTTCGAATCCGGCCGGTTGAACAGCTTGGGCCCGACGAAGTAGCCGATGTAGTAACCGACCACGTTGCCGAGCAGCGCCGCGGCCGTCACCAGGACGCAGACCAGCCACAACGGCGCGTCGAGGGTGCCGTTCGCGATGAACAGGCCGGCCGTGAACAGCAGTGAGTCACCGGGCAGCACCGGGAAGATGCTGCTCTCGACGAAGATGATCAGGCAGAGCACCGCGATGACCGGCGTGGTCAGGCCGCTCAGCAGGTGCTGCGGGTCGAGCCATGACGGCAGCAGGGACATCGTGTTGACCGTGCTCTGGGCGAGAATCACCTCAAAAACGGTACAGGGTCACCCTGAGTCGTTACTGAGACCCGGTCAGACCAGCGTCAGCAGGCCCACCACGGACCCCGCGGCGAGGCCCAGGAGCACCGCCAGCATGAGGATCCAGTACGCGGGGAGCTGCGCGCCGCCGCTGGTGGCCTGCCGGACGGTCGGCGGCTCCGGACGCGGGGTGAACGTCGTGGCGGCGTCGGCGGTGGCCGCGTCGAGGGCGGCCCGCTCGCGCTCCAGCGAGCCCGCGCCGGCACCCGAGAGCAGCCCGTAGGCCGACGGCAGCTCGTTGATCGCGCTGGTCGGGACGGCGTCGGTGCCCGGCTCGGGTTCCCGGGCCGGGGTCGGCGACGACGCAGGCGGTGACGCCTGCGGGGCGAAGACGGCTTGCGCGCGAAGGGCGTCCGCCAGCAGCTGCTCGGGGTCCTTCGGCTCGCTCATCCCGCCCGTCCGTCTCTCGAATCCGGAGTTACGTACTCAAGGTAGCCGTACCCACCTCGGCGACCCATTCACCCCGGCGCAGCACCTTCGCCGGCCGCAGGTCCTGGTCGAGGACCACGATGTCGGCCGCGTAGCCGGGGCAGAGCATCCCGGTGTGGCCGGCGATGCCGAGCAGTTCGGCGGGGCGTTGCGACGTCGCGTGCACCGCGTCGAGGATGCCGAGTTTGGCACCCCGGACGAGGTTGCGGAAGGCGGTGTCCATCGTCAGGGTGCTGCCGGCCAGCGAACCGTTGTCCGCGAGCGTGGCGACACCGTCGTGCACGTCGACCTCGAGCCGGCCCAGCGTGTAGCGGCCGTCGGCGGCGTCGGTGGCCGACATCGCGTCGGTGATGAGCACCGTCCGGTTGCGGCCCGCGTGCTTCGCGGCCAGCCGCACCACGGTCGGGTGCAGGTGCACCAGGTCGCAGATGAGCTCGATGGTGATGCGCTCGTCGTCCAGCAGCGCCCCGACCGGGCCGGGCTCGCGGTGGTGCAGCGGCCGCATGCCGTTGAACAGGTGGGTCGCGACGGTCGCGCCCGCGTCGATGGCCGGCAGCAGCTGCTCCTCGACACCGTCGGTGTGCCCGATGGCGGCGATGACACCCGACTCGGCCAGCTGCCGGACGGCCTTTACGCCGCCGTGCAGCTCCGGCGCGATGGTGACCATCCGGATCGCGCCCTGGCCCGCGCGCAGGAGCTTCTCGACCGTGCCGGTGTCCGGCTCGAGCAGCGTCTCCGGGTCGTGCGCCCCGCAGCGGGCCTTCGAGATGAACGGCCCTTCCAGGTGGATGCCCGCGACCTCGCCGTCCTGGGCGAGCTCACGCAGCGCGGCCACCTGCTCACGCAGGATGTCCACCGGATCGGAAACCAGGCTAGCGAGCATGGTCGTGGTGCCGTGACGGCGGTGCGCTCGCACCGCCGTCAGGAGCTCCTCGGGATCGAGGGAGGTGAACGAAGCACCTCCCCCGCCGTGGCAGTGGGTGTCGACGAACCCAGGCACGACCAGTGCCCCGCCGACGTCCACGTGCTCGCCGGACGGCGGGGTCCCCGAACCCACGCCGGCGATCCGCCCGTCGGAGACGGCTACCCAGCCGTCGTCGAGTACACGGTCCGGGGCGGCGACCCGGCCGCCCATGATCACGAAATCTCCGGCGCCTCTCACGCACCCCAGCATATATTGGTCTGGACCAAGCATGGTGATACGACTCAGTGATCGGAATGGTCCACCCGGGTCACTGTGGTGTCTGCATGGCCTTCTGGAGTGCCTCGAGCGCCCGGCTGGCGGTCGACTTAACGGTACCCTTGGAGATGCCTGCGGCCTCAGAGATTTCGGCCTCGCTCAGCCCACCGTAGTAACGCAGCACCAGCACCTCGCGCTGGCGGGGCGGCAGCTTGGACAGCGCGCTGACCACGGCCTGGTGCTCGCTGGAGAGCATCGCGAGGCTCTCGGCGGACCGCGCGTTGACGGCGTGCGGCGGCACGTACTCCCGGGCGGTCTTGCGGCGGCGCAGCACGCTGCGCGACCCGTTGACCACCGCCGTGCGCAGGTAACCGACCGCGGCCGCGGCGTCACGCAGCCGGCCCCAGTTGCGATGCAGGCCGGTGAAGGCCTCCTGCACCACGTCTTCCGCGGTCGCGGGCTCGTCCACCAGCAGAATCGCCAGCCGGACCAGCCGCATGCGGTGCTGGCGGTAGAGGTCTTCGAGGGTCAGCGGCGCCGGCGTCTGCACCGGGGCCGGACCGTCCATGACCCGCAGCTGGCCGAGGGTTGCCTCGACACTGCGTTCCGCATTGCCCTCGAGCATGAACCCCTGCCTGTCCTCGACCCCGGTCCGGCCGTGCCGGTCGTCCCGGGTGGGAGCGGGCACGGTGTGCCGCGTCAGCAGGTTCACGGTATTCACAGCGCTCACACAGCTACTGACGCACGCCCAGCCTATCGGGTTGGCCTCCCACTGCCACTGATCGGATGCTGGGACACGGGCGACGGCCCGGTAGCGTCGGTCCCGTCCCGCCCCTGCCCGACCCCGGAGATCCACATGGCCTGGTACCTCGTCGAAATCACCTACGTCCAGGAGAAGATGCCGGAGGTCCGGCCCCGGCACCGCGAGTTCCTGCGGAACCTGGCCGGTCAGGGCCGCGTGGTGGTCGCCGGCCCGCTCGGCGACGGCTCCGGCGGCATCACGCTCTACCAGGCCGACGACGAAGCGCACCTGAAGGAGACCATCGACCAGGACCCGTACTTCCTGGAGGGCGTGGTCGCCGAACGGACCATCCGCGAGTTCAAGCCGGTCATCGGCGCCTGGGTGCCCGACGCGTCATAGGTCGAGCATGGCGGTGCCGCGGTCGACGCACAGCCGCATCGACCCGCCGCCGGCCGCCGGCACCGTGCAGGTCCCGCAGAAACCCTGGCGGCACGAGTACGCCGTGCCGGGTCGTTCCTCGAGCAGGACGTCGAGGGCCGAGCGGTGGCCCGGGACCGCCAATACTTGCCCTGACCTGCGAAGAGTCAGCTGGAACGGCTCGCCGTCGACGATGGGTGGCGGGGCGAACCGCTCGAAGTGGACGGCTTTCGCGCCGGTCAGCGCCAGGTCGACGCGGACGCCGGTGATCATCGGCACCGGGCCGCAGCAGTACACCGAGGCGCCGTCCGGGACGTCTTCGAGGAGCTCGGCGCCGGACGCGGGGATGCCGTACTCGGTGTCCGGCCGGATCCACACGCGGTCGTCGTCCGGCAGTTCGCCGAGGAACGGCATCGACGCGCGGCTGCGGCCGGTGTAGACCAGCCGCCAGTCCGCGCCGAGGGCCGTCGCGCGGTGCACCATCGGCAGGATCGGCGTGATCCCGATGCCGCCCGCGATGAACAGGAACGGGCCCTCGCCGACAAACGGGAACGCCGTCCGCGGGCCGCGCACGGTGACCCGCGTGCCCGGTGTGAGCGCGTGGACCTCGGCCGACGCGACGCCGATCTTCCGCACGGCAATGCGGTAATGGTCCTTTTCGGACGGGTCGCCGCACAGCGAGTACTGCCGGACCAGGCCGGACGGCAGGACGAGGTCGACGTGCGCGCCCGGCCGCCAGCCCGGCAGCGGGCCGCCGTTCGCCAGGCGCAGGCTGACGACGTCCTCGGCCTCGGGTTCGACGGTTTCGATGACGAGCGGCAGGTTCCGGTCCACCGCGCGCACCGGCGGCCGCCGTTTCCCGCTGAACTGCGACATCCGGCGGTAAACACCCACCACACCGACCAAAGTGGACATCAGGCGGTCGGTCCGGTTGCTGCCGTCGAGCCGGGTCGGCCGGCCGAGCGTCACTCCGCGGCTCGCGCGGCGGGTGAGCTCGCCAGGTACGCCACCGCCTGCTCGGTGTTCCCGGTCTCCGTCGGGTGGTACGACTTCCGGAAGTACGGCCGGATCTCGCGCAGCAGCTGACGCCCGGTCGGCAGCAGCCCCCGCTTCGCCGCCCGGCGATAGCCCCGCAGCGACGCGCGGCCCGGGCGGGTCGGGTCGTTGCGCATCAGGTACCGCGTGCCGCGGAGGAACACCCAGGCCAGCACCGGCGTCACCGCCGCCATGCTGCGCACCCGGCGCGTGTACCGCCCGTCGAGGTGCATGAACAGGTCGAACGCGACGGACCGGTGCTCGACCTCCTCGGCGCCGTGCCAGCGCAGCAGGTCGAGCATCACCGGGTCGGCGCCCGCCCGCTCCAGGGGCGCGTCGAGCACCCACTGGCCGAGGAACGCCGTGTAGTGCTCGATCGCGGCGACGATCCCGAGCCGTTCGACCAGCCATTCTTCGGCGGCTTGGCCGGTCAGGTCGCGGTCGCCGAGCAGCTTCCGGAACAGCCACTCCATCTGCGCGATGTACGGCCGCACGCGGACACCGGCGGCCTCGAGGTGGGCCGCCGCGCCGTCGTGGGCGTCGGCGTGCACCGCCTCCTGGCCGATGAAGCCGAGGACGTCCGCCTTGAGCCGCTCGTCGCGGATCAGCGGCACGGCCTGCTTGAACACCTCGACGAACCAGCGTTCGCCCTCGGGCAGTGCCAGGTGCAGGACGTTGATGGTGTGCGTGACCTGCGGTTCACCGGGGATCCAGTGCATCGGCAGCGCGGCCCAGTCGAACTTGACGTCCCGGGCGTGCAGGACGAGCTGCTCGGGCTCTTCGACGGTCATGACGCCCGGCCGCTCAGCTCGTAGTCGGCCGGGTCCACCTTCCGCGTCTCCAGCCAATAGCGCCAGGTGAAGCCGGGCCAGATCGTCCGGTTGACACCCTTCGCGTCGAGGTACCAGCTCTTGCAGCCGCCCTGCGTCCAGACGCCCTTGACCAGCTTGTCCTGGATGTCCTGCTGGAACTTGTCCTGCACCCCGGGCCGGACGTCGACCGCCGCGGCGCCGCGGGAGTCGGCCAGCTTGATCGCGTCGACGACGTACCGGGACTGCGACTCGATCATGAACACGACGGAGTTGTGGCCCAGCGCGGTGTTCGGGCCGAGCAGGAAGAACAGGTTCGGGAAGCCGGAGACGGTGATGCCCTTGTGGGTCTGCATCCCCTCGGCGGCCCACTCCTTGGCGAGGTTGCGGCCGTCGACCCCGGTGATGTCGAGGTACTCCAGCGCGTCGGTGACCTTGAAGCCGGTGCCGTAGACGATCGCGTCGACCTCGTGCTCGACTCCGGCAGCATCGACGATCGAGTGCGCCTTGACCTCCTTGATCCCGGCGGTGTTCACGTCGACGTTCGGCCGGTCCAGCGCCGGGTAGTAGTCGTTGGAGATCAGGACGCGCTTGCAGCCCATCGTGTAGCCGGGCGTGACCTTCTTGCGCAGCGCGCGGTCGGTGATGCCCTTCGCGATGTTGCGCTTGGCGATCAGCTCGCCGGCCTTCATGATCGCCGGGTGGCCGTTGAAGCCGATGGCGCGCGCTTCGAGGAGCCAGTACAGCGCGTTGCGGTAGAGGCGCTGGGTGCCGGGGACCCGCTTGAACAGCGTCTGCGCCCACGACGGCATTGCGTGGTCGGGCTTCGGCATGATCCACGGCGGCGTGCGCTGGAAGAGCGTCAGCTCGGCGACTTCGGGAGCGATCTTCGGAACGAACTGGACGGCGCTGGCACCGGTACCGACGACGGCGACGCGCTTGCCGCGCAGGTCGTATTCGTGGTTCCACTGGGCGGAGTGCCAGGTCTGGCCCTTGAACTTCGCGATCCCGGGCAGCTCGGGGACCTGCGGGATGTGCAGGCCGCCGACGCCGGAGACGAGGAACTGCGCGACGAACTCGCGGCCGTCCTTCGTGGTCGCCGTCCAGCGGCGCTCCTGCTCGTCCCAGTGGGCGCCGGTCAGCTCGACGCCGAACCGGATCTTCTCGCGCAGCCGGTACTTGTCCGCGACACCCTTGAGGTAGTCGAAGATCTCCGGCTGCGGCGAGAACGACCGTGACCAGTCCGGGTTCTGCTCGTACGAGAACGAGTACATGTGCGACTGCACGTCGCACGCGCACCCCGGGTACGAGTTGTCGCGCCAGGTGCCGCCCACCTCGGTGGCCTTCTCCAGGATCACGTAGTCCCGGATGCCGGCCTTTTCGAGCTGGATCGCCTGGCCGAGCCCGGAGAACCCGGTGCCCACGATCACGACCTTGAACCGCTCGGTCATCTGTCTCGGCCTCCGCTGCGTCGAGGATGTGCCCAGATGACGTTACCTCAGGTAACAGTTACTTGGAAGTACTACCTACCGACTAGTACGTCCCGCCGAGCTTCGTGTGGTCCCAGCTGACGACCTTCGTCGGGTGGAAGATCAGCCCGATGCGTTTCGGGGCCTGACCTGCGATGAAGGCGCTCAGCTCGGACGGTACGGGGTCACCGGGCTTGGCACCCGCGTACCGCTGCATGAGCGTGATCCCCATCCGGGTGACTTCCGCGGTGTCCTCGATGATCTGGACGTCGGCCTCGAGCGAGATGCCGCGGAGCTTCTCGTAGCTGTCGCCGTCTTCGATCAGCGCGGTCGCCTCCGGCAGCCGCCGCAGGTTCTTCGCCTTCTGCGAGGTGCCGTACGTCCAGGTCGCGACGCCGTCCTCGTGCGGGAAGTACCAGAGCGGCGCGAGGTGCGGGCGGCCGTTCGGGCCGACGCTGGCGACGTTGATGACCTTCTGCTCGTCGAGGTACGCGCGCACCTCGTCCTCGGTCATCCGGATCTGGTCCCGACGCGACATCCGCAGCTCCCTACGACTTGGTCGTCGCCGCGCGGCCGCCGTGCCCGGTGACCGCCGACTCGAACGCGCCGCGCGCCTCGATGTCGGCCAGCGCGGCCTTGTCCGCCGAAGGTACCCGGCTGCGGGAGCCGATTTCGATGATCGGCGGGAGGAACGCGCGGAGCAGCTTGAGCCCGCCGACCCAGCGCGGCACGTGGATCGTCCGGGCGCGCTTGAGGATGCCCGCCTCGAGGTTGTCCAGCGCGACGTCCAGCGGGTAGGTCCTGCCGATCAGGCCGGGCATCGACGCGCGGAGCTTGCCGAACACCGGGTGCGCGTCGGCGCTTTCGACCAGGTCGGTGCGGATCCACGTCGGGTGCGCGACGCCGACCTTGACACCGAGGTGCGCGACTTCGGCGCGCAGGCTGTTGGAGAACGCCTCGACGCCGGCCTTCGCGGCGGAGTAGTTCGCCATGCCCGGCGCGTGCGTGATCGCGGCGAGGCTCGAGATCGCCAGCAGGTAACCCTTGCGGTTGATGACGTGCGGGAGCGTGACGCGGAACGTGCGCCAGACGCCGAGCAGGTCGACCTCGATGACCTTCTCGAACGCGGCCCGGTCGACCGAGCGGACGAAGCCCGCGGTGGCGATGCCGGCGTTGGCGATGACGATGTCGATGCCGCCGAAGTGCTCGACGACGTCAGCGGTGGCTCGCTCGAGCGCGTCCCAGCTGGTGACGTCGGCTTCCCAGGACTTCGCGTTCGGCCCGATCCGGTCGGCGACCTTCTGCTGCTCCTCGGCTTCGAGGCCGACGAGGGCGACCTTCGCGCCGCGGGCGGCGAGCCGCTCGGCCAGCCCGGCCCCGATGCCGCGGGCGGCGCCGGTGATCAGGACGACCTTGCCGTCGACCTTCTTGGTGCCGCTCAGCAGCGAAAACGGGTTGGCCACGGTGCCCTCCTGGACGTCGCACGTCGCTATCTGGAGGGCACCGTACCTCAACTTACTGCCAGTAAGCTACCCGATAGTAGGTTCAGGCTTCGCTCAATGCGGTGACTTCGGCGTCGGTCAGGTCGAGCGTCACCGACGCGATGAGGTCGGTGAGCTGCTCGGGTGTCCGGGCGCTGGCGATCGGCGCGGCGACCGTCGGCTGCCGGCGCAGCCAGGCGAGCGACACCGTGGCGACCGAAACGCCGTGCGCGGCCGCCACCTCGTCGAGCGCGGCGAGCACACGCTCGCCGCTGGCGTCCAAATAGGACGATGCGCGGGCGGCACGCGGGCTGTCGCCCGGTTCGTCCTTCGTGCGGTACTTGCCGGTGAGGAACCCCTTCGCGAGGGCGAAGTACGGCAGCGTCGCCAGGCCTTCCCGCTCGACGAGCGGGGCGAGGTCACGCTCGTAGTCGCGCTCGACGAGGTTGTAGTGCGGCTGCAGCACGGCGAACCGCGCCAGGCCGTTCCGGTCCGAAATGGACAGTGCTTCGGCGAGCCGCTCGGCGCTGTAGTTGGACGCGCCGAGGTGGCGCACCTTGCCCGCGCGGACCAGCGCGTCGAACGCTTCCAGCGTCTCTTCGAGCGGGGTGTCCGGGTCGTCCCGGTGTGCGTAGTAGAGGTCGATGTGGTCGGTCTTCAGGCGGCGCAGCGAGTCCTCGGCCGCGGCCTGGATGTTCTTCGCCGAGAGCCCCGGCCGGCCGTCCCACATGCCGACCTTGGTCGCGACGACGACGTCGTCCCGGTTGTCGCGCGCGGCGAGCCAGTTGCCGAGGATCTCCTCGGAGCCGCCGCCCCCGCCGTAGAGGTCGGCGGAGTCCACGAAGTTGCCGCCGGCCGCGGTGTAGGCGTCCAGCACGGCGAAGGACTGCGCCTCGTCCGCCGTCCAGCCGAAGACATTGCCGCCGAGGTTGAGTCCGTACACGTCGAGGTCGGTGTTGCCCAGCTTGGTCATGCCTTCGACGTTAGTTTGTGGAGGCCGGGAGGAAAATCGCCGTCTCACGCGTTGGAGTGTTCCATGGCTATCGAACTGGGCAAGCTCGGAATCTGGCGGTACCACGCAAACGTCGACGCGAAGTTCGCGGCGGAGGCGGAGAAGCTCGGCTACGGGGCGATCTGGCTGGGCGGCTCGCCCGGTGTCGACGACCTCGCCTCCGTGGACGGCCTCCTCGCGGCGACGGACTCGCTGGTCATCGCGACCGGCATCGTGAACATCTGGCAGGACGAACCGGCGTCGATCGCGAAGGTGTACGAGCGCATCGCGGCGAAGTACCCGGACCGCTTCCTGCTCGGTGTCGGCGCGGGCCACCGCGAAGCGACGAAGGAGTACAAGAAGCCGTACGCGGCCCTGGTCGACTACCTCGACGGCCTCGACGCGGCGGGCGTCCCGGTCGGCGGCCGCGCGCTGGCGGCGCTCGGCCCGAAGGTGGTGGCGTTGTCGGGCGAGCGCACGGCGGGCGCGCACCCGTACCTGACCACGCCGGAGCACACCCGCAGCACGCGCGAGATCCTCGGCGCGGGCAAGCTGCTGGCCCCGGAGCACAAGGTCGTGCTTTCGACCGACGTCGCCGAGGCCCGCGCGATCGGCCGCAACACGGTCAAGTACTACCTCGGGCTGTCGAACTACGTCGCCAACCTGCGGAAACTCGGCTTCACGGACGAGGACCTCGAGGGTGAGGGCAGTGACCACCTGATCGACGCACTGGCCTTGCACGGTGATGCTTCGACGATCGCCAGCGGGCTTTCGGCCCACCTCGAGGCGGGGGCGGACCAGGTGGTCGTCCAGGTGCTGAACGAGGACCCGTGGCCCGCGTACCGCGCGCTGGCTTCGGAGCTGCGCTGAGCGTGTGATCTCCGTCCGGCCGCCGGTTCGCCCGGCGGCCGGGCGGGATCGTTCTGAACCGATTCCACGTGCGCGGAAGTTTCCGCGCGGGGACCGGTGTGCGGCGGCGGTACACCTCGTACGATGCGGTCGGGACCCATCCCTGCCAAGGAGGAATACCGATGCCCATCGCGACCCCCGAGGTCTACGCGGAGATGCTCGACCGGGCGAAGGCGAACGAGTTCGCCTACCCGGCCATCAACGTGACCTCGTCCGAGACCGTGAACGCCGCCATCCGCGGGTTCGCCGAGGCGGAGAGCGACGGGATCATCCAGTTCTCCACCGGCGGTGCGGAGTTCGCGTCCGGCCAGAAGGTCAAGGACATGGTGACCGGCGCGGCCGCGCTCGCGGAGTTCGCCCAGGTCGTGGCGGCGAAGTACGACGTCAACGTCGCGCTGCACACCGACCACTGCCCGAAGGACAAGCTGGACGGTTTTGTCCGCCCGCTGATCGAGATCTCGGCCGAGCGCGTCAAGAACGGCCAGAACCCGCTGTTCCAGTCCCACATGTGGGACGGCTCGGCGATCGACCTCGACGAGAACCTCGAGATCGCCGCGGAGCTGCTCGCCAAGACGGCGGCCGCCAAGATCATCCTCGAGGTCGAGATCGGCGTTGTCGGTGGCGAAGAGGACGGCGTCGAGGCGGAGATCAACGAGAAGCTGTACACCGCCGAGGGCGACTTCCTGAAGACGATCGACGCGCTCGGCTCCGGCGACAAGGGCCGCTACCTGCTGGCGGCGACCTTCGGCAACGTCCACGGCGTCTACAAGCCGGGCAACGTGAAGCTGCGCCCGGACGTGCTGAAGGGCGGCCAGGAGGCGGCGGCGAAGAAGCTCGGCCTCGACGCCGGCGCAAAGCCGTTCGAGCTGGTCTTCCACGGCGGCTCGGGCTCGCTGCCGGAGGAGATCCGCGAGGCGGTGTCGTACGGCGTGGTGAAGATGAACGTCGACACCGACACGCAGTACGCGTTCACGCGCCCGATCGTCGACCACTTCTTCAAGAACTACGACGGCGTCCTGAAGATCGACGGCGAGGTCGGCAACAAGAAGGTCTACGACCCGCGTTCGTACCTGAAGGCCGCTGAAGCCGGGATGGCTCAGCGTGTGGTCGAGGCCTGCCAGGCCCTCGGCTCGGCTGGGACGAAGGTCAAGTAGCCGGACACGAAGGGGCCGCCACGGTTTCCGTGGCGGCCCCTTCGTCGTGTTCAGACTGCTTCGGAAACCGTTCGTCGAGCGGTCCACCGCCGCGTCGCCGGGCCGGCTGCTGCCCAGAGCGCGAACACCCCGCCCAGCACCACCAAAGCCGTCCAGTACGCCACCGGCGGTGCGGACTCCGTGTGCGCGTCACCCAGCACCCACGGCCGGAACTGCGACTGCACCCAAAGCGCCCCATACCCGAACGCGGTGACGAGCAATGCCCCCACGCCGGCCGTCAAAAGCCCGTGACCACGTCCGATGACGAACGCCAGGTCCACGGCGAGACCCACAAAAAGCAGGTAGAACGGGATCGTCGACACCGGGAAGCCCATGCCGAGCAGCAGCGGCCACATCACGCCGCGGTAGGCGATGTACGCCAGCGCCACCGCGGAAGCCGACCAGCGGAAACCCAGCGTGCGGCGGGCCAGGGCCAGGATCAGCGCCATCACGCCGATGCCCCACACCGGGTACACCCACTCGGGAATCGGCATCGTGAAGTGCAGGATCGCGGTCCGGTCGACCGGGTGGCCGATCTGGTTCGCCGCGAACGAGAGCAGCGTCGGCTCGGCCTCCGGGGCGCCGCGCTCCCAGGCGCGGAGGCCGAGGATGCCGTACTCCTGCTGGCCGTTCGGGAAGAACGTGTTCTCCAGGAAGAACGCCCACAGCGCGAGCAGCACGCCGGTGCGGAAGCGCCCGGGCGGCGCGGACCGGAGCCAGCCGAGCAGCACGCCCGCCTGCATGATGCCCGTGCCCAGGTAGAGCATCATGTGGGACGGGCTCCACGCGGTCAGGTCGAGGCCGTTGACGCGGTGGTTGATGACGTCGAGCGGCGCCGCGATCAGGAACGTCAGCAGGCCGATCTGCATCAGCCGGAGTGACGTCTTGTCGGCGCCGAGACCCGTGTAGCTGTGGATCGCCACCAGCACCACGATGATCACCGTGCCGACAGTGTTGATCAGGTGCGGCGGGGCCAGGTCGTCACGCAGCCACATGAAGTGCCACGACATGTCCCACGACGAGCCGACCAGCTTGAACCCGAACGCCGCCAGCCACATCCCGTAGCAGAACCGCAGCACCCACTCCGGCGTCGGCTGCCCGGGGGCGCCGCGGTGCCAGTGCCGCGTGAAGAACAGCCGCGTCTTGGCGACGGGGCTGCGCGGGATCACGTCCACGACGGGGACGTCGACTGCCTTGGCCATGCCGACATCATGGCCGGTCATGGTCACGAGCGGGCCAAGACCGTGGCAAACGACGCCAAAATCGGGGTTCACCCCTACGGGTGGACGATTTGCTTCCGGGCTGCGGGACTTGGCATGGTGTGCCGCCATGATGCCGAAACGAGTTGTGGCAGCTGTCCTGATCGCCGCGCTGGTGCTGGCCGGCGGCGGGGTTCTCGCGGGCCTGTTCTTCTGATCCGGGCGCGTGGGCACAATGGGCGGCATGACGCACAACCTGCTCGGCCCCGAGCCGACGCTGCTGCCCGAGCACACCGCCGCCCAGGCCGCGCTCGACGCCGGGAACGACCCGGCGGCCGTTGCGGCCGAACACCCCGACTACAGCGAGGCCTGGGCTTCGCTGGCCGAGAAGGCCTTCGACGCGGGTGAGACCGTCGCCGCGTACGCGTACGCCCGCACCGGTTACCACCGGGGTCTCGACCAGCTGCGCCGTGCCGGCTGGAAGGGCTTCGGCCCGGTGCCGTGGTCGCACCGCCCGAACCAGGGCTTCCTGCGTGCCCTCGCCGTGCTCGGCAAGGCCGCCGGGAAGATCGGCGAGACCGAGGAGTACGACCGCTGCCGGACCTTCCTCGCCGACTCCGACCCCGCCGCCGCGGAAGCCACCGGCCTGAAGTGACACCCGGCGTGGGGGGGGGGGGGGGGGGGGGGGGGGGGGCCCCCCACCCCCCCCCCCCCCGGGGGGGGGGGGGGGCCCCGCGCAGCCCCCCCGCCCCCACCGGAG